>NZ_CP069004.1:1898783-2531710 GCF_016801775.1 Sulfitobacter mediterraneus | reverse complement strand
CGCGCGGGTCAGCGCCCGCACCGGAGCCGGGCCATAGATAGGTGCAAAAACCGCCGCTGATCTGCCTGTGGTATGATAGCCCGGTTGCGCTTCCATTTCGATCAGGACGACACGGGCTTGCGCCGACAATTCAGCCGCAATCGAAGCACCTGCGATCCCCGCGCCGATCACGGCAAAATCAAAACTCTGGTCCATCGCTTTGGAGGTCACTTTGCTTGGTTCCGGATTCCATTGGCTTACGATGGGAGTGGTGGTAACATGTTTTCCAATCGGAAAATAGGGAAATTTTCGCATTGGAAAATTCTGAACTCACTTCATCCCTGAATTTGGACCCAACGGACACCGCATCAGAATCGTCCCTTGGCGTGCGCGTGCGCCAAATTCGCAAGGCACGTGGCTGGAAACTCAAGGATTTAGCGGATCGCACGGGTCTGGCTGTTTCGACCATTTCCAAGATGGAACGCGGCGAAATTTCTTTGACTTATGACCGGTTCATGCGACTGGCGCAGGGGTTGGGCATGGACGTGGGCGAACTTTTCGACGCTGACGCCGAGGGGTTTTCGCGTGGTTCCGTGACCATCACCCGCGCGGGTGAGGGGCCGATTCACCGCTCTGACACTTATGACTACGAAATGATTGCCGGTGATTTGGCGGGCAAACACATGATCCCGATGATTGGCCATGTCAAAGCCAACAGTTTCTCGACCTTCGAAGATTTCATTGCGCATCCGGGGGAAGAGTTCATTCATATCCTCAAAGGCGAAGTGACCGTTTACCTCAAGGGGCGTGATCCTGTGGTGCTCTACCCCGGTGACAACCTCTATTTCGATTCCGGGCTTGGCCACGCCTATGTCTCCACAGGTGCAACCGATGCGGTTCTGCTGGGCGTTTGCTGGAAGCCGGGGTAGCGCCGGTTGTTTTTTTGATCCTAGGTTGATGGTTCCCTTTTGGCCCGCCACATCGCGACGACTGCAATGATTGCGAAAACGGTCAACACTGCGGAAACGGGTCGAAGACGCGCGTGTGCCACACTGTCTTCGACGTTCTGGCGGCTGGTTGATCGCTTATTTGGGCTCAAAGAAGGGGGCAGGGGTCAGGATCGTATTGACCTGACTGGCAAGATTGCCGCTTTCGCTGCTGAGTTTAAGAAACTTCTGCCAGTCCGGGTCCGCAGCCAGCGCGGCGCGTCTGGCGCTGCGGTCTGCCGCATCTTTGTAGACCCAGATATGAACGTAGGAATTAACGTCACCGGTTTCGACCGCGCCATAGACCGCGGGCTCACCCAAATGCTTGCGCTGCACTTCCCAGCCGTGATCGGCATAGAGCTGCATGTGTTTTTTGATCCGGCCCGGATGGCAGGTATAGGTGCGGTGATCATAGATCATGAATTGATCTCCTTGTTGGTGGTTAATTTGAAAAGATCGACGCAGGCATAGATGCTCATCACTGCGCCCGAGATGGGGATGGCGGCATAGAACAAGGATGTCGGCAGATCGAGAATCGGGGTCAGCGCACGTGCATCAAGGGTGAGGGACGCGCCGTACCATGTCATTGCGGACAAGAAGCACAGGCTGATGAGCGCAATCAAAATGCGCAGCAGGCGCGAGGGCGCTGGTGGCAAGGCGTCTATCAGCCAATGAACCTGAAAATGATCCTTGTCCCGCCAAAGGGCAGCGGCGCCGATAAAGACCATCCAGGCAAAGAGGCCCTGCACCACCTCATCGAACCACGCGAAACCAGCAAGCTGGAAGGTCCGCGCGACCACGTTGATGAACAGCAGCAGGAACAGCAGGCTAAGGCATGTGATCGGGATGATCCGCAAAAGCTGACCGATGCGGTGATCCAGCGCGCTCATGGTCCCATCACCAGATTGGGCAGCCAGGTCGAGACTCCCGGCACCGCGACGACCAACACAAGAACCAGTGCAAGACCGATGAGATAGGGCACAAGGGCGCGGGACAGACGCCCGACTGGCATCTGCGCCACCGAAGCAACGGCAAAAAGCACCATTCCAACTGGCGGAGTGAGCAGGCCCAGCATTGAGCACATGATCATGATCACACCAAACTGAACCGGATCGACACCAATCTGCTGCATCACCGGCAGGAACAACGGCACGGTCAACACGATAACGGCAATCCCCTCTAGGAACATGCCCAACACCAGCAGGATCGCGACGACGATAACCAGAATCACGGCGGGATTTTCAGAAAACCCAACCATCGAGGAAACAAGCGCATCCGGCACGCGCTGGTGGACCAGAAGCCAGCCAAAGAAACCTGCTGCGGCGATGACAAACATCACGCGAATGGTGTGTTGCAGAGTGCTCCAGAAAATGCCGGGCAGGTCGCGCGGGGTAATCTCGCGGTAGACGATCATGGACAGGAACATTGCATAGGCGCTGGCGGCAACGCCGGCCTCGGTGGGTGTGAAGAGCCCACCAAAAATACCCGCGATGATGATGACCGGGGTCAAGAGGGAGAGGGCAGCGCCCTTGAAACTTTCCCAGATCTCGGACCAGTCAATGTGATCGGCTCGCGGCATCTTGTGGCGCAATGCCACCAGCCAGACCGCCCCCATCAGGGCCAGCGCCATCAGAACGCCCGGGACCACGCCGGCAAGGAACAACTGTGCGACTGACACGCCGGTGATAGAGGAATAAAGGACAAATGGGATCGAGGGGGGAAACACCGGCCCAATGGTTGAAGAGGCCGCGGTGATCGCCGCGCTGAAGTCGGGATCATAGCCCTTGTCGGCCATCGCCTTGAGTTCAACCTGTCCCAAACCGGCAGCATCCGCCACTGCAGCCCCGGACATGCCGGAGAAAAAGAGCGATGCCAGGACGTTGACCTGACCCAACCCGCCGCGCACATGACCCACACAGGCATTGGCAAAGCGAAAGATGCGTTCGGTGATGCCGCCTGTATTCATCAGCGTGCCCGCCAGAATGAAAAACGGGATCGCCAGAAGAGTGAAGCCGGTTGTTGCGGAGAACATGCGCTGCGGCAGCATTGCGAGAATGCGAAAGTCGCCTTGCAATGCGTAAAAGCCAACCGCCGTCAGGCCTAGCGAAACCGCAATCGGCACACCAATGGCGATCAACAGCACCAGCACACCCAGAATGATAAACGTCGTCATGTGATAAGTCCTGAATGGGGCCGCCCGCGACCCATTGGACCGCGGGCAACCTATGGGTTACTTCAGGAAGCTGAGGAAGGTGTCCATGTTCTCCTTGCCGGAGAACTTGGCAACCCGCGCCCGCGCTGGGCCCATGAGGGCTGCAAAGGGGGCGAGATCCGGACGTGTCACGGCCATGCCAGCCGCTTCAAGCGCCGCGATCTCGTCTTCTTCTTGAGCGATCACAGCGGCGCGCATCATGTCGCCCGCGCGTTTGCTTTCTTCACGCAGAATGGTCTGCTGCGCTGGGGTGAGCGCGTCAAAGACGTCCTTGTTGATGACATGCACCATGGAATTGTAGACGTGGCGCGTGACGGCAAGATTGGTTTGGAAATCATTCAGCTTGAAGTGATAGATGACGCCAATCGGGTTTTCCTGCCCGTCAACAACACCCTGATTCAATGCATTGGGAAGTTCGGGGAAGGCAATTTGCGTTGTCGCCGCGCCTAGCCCTTCCATGGCCGCTACAATTTGCAACTCTGACGGGGTGCGCAGTTTCAAACCTGCAACATCGCTGGGTGAATTGATCGGGCGAACGGAGTTGGTGATGTTGCGAAATCCGTATTCCCAGTTCGACAGCATAACGAGGCCCTGCTTTTCGAGCTTGGGCGCGGCCCAGTCCATGAACGGGCCATCGAGGATCGCATGCGCTTCTTCATAGCTGGAGAAAGCGAATGGCGTCATCACCGTGCCAAATGCCTTTTCGTATTTGTCGAGCGCACCCTGCGTAGGCAGGTTCATTTCGATGGCACCGAGAACAGTTTGCTCAAGCTGCTCTGGCGGGCTGCCAAGCTGGTTGGCCGGGAAGAGTTCCACCGCGACGGCGCCATCCGTGCGCTCAGAAACCGCTTTGGCAAAGGCCTGCGCGGCGATGTGACCCGGATGCGCCTCGGCCGCGAAATGTGCGAGCCGCAGCGTGACATCCTGTGCGAACGCCGTTCCGGACATAAGCGCCGTTATCGCGCCGGTGATGAGTAGTTTCTTGAGCATTTGGTTTCCTCCCGTAATGCAGTTATTGCGCCGCGCAGATGACCCATTGCGGCATGTGTTTGGGGCAAGGCCTATTGTGCCTCGGGCAGTTTCGCCTCGACCCCGGTTAGATCTTCGTATGCCTTGATGACGGCTGTGCAGCCTTCGTCGCCATGCCCCATGATCGAGGCCAGCGCGTAGGTTTGATGAACGGACTGCGCCATAAAGCCGGGCAGGCCTGCTTGTTCCAGCCATTCAGCGTAATAGCGAACGTCCTTTTGGGCGTTGGACAGGGACATATGCGGGGTAAAGTCCCGGAGCAGGGTCAATTCGCCATAAAGGTCCATCATCCCCGATTTCCCGCCAGCAGCGGAGATAATCCCGATGACCTTGCTCATATCGAGACCTTCTTTTGCCGCCAGCGCGAAGCCTTCGCAGAAGGTCGCGACATTGGCGAAGGCGATGTAATTGTGGATCAACTTGAGGCGGATCGCATGACCGGCGGGCCCGACATGAAAAATGTTTTCGGCATAGGTTTCAAATACCGGGCGAAGATGTTCGATCAGGTCTTCGTCACCACCAAACAGGATGTTGACCTCTCCGCGGTCGGCGTGTGCCGGGGTGCGCGTCATCGGCGCTTCGGCGTAGCGGACACCGACGGCGTCGCATTGTGCACGCATGAGGTCTACGTGTTCGGCAGATACGGTTGTGTGATCTACCAGAACGTCGCCAGGGGACATGTGTGACAGTGCGCCATCCGGGCCCAAAGCTATGCCTTGCACTGCCTCGGCTGTGGTGACGCAGATCATCAATACATTGCAGTCAGAAGCCATCTGCGCGGCTGTGCTTCCTTCCTTCGCCCCCAGACCTACGGCGTGATCAACGCGCGCTTGATCCAGATCCGAAACTGTTATGTCGACACCTTTTGCCGCCATGTTCTTGGCCAGTCCACGCCCCATGCCGCCAAGGCCAATCAACCCGATTCTCATATGTTTCTCCCAATTTCGTTCACCAAAGCATTAAAACAGTTGTCAGACAACCTGTTTTATCATATCCCATTTGATAATGGCTGTCAGAGACCCTATGCTAAGGACGCAACAGCCTTAATTTTGGAGAATTTTTGATGTCAGACAGTGCGAATCTTTTTGATCGGATCGATCGCCCGCGCCGTTTGCCGGACGAAGTCGCGGTTTCCATCATTGGTGCGATCGAGGGTGGGCAGTTGATGCCGGGCGATCGCTTGCCAACAGAATCGGAGCTGTCAAAGCGCTTTGGCGTGGCCCGAACCGTTGTGCGAGAGGCCATATCTCTGCTGCGTTATGATGGTATCGTGGATTCTCGGCGGGGCGTGGGTGCATTTGTCACGGACGCGTCGCAACGGGCCGCCTTTCGAATCAGCCCCGCCTGTTTTGAAAAGCGAAAGCAGATTGTTCAGCTCTTGCAGTTGCGCACAGGCGTTCAGGCAGGGGCCTCGGCATTGGCGGCAAGCACGCGCACATCCGATCAACTGGCGCAGATCGAAGCTGCCTTCAAGCGCATGGTTGTCGCAGACGAACGTGGCCCTTCTGATGCGCTCGAAGAGCGGGTCGATAGCGAACTGCTGCTTTATCGCTACATCACCGAGGCGTCGAACAATCCCTATTATGCCGAGGTCGTCGCGATGATCGAAGCAAACATCCAGAATAATCTGCGCTCAGCGTTCCTGAAAAACGCTGCGGCCTCGGAATTTGGGCCGGAGATTATTGCCGAACACAGCGCTGTGCTTGACGCTCTGCGTGCCGGAAACACGGAGGCCGCGCGCACGGCAACCCGCACCCGTTTTGAACGTGCTGCCGATCGATTGGCCGCGCGGGCCGATTTTGCTTGATACAAGGATATCCCGAAAATGACCGACGCTCCTTCCCCGCTGCACGGCGGCGCCCTTTTGACGCAATGCCTGGTGGCACAGGGGGTCGAGCGGGTGTTCTGCATTCCGGGCGAAAGCTTCTTGGCGGCGCTTGACGGGCTTTATGATGCCGATATCGATGTGGTCGTCGCCCGTCAGGAAGGCGGGGCCGCGATGATGGCCGAAGCGACCGGGAAACTCACCGGAAAGCCCGGTATTGCCTTTGTCACCCGTGGTCCGGGCGCAACAAATGCAAGTGCCGGTGTCCACATCGCCTTCCAGGACAGCACACCGATGATTCTATTTGTGGGGCAGGTCGCAAGTGACCAACGCGACCGCGAGGCGTTTCAGGAGGTGGACTATCGCGCGATGTTTGGTCCGCTGGCGAAATGGGTCGCCGAGATCGACCGCGCCGACCGCATCCCGGAATACATCAGCCACGCGTTTCATATCGCGCAATCCGGCAGGCCCGGCCCTGTGGTTCTCGCGCTTCCGGAGGATATGTTGTCTGGCGTTGCAGAAGGCGTACCGGTTCCGGCAGCAACATTGCCATCGGGCAAGGCCGCGGACACCGATCTAAGGGGTGTTGTGGAAAAATTGGCTACGGCCAAGCGACCGTTGATCATTGCAGGCGGGGCCAGTTGGGATGCGGAGGCAGCAGAGGCGCTTGGCACATTTGCAAAGCAGATGGGTTTGCCTGTCGGCGCATCCTTCAGGTGTCAGGATTTTCTCGACAACCGGCATCCAAACTATGTCGGCGATGTTGGGATCGGGATCAATCCGGACCTCGCGAAACGGGTGCAAGAGGCAGATTTGATTCTGGCCCTTGGTGCGCGGTTGGGTGAGATGACGACCTCTGGATATACGCTCTTGACCCCGCCTGTTTCACATCAGGAACTGATCCATATTCATGCAGACCCATCGGAAATCGGCCGAGTATATTACCCCACTTTGGCCGTCGTGGCCCAGCCGGGACCGGTTATCAAACAGCTCCGGGATATGTCCATTTCCCGCGAAGGTGGGGCATGGTTGACGGATGCGCGCGCGGCCTATGAGCAATGGCAAGAACCGCAAGAGACACCCGGCGCGCTTAAGATGGAGCAGGTGATTTCGCACCTGAACACGGCACTTTCCGACGATGCTATTCTGACCAATGGTGCGGGCAACTACTCTGCGTGGTTGCACCGGTATTACCGCTATCGTGGTTGGCGGACCCAGCTGGCGCCGACATCAGGCTCAATGGGCTATGGTTTGCCTGCGGCCATCGCGGCCAAGTTGCACCATCCAGAACGCGATGTGATTTGCCTTGCCGGTGACGGGTGTTTCCAAATGGTCAGCCAGGAATTTGGGACCGCATGCGAGCAGGGCGCGGCTGTGATCACCCTGGTTTCTGACAACGGTATGTATGGCACAATCCGGATGCATCAACAGCGCCATTATCCGGGGCGCCCGTCCGGAACAATGATGAAAAATCCCGATTTCGCAGCGCTGGCAAAAGCCTATGGCGGTTTCGGTGCGACCGTAACCACCACCGAGGCCTTTGGCCCCGCGCTGACTGCGGCCCGTGAAAGCGGCCTGCCTGCTATCCTTCATCTGAAACTCGACCCTGCCGCGCTGTCGCCAAAGATGCGCCTTGAGGGACATTAAACCAAATTGGAGATCCCTCGTGATTGAACCAACAGGCCAACACCTGATCGATGGAGATTGGGTCAGTTCTGACGCCAAATTCACAAGCAAACCACTGACCGGGCACGGTGTTGAGGTCAGCGAAGGTACCGCCGCAGAGGTAGACCGGGCAGCGATGGCCGCAGAGGCCTGTTTTGCCAGCGTGAACGCGATGCCGGTAGAGCGCCACGCCGCTTTGTTGCGCAGGATTGCGGCGCATATCGACGCCCAGGCTGGCGCAATAACAGCCTATGGAATGGCAGAAACTGGCCTTCCCAGCGGGCGTTTGGTGGGGGAACGTGGCAGAACTGTCGGGCAGCTGCGCATGTTTGCCGATTACATTGAAAGCAGAGATCATCTGGATCAACGCCATGATCCCGCACAGCCGGATCGAAGCCCCATGCCCGCCCCTGATCTGCGCTTGGTGCAGCGTCCCGTTGGTCCGGTCGCTGTGTTTGGCGCCTCCAATTTCCCACTGGCATTCTCAACCGCCGGCGGCGACACGGCATCAGCATTGGCCGCCGGATGCCCGGTCATTGTGAAAGGTCATCCAGCCCACCCAGCCACGGGTGAAATCGTTGCACGCGCCATTGGGGCCGCCGTCGCCGCCGAAGGTTATCCCGCAGCGATGTTTCAAATGATCCAGGGCAGCACCCATGATCTGGGCCGCGCAATGGTTGAGCATCCTCTGATAAGCGCCGTGGGCTTTACCGGCTCGCTAGGGGCCGGGCGGGCACTGTTCGACCTTTGTGCAAGAAGGCCGGTTCCAATCCCATTTTTCGGAGAGCTTGGATCCATCAACCCGGTTTTTGTTTTGCCGTACGCCTTGGCAGCACGAGGCACCGACATTGCCAAGGCCTGGGCGGCTTCACTGACCATGGGCGTGGGGCAATTTTGCACCAATCCCGGCTTGATCGTATTGCCCGAAGGGCCACAGGGCGATGCATTTCTTGCTGATGCAGTGGCGGCTCTCCAAGAGGTCGCGCCCCAGCCGATGCTGACATCTGGAATTGCCGATGACTTCTCCCTTAAGACACAAAAAATCGCGCAGATGAGCAGATTGGCGTTTCAAGGTCAAACCAAAAACCGTCAGGTGACGCCATTCGTCAGTTCCGTAGCTGCGTCGGAATATCGTGCCAACCCAGCGCTGCGCCATGAGGTGTTTGGACCCTTCGGATTGATCGTGCGTTCACCTGATCCGGAAACGACGCTGTCATTGGCCGATGAGCTGGAGGGTCAATTGACCTGCACCTTGCACGTGGATGAAGAAGACGCCCCACAGGCCCGCAAACTGCTTGCCATCCTGGAGCGAAAAGCGGGCAGAATTCTCGCCAACGGATTTCCGACCGGAGTAGAAGTAGCATCCGCGATGGTGCATGGCGGGCCATATCCAGCCTCAACGAATTTTGGGCATACGTCAGTTGGCCCCATGGCCATCCGCCGTTGGATGCGACCCGTCTGCTATCAGGACATGCCCGACTATCTTGTGATATGAACCCCAGTTTTCCGAGAACGACCGCGAAAGGCCAAATCCCGGTTTTACCTGATCCTAAACCGGAATTTCGCAGCACCCTTTCTAGGAGAACTCGGACGATCTTGGGGCTGATCTCGAGGGATCGCCTGCCGGTTCGCATTGCCTAGTGAGAATGCGATACCGATAAATGCCGCCCATCCAACAGTCCAGCACATCGGTGCCTTTCGCGTCATCCGTCGCTATGGACAAGGCTGGCGACCCCGGCAGGATTCGAACCTGCAACTTAGGAGGGGGCATGCTTGCTCGATTTTTGTGAGTCAGATTAGTTGGTTACACGAGGACATGGACAGGACTGCACGGATTTTGCACGTAATACGAACAGTCCATGTCATGCAAACCGCCTATCTGTCCTCTGGCATCCAGACGAGTTCTTCAGGAACACTACTACCTGCCTCAGAGAACAGGAGTTCCCAAAAATCATTCATGATCATCTCAGTAGGATAGTCTGCAGTAATGGTTTTTCGCAGATTTACTTCACTTTGATAGATAGGACCGACAAATGTTTCAAAATACGCGCGACTTCTCGCAAGCTGCACGCCGTCTGCTCCGGAAAATCCCATTTCAACAATGTACTGATCGCCATAGCCTAATTCCGACGCCAAACGTCGGATGCTATTTATCGATCTAATGTATTCACGTTGGATAGCTCCCGTGGGTAGGTAGGCAAAATATTCTTCGTCATCGTCTTCTGGGTTATTGGTTATTGACGAATAGTACGCGTCAATTCCCCAAATTTCGCGGTTCCGAAACACCTGCGTCATACCCATGAGTTCACCGTCATGCGCCACGCAATGAGATGCCGCCCCCCATTTGTTGCGCGTTCGGCTGTAGCCACCTTCTGACAGAAGCGGCATCAACTTGGCCGTCGCGTCCTCCGCTTCCCGCGATGATAGTTCTGGCAGGGCACTGATTGGAATGCACCGGAAGTAAAGAACTCGAACCGCATTGAAGAATACGTCATGGCTTTGCCTGCGCCCGTTACTGGGAACCAGCGGCTCGCTTGGTTCCCAAAACATGCCTTTTAGCCGTGTACTAGGGGTTTCCACATGGGCGGCCATCGGCTCAATAACTGGATTTTGTAGATACAAATTAAGAATACCAACAAGCTGTTGGACGAGATCTTTTTGAGCTTTGGCAAGAGATTTGGCGTCAGATCCAGGTTCAAGATGATACTTGACCGGGTGTCGCCGTATCCTGAGATCAAAAGGTAATTGTTCCGGCGTCCCAAAATAGGTGTTCATGATTTTTAGCACAGCTTCGTCACCGGGTTTTGCGTATGCAAAACCCAATTCAATTGCCACGTTGCTGTTAATATGACGTTTCTCGCCCTTTCCCGAGGCGACCAGTGAGACATCAGTTACCACAATATCTGAAGCGGCGATTTTGTCGAAGATCACTCGCGCTACCTCTGGCGAGCCTAAGACCCCCTGCGTGTCCTGATCAATCTTAAGTCCTTCACGCTCCGATTCAGATACTTTTGATTCAGCACTGATTTCATTGATTGCATCATTCAGGGCGTCGAAAATGAAATCTTTGTTAACTTTGCGTGGAGCATCAACCTGCCAAGAGTAGAAAATTTTCATTGCCAACGCGCCTTTCGCTAAAGCAGAAATTTTCTCTGGATTTCTATACATTTGAACCCATTGCACAACAGGCATCGACGGAAGAAAAGGCTTCTTTCTTGTGTACTGACCTCAAGATGAACATCAGGTTCGTCCAACGCATGATCGATACCCTCAAGGGGCCTCGTACTCAAATACGCTCTTCCTTCGAGAACGAACGCGGAACCGACTGCACGGATTTTGCACGGAAAATCCGTGCAGTTTGCAGGAATTCACACGAAAATGCGGTAAAACGCAGTAAAAGGTGAAAATCACCTTACTCCACAATCCAACAAAAAATGTTTAATTTCAATGATTTATTGGCGACCCCGGCAGGATTCGAACCTGCAACCTGCCCCTTAGGAGGGGGCTGCTCTATCCAGTTGAGCCACGGGGCCAGCAGGCTTGGGTTTAGCCCAGCGTTCGGGGCTTGTCATCGGCATATTGCATTGGGTGCAGGCGGCGCTTGATCGTGAGGGGTGCTTCGCGGTAACTGTTTCATATGCATTCAGGAATAGAAATTTGAACACACCCCCAAAACGCCCGCTGACCCTTCGTGATGTATCCGATGCCTGCGGCGTCTCTGAAATGACCGTCAGCCGGGTGTTGCGCAATCGCGGTGATGTGTCTGAAGCAACACGGAAAAAGGTGCTGACCGCGGCCAAGGAACTGGGTTATGTGCCGAACCAGATTGCCGGATCATTGGCCAGCCAACGGGTCAATTTGGTGGCGGTGATCATTCCGTCCCTGTCCAACATGGTCTTCCCGGAGGTTTTGAACGGCGTCAATCAGGTGTTGGAAGACACGCCATTGCAGCCTGTGGTTGGCGTGACCGACTATTTGCCTGAGAAAGAAGAGCGGGTGCTTTACGAGATGCTGTCGTGGCGTCCGTCCGGGGTGATTATTGCGGGGCTGGAGCATTCTGAAGCGACGCGGGCGATGTTGCGCAATGCGGGTATTCCGGTGGTTGAGATCATGGACACCGATGGCCGGCCTGTAGACGCGATGGTGGGGATCTCGCACCGCCGCGCGGGGCGCGAGATGGCCAATGCTATCCTGAAAGAGGGATATGAGCACATCGGGTTTATGGGCACCAAAATGCCGTTGGACCATCGGGCGCGCAAGCGGTTCGAGGGGTTTACCGAAGGATTGGCAAAGGCTGGCATAGAGATCGAGGACCGCGCTTTTTATTCCGGCGGGTCGGCGTTGGCCAAGGGTCGCGAGATGACACAGGAGATGCTTGAACGCTCTCCCGATCTGGATTTTCTGTATTACTCCAATGATATGATCGGCGCGGGCGGGTTGTTGTACCTGATTGATCAAGGCGTCGATATCCCCGGCCAGATCGGTCTGGCTGGCTTTAACGGAGTTGAGCTGTTGCAAGGATTGCCGCGCCAGTTGGCGACCATGGATGCCTGCCGCGCCGAGATCGGGCAGGCGGCGGCGCGGATTATCTTAAACCAGACCATGGATGAGCCGGATCCGGACATGCCGCAGCAGGTTACACTGACGCCAACGTTGTCATTTGGTGATACGCTGCGCCGCCATCGCAAAAGATAACATGCTGACCCTTTCCAACAGTGCCGCGCGGCGCGTGTTTCTTGACCGGCACCACCTGTCCGGTCTGCCGCAAGGGCCGGGCAAGGGCGATGATCTGCTTGGCCTGATCGAAAATCTTGGCTTTGTGCAACTCGACAGCATCAACACGGTTGCGCGCGCGCATGATCTGATCCTGTTTGCCCGGCGGCAGCGGTATCGGCCCAAGGCGCTCAAGTCCCTTTATGAGAAAGACCGCGCGTTGTTTGAGCATTGGACCCATGACGCGGCTGTGGTTCCGATGTCCTATTACCCCTATTGGCACCTGCGGCGGCAGCGCGATGCGGAGCGTTTGCGCGGCCACTGGCGTGACGGGCGGCGTGCGGGGTTCGAGGCGTGTTTTCAGGCGGTTTTGGATCAGATCAAGTCTGACGGCCCGGTGTGTTCTGCCGATGTGGGCAAGGATGAAAAACGCGGATCAGGTGGCTGGTGGGATTGGCATCCATCCAAGACCGCGTTGGAATATCTGTGGCGCAGTGGGGCGTTGTGCGTTGTCGGGCGCGAGGGGTTTCAGAAACGCTATGACCTGACCGAGCGGGTGCTGGAACAGCATCTGTGTGACGTCTCGAATGCCCCTGATTTGGACGAGACGATTGATTGGTGTTGCGATCAGGCGCTTGAACGGCTGGGTTTTGCCACGCATGGAGAACTGGCCGCGTTCTGGGCGCATATCACCCCGGCCGAGGCGCAGGGGTGGTGCAAGGCAGAATTGGCGGCAGGGCGGCTTGAGCAGGTTCAGATCACGGGTGTGGATGGCAGCCTCAAGATGGCCTATGCGCGGCCTGGTCTGGCCGATGATCCAGCAATTGACCAACCTCCGACAAGTCGTCTGCGGGTGCTCAGCCCATTCGATCCGGCCCTGCGAGATCGCAAGCGGGCGGAGCGGTTGTTCGGCTTTGACTACCGGATTGAGGTGTTCGTTCCCGCGGCGAAACGCAAGTATGGGTATTACGTTTTCCCGATCCTGCAGGGCGATCGATTGGTTGGGCGCGTCGATATGAAAGCCTTTCGCGATGAAGATGTGCTGCGGGTGCGGGCGCTTTGGCCGGAGGATAAGGTCAAATGGGGCAGTGGCCGGATCGCCGCGTTCGAAGCAGAACTTGAGCGGATCAAAAGGCTGGCGGGTGTGAGCGGTGTCGCGTTCGAGGATGACTGGCTGCGCTAGTCGCGGTTAAGGCTAGCCAAATTCGCGTGGCCGCAAACCTTCGTGAAACCACAGCAGATAGCTGTAGATAGAAAAGACGGGCCTTTGGGTGGCGGCGGCGATGGCTGCGGAATAGGGCACCATATTTGTACATTCCAGAATGATCGCGCCAACATCGGGGTGATCGGTCACAAGGGCCATGGCCGCGCTTACCAGATCGGCACGGGCGGCGGGCACATCCAAACTGGGTTGGTTGCCCAAAATCGTCTGGGAAAAGCTGCTGCCGTCAGTGCCTTGAACTGACGCGTCCTCGGGGACGCCTGCCGCGGCAAGGTGAGCGGGTGTCAGGGTGCGAGCCGAGATGGTCAGCACGCCAATGGTTTGGCCGGGGGGCAACATGGCTTGTA
This sequence comes from Sulfitobacter mediterraneus, assembly GCF_016801775.1. Lineage (NCBI taxonomy): Bacteria > Pseudomonadati > Pseudomonadota > Alphaproteobacteria > Rhodobacterales > Roseobacteraceae > Sulfitobacter > Sulfitobacter mediterraneus. The sequence continues at coordinate 2,517,732 of NZ_CP069004.1, read as the reverse complement.
TCTGTGCCGCCTGTTCAAGCGCGGAGGCGGCCACTGGAACCCCTATTTCTGCCGCAAGGCGGGGCCGGATCAGGGAAAGAAATCCGCACGTGGTGGCGATGCCGCTGCACCCTGACGCGACCAATTCTTGACCCGCGGCCACAAAGGCCTGCACAAATGGTTCAACGTCGTCACAGACGATGGCCTCAGGTGTGGCACCTTCAACCACTGCAAATTTCACCGCAAACGGCCAGGTGTCAGGGTTTCCAACATCGCCGGGGATTCGCGGAAATCTGGTGTCCAGCATCAGGATACCGAGGCGTGCGTTGTCTTTGTTGTTCATGTGCCTGTCCCGCCAAAGCCCAGCAAACACTGCGGTTTCGTGCCAATTCATACAAGAGAAAATTCAAACAATTACAAAATACAAACAAATTGTTGACGTTTTGATATTTTTGATAAGAATGGAGGCAGGGAGAACGTCATGAACAGAACAAATTGCACCGGGCTTGCGATGTGACCGGCCATTGCGTTGTCATAGGGGCGGGCATCGTCGGCGTGTCCACGGCGATCTGGCTGCGCCGCGCTGGCGTGGAGGTGACGGTGATTGACCGGGGTGCGCCCGGCACGGGCACTTCTCACGGCAATGCAGGTGTGCTGGCGTCATGCGCGATGGTGCCGGTCACAGGACCAGGGCTGCTACGAAAAGCGCCGGGAATGTTGCTGGATCGGGATTTCCCATTGTTTCTGCGCTGGTCCTATCTGCCGCGCCTGCTGCCATGGCTGCGCAAGTATCTGGCGGTGGCCAATGATACCGACACACGCCGGATCGCCAAAGGGCTCACCACGATCACCGGCGATTCCGTAGAGCAGCACAAAAGCCTGTGTGATGAACTTGGTCTCGGTGATTGGGTCAGCGAAAGCGAATATTGCTTTGCCTATAACAGTCGCGCGGCCTTTGAGGCGGAACACTACGTTTGGGAGCTGCGCAAAGAGGCGGGGTTTGAGCCGCGCCTGATCGAAGGGGCTGAGGTTCATGATTATGAGCCTGCCCTTGGCCCGCAGATCAACACTTTGGCGGTCATGAAAGACCACGGATTTATCCGCAGCCCCGGTGGCTATGTGCAGGCCTTGGCCAAAGCTTTTGAAGGGATGGGCGGCACCATCATGAAGTCGGAGGTCAAGGATTTTGACCTTTTCGGTGGGCAAGTGCGCGGCGTTCAGACTTCTGAAGGCACCGTCCCTTGCGATAATCTGGTGCTGGCGACAGGCGTTTGGTCCAAGCCGTTGATGAAGAAGCTGGGTCTGAACATTCCGCTTGAGGCCGAACGGGGCTATCATATCGTTTTTGAAGATGCATCCGGCGGACCAGCGCGGCCAACGATGATCGCCAGCGGAAAATTTGTGGCAACGCCCATGGAACAAGGTCTGCGCTGTGCGGGCATTGTGGAGTTGGGCGGGCTTGAGGCCGGACCATCGCCCGCCCCGCTGGCCTTGCTCAGGCGTCAGGCCAGGGCCGCCTTTCCGGGGCTGAAAGCGACAAATGAAATCGAATGGCTGGGGCACAGACCCGCCCCCAGTGACAGCCTGCCGTTGATCGGTGAGGTTGGAAACAGCCGGGTCTTTACGGCCTTCGGGCATCACCACATCGGGTTGACGGGCGGGCCAAAGACGGGCCGCCTTGTGGCCGGATTGATCACCGGGCAGGCCCCGAACACGGACCTGACCCCATATCACCCACAACGCTTTGATTAGTGTTCAAGACATCCAAAAAGGGAGAAACTCAATGAAACTGACAACAAGATTGATGGCAGGCGTGGCAACCGCCGCCGTGGCCCTGACAGCGGCGATGCCCGCAATGGCTGCTGAGAAATGGGATATGCCGATGGCCTATTCCGCGTCCAACTTCCATTCGGAGAATGGCGTCGCTTTTGCCGATTGTGTACGCGGCGCGACCAACGGCGATATTGATATCACTGTGCATCCGGGCGGTTCGCTGTTTGCTGGCGCAGACATCAAACGCGCAATCCAGACCGGTCAGGTCCAGATTGGTGAACGTCTGCTGTCTGGTCACCAGAATGAAAACGCGGTGTTCGGATTTGATTCCGTGCCGTTCCTTGCCCCGTCCTTTGAGGACAGCGCCAAGCTGTTCAAAGCGGCCAAGCCAAAGCTGGACGCGGTGCTGGACGAACAGAACCTTGTGATGCTCTATGCCGTGCCATGGCCACCACAGGGTCTGTATTTCAACAAGGAAGTGAACAGCGCTGCGGATATGCAGGGCATCAAGTTCCGGTCCTACAACAACGCCACTGCCCGACTGGCAGAGCTGACTGGCATGTTGCCCGTCACCATTGAGGCAGCAGAAATTTCCCAGGCGTTTGCGACAGGTGTGGCGGAATCGATGATTTCCTCCGGCGCGACCGGCTATGACCGCAAGGTGTGGGAAAGCCTGAGCCATTTTTATGAAGTCGATGCATGGCTGCCGTACAACTATGTGATGGTAAACAAAGATGTCTGGGCGGATGTGTCTGATGCCAACAAAACGGCAATCACAACCTGCGCTGGAGAAGCACAAGCGCGTGGTTTGCAGGCGTCCAAAGACTACACCCAGTTCACAATGGATGGTCTGGCCGCAGGCGGCATGACCGTTGGTCCAGCCGGAGACCAATTGATGGGCGATCTGCGTGCTGTGGGTGAAACCATGACCGCCGAATGGCTCGAAGCAGCAGGCGAAGATGGCGCGGCCATCGTGGATGCCTTCAAGTCCATGCAATAAGGCAACGCAGAAAACCACAAGAGGGCCGGTGCGCCGGCCCTCTTCGCGCCGCGCGCGCGGTGTTTTCTCATCACGGCAAAGCCATCTTTTGACAGGGGTCAGATCATGACATTCCTCCGACGGTTCCTCGATTTTCTGTATCTGGCATCCGGCGTTCTGGCCGCGCTATGCCTGATCTCGATCCTCAGCTTGATCGTGGCACAAATGCTGGCCCGCTGGATTGGCGAGATCTTTCCCGGTGCGCCCAGTTACGCCGGCTATGCCATGGCCGCGGCGAGCTTTTTTGCCTTTGCCAATGCTTTGAATCGCGGTGCGCACATCCGTGTATCCGTCCTGCTGAACGCCGTGCCACCCGGCCCGAAAAGGTTATTGGAGATCTGGTGCTTTGCGCTGGCGGCGGGGATCGCATGGTATTTCACTTATTACGCTTACTGGTTTGTCTACTGGTCGTGGAAATTCAAAGAGGTCTCACAAGGGCAGGACGCCACGCATTTGTGGATACCGCAATCGGTGATGGTTTTGGGGGGCGGCCTGTTGGCGATCGCGCTGACCGACAACTTGCTAAATGTGCTGTTCAAAGGTGAGCACCGCATCAGCCGCGACATCGTCGATCAGACGCACGGGGAATAAGAACATGACAGAGATTTACGCCATAACGCTTTTCCTTTTTGTGCTGTTTTTCCTGTTGGGCACAGGTGTCTGGGTTGGGCTGGCCCTGATGGGGGTCGCTTGGGTCGGGATGGAGCTGTTTACCACCCGCCCGGTCGGCGACACGATGATCACTACGATTTGGGCTTCGTCCAGTTCCTGGACACTGACGGCCTTGCCCCTGTTCATTTGGATGGGAGAGATCCTGTATCGTACCCGATTAAGCGAGGATATGTTTAAGGGGCTGTCACCATGGCTGGCAAGGTTGCCGGGCGGATTGGTGCATACCAATATCGTGTCATGCACCGTGTTTGCGGCGGTGTCTGGATCATCTGCTGCGACCCTGACCACAGTGGGCAAGATGTCGATCCCGGAACTGAGGGCCCGAAACTATCCTGAGAAGATGATCATCGGCACATTGGCAGGGGCGGCCACTCTGGGTCTGATGATCCCGCCGTCGCTGGCATTGATTGTCTACGGTGTTACCGTGAATGAAAGCATCACCAAGCTGTTCTTTGCAGGCGTGTTTCCGGGCTTGGTCTTGGCGGGCATGTTTATGGCCTATGTGGCCTTTGTCAGTTTCACCTCCAAGGATTGGAATCCCGATGTTGAAACCGGCATGAGCTTTGCCGAAAAGGTCCGCAATTCGCGGTTCCTGTTGCCGGTGTTTGCCCTGATCACTGTGGTCATCGGGTCGATGTATCTGGGTCTGGCCACAGCCACCGAAGCGGCGGCCATCGGGGTCATCGGGGCGCTGGTGCTGGCGATGTTCCAAGGGTCGCTGACCTGGGACAGTTTCCGCGAAAGTCTGATGGGGGCCACGCGAACCTCTGCGATGATCGCGCTGATCCTTGCGGGGGCAGCATTTCTGAAGCTCTCGATGGGCTTTACCGGATTGCCACGGGCGCTGGCGGATGGGATTGCGGCGATGGAATTGACCCGCTTCCAGCTGCTGATGGCGCTCTTGGTGTTTTACATCGTGCTGGGCATGTTCCTTGATGGTATCTCATCGGTTGTTCTGACCATGGCCGTGGTCGAGCCGATGGTGCGGGGCGCGGGCATTGATCTGATCTGGTTTGGCATTTTTGTCGTCGTGGTGGTCGAGATGGCCCAAATCACGCCGCCCATCGGATTTAACCTTTTTGTGCTGCAAGGCATGACCGATCACGAGATGGGCTATATCACCCGCGCGGCGCTTCCGATGTTTTTTATCATGGTTCTGATGGTCTTTGTCTTGATCTGGTTCCCCGAGATTGCGACATGGCTGCCAGAGAACCTGCGCAGCGGGCCGTCCTGAGACAGTGACCTATGATCCAACACATCTTATCTGCCGCATCGTCCCATGCGCGGCTCTGTCTGATCCTCGGGCTTGCGGGCGGGCTTTTGTTGCCCACCGTCGCGAATGCCTTGGTGCCGTGGTTGCCGCATATGGTGGCAGGGCTGCTGACGATCACGGCGTTGCGCATTGGCTGGCGCGCGGCAATGGGCGCGGTGAGCGATCTGCGCTGGGGGCTCAGCGCAGTATTGCTGCTGCAAATGGGCGTGCCGCTGGCGTGCTTGGGCATCATGACTTTGGCCGGATTCGGCGACAGCCCAGCAACCCTCGCCATCGTGCTGGCAAGTGCTGCCCCTGCCATTGCCGGGTCGGTCAATCTGGCGCTGATCCTCGGGCTGGATGGCGGGCGCATGATGCAGATTTTCGTGCTAGGCACGGCGGCGTTTCCCCTTACTGTTTTGCCGGTTCTGGCGGCGTTGCCACAGCTTGGCCCGGTGTCGGAGGTGGTGTTTGCAGCGTTGCGGTTGTTGGTGATCATCGCGGTATCGGCGGGCACCGGTTTTGTGTTGCGCCGGCTGTTCTTTCCGCGACCCTCACCGGCCCAGATCAAGGCGCTCGACGGCTTGTCTGTGATCGCCTTCTCCTCAATTGTTGTGGGGCTGATGGCAGCGCTGAACCCCGCCTTGCGGAGCGATCCGGTAGCGGTTCTGTGGTGGGCCCTGTTGGCTTTCGCGATCAGCTATCTGTTGCAGCTTATCACGCTGCTGACCCTCCGGCACGGCAAACTCAAGGCGGTCGCCGGGCCTATCGCTATCGGTGCAGGAAACCGCAATATCGCGATCTTTCTGGTGGCCCTGCCCGCCGAGGTTCTGGCGCCGCTGATGGTGTTTATCGGCTGTTGGCAATTGCCGATGTATCTGACGCCGGTGCTTTTGCCGCGCCTCTACAAATGGGCGCTTGGGGATGAGTGACTGGCCTCAGATACGTACCGTCGGCTTGTCTGGCATATTGGTCAGCTTTGCCGACAAAATGTCAGAGCCTGCCAACCGCGCCGCCTTGGCCTTTCGCGCGGCTGTAGATGCGGCAGACTGGCCCGAGGTGGCAGAGACCAGCACATCGTTGGTATCGGTCTTCTTGCAGGTTGATTTGGCAGAGGCAGCGCCGGATGCACTGGTTGAGAAACTGCAAGACCTGCTTGCTCTGTCAGACTGGCTTAATGCGCCTTTGCCAGCGGGGCGCACTTTGTGGCATGTGCCGACTGTCTATGGCACAGAGCTGGCGCCGCAATTGGAAGAGGCCGCAGAGGCTGCGGGCGTTGATCCTGATACAGCTGTCCGCGAATTGTCGACATCGCGGGTGCGGGTTCTGACCATCGGTTTTGCACCCGGCCAGCCCTATATGGGAGAGCTCAGCGAGACATGGAATATCCCGCGCCAGCAGGCGTTGACCAAATCCGTGCCCGCGGGGGCTCTGGTGGTGGCGATCCGGCAGTTGATCATCTTTACCAACGCCTCTCCCACAGGGTGGCGGCACATCGGCCAAACCGCCTTTCGCACATTCCGCCCTGATGCATCGAAACCCTTTGCCTTGTCACCGGGGGATGAACTGGTGTTCCCTTCTGTGACGCAAGCCGAGTTGGCGCAGATCCGTGCCAAAGACGACAGCGGCAATGGTGGTGCCAGTTCAGAGGCACTGACATGACTGCGCATCTGGGCATTATCCAAGCCGGTCCGGGGCTAAGCCTGCAAGATTTAGGGCGTCCCGGTTTTCGGGCGCAGGGGCTGACCATAGGCGGTGCGGCTGATCCGGTTGCTCTATACGAGGGTGCGGCACTCTTGGGGCAGCCTGCCGATACGGCGGCGATAGAAATGGCCGGAAGTGGCGGCGCATTTCGGGCCAGTGGCGATATCCGCATTGCCCTGACGGGCGCGGAAATGGCGGCAAACATCGACGGTGACCCGCTTATCTGGAACGCCTCGCATCTGCTACCTGCCGGTGCGACGCTGACCATCGGCGGGGCGCGAAACGGCAGCTATGGATACCTGCATGTGGGCGGTGGATTTGACACGCCGCCACAGATGGGATCGCGGTCCAGCCATCTCAGCGCGGGTTTGGGCCGCGCTTTGCAGGATGAGGACAGCTTGCCGCTTGGCCAGGACGAGGCGGGGCAGGTGGGCATGACCCTGACACCTGTGACCCGCTTTGGCGGTGGCGCGGTGCGCGTGGTGTCTTCAATGCAAACAACGTCCTTTTCGCAAGACACGCGGGACAGGTTTTGCCAAACACAATTTTCCCGTGATGCTCGGGCCAATCGCATGGGTGTGCGGATGGATCAACCGGGCGATGGGTTCGCCACCGAAGGGCAGCTTACCATCGTGTCCGAGGTCATTGTGCCCGGCGATATCCAAATCACCGGTGATGGCGCACCATTTGTGCTGATGTATGAATGCCAGACAACAGGGGGATATCCGCGCATCGGCACAGTGATCCCTTGTGATCTGCCGCGGGTTGCGCAGGCCCAGATGGGGGCCACGATCCGGTTTGAATTTGTTGAGATGGCCGAGGCCATCGCGTTGCAAACCCGCTTTCTGTCTGAGCTGAAATCACTGCCGTCCAAAGTGATGCCGCTTGTGCGTGATCCGGCCAATATCCGTGATCTGCTGGGCTACCAGTTGATCAGCGGCGCGGTTTCTGCCCAAGCAAACCCTTTTGAAGAGGAGAATTGAGATGCCACATGTCGATCTGAACGCGGATATGGGAGAGAGTTATGGCGCATGGAAAATGGGCGACGATGCGGCGCTTTTGAACATTGTGACCTCGGCAAATATCGCTTGTGGTGGTCATGCGGGGGATGCGGATGTGATGGCGGCGACCATGACGATGGCCCAAAGCAACGGTGTGGGCATTGGCGCGCATCCGGGGTTCATGGACATCGCCGGATTTGGCCGCAACCGCATGTCAGTGCCGCGCGGGACGTTGCAAAATCAAGTGCGCTATCAAGTGGCCGCAAGTCTTGGCATGGCCCGCAGCGTGGGCGCAGAAGTGCGGCATCTCAAGCTGCACGGCGCAATGGCCAACATGTGTGCCGAAGACGAGGATATGGCGCGTGACCTATACGAGGCGGCGTTGAGTGTTGCGCCCGATTTGATTGTCATGGTGCTGGCCGCCACCGCGCAACAGTCGGCGGTGGAAAAGCTGGGCTGCCTCTGGGCCGGAGAGATCTTTGCAGACCGCGCCTATAACGACGATGCCACGCTGGTGGACCGGTCTTTGCCCGGTGCGGTGATCCATGATGCGGATCATGCTGGTGCTCGGATGGTTCAGATGGTGCAGGCCGGCGCAATCATCACCGAAAGCGGCAAACATATTCCGACACAGATTGATACGATCTGCCTGCATGGCGATACGGCAGAGGCCGTTCAGATTGCCGGATCGGTCAGGCGCCAATTGGAAGCGGCTGATGTGTCTCTGCGCAAGTTTGAAGGGCATCGGTCAGATTAGCGCAATGGATGTACAGACACAGGCGCAATTGGCCAAGCTGGCCCCGATCTTTGACGCATTGGGGGAAAAAGCGGTTGCGATTTCGGTGTTGGGTGGCGGGGCACAGGCATCGATCTGGCGTATTCAAACAGACCGGCGCACCTATGCGCTGCGCGTGCTCAAACCCGGTTCGCCGGGACTAGATCCAGCGATCGATGCCAGATTGCGCCGCACGCTTTCTCAAAATGGCGCTGCAGTTGTCCGTCCGGTGTTGACCTCTGAGGAGGTGACGACGCCAGAAATATCTGCGCAATGGGTGTTGGACGATTTTGTGCATGGACGGCCATTGTCAGGGCCGCTGCCCCGGCAACCGGCCAATGATCTGGGTCACTCACTTGGGGTGATACACGGTCTCGATCAGGACGCATGGGCCGAAATTCCGGTCAGCTTGCCATCGGCCCTGTCTGGGTTGGGCAAATTGCGGCCGGGCGCAAAGCAGGCTCTGTACCAGGAGTTGATCAACCATACCCTGGCTCCAGAAAACACCCGCGTTGCCGTCTGTCACGGCGATTTGCATGCAGATCAAGTGTTCCGGAAGCGGCACGGCGGGATTGCGATATTGGATTTCGGTTTGGCGCGGCGCTGTGACTGTCGCTGGGATCTGGCTGCGGTTTTGTTGGCTTACGGGCGAGGCAGCTTTGACGCTGTCTTAGCGGGATATCCGGGCAATGCCGTAGATCTTGATAAGGTGCTACCATTTGCCCAGACATTGGCCATTGCAGCGTTGATGCGGGGCCGGGCCAAGGCCGCAGCGGCGCAAACATTTCTGGATAATCATCCTGTTCAGTTGGATACGTAGCCCGCGACAACCTGTAGCAGTTTGTAGGCTGTGCCAGCATCGCTGCCGACCACATCAAGGAATTCCTCACCGCCAATGCGCAGGCAGGTCAGGTCCGATTTGGCCCGCATATCCAACGCGCGGGGTACATTGCGGATCAGGCCCAATTCCCCGACCAATGCGCCGGGGCCAGAGGTCGTGATCAGCAGATCATCCTCGCCGTCACGGGGCAGCAGCAGATCAGCTTCCCCGTCGATCACCAGATAGGCGCCAGAGGTCGGGTCGTCATCTTTGTGAAAAACATATTCGCCCGGCTCGGCCTTGTACCACCGCGCCCCGAAGGCCAGCAGCCGCAGTTGTTTGCGGGCGAGGCCAGAGAAAAGGTCGGTCCCTTCGATGGCCCGCAGCTTGCGGGCGAGATCGGCGCTGACGGTGCTGTCCTCATCTTGTGGCGTGGCACTGGCAATGGACGAAATCCGGCCTGCCTGCATCTCGTAAACGGCTGTGAAATCGCCGGTGTTTTCGAAGCTGGGCGCAAGACAGATGATCGTGGTGCGTGGCAACAATGCGCGCAGTTTTTGCGGCAGGATGTTCCGGGTCTCGTCATCAAAGCTGGCCAGCACACCGTCAAGGATCAATATGTGAGGTCGCTTGATCGTGGCGCGGCTTATGGCGAGCGATTCCGTGAGCAATGCGGGCAGATTGCCACCGCCCAAGGTCAGCGGCATCTCAAAAATGAGGTCGAGCACAAGGCCGGCCAAATCCGCCTTTCGCAGGATGTCGCCAATCAGATCACGCAACTCATCGGCTTTGGCGCCGGCGCTGGCCACGATCCGGCCATAGAGCGCGTTTTCCAGCACAGTGAGGCCCGCAACCGGTGCATCCGCATCAATCGGGCTGAGCAGATCCACCATGCTGGCTTGCAATTGCGCGCCATGTTCCTTGCGGATTTGCAGCACGCGGGTGGTGATTTCTTCGGGAAACGCGGTGCCCAGTTTGTCGGCGGAAATTACAAAGGTCACGGCCAGAAGACGGGCTTTTTCATCGCGCTCAAGCTGACCGCCGTCTTGGTGCTTGGTCAACAATGCGACAGCATTCTCGTAGGTTTCTGGATCGAGACCAAGCTTGCGGAACATCGGATGATCGGTGCCGTCCAGACCAAATATCTGGCGCAAAAGATCAACGATATCGGCCGCCAGTTGCAGCAGGTCCGCCTCAAGATGCAACTCTTCGAGAAGGTTCAGGAATTGCGCCTGCTCAAGCAGGTTTTCTGCGGTGACATGATTGCGCGACGTGGCAAACAACATGTTCTCGGCCACGGGTAGGCTGGGATTGAACAGATCCTCGCGGAAGAAATAAACAGCATCGCGCAGGCCGGCATCTCTGACAGCTTTTTCAACATCAGGCCGAAGTGCGACCAACGCGCGGGCCAGCTTGGTATGGACCGTTGCATTGATCCGTTGTTCGACGCCGCGTTTGAACAGCGCCTGATCAATGCCCATCCCGGTGATCAATTCCAGCCACCAGGACCGCAGATCTTCGGCTGACACGTCGTCTTCGATATCCTGCCAATCTGTTTCAAGTGGGTCTGTGCTGTTGCCTGCCCGTGCGCTTTCTGCGGCGGTTTCGTCTTGTTCGCCGCCAGGCTGCAGCTTCAGGGGCAGCATGACGTTGTCGCCAAAGCTGCCGAGGAACATCACGGGACGGGATGTGGCGTGGCCGATGCGCTTGGCAATTGTTGCCTGATGCAGGTCGGAAAGCTGCAGATCGCCGATGGTGATCTTGCCCGAAGACGGGATCACCTCACGCACCAGCACCTCTGCAAGGGCGCGGCGGTCTTCATCGCTGGGCGCGGTGATGGCGATGGAGGTGCCGGCATCAAAAGTGACGTTCAAGTCTTCGAGCACCGGATTACCATCGGCATCCTGCACGTTGACGCCGTGCAACTGGACTGTTCCTGCCAGATCTTCCAACTTCTCAGGATAACCATCGAACAGGTCTTTGCGGATCATGCCCTGAGGGGCAAACCGTTCGGTAATGGTTTCCCACCGCAGGGCCATATCCTGAGACTGGTTGTAATAGGCCAGCAGTTCTTTCCATGGGCTGGACAGGTCTTTGTAAGCAGCCAGAGCCGCAACAAGGGCGCCCACGGTGATCTCGCCCTTGATCGCGAGATAGCCGCCAAGCGAATAGAAAAAGAACGGTGTCAGTTGCGAGATGAAGTTGTTGACGAACTTCATAAAGAATTTCTTTTGGAAGATCTCAAACCGGATGGCAAAGAGCCGCCCCAAACGGAAGGAAACCATCGCGAGACGATAACGCCAGCCGCCGTTGACACGCAGGGTGCTTGCTCCTGCCGAACTTTCGCCGATTTCCGACGCCAGCGCCCGCAACTGGATCACCCGCTTTTTGTTCAGTTTGTTCACTTGCCGCTGCAATTTGGGGATCAACCACGCCTGTAGCGGAATGAACGCGCAGGCGGCCAACCCAAAGGTAAAGCTTTGCAGGAACAGGAAGCCAAGGATCGTCGCCATCTGGCCTGCTTGCAAGACGGGTTGCGCAACTGCATCGCCCATCAGCCCGCCCATCGGTTCGGATTCCGACGTGACCATCGAAACCAGCTCACCTTGGCTGGTGCGTTCGAAATAGGGGGCGGGGAATCGCAGGATGCGCGCGATCAGGGTATACCGCAGCCGCCGCAGCAAACGTTCGGCCAGCACCCCCTTCATCGTGTTGATCCGCATTTTCATGATGCCGTGACCAAAGACGGACAACAGGAACAGACCGCACAGGAACATCAAGAACGGCACCTGCTGCATTTCGTAGCCATATACGGTGACAGGCCCGCCCGCGCCGATGGCGTCATTGATGATCCGCTTGGGCAATTCCAAGGTCAGGTACAGCAATGGAAACAGCGTCAGCGTCACGGCCAGCAAAATCAGCTGATCGCGTTTGGAATATTTCCAGATGAAACTGAACAGCGTGCGTTCGATGGGGCAGATCCAATGCTGAGGTGAAACAAAAAGACTTTGAAAATCATCAACCTCAGAGTCTTAACAACTCTGGGACGCTAAAATCAATTGATTTGCAGGTTTCGCAGGTTCCGTTAGGATCGTACCTTGAGGGAGGACGTGCGTGACCGCAGAGCTTCAGACCGCTTTGCTCCTGCTGTTATTGCTGGAGATCAAACACCTGTTTGCGGATTTTTTTCTGCAAACGCCGCGCATGTTGTCCGGCCGTGGGCAGTATGTCCATTTGGGGCGTGCCCAACATGCCGGGCTGCATGCGGCGTTTTCTGTCTGCGCCCTGCTGGTCTGCGGGGCGCCGGTGATGTTTGTCGCGATCCTCTGCCTCGTGGAACTGGTTGTGCATTACCACATTGATTGGGCCAAAGGGGTGCACTCGGACAAGACGGGATATACGCCAACAGACCCAGGGTATTGGCGGGCCTTTGGGGTTGATCAATTGCTTCATCAGCTGACCTATATCGCGATGGTCTGGGCTTGGGCCAACTTTACGCTGTGACGGCCTTTGCCGCGAAGTTCGGCACCGGCTCGGCGTAACCTTTCAAGGCAATTGGCGCCAAGGTTTCGAATGCCACACCCTCAAGATCGCCGCTGGCATCTCGGGTTGCCTGATCCAGAAGAACCTGCCCCGGATCCGCTTTGGAGCACAGGCGCGCTGACAGGTTCACGGTGGAGCCAAGTACGGTGAAATCCATCCGCTCCCGGGCGCCCATGGCCCCGACAACCACTTCACCGGATGCGATGCCAATGCCCACATGAAGGTTGTAGTCGGGAAATTTCATCAACAGGTCTTGCATCGCGTTGGTGATCTTGACCGCGCATTGTACCGCGCGGATCTCCATCTCTTCGCCTTCAAAAACAGCGACCAGTGCGTCACCGATGAACTTGTCAACGTCGCCCTTATGTTCTTCGACGATATCGGTCTGCACATCAAAATACTGGTTCAGCGCCTCAATCACGACCTCGGGCGGTACCCGTTCGGAGAATTCGGTATAGCCGCGAATATCGGTAAAAATGACCGAGACCCGCCGCCGTTGCCCGCCGCGCGACATGCCTGCTTCATGCGATCCTTGAATGGCGTTCATGGTGCCGTGGCTGACAAATTTCATCAGCTCCAATCGTTCTCCCAGATGGCCGATCATCTGGTTGATGCGGTTTGACAGATCGCCGATTTCATCGCGCGAATTGACGTTTTGCACACGGGCGCTGAAATCACCGCTACCGACCTTCTCCGCCACGCTGCCGATCTCAAGGATCGGTTTGGTCAGTCGCCGCGCAAAGATGAGGGCGCCGATGCTGGCAATCGCAAACCCCAGCAGGCCAACAATCAGGATCTGTTCCGTGATGGCATTCACCACGCCGTAGGCTTGATCTTCGCTTTGTTCGGTCACCACGGCCCAGGGAAACCGGTTGGGAAAGGCGTAAGCGCCAAGCATCTTGGTGCCATCGGTGCGGGTATAGCCTTGCAAGGTGTCGGCCCGCGCGTTTGCCGTAATCAGTGGCATGGCAGAGCGGACCAATGACCGGTCCGTGAGCGAGGTGGGTTCAGGCGTTAATACAGTGTATCCCTGAGGATCAATCACAGAGATTTCCCCACGCGCCGAGAACGGGTGATTGGCCACCAACGCTGCCATGGAGGCAAGGTTGATCTTTGCGGCAAAGGTGACTTCACGGCCTGCGATCTTGGTGTCCAACGGCAGGGCGATGGTCGCGATCCAATCGCCGGTCGCATCAATCTGGTCAATCAGCGGCTTGCCGTAGGCACCGCGTGCCCGCAGATCAGCCAGGAGTTCCGGAGAGGTGCTGAGTGTGGTGACAGGATCAAGTCCCGCAGTGTCCAGCCGTTGGGCAAAGCCCTGATCCGGGGCAAGGATTGGCAGTTTTGATCCGTCAATCGCCAGTTGCAGCGCGACCACTTGGGGAAGTTCCTGAATGCCCAGTGTCAGCAGGGACACCTTCTGTTGTACGTCCAGATCGGGGCTGTCGATGCCATTGCGGATCACTTGCAGCGGTGAAAGCCAGCGGCCCTGAAATTCATTGTCGAAGGCGCGGCGCAGCTGGCTGGCAACTGCAGTCAGATCTTCGTTGGCGGCGCTCTTTAATTCGTCGCGGGTCAGCTTGGTCAGGTTCTGGCCAACAATGGCCAGCGGCAGCACGGCAAGCAAAGTGGCAAACAGGAAAAATTTGATGCGTAATGGAAATCTCATGTGCGCACCTTAGAGCAGAAAACAGGCTCTGAATATGGGCTATCTGCCACCCGCACGCCGCAGCGGTTTGACCGCTGCGGCGTGGGCAAAGATCAGTTGCGCGGCAGCGCCGTGACAGTTGCCGTGTCACGGCCGACCCCGCAGGCCAGCCCGGTTGGGTCGCGTGCCTCAACCGTCACGGTGTAGGTGCCGGGCGTTGCATAGCGATGCCGTGATACTGCGCCTGTGCCGGTGGTTCCGTCGCCATAGTTCCAGTGCAGGTCCAAGCCTTGGCCATCTGGGTCAAAGGCATTGGATGCATCAAAATCAGCAACGTCATGGGCCGCGCCCAGCTTTGTTGTGATGTCCGGCCCGGCATCGACGCTTGGTGTATGATTGACCAGAACCGCTGCGCGATCTGTACCGGTGCCGCAGGTCAGACCACTATTGTCGGTCACGACCAGATCCACGGTGACAGGACCAGCGTTATCAAAACTGCGCTCAACCCTTGGGCCGGTCAGTGTCACGCCATCGCTGAACTTCCACTCAAACTGTTCGATCAGACCGTCCAGATCACCAGAAGCACCGGCATCAAATACCGTCACATCGCCAGGGCAGACCACACGGTCCGGTCCGGCAAGTGCCGTTGGTGCCGCATTGACCCGCACATAGCGTTCCTCGCGGCGTTGGCTGTTGGCGAGGTTCTTGCCGTCATTCAAGGCGACGCTCACCGGGTAGAGGCCCGGATTTGCAAATTGGTAGCGCACACTGGCCCCCTCGGCACGCACACCGGTGTCGCCGAAGATCCATGCAACATCCGTACCTTCCGGAACGTCAACCTGCCAAGGCAATTCCACGGCAGGACAGATCCATTGCGGCGCTTCAAGATCGGCGACCGGGGCGGGGTTCACCACAACTTCATGTTCGCGGGTGACACGGCTGTTACCAACGCCCGCATCATCCGTCACCGTCAGGGCCACCTTGTAGGTACCGGCTTTGGCAAAACGGTGGGCGGGGCGCAAGCCTTCGCTGGTGTTGCCGTCGCCAAAGTCCCAGGCGTAGTTGATGATCACGCCATCCGCGTCGATTGAGGCGCCCGCATCAAAGATCACCGCTTCACCTGCGGCCATGGATTGCGGGCCCTTGATGTCAGCGGCAGGTGCCTCATTGACCACAACCTTGCGGGTTGTCTCGATGGTACTGCACCCTTGGTTGCCGCCAGAAAGCTCGGTTTTCAGGGTCGCAAAATAAACGCCCGGTGTTTCAAAGACGTGCGAAACCTCAGCCCCTTCTGCGGTTGCACCATCGCTAAAGCTCCAGCTGTGAGAGATCACGGATGCCCCCTCAAGATCGCTGAGATCAATGGAGAACTTCGCAGGCATTCCAGCGGCGGCGCGTTCAGAGCCGACGATGGTCTGCGCGGGCGCTGCGACGACCTCGACATTCACGGTGTCGGTGTCCAGCGGGCTGCAGGACCCCAAAGCTTCGCCTGTAATGGTCAGGTTCACCACGTAGTTGCCGGGCTTTTTGAACCGGTATTCAGGACGTTCACCGCTGGCTGTTCCGCCATCACCGAAGGTCCAGGCGAAAGAGTTGACCGCCCCGTCTGCGTCGGTTGATCCGGACCCGTCAAAGCGCACGGCCTGGTTGGTGCAAACGGTCATATCCTCGCCAGCATCAGAGATCGGTCCTTCGCGGATCAGGGCGGCGATACGGTCCACCGCGGTGCCCCATTCGGTGCCGGTGCCATTGCGCACGGTCAGGGTGACCGGATAGGCGCCGGGCTGTTCGTAGGTTTTTGACGGGTTCACCAGATCGGAGGTTTCGCCATCGCCGAAGTCCCAGGAATACAGCAGCAAACTGCCATCGGGGTCGGAGCTGTCTGAGGCGTCAAACAGGATCGGCTGGCCGGAACACACATCCTTGTTGCCGCCTGCCACCGCAATTGGACGGGTCTTGATCGTGACGACCGTTGTGTCGATGGCTTTCGCGTTCTTCAGGCCGGTCCCGTCATCGACGCGCAGCGTCACGGGGTAGATGCCGGATTTTTCGTAGACATGGGTGACCTGCGCCCCTTCCATCGGGGCGGAGCCGTCGCCAAAATCCCAGGCATAAATCAACGCATCACCATCGGCATCTGAGGAGGCTGAACCGTCAAATGAGACCTGTAGAACTTCGGTATCAATGCGCGGTCCGGCTTCGGCGACCGGGGCGTGGTTGACCCGAATGGTCAGATCATCGGTGTCGGTGGCGTTGGTCACGCCGCTGTCATCGGTCACGACCAGTTGCGCGGACCATACGCCGGGGGTGTCATAGGTGCGTTCAAAGGCGGGGAGAGCAACAGGATCAACACCATCGTCAAATTCCCACATGTAGCTGATGATCTCGCCGTCCGTGTCGTAGGACAGACCGCCGTCAAAGCGTACGGGATCGCCCGGCGCGACCAGCTGGTCGGCACCCGCTTCTGCCACAGGGGCAGCGTTGACGGTGATCAATGTCTCGGCTGTGTCAGCCGCCGGTCCGCCGGAAAAGCTGTCTTTGACTGTCAGACCAAACCGGTAAAGGCCGGGACTGGCCAAAGCGACAGCGATGCGTTCGGCAGATTGTGAGGTGCCATCCGGCAACGTCCATTCGTGGACGCTGACGCGGCCATCGGGGTCCAGTGAGGCGCGGCCGGACAGGACAAACTCTTCGTTCGGTGCCACGGTCAGGGGCGGGCCAGCATCGGCGATAGGCGTGGCGTTGATCGTGATCGTTGTTGTGGCACGGTCGACGTTCAAAGGTGCAGTGCTTTCGTCGCGTACGACAAGCGCCACCTCGTAAATGCCGGGCCGTGCATAGGCATGAACCGGCGTCGGGCCGGTGCCAGTGTGACCATCGCCAAAGTCCCATTCGTAGGATGTGATCCCACCTTCGGGATCGGAGGACGCGGTGCCGTCAAACTGGACTTCGCTGGCCGTGACAAATTGGGCCGGACCTGCATTCGCGGTTGGGGCGGCATCAATCACGATCTGCTTTTCGATCTTTTGAATGGCTGAGGCCGTGCCGCTGTCATCTGTGACGGTCAGGGTCACGGTATAGATCCCCGGCGCGGTCCAGGCGTATTCGACGATCTCACCGTCCCCCAATGCGCCATCACCGAAATCCCACATGTAGGACAGGATCGATCCATCGGGATCAACACTGGCCTCAGCAGAGAGACTGGCCGCCTCGGAGACAGACACAGGGCGGTCCGGGATCGTGAACATCGGCTCTGGCGGCGCGTTCACGACCACGATCAATTGATCCCAGTCATAATTGTTCTCAACGCCGCTGTCGTCTTTGACGGTCAGGGTGGCATAGTAGGTGTCGGGCTTGGTGTAGGTGTGGCTGATCCGTGCACCTTCAATGATGGTGCCGTCGCCCATGTCCCAAACATAAGTGTTGAGAGTTCCATCCACGTCGTAGCTGGCACTGGCATCAAACAGCAGCGTTTGGCCGGTCTCGGCGGTTTGGTCCGTACCTGCTTCGGCCACGGGGGGAAAGTTGACCGTGATCAGGCGGGTTTCAACGCCGAAGTTACAGGGGTGATCGCTGTTGTCTTCAACCCGCAGGTTGCTGCGGTAGGTGCCTGGCTTTTCATAGGTTTTCTCGGCATAGCTGCCAGCCGCGCCGGTGCCATCGCCAAAGCTCCAGATGTAGCGGCTGATGGGGCTGTCTGATGGTTCTGATGCTGAACCGTCAAAAGGCACAACCTGACCGGGGGCCACTGTGATCGGATCGCCGGGTTTGGCTGTTGGGCCAGACCGGACATGCACGGGTACGGCAACGCTGGATCCACGGCCAGCATGGGTGCCTTGTTCCATCACCTTGAGTGTCGCGGTATAGCGGCCCGGCGAGTCATAGCGGTGTGCGATCACGGATTGATCGGTAGATTTGCCATCGCCAAACTCCCAGATGTAGCTGAGCGGCACGCGCCCTTGCGAGGGGCTGGCGTCAAAGGCTACAGCGCGGCAATCTGCCAGAGGGCTGGCGGTTCCGATGGCTGTCGGGCGGGCCGGATCAAGCGCCTTTACCGGCGGCATTTGCAAGCCGACGGCTGCGCCGTCTTTGTCAAACACGGATACGGTCACATCATTTGGTGTTTCAAACCCGCCTTTAAGACTAAGTGCCAAAGCGCCGGTTTCCGGCGCCGCGCTGTCGATGGACCAATAGTTCTGACCAGAGATTTGCAGCGGTATATCAGTGTAGTCGGTCACAAAGGTCAGATCGCCCTTGGCGCCGTCAAAATTCTGCACCTTGAACGGCCCTTGCGCGGCGGGGTCTACCGTGACGCGGGTTGCGGATGTGCCGGCGCTCCACCTGATCGTGGGCTGGTAGGCGAACATCGACAGGTCATTGGGCGCGCGGTTACGGTCGCGCACTGTGCTGACAGCGACCGAAAAACCGTTGCCGTCGTTGCCGGCGGTACCGTCCACATCAATGCGGAAATAGGCGCGGCCATTCACGATCTCACCTTGACGCGCGCGGACGGTGCCCAGTGTTATCCAGCGGCCATCGGTGCCTTTGTCATAGCCGTATTCAGATTGCGCCAAGACCTTGCCAGGATCGGTTGTGACGGTCGAAATACGGGCAGGTCGTTCGCGTTCCTGCACCATGGAGGGGCGGGTTGCGCCGGTAAAGGCACCTTCGCCGCCCATGATGCGATAGGTCGTCAATGAATCGCGCGGACCGCCATAGGTGAAGTCATCGTTGCCGCTGGTTTCGGGATCAAAGATGCGCACATAGACACGTCCGGGCGTGTTTTCAGGGATCGAGAAAAGGATCTGTTCGCGGTGATCCACGTCGCCTTCGGAACTGGGCGCGGAGATTCCGTAGATCACCAGCAGGCTGGCCGTGTCGGCGGTGGTTTGGGCGCTCAGCGGCAGGGCAAGCGCAGTAAGGGCGCCGGCAGCCAGTGTGATGCGTTTCATCCAGTTCATCGTCTTCCTCCATCCCTCAGGCGCAGCGCCCGAGAGGTCATTTGAATGCCGTGTTTCCGGCGTAGTCTTCGACGGCCACTTCGATCAGTTGGATCTGGCCGGTTTCGGGCGGCAGGCTGGCGCGGCAGATGCCCGCGCCACTGTCGCAGCGCAAAAATCCGTCCCGTTCCGCACCGCCAATCTCAATCAGATAGGTGGCGGACTTGCGCAGCCCGCTTGGGTCGGTTGCGGCCACTTCGATGGTGATTGGCCCAGCATTGCCTTCGGCTCGGATCACTTCGGCGCGGGTGATCACGGGTGGCTCAATGTCATAAACGGTTTGCAAGCGTACAGCCGTGACGTTGCCAACAGCATCGGTCGCCAGCAGATCAAAATCGTTGATGCCGGGTTGCAGCTCGGTTGCGATGGCAAAGGCTCCGTCAGCAATCTCCACGGGCTGGCCATCCAGTGTAAGGTTGACCGCATCCCCTGCCGTGCCGGTGATCTCTAGATCAGGATTGTCAGTGGCCTTGGGTAGCGGCAGATCAAGCTTCACCTCCGGGGGCATTTCATCGCGTAAGACAAAGAAATCGGCGCGACCTTCGGATTTGCCATTGGGCGCGAAAATTTCAATCTGATAGCCCTGAATTTGAGATGTTGCCGGGACACTAAACGAAAGGGCGCCTTGTGGGCCTGTTACGGCCTGCACCACCACGGCGCCCGAGGCATCAATGACAACGACCGGTGCATCGGGTTGCGCGGTGGTCGCCGCGCGAACAACCAGTTCCCCAGATCGCGTAGCAAAAGCATCGTCAGCGCGGGGCATGGCAGGATCAAATGCGATCTCAACCGCAACCGCGGGGCGGTAAATGACGGTTTGTCCAAGGTTGCTTTGGTTTCCTGCCAGATCGGTCGCATCAAGGCGCAGCAGGTTTTCGCCCACATTCAAAGGCACTTCGATTTCAAAGCTGCCGTCCTGGTTCAGCTCCAGTGGCGCACCGTTTAGCAGGACAGTGGCATCCGGCTCGGACGCGCCGAAAACGATGATCGTCGGCTCTTCAGACAGGGTGCCGTCACCGGGGGCCAGCAATGTCAGAAACGGCGGCGTGTTGTCCCGGCGCACGATAAAGCCAGCGGGTTTGCTCCATTGTCCGGGGAGCCCCAATTGATCAAGCGCGGCAACCCGCCAGAAATAGCGAGCCGGGGGCAATTCCGGCGTGGTAAAAGCGGTTTCGGCGATGCCCCATTCACTGACCTGCATTTCATTAAATCCAGCGTCGCGGGCCACTTCGATCCAATACCCCGCAGCGCCGTCAAATCCGGCCCAAGCCAGATCAACAGCGCTGGAATACAAGATTTCATTATCGTCCGGTCGGCTGAGTACGGGGCTATCCAGAACATCGGCGGTCTGGGCGCCGTCGCGGTTGAGCACAACACCTTCATTTTCACCGATCACCACGGCAGTATCGCCCTGCCTGACCTCAAGGCTGGCTTGATCATAATTCACAAACTTTGCGCCGCTGGTGTCGTTCTTGACCCAGAAATCCGATGAGTTCGTCTTGGTCTCGACACCCGGCACATCGATTTCAAAAGCGGTCTTGTCCGACAGCTGGTTCAGAACCGCATAAAAGTCGCCGTCCACCAGCGAGACCTTGGTCACCTCATCCCCGGTCAACGGGTCAGAGCGCATGCGCTGGATCGTGGCATTGGAATTGGCGTTCAACCGCAGGCGCGACAGATCGCGAAAGGTGATCTGGGTTGTGCTGCCCGAAAGGGTGCGCACGCGTTCAAATTCGATCAGAATGTCGTTGAGGTTTCGACCAGACCAGCGCGGCTCGGCCGGGGCGCGGCCCTGCACATCACCTTGCACATCGGACACGACCGCCTCGGCAGAGCGGTCGCGTTGGGCAATCGCGATCTCAAGCGCCTCCTGCGCCAGCAGAGTGGCGATGTCGGACAGATCAATGACCTCGCCCCACTGATAGGTTTCACGCCGCTCCAGCGCGGTTTCGCGGCTGGCGACGGCATTGCCGATCTGAACCGGCGCAAAGACCTGTGCGCCTTCCGCTGTTGCGGTCTGGATGGTGTTGAGCGCCTGTTGGAGCGCCTCGTCCGCCGCGCGAACCTGTTTGACCGGCATCTTGAGCGTGTCGTTGGGCCGTAAATCGGTGGGTGTTGCGATCTGGTTCAGTTCAAGGACGTAGGGCCATAGATCAGGATCCCCCAGATGCCGCCCAACAAAATCGCGGATGGTGTCGGCAGAGGTGAATGTAATGTTCTCGAACTCAAGCGTTGCGCTGCGCGTTTGGCTTAGGGCCGGCTGAACCGCCAGTCCTGATGCAAAAGCGCTGGCTAAAACAAGACCGCGCAGAATATGTCGGACAGTACAAAACAATATTGCCGCCCCCGAGGGATCAAAGAGAAGTGCCTAAAAATTGGCACAATCCTCCGGAGAAACCCCTGTTCAAGCAAGTTTATTCGTTAACAAAGTAACTGTTTCTGGGGTGGATTGGTCTGTCGAAGTGCATCAATAGCCCAGTTTTAAGGGGCATTGTCGCGTATTTGGCATCTATAGGTAAGCGGGCCATTTGCGGTGGTCGTTTTTGTAACCAACGTGTTTGAAGCGGGCCCGGCTCTGATTCTCTGGAGAATTGCCGCGGTTCCGACTGTGCTCGAAACCGTGGCAAACTTTGACACTATTGGGCGTAAAGGCCGCCTGTGGGCGTCGCGAGGAAATCGGACAGCGGAATGTCTTCTTGCTTGAGGAACCCGCTGGCTGGCAACTTGCCGTCGCGCACCATTTCGATGATTGCGACGACCGATCCTGCGGTGGTCCACGCGATGGCCGTGCGGGATTTGCCTGCAACATCAATCGGACGGTAGCCGCGCACAAACTCCTTGCGGGCCATTCGCCCGTCTTTCTTGCCCTCTGCCGCGACGTGCACATAGACCACGTCGTCATCCACGGGCGGCTTGGCGTTCACAAGGATCTCTCCTGCCTCTTTGCGGCGCTCGCGCATCAACAGCTCGTGGAAGAAAAAGTTCATCTGCGCGGCGTGACCGGGATAGCGCATGGTTTTGTAGTCGATGTTGGCAACCTTGCCCAAATAGGTGTCGCACATTGTGCCCAAACCGCCTGAGGTCGTGAAAGCTTCAAGTTTGACCCCGTCGATGTAGATATCTTCAAGCCATTCCATCGCCGAGACCCATTTGATCTCACCGTCTTCGATCACTTCGCAGTCGTTCAGATATTCGTTGACCACACCTTCGGGCGACCAATTGAAGGCATAACCCATCAAGCCGGTGGGGTTTTGCGGAAGGGCACCAACCCGCATTTTACAGCTGCGGCATTCATCAAGCGATGCGATCAGATCTGCGCCGACAATTCCGATGAAACCCGGTGCCAGACCACATTGCGGCGCCATCAACCCTTTGGAGGTTTTGCTCAGCTCAATGATGGATTTGGTGGTTGGCACGTCTTCGGTCAGGTCAAAGTAGTGGATGCCAGCATCATGGGCGATCTGCGCCAGCCGGGCGTTCAGGTGAAACGGGAGGCAGGACAGGACGGCGTCTTGCTGTGCAAACTCGGCAGAAACGTCGCCGGTCTGGCTCAGATCCATCGCCTTGACGGCAAAAGGCAGCGATGTGGCGGGTTGCGACATATCTATGCCGGTCACGTCAAACCCTGAATTGTGCAGCAGTTCCGCTGCCAATGTGCCAACTTTTCCAAGCCCAAGAACTGCAATTTTTTTCATAGCCAACCCTCAATCATAGCTGTTGAGAAAAGGCGGGATCGGCATGTGATAGAGCTGCCTGCCGCCATTTCAGATTGCAGCCACCTAATGCGCCCCGGTGGGCAGATACAATCGCTTGATACTCATCCACTCATGAATAATATTCATATCTCAACCTGCCGGACGCCGGTATGGGTGACTTTGACCGCATCTTGAGGCAGGAACACCCGCAATGTCAGAATACCAAAGGCGTTATCTGCCGTCCCATGCTGTTTTGCGCAGTTTCGAATCCGCCGCCCGGCACCAAAGCTTTACGCTGGCAGCCGGAGAGCTGCATCTGACGCAAAGCGCGATCAGCCGTCAGGTGAAGGAATTGGAGAACACGGTTGGCACTGCCCTGTTCCGCCGTGTCGGGCGGGGGGTGGTTCTGACCGCCGCCGGGCAAAATCTGGCGGATGGGCTGGCCGTTGATCTGGAGAATATGCATCGCACCATCATGCGGGCGGTGTCTGCGGGCAAGATGGGGGCCGCCATTCGTGTTGCCACGCTGCCCGCCTTTGCCAGCCGGTTTATGATTCCGCGCCTGCCTGCATTTTTTGAGCGTTATCCGAATATCGAGGTAAGCCTCTCCACCCGGTTGGAGCCTTTTGACATGTCCGAGGGGCGCTTTGACCTGGCTGTGCATTTCGGCAAGGCCGACTGGCCCGGCGCCGATCTACGCTACCTGTGCAGCGAGACATTGATTCCGGTCGCTTCGCCTGCGTTTATCGACAAGCACGGGGTGAAGGGTTCGCAAGACCTAGGCGCGGTGCCGCTGTTGCACCTCGCGACCCGTCCGTTTGCCTGGCAGGAGTATCTGGAGGATTTGGAGATTGATCGGCCGATGGCGATGTCGGGGAAGTATTTTGATCAATTTCTGATGATCATCGCGGCGGCGACGGCGTCTTTGGGGGTGGGGTTGATCCCGGACTATTTAATTGAACAGGAGCTGCAAAGCGGCCAGTTGGTGCCATTGCATGCGGGCGGGATGACCACCAGCAACAGCTATTATTTGGTGACGCCACAAAACCAGAACAATGCCCATGTGACCAGGTTGTGTGATTGGTTGGCGGAATGTGTTTCTGACCGGGAAGAGCAGGGTAGGGCGAAGCAGTGACCCTACGTCAATAATGCCTCGTCTCGTTAACTATTTGTAAGTAATTGTAAATTATCTACTAACAATTTAGTTTGACAGATTTGCATTTCTGGCATTAGCGTAGTGTCAGGTCGGCATGGTCCGGCTCACAAACACTTTGGGAGGAGACAAGATGCGCAAGTATCTGCTCTCCGCGACTGCGGCATTGGCCGTCATCGCGGGGTCTGGGACTGCTTTTGCCGATACGGCAGCGGCTCAGAAATGGATTGATCAAGAGTTCCAGCCGTCCACGCTTAGCAAAGACGAACAAATGTCCGAGATGGAGTGGTTCATCAGCGCGGCGGAACCGTTTAAGGGTATGGAGATCAACGTGCTGTCGGAAGGTATCCCGACGCATGGTTATGAATCCGAAGTACTGACCAAGGCCTTTGAGGACATCACTGGGATCAAGGTAAACCACCAGATCCTTGGTGAGGGCGAAGTGGTGCAGGCTGTGCAGACGCAGATGCAGACCCAGCGGAACCTCTATGACGGCTATGTCAACGATTCCGACCTGATTGGCACCCACTCGCGGTTGCAGCTGGCCTATAACCTGACCGAACAGATGAATGGCGAATGGGCGGCGACGACATCGCCAACGCTTGATCTGGATGACTTTATGGGCATTCAGTTCACCACAGGTCCGGACGGTAACTTGTACCAGTTGCCCGACCAGCAATTTGCGAACCTCTATTGGTTCCGCAAGGACTGGTTCGATGACGAAGCCAACAAAGCTGCGTTCAAGGCCAAGTATGGTTATGAATTGGGTGTTCCGGTCAACTGGTCAGCCTATGAGGATATTGCTGATTTCTTTTCGAACGACGTGAAAGAAATTGATGGTGTCGCGATCTATGGTCACATGGATTATGGCAAACGCGCGCCCGATCTGGGCTGGCGGATGACTGATGCCTGGCTGTCGATGGCAGGCACCGGCTCCAAGGGTGAACCAAACGGCGTGCCAATCGACGAATGGGGCATCCGGATGGAGGCCGGTTCGTGTAACCCTGCGGGTGCCTCTGTTACTCGGGGCGGCGCGGCCAACGGTCCGGCGGCGGTCTATGCGATCCGCAAATGGGACGAATGGCTGCGGGCTTATGCGCCTCCGGGTGCGGCGTCTTATGACTTCTACCAATCCTTGCCAGCGCTGGCGCAAGGCAATGTGGCCCAGCAGATCTTCTGGTACACGGCCTTTACCGCCGACATGGTGAAGCCAAAGTCGGAAGGCAACAACACCGTTGACGATGCGGGCAATCCACTGTGGCGCATGGCGCCATCGCCGCACGGCCCATATTGGGAAGAAGGTCAGAAGGTTGGCTATCAGGATGTCGGGTCTTGGACCTTCCTTAAGTCCACACCATCTGATCGGGCGCAGGCGGCCTGGCTTTATGCCCAGTTCGTGACGTCCAAAACCGTGGATGTGAAAAAATCCCACGTTGGTCTGACGTTCATGCGCGATTCCACGGTGAACCATGAATCCTTTACCGAACGCGCACCGAAACTGGGCGGTCTGGTCGAATTTTACCGTTCGCCCGATCGTGTGGCATGGTCGCCAACCGGTATCAACGTGCCTGATTATCCAAAGTTGGCCCAGATCTGGTGGCAGCAGATTGGTGATGTGAACTCCGGCGCGTTTACACCGCAACAGGCGATGGATCGTCTGGCCGAAGAGATGGATATCACCATGGCCCGGATGCAGCAGGCAGATGAGGCGGCTGGTGTTTACGGCGGTTGTGGCCCGCGCCTGAACGAGGAAAAAGATCCCTCTGAATGGCTGGGCAAAGGCGGGGCGAAAGCTAAGCTGGACAATGAAAAGCCGCAGGGCGAGACCGTCAACTACGACGATCTGGTAGCCCGCTGGAACCAATAAACCATGTGTTGGCCCCCATGTGGGGCCAGCGTTGGCCGAAGTTCCCTCTCTGGGCTTCGGCCTTTTCTGACGCCGCGCTTTCAGGCGCAATTCCGGGCTGAACGACATGACAATCCAACTGCGCGCCGCGACCAAGGTCGTCAGGGGCATCACCCACATCAAACCCACCACGCTGTCACTGGAGGCGGGGCATTTCAACGTTCTGCTGGGGCAGACCGGATCGGGCAAGACATCCTTGATCAAATTGATGGCGGGACTTGATCCGTTGGGTGCAGGCGAGATTCATATGGACGGAGAAGATGTGTCAAAGCTGTCCACTCAAAAGCGTAACATCAGCCTCGTACATCAATTCTTTGTAAACTATCCGCATATGACGGTTTTTGAGAACATTGCCTCCCCCTTGCGGGTTGCAGGCATGGCCAAATCCGAGATCGCCGGGCGCGTAGAAGAAGCCGCAGATATCTTGCAACTGCGTCCGATGCTCAACCGGCGTCCGCAAGAGCTGTCGGGCGGGCAACAGCAACGCTGCGCCTTGGCCCGCGCCATTGCCAAGGAGAGCCGCGCGGTGTTTCTGGATGAGCCTTTGGCCAACCTTGATTACAAACTGCGCGAGGAACTGCGCGAACAGCTGCCTGAACTCTTTGCAGGCCGCGGCGCGGTTGTGGTCTACGCCACGTCCGAGCCGGAAGAGGCGCTGTTGCTTGGTGGCAAGACCGCGCTTTTGGACGATGGTGTTGTCACCCAATTCGGCACCACGGCAGAGATCTATCGTAGGCCGGAAAACCTGACAGCAGCGCGTGTGTTTTCCGACCCGCCGATCAACTCGGCCGAAATCGTAAAAACGGGCACCACTGCCAAGATGCAAAACGGGATCAGCTGGACCATGGGGGGATCGGCGGCAGAATTGGCTGATGGGCCATATGTCGTCGCCGTGCGCCCGCATCACGTTACGCCAGTTGCCTCGGGCAGCACCGTGGCGATGGACGGCACGGTTTTGGTCACGGAATTGTCCGGCTCAGAATCCAGCGCCCATTTTGAGGTAGGTCAGGAAGCATGGGTGTCTTTGGCTCATGGGGTGCATCCCTACAACGTGGGCGAAAGCCACAGGTTTTACATGGACCCGACACAGGCATTCTATTTTGCTCCGGACGGGAGGCTCGTTGCCTGATGGCGAAAATCACTCTTTCCAACCTGCGTCATTCCTACCTGCTAAATCCAAATGGGCCTGAGGACTTTGCGCTTAAAGAGATCGACCTCGATTGGCAGAACGGTGGTGCCTATGCGCTGTTGGGGCCTTCGGGGTGTGGCAAGTCCACATTGTTGAATATCATCTCCGGTTTGCTGGTCCCATCCGAAGGGCGGATCTTGTTTGATGGCAAGGATGTCACCGACCTGCCACCCGATCAGCGTAACATTGCGCAGGTGTTTCAGTTTCCGGTGATCTACGACACGATGACCGTGCGCGAAAATCTGGCGTTTCCACTGCGCAATCGCGGGGTGGCACAAGCCAAGATAACCGAGCGGGTGGCGGAGATTGCCGCGATGCTTGAAGTCGAAGAGATGCTTGATACCCGCGCCTCGCATCTGTCACCGGACAACAAACAAAAGATCTCCATGGGGCGCGGATTGGTACGCGACGATGTGAACGTGGTGATGTTTGACGAGCCGTTGACGGTGATTGATCCGCATCTGAAATGGAAATTGCGCTCCAAGCTCAAGGAACTGCATCAACGGGTCCGTGCGACGATGATTTATGTGACCCATGACCAGACCGAGGCGTTGACCTTTGCCGATCAGGTGGTGGTGATGCAGGATGGTGAGATCGTACAAATCGGCACACCTGTCGAACTCTTTGAGCGCCCGCAGCATACCTTTGTCGGCCATTTTATCGGTTCGCCGGGCATGAATGTGCTGCCCGCCGATGAGGGGCAAGGCGGCGTCACGGTTGAGGGTCACCCGATCACGCTGGAAGGCGAAGTCACGGGCCGTGGCGGCGTGGCGCAGGTTGGCATCCGGCCCGAATTTGTCTCGCTTGCCAAGACGGGCCTGCCGGGCCGTGTGCGCAAAGTGTCAGACATTGGCCGGCATTCCGTGCTGGAGGCGATGGTGGGCGACACCTCGATCAAGGCCGTGATCGACGGTCCGGTGCCCGCACAGGGCGAGGCCGTGCATCTGGCCTTTCGCGCCGATCAAACCCGGCTTTATCGCGACGGCTGGATCGCAACGGAGGTGGGCGCATGAAAACCGAAAATCAAAAGGCGTGGTTCTTTGTGCTGCCGGTCCTATTGCTGGTGGCGTTCAATGCGCTGGTGCCGATCATGACAGTGGTTAATTATTCGGTGCAGGAAACATTTGGGAATAACGTGTTCTTCTGGCAGGGGCTGGACTGGTTTGAACAGATCTTGCGGTCTGACCGGTTTCAGGCGGCCTTGGGGCGGCAATTTCTATTTACCTTCCTGATCCTGATCATCGAGGTGCCGCTGGGCATTATCATTGCCCTTTCGATGCCACGCAGTGGTTTCTGGGTGCCGGTTTGCCTTGTCACAATGGCGCTGCCGATGCTGATCCCCTGGAACGTTGTGGGCGCGATGTGGAATATTTTTACGCTGCCGGACATTGGGCTGCTGGGTTATCTGATGAACCATACGCTGGGCATTCCATATGACATGACGCAGAACCCGTTTGCGGCTTGGGTCACGATCATCACGATGGACGTCTGGCATTGGACTTCGCTTGTGGTGCTACTGTCTTATGCAGGGCTCGTTTCGATCCCGGATGCCTATTATCAGGCGGCCAAGATTGACGGTGCTAGCGCGTGGAAAGTCTTTCGTTTCATTCAGCTGCCCAAGCTGAAGACCGTACTGACCATCGCCATTCTATTGCGGTTTATGGACAGCTTTAACATCTACACAGAACCCTTTGTTCTGACCGGAGGCGGGCCCGGCAATTCGACGACCTTGCTTTCCATTGATCTGGTGAAGATCTCCTTGGGCCAGTTTGACCTTGGGCCAGCGGCGGCGATGTCGCTGATCTATTTCGCCATCACGCTGCTGGTGAGCTGGTTGTTCTACACCCTCATGACAAAGGATGACGCGCAATGAGAAAACGCACCCTCATTCCGATCCTATATATCCTGTTTCTGATGTTGCCGATCTATTGGCTCATCGCGATGAGCTTCAAGACAACGGGTGAGATCCTTTCGGGGTTCAGCCTGTTTCCCCAGACCTTTACGCTTGAGAATTACAAGGTGATCTTTACTGATCCGACGTGGTACTGGGGCTATATCAACTCGATCATCTATGTGTCGCTGAACACGGTCATATCCGTTGCGGTGGCCCTGCCTGCCGCCTATGCGTTTTCCCGGTATCGATTCCTTGGGGACAAGCAGTTGTTCTTCTGGCTGCTGACCAACCGGATGGCCCCCGCCGCGGTTTTTGCGCTGCCGTTCTTTCAATTGTATTCTTCGGTCGGGCTGTTTGACACACATCTTGCTGTGGCCTTGGCGCATTGCCTGTTCAATATCCCGCTGGCGGTTTGGATTCTCGAGGGGTTCATGGGCGGCGTGCCAAAGGAACTGGACGAAACCGCCTATGTGGATGGCTATTCCTTCCCGCGCTTTTTTGTGAAGATCTTTCTGCCGACGATCAAAGCGGGTGTGGGGGTCGCCGCGTTCTTCTGCTTTATGTTCTCTTGGGTTGAACTGTTGTTGGCTAAGACCCTGACGGCGGTCGCAGCCAAGCCGATTGCCGCCACCATGACCAAGACCGCCTCATCTGCGGGGTATGAACTTGGCCTGCTTGCGGCGGCGGGGACGCTCACCATCATTCCCGGTGCCATCGTGATCTATTTTGTCCGCAATTACATCGCCAAGGGCTTTGCCCTAGGGAGGGTTTGATGCAGCGTCTTTCTATCACATTTGCCGCCCTTCTTTTGGCGGTTCCCGCCGGAGCGCAAGGTTGGGGCAATGTCGCCAAAAAAGAAGAGGAAAAGGGTTTCTCCTGGACAGATCCCCTGTGGCCTGAGTTCTGGATGGCGTGGACGCCCGCCACATTTCTGCTGTTCTGCGGCATCTTTTCCGCAATGGCGATTATCACCGTGCTGGAAATCCGCCGTCCGGGCGGGGACGAACGGCGCGGGGTTCTTGGCCTGACCACAACGCGCGGGGATCGCTTGTTTATCTCGCTGTTGGGAACAGCCTATATTTTTCTCGCATGGCTTGGCATCGTCGGGCAGCCGCTGTGGTGGCCGCTGGCAATTTCCGTGGGGTGGGCGGTGTTCTGTTTCCGCAAGGTTTAGAAATCGCTTTGGTTTACGAAAAACTTAGTATTTACTCCGCGAGAGTAACGAGTGAGCAATGCCCACGGACTGGATGGCAATGAGAGAAAAGAAAAAACGCGAGTTGTTAACAGAGGTTGAACTGGAGTTCATGAATGAACTTTGGGCCTTGGGGGAGGGGACGGTGCGTGATGTGCTGGACCAGCTGCCTAAGGAGCGCAATCTGGCCTATACATCCGCTGCCACCATCCTGCGCATTCTGGAACAAAAGGAATTCGTCACCAGCCGGAAAGAAGGCAAAAGCCATGTCTATATTCCCGCGCTTGGCAAAGACGCCTACCAGAGCCGCTCACTCAAAGATCTGTCGATGAAGCTGTTCGATGGCACGCCTGCTTCTCTCGTGGCGCGTTTGGTCAACGATGATGCTCTCACAGACGAAGCATTGGGGCAAATCCGGGCACTTGTGGATCGGAGGTTGAAAAATGATACCGGGTGATGCAGTTCTCGACGCTTTCATCAACGCCAATATTCTGTTTTGCGTGGCCTATGGGCTTTGGCACCTGACGCGCATCGGGTTGAATTATCTGGGCCTTCGACATGCCTACGGAACCCAACTTCAACTTCTAAACGGGGCCTTTCTGGCGATCGTTTTTGCACCTTTCCTTGTCCTGCTGTTCAATGGTTTGCAAAACAATGGCATTGCCTCAGGCGTAAACCTGAATCTGTCCGATATGGTGGTGTCTCATTACCTGAATGGCGGGTTCGAGATGAAGGCGACCCGCTTTGAAAGCCTGATCCAGATCCGCGAGACCCTGTCATCCAACATTCTCAGCGGTGTAGGATTTATCGCGCAGGCGATGATCGTTGCGTTTCTTGCGGGGCTGATACTTGGCTCGGTGCGACTGGTATATTCGATGTTTTGTCTGCACAAGATTGTCAGCCGAAGCTTTCTCTGGCGGCGGTTTGGCCGGGTGCGTCTGTTGCTGTCTGACCGGACGCTGGTGCCGTTCTCCACACGTGGCATTCGTAATTATTATGTGGTGATCCCGACACATATGTTGAGCCAAGGAAGCGAGCTCAAAGTATCTTTGGCGCATGAATTCCAACACATGCGTCAGGGCGATCTTGAGTGGGAAATCCTGCTTGAGGCGCTCAAGCCGCTGTTCTTTCTTAATCCGGCCTACCACGCGTGGAAGCGGCAGGTCGAACACCTGCGCGAGTTGAGCTGCGACAGTGCGGTTCTGACACGTGGCAGTATCTGCGTGAAGACTTATTGCGATACTTTGTTGTCGGTTTGTCAAAAGACGTTGCGCAAGGACCGGACCTTTGTGATTGCTGTGCCCAAGGTCGCCTTGGTGACTGCGGATCGCGCGACCCTGCGCGAAGGCAAAACCAGCTTTCTTGAGCACCGCATCAGATCGCTGTTGGATGCGCGGCGCGTGACGCATCCGCGTTTGATCCTCGCTGCGGTCATCCTGCCGTTGTTTGCGGTGACGACCCTGACGGCAATCTCAATTCAACGCCCAGGCGATTGGAGCCATGACCGTTTGATGTTGTCCACCGTTGTCAATCTTGAACGGCTGGACGAAATCAACCGCCTGTCGACCTTTGGCCGGGTCCGCAACTAAGCCTGCGCGCCCGATCTAGACCGACAGGGTTGCCGTAACTGCGCGTTGCCAACCCGCATATTTTTCCGCACGGGTCTTATCATCCATGGCAGGCGCAAAACTACGTTCCTTGACCCAGCTTTTTGCAAACTCGTCCATTCCGGGGTAAATCCCAGCCCGCTGCCCGGCCAGCCACGCAGCGCCCATTGCCGTGGTCTCCAGAACATGTGGACGGTCCACTGGTGCGTCGAGGATGTCGGACAGAAATTGCATCGCCCAGTCGCTCGCGCTCATCCCGCCATCCACACGCAGTGTGGGCGCGGCCCCTTCGTCCTGCCAATCGGCATGCATGGCCTCCATCAGATCGCGGGTCTGATATCCGACGCTTTCCAATGCGGCGCGGGCAAATTCGGCTGGTCCCGATCCGCGGGTCAGCCCAAAAACCGCACCGCGACATTCTGCATTCCAGTAGGGCGCGCCGAGGCCGGTAAAGGCCGGAACGATGATCACGTTTTGCTGGTCATCCGCGGTTTCTGCCAAGGGCTGTGTTTCTGCGGCACCTTTGATGATCTGCAAGCCGTCGCGCAGCCATTGCACAACCGCCCCTGCCACAAAGATCGACCCTTCGAGCGCATATGTCGTCTTACCATCCAGTTGATAGGCGATAGTGGTCAACAAGCGATTGTTGGAGGTCACCGCATTTTCCCCGGTGTTGAGCAGCGCAAAACATCCGGTGCCATAGGTGGATTTCAACATGCCCGGTTCAAAACAGGCCTGCCCGATGGTGGCGGCCTGTTGGTCGCCCGCAACGCCCAAAATAGGCAAGGCCGCACCCAGATGCGCGGCATCCGTCATGCCAAAATCGGCGGCGCAG
The DNA here is from genome assembly GCF_016801775.1 of Sulfitobacter mediterraneus. Lineage (NCBI taxonomy): Bacteria > Pseudomonadati > Pseudomonadota > Alphaproteobacteria > Rhodobacterales > Roseobacteraceae > Sulfitobacter > Sulfitobacter mediterraneus. The sequence goes on along the minus strand of NZ_CP069004.1, from coordinate 2,485,055 downwards.
TCCTTCACCTCGGGCAGCATCTCCATCGGGATGTCGAACAAATCGCAGATGCTTTTGCTCCACCGGCCATTGTGAATGTCATAAAGCAGGGTGCGGGCGGCATTGGTGGCATCGGTGACATGGGACGCGCCATTGGTCAGATTCCAGATCAGGAAACTATCGACCGTTCCAAACAACAGTTTCCCAGCGCGGGCACGATCCCGTGCGCCTTCAACCTCATCCAATATCCACTTGAGCTTGGTGCCTGAAAAATAGGGATCTGCCAAGAGGCCGGTTTTGGCGGTGATCATCTCGTCATGGCCATCTGCGCGAAGTTCGGCGCAGTATTTGGCGGTGCGGCGGTCTTGCCAAACAATGGCGTTGTAGACCGGCTCGCCCGTTTCACGATCCCAAACCACGGTCGTCTCTCGCTGGTTCGTAATGCCAATTGCGGTGATGTCTGATCCATCCAGTCCGGCCTGCGCTATGGCGTCGCGGCAGGTTTTCAAGGTGGTAGACCACAGGTCAGACGGATCATGCTCGACCCAGCCACTATGAGGGAAGTGCTGCGCGAACTCTTGCTGTGCCGTGGCTGCGATGGTCATCGCACTATCAAAAACCAAGGCGCGGGAGGACGTTGTGCCCTGATCAATGGCAAGAATATGTGTCATAACGGGCCTTCGGTGTTGTTCGCGGAATGGTTTCTTTCGGGGGCTTTGTTGTCAAGATCCGGGCTGGGTCTGCATCCATCGATCCAGAGTTGCCGCCTCGACCTTGGACAGCCGCAACCCCAGCTTGCTGCGCCGCCATAGGACATCATCGGCGGTCTTTGCATATTCGCGCTGCATCAGCCAACGCACTTCGGTTTCGGTCAGGTTGTATCCGAAGGTTTCGCCCAGATCGGTTGCAGCCCTGGCATCACCAAGGATTTGCCGGGCTTCGGTGCCGTAGGCACGGATCAGGCGTGTGGCCCAAGCGCGGTCAAGGAAGGGATAGTCGGACATCAATGTTCCGATCAGTTTTTGCACATCGCCGACCGGGAAATCACCGCCGGGAAGGGCGACGCCTGCGGTCCAATGATCTGCGGTGTCCTCAAAAAACGGCGCAATCTTCTCCATCGCGTCTTCGGCCAGCTTTCGATAGGTGGTGATCTTGCCGCCAAAGATATTCAGGATCGGCGCACCGCCGTTTGCGTCGACTTTCAACGTATAATCGCGGGTCGCAGCAGCGGCAGAGCTGGCACCATCATCGTAGAGCGGCCGCACACCAGAGTATGTCCAGACCACATCATCGGCGCTCAGCTCCTGCTGGAAATAGCCGTTGGCGAAATTGATCAGATAGTCCCGTTCCTCCGGCGTGCATTCGGGGCGCACCGAAGGATCAGGGTGATCCATATCGGTGGTGCCGATCAGGGTGAAATCGGTCTCATAGGGTATCGCAAAAATGATCCGGCCATCGCCACCTTGAAAGAAATAGCATTTGTCGTGGTCATAAAGCCGTTTGGTGACGATATGACTGCCGCGTACTAGACGCACGCCCTCGCGGGAATTGATGCGCACTTTGCTTTGGATGATGTCGCCCACCCACGGACCGCCTGCGTTGATCAGCATCTTGGCCTGATGTACCTGCTGCGTGCCGGTTCCAGTGTCTTCGGTGGTGATCTCCCAAAGGTCACCTTTTCGGGCGGCGCTGATGACTTTTGTGCGAGTCAGGATTTTGGCGCCGCGTGCCTCGGCATCGCGGGCGTTCAGAACAACGAGGCGTGCGTCTTCGACCCAGCAGTCCGAGTATTCAAAGGCTTTGCTGAACTGCGGTTGCAGTGGCACACCCTCGGGCGTGCCGTTCAGTGACAGGGTGCGGGTTGCCGGCAATATCTTGCGACCGCCCAAATGGTCATAAAGGAACAGGCCAAACCGGATCAGCCACGCCGGACGGCGGCCCTTGGTCCAGGGCATGGCGAAATTCAGGATCTTGGAGGCGGGCGTGTCGGCCTCAAACCGCATGTCTTTGTGGTAAGGCAGAACAAACCGCATCGGCCATGAGATATGCGGCATCGCCTTGAGCAATGTCTCGCGCTCACCCAAAGCATGACGCACCAAAGCAATCTCGAAATATTCAAGATACCGCAATCCACCGTGAAACAATTTGGTCGAAGCGGATGAGGTGGCCGAGGCCAGATCGTTCATTTCTGCCAGTGCCACAGATAAACCGCGCCCTGCCGCATCGCGGGCAATGCCGCAGCCATTGATGCCGCCGCCGATCACAAAAAGATCCAAAGGGGCGTCCGTTTTCTGCGCTTGGTTCAAAGGTGTTCTCTTATCCAGAAATGTTACCGCTGACATACCTTAAAAACAGGGCGCAAGCAATGATTGCGGGGGTGCAAACCAAAGTGCCGATACGTCACAAACAAGAGTTACTCGCGGTATTCTTCTTGTTGGGAAATCCACCAAACTGTGCCGTTGGCATCAGCCACACCGCCACGGTAATCGCCGTCGCCAGCGCGGGTCATTTCCTGAACGGCGTTGCCCCCTGTTGCCAGCGCCAGAGCAAAGGCCGCATCGGCATCGGGAACATAAACATGGATATGCGCTGTGGCTCCGCCGGACATCTCTCCGACCATGACAACGGTGTCGTCGATCCGGAACTCGGCGTGTTTGATCCCGCCGTCCTCTCGGTGATGCAGGCGCAGACATTCTGCGTCAAAAACGGCTTGTGCGAAGTTAAGCGTCGCTTGAGCATCTGACACGATCAGATATGGGCTGACGCTTGTGTATCCTTCTGGTTTCCAGTGCATCGCGGCCTCCTTGCATTGAGGTGGATAGGGTAACACGGTACTCCCGCCTCCCCCAAATGGCAGGCAAGAAAAAAGCAGCGCACAAGGCGCTGCTTTTCGTTTTCCCGTTTGGGCGTTTTTAAAGGCTGGCGTCAAGCGCGGCCAGAATGGCGTCGCCCATGTCAGAGGTGCTGATCGGGGTGCCGCCCTCTTCGCCCATCAGGTCCGCCGTGCGGGCACCGTCTGCCAGCACCTTTTCAATCGCTTTTTCAAGACGCGCGGCCTCGTCGCCTTGATCAAAGGAGTAACGCAGTGCCATCGCAAAACTCAGGATGCAGGCGATGGGGTTTGCTTTGCCCTGACCGGTGATGTCAGGCGCCGATCCGTGGACCGGTTCATAGAGCGCTTTGGGGCGGCCGTCGGCATTGGGGGCGCCAAGAGAGGCGGATGGCAACATGCCAAGCGAGCCAGTCAGCATCGCGGCGCAATCGGATAGGATGTCACCAAACAGGTTGTCGGTCAGGATCACGTCAAACTGTTTGGGTGCGCGTACCAACTGCATCGCGCCATTGTCGGCGTACATATGGCTTAACTCGACATCGGGGTAATCCGCGTCATGCACCCGCTGCACCACCTCGCGCCACAAGATGCCGCTTTCCATCACGTTGGCCTTCTCCATAGAGCAGACTTTGTTGCCACGGCGGCGAGCCAGTTCAAAAGCAGAGCGGGCAACACGGTCAATTTCGCTTTCGGTATAACGCTGCGTGTTGATGCCGACCCGTTCGTTGCCCTCTTCGAAGATGCCGCGCGGCTCGCCGAAGTAAACGCCAGAGGTCAGTTCGCGCACGATCATGATGTCGAGGCCGGCAACGATGTCTTTCTTCAAAGACGAAAAATCGGCCAGGGCATCAAAACACTGCGCGGGGCGCAGGTTGGAATAAAGGTCCATCTCCTTGCGCAGACGCAGCAGGCCGCGCTCTGGTTTTACGCTGAAATCCAGATCGTCATATTTTGGGCCGCCAACCGCACCGAGCAGGACCGCATCCGCCTCAAGCGCGCGGGCCATCGTATCGTCATGCAGGGGCGTGCCGTGTTTGTCGTAAGCTGCGCCGCCGACCAGATCATGCTCCACATCGAAGGTCAGATCACGCTTGGCACCAAACCAGTCGATGACACGGGTGACTTGCGCCATGACTTCCGGTCCGATGCCGTCACCGGCGAGGATAAGCAGAGTTGGGTTGGCCATGGGGCGCTCCTTGCAAAAAACTGTCAGAAGCGGCCTAGCCCGTGGATGCCGGAGGGTCAAGATAACCTACTGTTTGAGGTCCACCCAAAGCAGATTATGGCGGCTGGCCGCGGCGATTTGAGGCACAACTTGAGCGTCCACAATATGCCAATCGGTTGAGGGCAGGATGTAGCTGACCCGCATTGGCCCGGTTTGTGGCCAATCGACCGTTGGCAGTTTTGACATGGCATCAACCAGTGCGGGATGATCCAACAATGCCTTGATGGCCTCGTGCTCGCCTTCGTCCCTATCAGGATCAAGGTTCGCGTCACCTACCAAAACAAACCGGGCTGCTGGCGCCTGGCCAATTTTCCCATCCAGGAAATGTTGCCAGAACCGGATTTCATCCGCATTGCGTTTGCCATTACGGTCTTCGGGTCCATCGAAAACGGGCGGTGTGGCATGAAAGGTCAGGATTGAAACCCGGCCCATTTTGGGGTGCAGTATCGGTACCACCCAATGACCGCGTGACGACAGGCGTTGCACGGCCTGGGCCTCGGCGCTTGGGAAAGGTTTGCCATCGATCTGAGGCAGGTCGGCCCCCGGCAGATCGCGCCACAACAGCGACGTGAAATCCTGTACCTGATCCCTTTCAATCACAAATCGGGACAGCACCGCCATGCTGCCAGCGCCAAAAAACCGCCCGTAGCCTTGCGCGTCATCTGGCCCGCCTCTGCGTTCGTCACCGTTCAGATCAAGCCCGGTTCGGAAGCCGGCATTGGGCGGCGCGGCGAAAAGATGAGGATAGTGCAACCCACGTTTCTCAAGAGCATTGGCAAAGGCCATGAGGGCGCGGTTTTCGAAATCATAGTCGAACCCCTGCAAGGTGATCACATCGGCATTGGTCTGCGCCAGCAGATCCAGCACTGCAGTGATTTGTGCATCTGTTCCCTTGAGGATATCGCGTAGCAACAGGCCGGGGCCATTGCGGGACAGTTCTGTGTTGAAGGTCGCAACCCGAAGGGTGTCTGCCCAAGCAGGCAAAGTCCAAATCAGAGCCGCCGCGAGTGCTATCAGGCGATTTGCAAACCTGCTTCGGTTTCCGCGTCGGCATATGTGCGGCGGCGCTTGTCTTCGATCATGCCGGCAACCCTGTTCATGGCGATGCCTCGCATGACCATACTGGCTGGCAAAAAGGCCCATGCGCTTACGGTCCAGATCAATGTTTGCGGGTTCTCAAATGGAATCGGATCAATCAGATATGACGCAAGCTTGACCATCGCAGGGATCAGGAATGGCAGCAAGAAGCCGAGTGCAATATTGATCCTCGCTTCCCGCTGTAGGCGAGAAATCACGTCACCGCCTGCCGTCGGATCAAACAGAGGCAGGTTCACCCAGACGTTAAATGCGCCGTGGCGGGTGGGCCAACCCAGAACGCGCACGATCACCACAAAAACGATCAACGCAATTGCGGCGACCAGATAGGCAAGGCCAGCGGCTGCGCGGATGGTTTCAACCAACTGAATGCTGGCCGTTTCCGGCAGCATCAAGACGGCAAGTCGGACCGGAGAATAGGGAAAATCGAGGGCATTGCCGATGATTGTACCCAATGAGAATAACGCGCCGCTGAGCAGGGTCACTTCGGAATGGCTCTTGATCACCTGGGTGATCATCAAGACGGTCACAAACATGGCGATAAATCGCAGACGGTTGAATGGGGGGGCATCGCGGAATTCGACAATGCTGGGAAAGCTGGAGTTGTATTCGACGAAGGTCAGGAAACCGGCAAGCAGGGCCATCAGCGCGGTGATTTGGGTCGAGTCTGCGGCGACACCGGGCAAGATCAATGCCGGTGTTGCAATCAGCAACGCCACCAAAAGGCCACGCGTTGCCGCGCCTGTCATTCGTCCAATCACTACTGCGCCTTTCCAAACTGGCCAGTCCCGATACGTTGCCGCGACCTATTCCAACTTGTTGCCCACTGTTTTTCAGGGGCGCCTCAATTCTGCCCGATTTGTGCCTTCTTTTGCCATAGTTCTCAAGCCGCTAGACGCATTGAAGCTAAGACTTGTGGCATTTTGACGGTGAAGGTGGTGCCTTCTTGCATCATTTTGATGACCATAAGAAGGCAGTTTCCAAGATGTTGTGGGTGCCACGAGGGCACCCACTAGGAACACTGAAAAATGTGTTTTATTTGTTAATTCGTAAGAGCAGGTATCAAACCCAAGGGCGGCTTTGCGCTGCTTGCTCTTCAAATGTGTCGATGGACGCGGCCTTTTCCATGGTCAGGCCAATATCGTCCAAGCCATTCATAAGGCAGTGCTTTTTGAACGAGTCCACCTCGAATGAGAAGCATTCACCGTCAGATGTCGTGACGGTCTGCGCTTCGAGATCAACGGTCACACGGGCGTTTGCACCCTTCTCCGCGTCCTGCATCAAAACATCCACCTGATCCTTCGGCAGGACGATAGGCAGGATGCCATTTTTGAAGCAGTTGTTGAAAAAGATGTCGGCAAAGGATGTGGAGATCACACATTTGATGCCAAAGTCCTTGATCGCCCATGGGGCGTGTTCGCGCGACGATCCACAACCGAAGTTGTCGCCCGCGACAAGAATCTCTGTCTCGCGGTACTGCGGCTTGTTCAGCACAAAATCTTCGATTTCGTTGCCCTGACGGTCATAGCGCATTTCGTCAAACAGGTTCACGCCGAGGCCGGACCGTTTGATGGTTTTCAGGAAAACCTTGGGGATGATCATATCTGTATCGATATTGACCAGCGGCATTGGTGCAGCGATCCCGGTGAGTTTGTCGAATTTTTCCATTACATCATCTCCCGGACGTCGGTGAGTTTGCCGGTGATTGCGGCAGCGGCGGCCATGCCGGGGGAGACGAGGTGCGTGCGCCCTTTGTAACCCTGCCGGCCTTCGAAGTTACGGTTGGATGTGGATGCGCAGCGCTCTTCCTCGGCCAGTTGGTCGGGGTTCATTGCCAGACACATGGAACATCCCGCCAGACGCCATTCGAACCCGGCCTCCTTGAAAATGTCGGCAAGGCCTTCTTCTTCGGCCTGCGCCCGGACGAGGCCGGAGCCGGGAACAACCATTGCCCGCATTCCGTCTTTGATCTTCTTGCCCTTGAGGATCGCGGCCGCGGCCCGCAGATCTTCGATCCGGCCATTGGTGCATGATCCGATGAACACCGTGTCGATTTCGATGTCTGTCAGCTTCTGACCGGGCTTGAGGCCCATGTATTCAATGGACCGCCGCGCCGCTTCAACCTTGCCGCCTTCGAAATCTTCCGGGCTGGGCACTGTTGCGGTGATCGGCAGAACATCTTCGGGTGATGTGCCCCATGTGACCACGGGCTGAATGTCTTCACCGCGCAGTGTGATGACCTTATCGAAATGTGCACCCTCATCGGTATAAAGGGTTTTCCACCACGCCAGCGCCGCTTCCCATTGTGCGCCTTTGGGGGCGTGTGGGCGACCTTTGACGTATTCATAGGTGGTTTCATCCGGCGCGATCAAACCGGCGCGCGCGCCGCCTTCGATGGCCATGTTGCAGACGGTCATCCGCCCTTCCATGGACAGATCGCGGATCGCTTCGCCGCAATATTCGATCACATAGCCGGTGCCGCCTGCGGTGCCGGTTTCGCCAATCACGGCCAGCGTGATGTCCTTGGCGGTCACACCCGGCTTGAGCTTGCCGGTGATCTCGACCTTCATGTTTTTGGATTTCTTCTGGATCAGCGTCTGCGTGGCCAGAACATGCTCCACCTCGGAGGTGCCGATGCCGTGGGCCAATGCGCCAAAGGCGCCGTGGGTGGCGGTGTGGCTGTCGCCGCAGACCACGGTCATGCCGGGCAAGGTCCAGCCCTGTTCGGGGCCAACGATGTGAACGATGCCCTGACGCACGTCCGACACGGGGTAGTAGTGAATGCCAAAGTCCTTGGCGTTCTTGTCCAGCGCTTCAACCTGAATGCGGCTGTCTTCGGTCATGGTTTCCGCATTGGCGCGGTCCAGCGTTGTCGGAACGTTGTGATCGGGCACCGCGATGGTCTTGTCCGGTGCGCGGACTGTCCGGCCTGTCATGCGCAGCCCTTCAAAGGCCTGCGGGCTGGTCACTTCGTGCACCAGGTGGCGGTCAATATAAAGAAGGCAGGTGCCGTCGTCCGCTTCATGCGCGACATGGGCATCCCAGATTTTATCGTAGATCGTCTTGGGGGACATGATGGTCCTCTCCCGTATTGTTTGGGTGATGGTATGTGGCTGGGGGTTGGTCGCTTATAGGAAAGCGAGCACGCTGTGCCGCGCTCCGAAAAAGCGTTCGCGCAGGCGTGCGCGGTCGTCCAGATCAAACACCTGTGTCATGTATCGCGGACTAGCCTGAAATGACCCATGGTTCAAGGGAATTGCCGTGTTGGCAAAGCGCCGCGACCGAATAAAGCAGGACTTGGGCAGCGGCGGCTTGCCGCTGGGCTTTGGCTGTGGTTGTCTTTGATTATGACGCCGGAAACCGATCCTGTTGATCCCTACGTGGATTTCCTGATGTCGCTGCAAACCCTGTTTGCGAGCGTAATGAGTTTCCTTGAGGGGGTTATCACCCCCGGATGGCGACAGAATCAGATCCTGATCCTGATTGCCTTGGCATTGATTGCCTGGGGCTTGCACCGTCTGTCAGACACTGCATTGCAAAACTGGGTGCGCTCGCGTGAAGGCTGGTCGAAATGGCAGCTGCGTATTGTGGTGCAGGTGCGCCGGCGTTTGGGGTTGATGTGGTTCGCGCTCATGGCGGCGGGTGTTTATCTGGTCATGCAGAATGTGACCTGGCCGTCGCGATCCTATCTGATCGGGCTGGCAGCCACACTGGCGATTGTATGGGTCGGGATCGCCTTTGCCGTGCGATTGGTTCGCAACCGGTTCTTACGGCGTATGGTGACATGGGCGCTTTGGATTTATGCAACGCTGTATTTCCTCAATGTCGCGGACGAGGTTTCCGAATTTCTTGAGGGGGTCGCCCTCAAGATAGGGGAGTTCCGCCTGTCCTTGCTGGATATGATCACGGCTTTGGTGGTGATCGGGGTATTGTTTACCTTTGCCAGATTGGTCAGCACCACCACTGCTGCCAGCATCCGCCGCAACGAAGATATCAGCCCCTCCATGCAGGTGCTGGCTGTCAAAGGGGTGCAGATATTCCTCTATGGTATCGCCTTCTTCATGGGTGTGCGGGCCGTTGGCATTGATCTGACCGGGCTTGCAGTGTTGTCGGGTGCGATTGGTGTGGGCCTCGGTTTTGGCCTGCAAAAGGTGGTGTCGAACCTGGTTTCGGGTGTGATCATCCTTATCGACAAATCCATCAAACCCGGTGATGTGATCAGCCTTGGGGAGACCTTCGGCTGGATCCAGACCCTTGGCGCGCGCTATGCCTCTGTGGTGACGCGGGACGGAAAGGAATACCTGATCCCGAATGAGGATCTGATCACCGGGCAAGTGGTTAACTGGTCGCATTCCAATGATTTTGTGCGCCTCGATATCTATTTTGGCACGGCTTATTCCGACGATCCCCATAAGGTGCGCAAACTGGCCATCGAAGCGGCCAAAGGCGTGGACAGAGTGCTCGGCTTCAAGGCGCCTGTGTGTCATATCGTTGGATTTGGTGACAGCAGTGTGGATTACATTCTGCGGTTCTGGATCAAAGACCCGACCGGGGGGCTGACAAATATTCGCGGCAACGTATATCTCGCGCTCTGGGATATCTTCAAAGAAAACGACATTTCCATCCCCTTCCCGCAGCGCGAAGTGCGCATGTTGGAAGACAGCCAGCTTTCCCTGTCGCGCAGACCGGTGGGCGAGGCGCTGGACTGATCTCTGGCTGGGCGAACACCCCGATCAAGCAACATTGTCACAACTATTGGCCGGTTCTGGCCACCGGTGCCGCTTGTCATTGAATTGTCACTTTGGCGTTGCTATCTTGGACCCAACCCCAGCGCCGGGGGTCCGGCGGCGCGCAAAAAGGAGGACGATGTCCTGTCAATCCAAGCGAACGCAGCCACGGCTGCGGATACCGGGGCGGCTGTAATGTCTGTTGCCGGTGAGATGACCACAAGCGATGCGCTTTTGGCGACAATCCTGAAATCCCTTGAAGACGACAAAGCCGAAGACATCGTGCAGATCAATCTGCGCGGCAAAACGGAGATCGGTGATTACATGGTTATTTGTACGGGCCGTTCGACCCGTCAGGTTTCCGCGATCTCCGAAAAGCTGGCTCAGCGCGTCAAGGATGAATTCGGGCGGACGCCCAAGGTGGAAGGCAAGGACATTGGCGACTGGGTCTTGATCGACACAGGCGACGTGATTGTGCATGTTTTCCGCCCTGAAGTGCGTGAATTCTATCAGTTGGAAAAGATGTGGGTTGGGGGCGATGCGCCCGCGCCGCAAAACTGATTCCGCTGACTGAACGCCGCTGATGCGTGTTCATATCTGTGCTGTCGGGCGGCTGCGTGCCGGTCCCGAGAAAACCCTCATTGATGATTATCTGACCCGCTTTGACCGGACAGGCCGCAACCTTGGCCTTGGTCCGGCGCGGGTCGTTGAGGTTGAGGACAAAAAGGGCGGCGGTATGGCGGCAGAGGCCGCGCTGTTGCAAAAGGCGATCCCGCAAGGGGCGCTGATCTGTGTGCTGGATGAGCGCGGCAAGGTTGAAAAGTCACCGGATTTTGCCAACCGTTTGGCCAATTGGCGCGACATGGGGCGCGGTGATCTGGCCTTTGTGATCGGCGGCGCGGATGGAATTGATTCGGCTTTGCGCGGAACGGCAGATCATTCCCTGTCATTTGGTAAGATGGTTTGGCCGCATATGATGGTGCGGGTGATGCTGTCAGAACAATTGTACCGTGCGGCGTCGATCCTATCCGGTGGACCATACCACCGGACCTAGGCTTTAGCGTAATTTGACTGTGACAGTGGTTGGGGACCATCCGCCAACCGAATCGCGGGCCTGCACGGCAACCTCGGTCACATCCCGCGGGATAGATACGCCCGACAGCGACCGGGTGAAGGGCTGTTCATCTACATGCGGATGCGCGAGATTGCGCAGACCCAAAACCTTGCCGTCTTTGTCCAATACACGCCAAGCGTCGGCATAGTCTTCCCAGCCGGTATCGCCATGGCGCAATGTCACGTCAAAGGTCCAAAGATCACCGACCAGTTTTGCGTTCACGTTCTTGATCACCGGCGCATCAGCGAAGGCGGGAAATGTCGAGGCCACGAGGGCAAGCAAACTGCGTTTTAACATGGTATCACCATTGTTTCGGAACGAGCTTGATATAGGTATTCTTTTCAAGTTTTCAAAAGAATTTCACGTGACAAGGAGGCGAATTCCCGCCGCCAGATCACAATCAGTGTGATTATTGCACCAATAATCAAAGGCAGGGCCCCCGCCAGCCATGCCACACTGGCCAACGCGAAATAGACAGATCGCAAACCCCGGTTAAAGCTGCGTGCAGCTGTTATGTTCAGCTCCGCCGCCTTGTCTGCCATCCGGATGGCATTGCTATGGCCGGGATCATTTGGAACGGCTGCCATCACGACAGAACAATAGCCAAACAGACGGTTTGACCATGCAAATTTCAAGAACGCATTGGTCAGGAAAAACACCACAAGCAGTAGCTTGATTTCCCATACAATGCGCGGCTGGGCCTCCGTGGTCAGGTCTTGGGCGACATTTGCAAGGCTGTCGGCATTGCCCATCAGCGCAAGCGTGCCGCCGATCGCGATAACGCTGGTGGAGGCAAAGAAAGACGTGCCCTGCCGCAGCGTCGCGACCGTTTGCGCGTCGAAGATGCGCGGCTCACGGGTGATCATCTGGCGCATCCATTCGCGGCGATATCCGGCCATGATCTTGGAGACCGATGGCCGCTTCGCCGTAGGATGTTCCACCCGCCAACCGACAATCAGCCAAAGTGCCAGATTGATGGCGACAGCGGCAAAGTCGAGCGGTTCAAAAAGGGTGAGTTGTGCAGGCCAATCCATGACGGGGTGATAGCGAGTGTGGATAGAACTTGCCAGATAGATAAATTGGTAATATAAATTTACCAAATTGGAGGTACCGCTATGGAAATGCCAAAACCCGATCAAGAAGTCCTCTCGCGCAAAGCGCGGATTGTGGCCCGTTTGAGGGAGGTTCTGCCAGATACGGCCGTCATCCATGACGAGCGGGAAACGCGTGCCTATGAATGTGATGCGCTGACCGCATACAAATGCCCGCCCATGGTCGCGGTGCTGCCGCAGAACACCAAGGAGGTCGCCGCGGTTTTGCGGATCTGCCACGAAGAGGGTGTGCCGGTGGTGCCGCGCGGGTCTGGCACGTCGCTTGCGGGTGGGGCGCTGCCGACGGCGGACTGTGTTATTCTGGGCGTCGCCCGGATGAATGATGTGATCGAGACCGACTATCAAAACCGGTTGATCCGCGTGCAAACGGGACGCACCAATCTAAGCGTGACGGGCGCGGTGGAAGAAGACGGGTTTTTCTATGCACCGGACCCTTCATCGCAGCTGGCCTGTGCCATCGCCGGCAACATCGCGATGAACTCGGGCGGGGCGCATTGTCTCAAATATGGCGTGACGACCAACAATCTGATGGGCGTGACCATGGTGATGATGGATGGCGAGATCGTCGAGATTGGCGGCGGTCATCTGGATTCGAGCGGGCTGGACCTGCTCGGCCTGATCTGCGGATCTGAAGGGCAGCTTGGCGTCGTTACAGAAGCGACTTTGCGTATCTTGCCAAAGCCGGAAGGCGCGCGCCCGGTGTTGATGGGGTTTGACGACAACGAAGTGGCAGGGGCCTGTGTGTCGGACATCATCAAGGCGGGGGTTTTGCCCGTTGCGATTGAATTTATGGACCGGCCCTGCATCGAGGCCACGGAGGCCTTTGCCAAGGCGGGCTATCCCATGTGCGAGGCGCTGTTGATCGTCGAGGTTGAAGGGTCAGAAGCCGAAATTGACCACCAATTGTCATTGATCATGGAGATCGCGCGCCGCCACAATCCGGTGGAATTGCGCGAAAGCAAATCGGCCGAGGAAAGCGCGGCGATTTGGCTGGGCCGGAAATCGGCCTTTGGTGCGATGGGGCAGATCAACGATTACATGTGTCTGGACGGCACTATCCCGGTCAGCAGTTTGCCGATGGTTTTGCGGCGCATTGGCGAGATGTCGGAAGAGTTCGGTCTGAAGGTTGGCAATGTGTTTCACGCAGGGGATGGCAATATGCATCCGCTGATCCTGTTTGACGCCAACAAGCCTGGTGATCTTGAGCTTTGCGAGGCGTTTGGCGCCGAGATCCTCAAGCTTTGCGTTGAGGCGGGTGGATGTTTGACCGGCGAGCATGGTGTGGGCATCGAAAAGCGCGACCTGATGCATGTGCAATATGCGCCTGCGGATCTTGAGGCGCAGATGGCAGTGAAAGATGTGTTCGACCCCGGTTGGCTGCTGAACCCTGCCAAGGTGTTTCCATTGGACGCCTCCGAGGCACGGCGTGCCCCGCCAATGGCGGCGGAGTGATCCAGCCCAAGATCGGGGGCCAGCCCCCGGACCCCCGGAATATTTAAGGCCAAAAAGAAATGAAGATCACATCAGAGAAAGACTTGGTTGAGGCTGTTCGGGCTGCGGATGGGCCTATGGCCATTTCCGGTGGCAACACGCGGGGCTTCGCGCCCGCTGGCGCAGAACTGTCCGTGGCTGGGCTGAGCGGGATCACGCTTTATGAGCCTGGTGCCCTGACCATGGTGGCGCAGGCCGGAACGCCCGTGGCCGAGATCGAAGCGGCGCTGGCGAAAGAAAACCAGCGGTTGGCGTTTGAGCCTATGGATCATCGCAGTGTTCTCGGCACCACAGGCACACCAACCATCGGAGGGATTTTTGCCGCCAATGTCAGCGGACCCCGCCGGATCGCCGTTGGGGCGGCGCGTGACTTCCTTCTGGGGGTGCGGTTCGTGGATGGTGCTGGCGCGGTGGTGAAAAATGGCGGACGGGTTATGAAGAATGTGACCGGCTATGATTTGGTCAAGCTGATGGCTGGGTCTTTTGGCACGCTTGCTGTGTTGACCGAGGTGTCGTTCAAGGTTTTGCCCTGTCCGGAGACCGAGGCGAGCCTTGTGTTGCATGGGATGGATGATGTGCAAGCGATTGCGGCGCTAGCCCGCGGAATGGGCAGCCCGTTCGAGGTGACTGGCGCGGCGCATGATCCGGCAAACGGGCAGACCGTGATGCGCATTGAGGGGTTTGAGGCTTCCGTGGCTTACCGGATGCAGCGTTTGAAAGATTTGTTGGCAAATGCGGGCGGCGAGATCTCGGAATTGGATGCCGCCGCATCTGCAACGTTCTGGACGTCGCAGCGGGATGTTGCCGCTTTTGCTGAGGGTGAAGGTGATGTTTGGCGGGTGTCGTGCAAGCCATCGGATGCGCCGGCACTGGCTGCCAAAGCGGCAGCGGAGGCACATTGTTATGACTGGGCCGGAGGCCTGATCTGGATGCGCACGGTTGCCGGCACGGATGTGCGGGCACGGATGAGTGGGTTTGATGGTCACGCCACACTGCTGCGCGGGGCCGATGAAACACGCGCGAAGCTGGGTGTGTTTCAACCTGAAGCGCCTGGTGTGGCGCGGCTCACGGCGGGCCTGAGAGCGCGGTTTGATCCGCGCGGCATTTTCAACAGCGGCCTGATGGGCGCGGCGCAGTAAGACTGCGCTGGGACAAAGATTAAGATTGGCGGAACCACGATGCAGACCACCTTTACACCCGAGCAATTGAACAATCCCGCCATTGCCCGCAGCAATGAGATTCTGCGCGCTTGCGTGCATTGCGGATTTTGTACGGCGACCTGCCCAACCTATCAGGTGCTGGGTGATGAATTGGACAGCCCGCGCGGGCGGATCTACCTGATTAAGGATATGTTGGAGAACAACCGTGACCCGGACGCCAAGACGGTCAAACACATTGATCGTTGTCTGAGTTGCTTGGCCTGTATGACGACCTGCCCGTCCGGCGTTCACTACATGCATTTGGTGGATCACGCGCGGGAGTATATCGAAGAGCGCTACAAACGGCCCTTCTCGGATCGTGCATTGCGTTGGATTTTGGCGCGAATCTTGCCCTATCCGACCCGCTTTCGACTGGCGCTATTGGGGGCCAAGATCGGTCGGCCATTTGCGCGCATGATGCCGGATGCGCGGCTGCGGGCAATGCTGGAGATGGCGCCAAAGACCATTCCGCCGGTCAGCGGCAACGATGATCCGCAGAGTTTTGCGCCGGAGGGACCGCGCCGCAAGCGGGTGGCCCTTATGACGGGGTGCGCACAGAAGGCGCTGAACACCGATATCAACGATGCCACCATTCGCTTGCTCACCCGGCTGGGCTGTGAGGTGGTGGTGGCCGAGGGCGCAGGATGCTGCGGGGCATTGACCCATCACATGGGCAAAACCGATGAGAGCCATCGCACCGCTGCCAAGAATATCCGCGCCTGGACCGCGCAGATGGATGCCGGTGGGTTGGATGCAATTGTGATCAATACCTCCGGCTGCGGAACAACGGTCAAGGACTACGGGCATATGTTCCGCAATGAGCCTCTGGCCAAGGACGCCGCGCGGGTGTCCAAGATCGCAAAGGACGTGTCTGAGGTGCTGATCGACTTGCTGGACGAAAGGCAAGTGCAAGCGCCGCCTGAGCCCCTGACAGTGGCCTATCATGCGGCCTGTTCGTTGCAACACGGGCAACAGATCAAGACTTTCCCCAAAGATCTGCTAAGGCGGGTGGGGTTCACAGTGGTGGAACCTGCCGATCCGCATCTGTGCTGCGGATCGGCAGGGACGTACAACCTGTTGCAACCGGAGATTTCGGGGCAGTTGAAAGACCGCAAGATCAAAACCCTTGAGGCCAAGAACCCAGATGTGATCGCAGCGGGCAATATCGGCTGTATGATGCAGATCGGGTCCGGTGCGTCGGTGCCGATTGTGCACACGGTCGAGCTGCTTGATTGGGCCACCGGTGGACCCAAACCACCTGCGATGACCGGCGGAAATGCGCACAATCAAGGCGTGCCACGCTTGCGTTGAAAAATTGCCGCAATTTTGCCGTATCTGCCCCGTAGTGCCTAAGTATAGACAAGAACGGGGATGGTCTTTTGCGGCGCTGGATGGCTCTTTCACTCATGGCTCTTGTTGTCACTTCGGCAGCATATGCACAGGATTCGCGGCTCAAACGGTTGGAAACCGGAGTGACGGGAAAAGCCTGGGAAGCCGTCGGACGTCTGGACATTGACGGGCGCGGATTCTGCACTGGCGCATTGATCGCACCACGGCTGGTTTTGACTGCTGCACATTGCCTCTATGACAAAGAGACAAAACAGCGGATTGATCACGGCAACGTGCAATTCCTCGCCGGGTTCCGCAACGGGCGTGCAGGTGCGTACCGCGATGTTAGGCGGGCCGTTGTGCACCCCGATTACGTCTATGATGGCGAGGTTTCTTCGCAGCGAGTGCGCAATGATCTGGCCCTACTGGAACTGCAACGCCCGATCAACAACACAACAATTACCCCCTTCGCCACCGCGGCACGGCCCCGCCCGGGAGATCCTGTCGGCGTGGTTAGCTACGCCCGCGACCGGTCCGAGGCGCCTTCGCTTCAGGAACGGTGCAACGTTCTGGCGCAGCAGGAAGGTGTGCTTGTCACCTCATGTGCGGTTGATTTCGGGTCAAGCGGGGCTCCGATCTTTACCTTCGCAAATGGCGCGCCGCAGATCGTTTCAGTTGTTTCGGCCAAAGCCGAGGTTGAAGGGTCTGATGTTTCTTTGGGGACCTCCCTGGGTGCGCCACTGGCCGTGTTGCGGGCCGAATTGGTTGCGGGAAAGGGCGTCTATTCATCCTCCGACGCTGCGCCACAGCGGATCGTGGCGGGTGATGCCAACCGCCGCACCGGCGCAAAATTTGTGAAACCATGATGGGGCTGTCGCGGCCTATCACCTGCGCTGTATTGGCGCTTGGTCTATCTGCTGGCGGCGCAGCCGCACAAAATAATCCTTCATCAAATCTGCGGTCCCTGGACACCAAAAACGAAGCAATGGTCTGGCAGGCGGTCGGCCGGTTGGACAGCGCCAAGGGCAGCTATTGCACGGGCACGCTGATCTCACCTGATCTGGTCTTGACGGCCGCGCATTGTGTTTTTGCAGGCAATGATCTGGTCGACCCCTCCGATCTGACGTTTCAGGCGGGGCTGACCCACGGAACAGCTGCGGCCAAACGTCCGATCTCGCAGATTGAAGTGCTCAATACCTACGATCCTTCTGATGGCATGAGCGCAAAAAATATCCGCACCGATGTTGCACTTGTCCGTTTGGCTGAGAGTATTCCAACCCACGAGCTTGATCCGTTTCGGGTTTATTCGGGGCAATTGCCCAGAGGACCGGTAAGCGTTGTCTCCTACGGCAAAGGCCGGTCAGAGGCGCTTTCCCGGCAGGATCAATGCCAGGTGGTGCATGCGCATTCCGGTCTGCTCGGCCTTGACTGCGATCTGACCTTCGGGTCCAGCGGTGCGCCTGTGTTTACCCATTTGAACGGGCGCGGCCAGATTGTCGCGCTTATCTCTGGCGGTGGATCATGGGGCGGGCAGGAAGTGGCCCTGGGTATGGTTTTGCCAGAAGTTGTCGGCGCGTTGAAGCGACAGATGCGGGCCAATAAACCTGCGCCCCGCGCACGGGTGAAACGTTTGACCGTGGGCGGCAACAAAGATGGCACAGGGGCAAAGTTTGTGACCGCAAAAGGGTCTTGAAAGGCCGGATAACCATTCCCACATGAGTGATGTCCAAGGCGCCTAGTGAGGGTCTTGGGCAATGAAAAACGGGCCTGTCCAATGGTGGAAGGCCCTGAAGTTCAATCGCTCTAAGATGAGGATGACCAAATGCGTAGTTATGATTTTGCACCGCTTTACCGTTCCACAGTCGGGTTCGACCAGATCGCCAACATGATGGATCGTGTGCTGAGCAATGATGGTGCCACACCCAGCTACCCCCCTTACAACATTGAAAAAACCGCCGATGATGCCTATCGGATTTCCATCGCGGTTGCCGGATTCTCGGACAGTGATCTGAGTGTCGAGGTGCGGGAAAAATCGCTGATTGTTTCGGCCCGCAAGGCGGACGAAGACGAAGAAAAGACCTATCTGCATCGCGGCATTGCAACCCGCGCCTTTGAGCGCCGGTTCCATCTGGCCGATCATGTGCATGTGACCGGGGCCGCCCATGCCGATGGGATGCTGCACATTGATCTGGAACGGCAAATGCCAGAAGCCCTGAAACCGCGGCAGATCCAGATCGCCTCTGACCGTGCGGTTCTGGACAAGGACGTGGTCGAGGCCAAGTCTGTCAACTGAGCGTTAGGAGCCGCGAGCACCAAGGGCGCTTAAGATACTTCGCTGAACCAGAAGCGGCGGCCACCAGCAGTACGGTGGCCGCCTTTGCTTTGCGCTGAGGTTTAGATCAATTCCTCTCCTGCATCAGCCAGGAGGCGCTCCGTGCGGGCATCTTCGATCTTGTTGTGTATGCGGTCGGATTCTTCCACATCGCGCAGGGATTTGGTGATCGCTACCGTCGCGCTGACCAGCATGATCGCTGCCATGGCGTAAAAGCCCTTGGCGGCAAAGCTGGCTTCGAGGAAATAGATCCCCCCGGCCATCATGCCGGCGGCCACGGCAAACTGAAGATAGGTAAAAAGGGTCCAGCTGGACGAAGGTTTGTTGGCGTAAGCGTTCATCTTATGTCTCCTAACAAAGTTAATTGGAATTGATGTCTTTTTTCAGCCGGGCGAGCACATCCTCGGCTGATGTTGTTTTGGCCGCGCCCATGCCAGCGGCGGCGAGACGATCACTCAGCGCTTCTGCGCTGGTTTCAGACGACAGATCTGACATGGCTTGCAGGGTGGCATCCGCGAGTTTCTGGCGCTCTTGCAGCCGGGTGAGTGTGCTGGCCGCATCCGCCAGTGGGCTGCGTGCAGAAACCCGCGCGCTGGCGCGCATGGATTGGGTTTTTCCGGTGGCTTCAGCCAGTCGTTGACCGCGTTTTAGCTCGGCCAATTGGGCCTCACTTTGGCGCAAAACCTGGCGCAGGGCGGCGATATCCTGGGCGTAGGTTTGAACCACCTTGCGCAGAGAAGCGCGTTCCGCCTCAAGGCCCGCAATTGCCGACGCGGCTTCGGCCGCGAGGTCTTCGCGCCCCTGTTCCAATGCAGCCCGCGCGCGGGTTTCAAGATCGGCCAGTTGCGCTTCAAGCGCCTCAAGCGCTTTGCGTTCGCGGGCCTCATAGGCCATCGCAACAGCAACCGCTTTGCGCGCGCGGCTAACGCTTTCGGCGGCCTCACGCATTTGCTGGCGCAGCAGCGTGAGGGCATTGGCATCAAGAAATGATTGGGTGCGATCGACAGTTTGACCGCGTGCAAGTGTAAAAAGTTGTTTGAGCATAGGTTGGTTCTCCGATACATGAACACTGTTCACGATGGGAACATGGGTGAAGTGTGAACAATGTTCAAGTCCTTTTTTGAACGTTGTTCAATTTTTTTCGAGGTGGGGATGAAAACGAATTTGAGCAAAAAGAAGCAGGATCTGCTTGAACGTCTAATTGACGCCGCCGAGGCCGAGGTGGCGCAGCGGGGCTTGCGCAGCCTCAAGGCACGGGACATTGCGACCAAGGCAGGCTGCGCGCTTGGTGCGCTTTATACGGTGGTTGAGGATCTGGATGATTTGATCACCCATGTGAATTCGCGCACCCTGCGCCGGATGGGGGCCTCTTTGCGCGAAGCACTCCCCAAAGGCGGGCGGCCGGTTGATGCGTTGCGGGCCTTGGCGGCCGCCTATGTCAGCTTTGCTTTGGATCACACCCGGCTTTGGGCGGCGATCTTTTACCAGCAATTGCCAGAGGGGCGGGAGTTTCCCGATTGGCACAAGGCAGATTACCCGGTTCTGATTGAGCAAATCATCGCGCCGCTGTCGGAACTGCTGCCCGAGCTTGAGGAAGAGGCCCTGACGATCCGGGCGCGCACGCTTTATGCTGCGGTGCACGGGGTGGTCTCAATGTCGATCCACGGGCGTTATGTGGGCGTGCCCAAGGAGATGCTGCATGCGGAAGTGGATGCGCTGCTGGATGCACTTGCCAGAGGGCTTGAGGGGCCAGCCCCTCAAACTCCCCGGAGTTTATAGTGCCAGTGAAGAAGGGGTCCGGCCAATATGGTCGGACCCTGTTTGGGCGCTGCGGTCAGACGCTCATGCAGATGTATTTCATCTCCAGATAGTCTTCGATGCCGTGGTGGCTGCCTTCGCGGCCGAGGCCGGATTGTTTGACGCCGCCAAAGGGGGCGACCTCGGTTGAGATGATGCCGGTGTTCACGCCCACGATCCCGTATTCCAGCGCTTCGGCCACTTTGTAGACCCGGCTGAGGTCGTTGGCGTAGAAATAGGATGCCAGACCAAAGATCGTGTCATTGGCCATTGCGATCACCTCGTCTTCGTCCTCGAACTTGAACAGGGGGGCGAAGGGGCCAAAGGTTTCGTCCTGCGCGACCTGCATGTCTTGGGTGACGCCGGTGACGATGGTGGGGGGAAGGAAATTGCCGTCCATCGCGCCGTTGCCGCCGAGAATCACGGTTGCGCCCTTGCTGATCGCGTCGTCGATGTGCTCTTTGACTTTTTCGCCGGCGGCGGGGTTGATGAGCGGACCGAGGTCCACGCCTTCTTCAAAGCCATCACCGATTTTCATCTGTTCCACGCGGGCTTTGAGTTTTTCGGCAAAGGTGTCGTAGACGCCGGATTGCACATAGATGCGGTTGGCGCAGACGCAGGTTTGGCCGTTGTTGCGGAATTTGCACATGATGGCGCCTTCGACCGCCGCATCAAGATCGGCATCGTCAAACACGATGAAGGGGGCGTTGCCGCCCAGCTCCATCGAACACTTCATCACCTGATCGGCGGCCTGCTTGAGCAAGATCCGTCCCACTTCGGTGGATCCAGTGAAAGTCAGTTTGCGCACGGCAGGGTTTTCACAGAACTCCTTGCCCACTGCAGAGGACGAGGAGGACGGCACCACGTTGAAGACGCCTGCGGGGATGCCTGCGCGTTCGGCCAGCACGCCCATCACGATAGCGGAAAGCGGTGTTTCAGCGGCAGGGCGGGCGACGAAAGAACAACCGGCGGCCAGCGCGGGCGCGGCCTTGCGGGTGATCATTGCGTTGGGGAAGTTCCACGGCGTGATTGAGGCCGCCACGCCGATAGGCTGTTTCAGCACCGTGATCCGTTTGTCGCGCTGGTGGCCGGGGATGGTCTCACCGTAGATGCGTTTGGCCTCTTCGCCAAAAAACTCGATGAAGGAGGCACCATAGGCCACTTCGCCTTTGGCTTCGGCCAGTGGTTTGCCTTGCTCTGCGGTCAGGATCGCGCCCAGATCGTCCTGGTTTGCCATCATCAGGTCGAACCATTTGCGCAGAACGCCTGCGCGTTCCTTGCCGGTCCAGCTGGCCCATTCTTTCTGGGCCGCTTCGGCTTGGGCGATGGCGCCGGCCACCTGGGCGCGGCTGAGGTTGGCCACCTTGGCGATCACATCGCCGCGGGCCGGGTTTGTCACGTCAAAGGTGCCATCTTCGCCATCCACCCATTTACCGCCGATATAGGCGCGGGTTTCGAGCAGGCTGGGATCTTTGAGCAGGGATTTGAGATTCGTTGTAGCGTCGGTCATTTGGGTGTCTCCGCGTTTTGGTTGTGCTACCCAAAGCAAGTAAGTCTATGATTGTCTAGGTCCAGTTTATGGGCTGAATACCTACAGGAGCCACAAATGAAGCTTGATGATGCCTATGCCAATGGTGCCTACATTGATGGCGCTGACGAATATCCGCCGCGCTGGGCTGCGGCTGCGGCTGCTTTTCGCGCCGAACTTGGCGCGCGGGCGCAGGTTGATGTTTCCTATGGCGGATCGGATCGGGAGGCTTATGATTTTTTCCAGCCCGAGGGCGTGTCGCGCGGCACGCTGATCTTTGTGCATGGCGGCTATTGGAAGGCATTTGACAAGAGTTCGTGGTCCCATTTGGCCGCCGGGGCGTTGGCGCGGGGCTGGGCGGTTGCCATGCCCAGCTATATATTATGTCCGCAGGTGCGGATCAGTGAAATCACGGCCCAGATTGCCGCGGCAGTGCGCCATATTGCCAACCGGACTTTTGGGCCAATTGCCTTGGCGGGCCATTCTGCCGGCGGGCATCTCGTGGCGCGGATGATGGATCCGCTGGTGTTGCCGGGCGATGTGCGGAGCCGGATCAAGACGGTTGTGCCGATCTCGCCCGTGGCGGATCTGATGCCTTTGTTGCAAACCTCGATGAACGTTGATCTACGGCTGGATGAGGCAGAGGCCATGGCCGAAAGCCCGGTCAATATGATCCCGCCGCATGGGGTTGCCGTGACGGTTTGGGTTGGCGCGGAAGAGCGCCCCGTGTTCCTTGAGCAAGCCGAAGCCCTGTCACGGTCTTGGGGTGCACGGCAGGTGGTGGATGCGGGCAAGCACCATTTTGATGTGATCGATGCGCTGGCAGATCCTGAGCATGAGTTGACCAATATTTTGGTCAGCTGGTGATCGCGGCCACACCGATGGCGCGCAACGTTGCGTTGTACCCATGGTTCAAGTTCTTTCAGAACCTCGTGTTCTGGCAGGCGATCTGGTTCTTGTTCTTTCAAAAGGAGTTGTCGGGCGCCGAGGCGATCATGCTTTATGCCATCTATGATGTTGGCACGACCGCGATGGAGGTTCCTTCAGGCTATATGTCTGATCGATTGGGCCGGAGGCGGACGCTGATTGCGTCAGGTATTGCGGCCAGTGCCGGTGCGGCGTTGATCGCCTTTGGCGATGGCTTTGCGACCTTTGCCTGCGCGCAGATTTTGTTGGGGGCCGGTGCGGCTTTTGCATCGGGAACCGACAATGCGTTTTTGTATGAATCGCTCGCAGCAGATGGCCGGGAAGCAGAAACCGAGGCGCAGGAAACCCGCAGTTGGCAGTTTTCGTTGATCGGGCTTGCCCTGTCTGCGTTCACGGGCGGGGTGATGGCGCAATGGGGCTATTGGCTGGCCTTCGCTGCGGGTGCAGTGGCTCAGATGGCTTGTTTTATCGTGGCAGTGCGGTTTTGTGAGCCGCCGCATGAGATGAACCGGACCGAGACCGCCGGTCCGGTGTTCCAGGCGCGGCTGTTTCGTTCTGCCATGGGTGTGCCGGTTTTGGTCTGGCTGTTTACGCTATCGGTGTTGATGTATGGACTTAGTCATATTCCCTTTGTTTTTGGCCAACCTTTCATCGCCGAAGCCCTGCGCAATATAGGACTACACGGCGACGCGCCGATGGTCAGTGGTGGTGTTTCCGCGATTATGATGTTGGTGTCCGCTATCGCCACTCTGTTTGCGCTGCGGCTGCGCAGGCGGTTTGGTCTGGCGGTGCTATTGATGCTGGCCTTTGGGATTCAGGTGGGGTTGATTGCGACATTGGCCGTGACCAACAGTATCTTTGCCATCGCGGTATTGTTCTTGCGTATGGTGCCCAATTCCCTGTCGCGGCCCTTTATCATCGCGCGTATGCAACCTTTGCTGAGCGACGCAGGGCGCGCCACGTTCCTGTCTGTGCAGAGTTTCGCAGGCAGGCTGCTGTTTGCGGGCAGTTTGCTGCTCGCGTCGGTGCAGGTTTCGGATCGAACGGCTATGGCTTATGATGATATCCGCCTGACCTTGGGCTGGTACGCGTTGGTAGGCATTTTGTGCCTGATGGTGCTGTTGCTGACCCTAAGGTGGGCCGGTGTGCAGCAGGAGAGGCAGACAGATTGATCTGCCCTTTTCAAGGTCAGGGGCATTTGGCACAATCGAGAAAAGTTTTGAACGCGCTGATGTAAATCAGCGTAACATTGCCTATATATGGGCTAAGATATTGATATAGAGGATCGTTTGATGGCCAATTTGGATGCACAGGTAAAAGAATCCCAGGCGCAAGTCGCCGAAGCGCAAAGCAAGATTGCCGAGTTGACGGGCCGGATCGAAACAGCACGTGCCAAATTGAAAGCTGGCGACGATGCGATGATCGACATTGAAAATGCCACACTCGAAGATGTGCATGCCCATACAGAGGTGATGAACGCTAACATCGCCGAGTTGATCATGGGACTGGACGATGTGACCGCCGGATTCAGCCGTGACTTTGACGAGATGCGCAACAAGACCGGTTGGGAAACCTTTGTCGGGATCTTCTCAGGGGCGAAGTCGGATAGCATGCGGCAGGAACGGGTGAGGTCCGCCTCTATCGACGACAAATTGCAGGATTTGATCAGCAAGTCCGACGTAATTGTGCAACTGCTCGAAGGGCAGCTGGCGATGCTGGAAGAGCAGAAGGTCAAGGTCGAAAGCAACCTGACCGAAACACTGGACGAGCGCGAGATGACGGTGGGAGAACTGGAAACCATTCGCAGCGATATTGGCGGGATGGACCCCGATATTATCAAGCTGGAAAATGCGATCGCCAGCGAGACCGATGCCGCAAAGCGCACCAAGCTGGAAACCGAACTGGCCGAGATGAACACCCGCTACAATGCGCTGGTGCAGGAAGAGCAGGTCAAGCTGGCCAAGTCGCAGACGCTCGAGCGCTATATCGAAAAGGGCAAGACCTGGATCGATTCCCTGCAGAACCAGGCGGCGACACAGATGGTCTTGATCAACAAGCTGCAGACCGACACCAAACAACGGGTCGTGCTCTATGATGCGCTGACCAAATCGCTCAAGACAGCACAGCAGCAGGACGTCGCCCACCGGATCAACGAGATCGGCGTAAAAACCGACCAAGAGGCGCAATCTGCCATGGCGGGGATTGGTGCCGCCACCAATGCGCGGATGGCGGAGATGATGGAGAAACACGAAGATCACATGGTCTTTGCCCGCGAAGTGCTGGAGGCCAAAGCCAAGGCGGATGAGCGTTTCGCCCGCCGGTTCCAGAAGATCATCGAGAAGCATGACAGCAATCAATATGGGGCTTGAGGCCCGGTGAAGGCAGGCTGAAATTGCGACCTCAACCATATCATCCGGGAAGACCTGTTGGGCGGCTCATGGTTCAATTTTTCGGCGTTTTGGTGGCATTGTTCATTGGCCGCGCTGACCGATGGATTCTTGCTGGCTTACCCGTATTGGTCTGGGGCGTTTTATATAGCCCTTATGGTGTTTGGCTGTTGCGCATGGATTGGCTTTTGGAATTGCTCATATTTTCGATTGCCTGCACCAGCGTTCGGATTTGGATAGCAAAGGTACATCATGACTGACCCCGCCCGCGACCACGTCGGCCTTATGGATACCTTTGCCTCGCGCCGGTATTTCCGCAAGTTCGAGGGCATCATGCAACATATGCTGCGGGTGGCCGGAGTGATGGAGGCGGAAAGCAAGTTGAACCGGGATGAGGTGGAAATCCTGACCCGCTATGCGGTGATGTTGACCCACACGTTCAAGGCGCTGAGCCTCAAGTATCTGTTGGTGGGGCGGGAAACAGGGCGGTTCTTTGGCTCGCTCAGTATCGACAACCGTGACAGTGGTTTCCCGGTGGCCGAAGAGCTGATGACGATGGCCAATGATGCACAGCAAGCGGCCAAACATCTGGAAAACATGCCTTCGGTTGCCACGCTCAAAAACGAAATGGTGCAGATGATCCTGGGCGACAGGCAGGTGCCGACCAAACTGCAATTCGCCCTGTCCCAGCGGCTGTATTATGAGGAGTTGATCAAAGGGGGTCTGTTCTGGGTGCAGAACGATCCGCAGGCCGACTGGACCGGAAACCTGAGCGACGGACGGCGCACCTTCCGGCTGCATTGGGCGACCTATGACAGTCAGGTGAATTTGCCGGTGATCTATCTGATGGAGTTGGAGGACAGCGGCAAGGTTGGGCTACCCAAAGATGAACGGCGCTGGCCGGAGGTACAGGCGCATCTGTCGGCGCAGGCGCTGGGCGGACTGAAGCTGGTGACGATTGCACGGGGCTTTGATCAGGACTTTGATGACTTGCACCCCAAGCGGTTGCGGCGGTTCCATGTGGGTCCGATGTACAGCCATGCCTTCACCCGGCAGGCCGGTCCACTTCGCAATGTGCTGGCCGATGCCAAGGCGCCCGAGGGGCAGGACTGGGCATTGGTCTGGACCGAAGAGGAATTGGTCAGTGACCGTGTGATCGAAGAAAAATCCGGGTGGTTCTCGACGGTTGAGCGTGAGGTTTTTGCGCTGGATCCGTTTGGTGGCAAGGGCGCCGATCTGGGCGCCACCCGCCAAGAACGCAGCATCATCTTGCCGCAACGGCCCTATCAGGTGTTGGAAGAACAAGATCCACCGGGATTTGCCGCAGTGCGTAAATTCGTGGTGAGCGCGTCGGGGCAGGTGCTGCGCTATTAGATTTATGCCTCCGGCGGGAATATTTAGAGCCAAAAAGGGAAGGCCCGTATTTAGATGAGCCAGATTTCAGATGCGATGGAACTCCGTGAGGAGGATATTCACAAACATGTGCCGATGGCGCAGGCGATGTTGGACGGGTTTGATCACGCGCCGCGGATTGGCAAGGCCACCGGCGATGACAGCGTGGCAGAGCAATCATCGGGCCTTGGCACGCGGCGGCGGTTTCGCACCACCACACCGGGGCTAGTGACACGGCGCAGGGTGCCGACCGGGGCAGTGCAATTGATTGCGCGGATTGAAGGCGCGGATGAAGGCGATACGTTGATCAGCCCGATGCAGGCGACGGTGCTGCATGTGTTACGCCGCGCGATAGCGATTGCCTTGGCGGTGGCGGAAAACGTGGCGGAGCAATCGGGGCTGGGCGATCTCAAACGCGCCAATCTGGAGGGCTCATTGCCGGCGGCCCGCAAGAGCGAGTTCAGCGAGCTTCTGTCGGCGGAGGCCCTGGTGACGCTCTATGTGTTGGGCAATGCCACGGCCTATCTGATGTCGTCGCATCTGACTGAGACCACTGTGGAGGTGGGCGAGGTCGATGAGGTCTTGACCGACAACGGACAGGTCGCACTGCACGGCGCATTGTGGGAGTTGGATCAGGACATCGCCGCCCATGCGCAGGATGATGCGCGGCTGGTGGCGACGGTGGCGGCCTTTGCCGAGAGCCTGATGGAAAAGGTTGCCCTGCGTGCCCAGACCGCGCCGCGCCTGGAAGGATTCAAATCTGCCGCCTGGCGGGTTGAGGCGGATGATTTCACCGTGCGTGGGTTCAGCCCGGCCTCCAAGGCGAAATCAACCACGCTGACCATGACCTTCAAAAAGCCCAATGAGGTGGTCGGCAACCACATCGCCAAATACCAAGCGATGAAGCTGGCCAAGATGTTGATGGCTTATGATTTTGACCGGCGACTGAACCCCTTTGCCGAATTGGGCGGTTTTATCTTTACCTTTATGGGGGATGGCGCACCCGGGACGGGGAAAACCACGCTGATCCAGATGATGGCGGGGTTGATTTCGGAGTATTGCAGCAATGCCGGATATCCGTTTCGGTATCAGAACCTGAGCACCGATAATATCGACAGTTATCAGGGTAAATCGGGGCAGAACGCCAAGGCGTTTATCAACAATATCATTGATCCCTCGGTTATTGGCTTTGGCACGATTGATGATATTGACCAGCTGGCGGGCAAACGCGGTGACAGGCAGTCCTCAGCGGGCCAGCTTGAGATCACGGCGGTTCTGATGGAGAGCTTTGCCGGGGCCAATACCGTTGTGCGGGGGAACTGCACCTTTGGGATGTTCTCGAACTATCCCGAAAACGTCGATGATGCCTTGCGCCAGCGTGCCGGGGCGCGTTTCTTGGTCGATGGGCCGCAAACGCGGGAGGATTACGTTGATATCCTCTATCTGTTGATGGGTAAGAACCATGACATCCCCTTGGGCGATCACAATGTGTTCGAGGCGCAGGAGATCAAAAAGGCGGTGGCGGCGTCCTTTGAAAGCCACTCGCGGCCCCATGAGGACGGGCTGCTGAAGGTCTATGAGGCGGTGATGGGCGAGATTGGGGAGCTGGACACGATCAACAAGCTGGGCACCTATCTCAAGGGTATTCAGGAGGCTGATCCGCGGTTCACCGGGCGGGCGATCAAGAACATCACCGACGCGGTGAAGGTGCGCGCGATGGATTTTGAACTGCCCGATGAATGGATGGAGGAGCCCGATCTGTTCCTGTTCAAGGATTACGAGACCAAGAAGGCGATGATCAACGAGATGCGCCAGCCGATCACGGTGGAGATGGTGGTGCAGGAGATCAACCGCTATGCCGACAGCGAATTCCGCTATGCAGATAAGTCCGATGAGGTGGCGATTGAAAACGCCGTGCGCGAGATGGGCCGGATGGAAGAGGCCAAACGGCGGTATTTGTCTGGGGGTGAGGGGTGAGTAGTCGTAAGTTCAGAATTGAAGCCGAGGGTTTCCCTGAGATGCCAGGAATGATGCTGGCCACTGTTGAGGCACTCAGGGAAGTCGGTGGATCTGCCACCATTCATGAACTCGATGAAAAAGTAGCCGAACTCGAAAATGTTACTGAGGAGGAACAGTCGTACATGATGGTGGGGAAAAACAGCGCCCAACCACGATTGAACTACTATCTAGCATGGGCCCGGACTTATTTGCGTCGTGGTGAAGCTGTCGAGAACTCTAGTAGGGGTGTCTGGGCTCTTACTGAGATTGGAGCAAAGATTTCGACCATCGGGGACTGCAAAATAATTTATGATCAAGTTATTGAAGAAGAAAAAGAGAAAGCAAAGCTACGACGTCAAGCCAAGGCTCAAGCGCAAAGTGCAAATACGTCAAAGGATGACGGAATCTTTGATACCGGCGAGTCGGAAGAAGAAGCTGACGCACAACTCAACTGGGATGATCGACTGCTTTCAGTTTTGCGAAAGTTAGATCCTTCGGCATTTGAGAGACTAGCCCAAAGGCTTCTCCGGGAAGCTGGTTTCACAAAAGTAGAGGTCCGAGGAAAATCGGGTGACGGAGGGATCGATGGCGTTGGCGTACTTCGCGTAAACCTTGTTTCTTTCCAAGTCTATTTCCAATGTAAACGCTATACTGGAGGGGTATCAGCCCATGAAATTCGGGATTTCCGTGGCGCAATGCAAGGTCGGGCAGACAAGGGATTGTTTATTACAACAGGACACTACACGGCTCAAGCTAATGAAGAGGCAACAAGGGATGGCGCCACCGCTATCGACTTGATTGATGGATATCGTCTTTGCGAACTACTCAAAGTGAATGGGCTTGGCGTAACGACAGAAATGGTTGAGCGTGTTCATATTAACAGTAAGTGGTTCGAGGGAATTTAAATGAACCGCGCTACCCAAAATCTCCCGGTTAGCTTCAGTCCAGCGCCCTTCCCCAGGGGGGGAAGGGAAGGGCGCGCATCTGCTTTGCAGATGCAGGGCAGACTGACAGTGCAGCATGGCGGGAGGCGCAGATGCATCGCTTGATCAGACACGGCCTCATGTTCGGCAATCTGTTCCATGTGGACAGCCCTGCCTTGGTGGAGCGTTACAATCGGGCGCTTGAGCACCTCACGGGCAAGCGCACGGAACTGAGCGACTTTCACATCGACATCTCCGGCTATTCCCCAGAGGTCGGCGATGAGCTGGAGGATCATCTCTATCTCAACCATGCGGGGGTGAACCGGCAGTTTATCCTGCTGAGCATGGAGCAACGCAGATGTCCTTTGTTGAACACCAAATTCTCCACCTCGCGGGAGATCCTGCAGCAGTTCATGGATGCCAATGAGGCGCAGCTCTTTGCCCTGACTGCGCGGGATGCGGTGACGGGGGAGTTGGTGAATTCGGTTTATGACGTCAGCACCCCGGCGCGGCTGTTTGATATTCGCCGGGTCGAGATTGAGGCGGATACCACGGGCGGCACCTTGCGGGATGCGGAGAAGCTGGGCGGTTTGGTGGACCGGTTCAAGAGCGAGCCGGATGGTTGGTTTGATGACGTGCTGATTGCCGAGATGATCACGCTGGCAGGCAAGACCGGGGACGTGATCCGCAATCCGGTCAAGCTCAAGCAGATGGGATTTGATCAGCGCAATTTCTGGACCGCGCATTTTGGCGGGCTGTATCTGTTTCAGGATCTTGATCATCCGGCGCTGATTGCCCCTGCGGGCAAGGATGGGCTGGAAGATCTGCCGATAAAATACGTGTTTGATGGGGGCAACCGAAACCAGATCGCTAAGTTTTTTGAATACAACGATCTGGTGGAGCCGATTGTGAAGGCGCGGGGCGTGGATGCGGCGGCGATCCTGCGGCAGAAGATGGATTTCATTCTGGTGGATGCGGTGGCTGATCTGGGCGTGGATCTTTCTGGGGCCAATCGGGCGGATATGCGCAGGCTGGCGCGGCATCACGGGGACAAACTGCCGCCGGAGTTTCATGCGCTGGGCGCTTTGGTGCGCTGGGCCGAGAATGGCGGGGCATGGCCTCGGATCACTTCGGATCATCCGGCCTATTTCTATACGCTTCGGGCGTCGGACACCAAGGATGCGGCACTGGTGAATATGCTCTTGGCGGAACTGGCACCCAAGGATGCACGGCAGATGTTCATTTGCCACAAGGAACTGTTCTATCGCACCTATGCAGGCTGGGCCGAGACCAAGAAGGCCTATGTTGCCGATTTTCTTGTGGCCGAGTATCAGGTGGACAAAGCCGGTGCGCGGGCCGCGCTTTTCGGGCATGATGCGCCGATGGAAGAGCCGCGCAGGGCCAGGCCCGATCCGGTGTCAGAGATGATCGCGCGGGTTGGCCCCTGGGGCGCGGTAAGGAGGCGATAAGATGTTCGCATTGGCACGGCTCGTGGTGGTTGGATTTGTCGTTCTGACGGTGATCTATGTCTGCCTGTCGTTTTACTCCCGCGCGGTGCGCAAGGGAAAGCTGCGGCAGAAGTGGCAGGACGGACCGCAGAAAGTGGACCGCGAAACCTTCGTGCAGCGCGGGCTTGAGAAATACGATGGATCTATCCGGCGCAAGCTGATCCTGGGTGTTTATGTTGTTCCGGTGGTGGTGGTCGGCGTGATCATCTACCTCACCAATTTTTCCTGAAGGAGCCATCAGATGGCGATTATCAAATGGGTTTTCTGGATCACCTTCTGGGTGCTGGTGGGGTGTTTCTTTCACTACACTTTGCCGCAGGTCGATATCGTGCGGGTGACAGACACCTATGAAAAGCGGATCGATTTTGGCGAGAACTCGATCTTTTGGGCGCAGGCGGATGTGGGCAGCGATGGCACGGCGGTGAACCGCGATGTGTTCTTTATCCAGACGCGGCGGGCCAAAGGCGATGTCATGGTTTACCGCAATGAGGACACGGGCTGGGGCTGGCCGCCCTATTTCAAATTCGACACCTCCAATCTGCAGGCTGAGGCGGCCGATGCCAAATCCACAGGCGAGGCGGCAAAATATGTTGCGATCAAACATTATGGCTGGCGTAATGAATTCCTGTCGATCTTTCCCAATGCCATTTCGATCCGGGCGGTGGACGGACCGGATGCGGCGAAAGGTATTCCATGGTTGAACATCTTTATTCTCGTGGTGTTCTTTGCCATCGCCTATGCCATCTGGGTGCGCTGGCGACGGTTCCGCATGGCGCGGATCGACCCGACATTGGAAGCCATCGAGGACGATCTGGTCGAAAAGCGGGGGCGTTTCAGCCGCTGGATCGGCACATGGCGTGCCAAAGACAAGAGTTAACCTGATCGGGCGGCGTTGCCGCATGCGATATCTGGGCTGATGAGGGGGCTTCATGCCCCCTCAAACTCCCCCTGGAGTATTTAGGGGCCAAAAAGGGCAGAGGGTCAGTCGGCAAAGAGGTGGTCAGTTTGTGCCACCTCGGCGGCTTTGTCCGTGGGGATGTTCAGGAAATGGCCAAGTTCCTGCGCATTTTCGTCCGCGCCGGCGGTTTCGCGCATCCGGCAGTGGTTCTCAAACTCGGCATCGTTGAGCTGATCACGTTCGTGCAACATGTCATTGCGGATGGTGGGCAGCAGCCGGGCCAGCGTGTCTTTGGAGGTTTGATCGCCTGCAAGGCCGACCCGCATGGCATGGCCAATCAGGTAATCGTCCGAGAACTGGCATTCGATTTCCAGGATGCGGGTGACGGACCGGTCCGAGGCAAAGTCATTCAGTAGGTCCAGATTGCTGGGGTCCATGCAAACGATCAGGCGGTCGGTTTCGAAATAGTCAAACAGCATGCGCATCAGCGCGCGGCGGTGGCGCGTGCGTTTTTCCAGCGTATTTTGAATGCCGCCAAGATCGGGCAGCGGTGTGTCTTCTTCGTTAAAGAGGTATTCAATGGCGGGAACATTGGTCACTTGCCGGATGCGTTCAAGCACCCGTTTGGCCACGTGCCACTTTTTGCACACCACGATCAGCAGTTCGCGTTCACGGCCAAGCGTGCTTTCGGTTTCCCAGAAACGGGTCGCAAAACGGCGACCAACGCGGCCACGGCCACTGAGAAATTTGAACAGGCTGCGGCCTTCGTTGCTAATCTGGAAATCCACACCTTCTGCCGCATAGAGCAGGCCGAGCCTGCGTTTGAGATCCTGCGCTTCGGGGCTGATTTTGCGGGCAAAGAGGTAATCCTGGCTGAGCAGAAGATCGTAGTGATCATTGTAGAAAGTGACCGGCATCCCGTAGTCGGTGAACATCAGGAAGGTCAGAGTGCGGGCGCGAATCTCGTTCTCCGGCACCAGATGCCGGACGAGGGTCTGAAAAAAGGTTTCATCCGGGATCCATGTGGTGCGAAAAAACCGTAGTACATCGCGGCGTTTCTGGATGAATTCCAGTACCGATTCAACGGTGTTTCGGCGTAGGCACCACCATTGGCTGCCAATCTGGATTTGCAGATCTGCCGGAATTTTCCGTTTGAGACCAAAGCGTTTTTGGGCCTCGAACATCGCGTAGAACAGTTTTTTGTGGGTCCGTTCGTTGACGTAGTGGCGGTAGATCAGACGTTCCTCACGCCAACCGGTCTTGATCCAATCGCTTTCGAAATAATCAAAGCTCTCGATGAAATCGGCATCGTTGTCGTCAAGAAACCTGTGGGTGTATTCGGCGGTCTTGATGGCCATGCAATCGCCCGAGAGCATGTAGAAGTGCGTGGCTCTGGGGAAGGCATCGACCGCGGATTGAACGGCATAGATCGTTGCCTGGACCAGGGACCATTCACCCCAGCCACATTTGATCCGTTTGTGTGCAAAGGTGACGTTGGGATTGTCGGCGAGGGCCGCCTGGATCTCGCGAAAAGCATCGGCATCTGCAGAGGCGTCAAAGTGGATTGACATATAATCACCGGCTGCCGTCAACCGCTCGGCCTGCCGAATGATGGCAGCCGGGTCTTTGTGACACAGCAAGATGTAGGCGATTTTTGCCATACCTGAAACGAACTGCCTCTTTACCTCTGTTTGTTTACCTAGATAATGGTGAAGGTGGATTGAATAAACAGAATTTATCCCTTTTTTGGGGTTATCGCGAAACTGTTGTGAAAACAGTCGCAGCCGGCAGGAGGCAGGAACGCTATGGGGTTTCCCGGAACATGGATGACGGAAAGCGAAAGCGTGGTCTATCGGGTGGTGCCAAAATGTGCCTGCTCAACCATCGGGCAAATCATGTATTACTCTGATCATGGGGCGTTTTTTGACGGCGATATCCATGATGCCCAGTCCGGGTTGCACAAGTGGGCACTGGATGCGTCACAAGATCCGATCACCCGCAACGTGACGGCGCATAAATCCTTTGCCTTTACCTGTGTGCGCAACCCTTACACCCGTGTCCTGTCTTCGTTCTTTGACAAGATTTGCGGCATTCAACGCAACGGGCGGCGGTATCGCGGCAACCTGGTGCCGCTGCTGATCCAGAAATACGGGATTGAGGTAGGCGGCGAGGATGGCAAACAGGAGTTTGACCAGATCGCCAGCTTCCGCCGGTTTTTGTTGTTTGCCCGTGACACGATCCGCTGGCG
Source organism: Sulfitobacter mediterraneus (assembly GCF_016801775.1). Classification (NCBI taxonomy): domain Bacteria; kingdom Pseudomonadati; phylum Pseudomonadota; class Alphaproteobacteria; order Rhodobacterales; family Roseobacteraceae; genus Sulfitobacter; species Sulfitobacter mediterraneus. The sequence goes on along the minus strand of NZ_CP069004.1, from coordinate 2,451,013 downwards.
GCGGCCGATGGACCCTGACATTCACTGGTCTGCGCAGGCAGGGCATGTCAGCACGTTCATTGTGAACGGCGGCAAATATGACAAGATCGTTTGGACCGAAAGCTTCAACGACGGCATGCAGAGCGTTCTGGATTCAATCCAGACCCCGCATTCGGTGAAACTGGCGGATATTCCACGGTTTAACGAAAGCGAAGGGCACGGGCCCAAAAGGGCGCATCCGGTGGAAGACTATTTTGATGATCTTTCGATGCATCTGGTGCGTGAGATCTACAAGCGCGATTTCACCTTGTTCAAATATGATTTTGACAACCCCGGAAACAAAATGCCTGTGGGCGAGATTGATCTTGATGAGGTCCATGCCAAGTTGGGCGATTGATCGTTACTTCTTAATGTTTCGAATGGCTTGGGCGATCCTCTTGGTCGCGGCGGCGCTGCCTTTGGGCGAGGGGTGGATCATGTCAGCGGCGTGAAAACTGCGATCGCCATGCGGCACCATGTCCGCCAGTGAGACAAAGCTGATGCCAGCGTCCTGTTTCGCCATCACGTTGATCCGGGCCTCCAATGCGTCACCCACTTTGCGGCAGTGCTCGATGGGAGAGCCAAGGCCGGGGCTGCGCAAGTAACCGACATAGATGACCTTGGCGCCGCTTTTGCGGGCAGTGTTTACGGCGCTGGGGATTTCACCTTTGCGTCCGTCCGGGGAAATCAACCGGTTCAACCGCTTGCGGCATCGTGTGCAGCCGCAGCCCATCCACAGATCGTTGCCGCCGCCGTTCATCACGACAAAATCCCACGGGCCGGGGCGATATTGCTTGGCGATGTTCATGCCCAATGCCCCGGTGATCGGCAGGCGGTAGACAAACCGCGCCCCCGTGACCGCGCGGCTTTGGACGTTGGCCTGCAGGTCACGGCGCAGCAGGCTAGGCACTGCCGATCCGGCAGAGCCATTTGAAGTCATGAAAGAATCGCCCATGACAAGGATGCGAAGCGGGTCTTTGGCCAAGCTGGAGCTGGGCAAGAAAAGCGCAAGAACTAGAAGGGATCGTGCCGCAATATTGTGCATCTTATGGACCTTAACTGCATCATTGGTCATTCGAATTGCAAATTAATGCGGCAGCAATGTGGAGGCAATTCACGCTCTGTTTCGTTTAGCTTTGTACGTTGTCTGGCCCCGGCATTATTCAAGCTGCTCCGTTGCTTCAGCAAAACTTGCGGGATCATACCAAAGCTCTTCGATAGAGGCATTGAGATATCCCGCGCAGGCCGGCTCATTGTTTGCCAGTTCGCGCAGGGAGGCGTGAGCGGTGGCTTCTTCTCCCCTGAGTTCTCGGCACTGTTTGGCGTCTGGTGAATAATGCTCGCAGCTCGTTTGGTACAACAGATAGGCTCTGAGATAGGGACAAAGGATTTGATCGGCGAGATTGGTTTGCTGCAGGAAGCGTCGCCAATTTGGAAGTCGGGCCAGATCCTCGGCGGATATATCAGAAGCCTTGGAGTAGGTTTGATATTGGTTGAGCTTATACCTCATCATTTGGAGGAGCGACGCTGCGGGATCATCTGAAAAGACAATTGAGTTACGCATCGCAAGATCACCGGAAAAAGTGCTCTCAGGAATGTTTCTTTTGCTGACGATGGTGGCAACTTTTGCCCAATGGTACGGTGAATACGGCGAGGCCCGCAGGCGGCGCATTGCAAAATCATCGTTTTGCGAGTCACGGGCGTGGCGTTGTTCTTTGGTCAGGTGATTTGGGACAAGGCGGTGGCTGGTTTGGTTGTCTGCATCCGTTTCCGTTGCAACTTTCTGCCCAAATTCAACGCCATCGATCAATTCAAGCAGATCCAGATTGTAGGGGTCGTGATCCAGAAACGCCTTCGCTTGGTCGAGCCTGGCCCACCTAAAGCGCTCAAAGAATGGATCGCGGTCCCCATGTGATGTGCGAGCAATAAAAGCGAGGCGCTCGGCCAGAAATCGAAAATGGGCCAGTTCAAACTGATCGACGGGCGCCGTCAGCAGTTGCGCCTTGGCCCAGGCGATCTCCTTTTTTGTCCAGTCTTGATAGGTTTTGGTTCTGATCAGAAAATCCAACTGATCCATCACGAGTGCAGGATCTTCAATTTTCCAAAGTAATTTTGTGGCTTTCGCTCTGAGATCGGAGCTCTTCGATTGGTTGGCGGCCTGAAGAATGCAGCGATGTTCGATTATCCTGTGCATGTAGCGGGTCGGAAAATTCTCACTTGCCGACTTGCAAAAGGACATGATCATTTCGAAAGACAGATGATAAACGGTTGGGAGTGTTCTTTGCAGCGTTCCCCAGTTCGGTCTATCTTTCATCACCAAGTCAAAGGCCTCGAGCGAAGAAGGAATGCCAAAGTTATTGCGACCTAGCTCCCGCACGACCGCATCTGATACAGGAATAAGATCCGGGCTGCTCCGGTAAGCTGCTGCCACCAGGTCAAAAATCTGGCGATGCATATGGTGCGCCACCTCGTTGGAATAGGTGTTCCGTCCCCACTGCACATAATTTGCGGCGTTGTAGAGGCTCCAAGCCCTTGAGATCTGTGCCTTGTGGTTTTCCGGATCTTTCTCGAGCCAGTCAGAGACAAATTGGACAGCAGCGGGGTGTGATCGCGACAGGGTGATGTAGAGCGCCCGAATGTTATCTGCATCCCGGTTACCAGCCAGATAATCGGCCTGTGCCGTTTCCAGCAGGTGATCAACTTTTTCAAAATCGCGGGCAATAATTGCCGCTCGAACCTTGGAGGGGGTGATATCTTGTGCGTTGCATAGGCTTGCCCATAGAACAGCACAGGTGAGAAAGAAAATTGATCGCATGGTGGTGCCTTTGTTGTTTGAAATGCAACCTTATGGCGAAATGGGGCGTTATTAAGACCGCATGGTGATCTGACCTTCGATAATTTAAAAGATTGCTCGTGCCTTGCGTGGCTGACGTTCAAGATCTACATCCCTGTGCATGTCACAGGTCAAATCCTCTTCAAAATCCGATCCGAACTACAAGGTGATCGCTGAAAACCGCCGGGCGCGGTATGATTATGCTATTGAAGACGACATCGAGTGCGGAATCATTCTGGAAGGGTCCGAGGTCAAATCACTGCGCCAAGGCGGAGCCAATATTGCGGAAAGCTATGCCGCGGTTGAGGATGGTGAGTTGTGGCTGGTGAACAGCTATATCGCGCCCTACGCGCAGGCCAAAACCTTTGGTCACGAAGAACGCCGTCGCCGCAAGTTGATGGTGTCGCGCAAGGAATTGTCGAACCTTTGGAACGAAACCCAGCGCAAGGGCATGACCCTTGTGCCACTGGTGATGTATTTCAACCATCGCGGAATGGCAAAAATCAAACTCGGCATCGCCAAGGGCAAGAAAAATCATGACAAGCGCGAAACAGCGGCCAAACGCGATTGGTCGCGGCAGAAATCACGTTTGTTGAAAGACCATGGCTGAGCCTTTGAACCTGCTCGGCTTTCGCCATTCGGTTTATACGCGGATTGCCCGCATGGGCCTGATCGAGACCGGGCTGACAGCAACCTACGTTGAGGCGAACCCCTTTGCGGCTGAGCCTGATCCGGTTTTGGCCGCAATGACACCGCTTGGGCGGGTGCCTGTGTTGCAACATGGGGATTTCGTGCTTACGGAAACTGCCGCGATTTTGCGGTATCTCAATGATCTTGGCCCCAAGGCCAGCCTGATCCCCCCCGATCCGCAGGCCGCCGCGCGGATGGCGCAGGTGATGGGAATCGTGGATGCCTATGTCTACCAACCTTTGGTGCGCAAAGTGTTCTCTCACGGGTTTTACCAAGCCGCGGTGGGTGAGGAGGGCGATTCTTCGGTTGTGGCAGAGGGATTGGCCCTGTCCCAAGCGCCGTTGCGGGCGCTCAACAACATTGCCGCGGGCGGATTGCAGCTTGGCGGGCGGGACATCAGCCTTGCCGATCTGCATTTGGCCCCGATGATTGATTATTTCGTCAGGGTGCCTGAAGCTGCTGATTTGTTGCGGCATTACACTGCGTTAAGCGCGTGGTGGGATGAGATTTCAAATCACCCCTCTTTACGGGAGACGGATCCCTTTCCAGACCAATAGTTCAAGACCCTTGCTGCATGCTACCACCTTGCCAGTCTGCGTCTGCGGAGATAGGCAGTGTGCGACCTGTTTTGCAAAGGATTCCCGATGGCTGATGATCCCAAAACACTGGTGTCGACCGCATGGTTGGCCAAACACCTGAAAGATCCCGATCTGCGGCTTTTGGATGCGTCATGGTATTTGCCCGATGAGGGCCGCGATGCCAAAGCCGAATATGACGCTGCGCATATCCCCGGCGCACGGTTCTTCGACATAGACGAGATTTCCGATGCTCGGTCGGACTTGCCACATATGGCACCGCCGGTGGAAAAGTTCATGTCACGGATGCGGGCGATGGGCGTTGGCGACGGGCATCAGGTAGTGGTCTATGATGGGGCTGGCCTTTTCTCTGCCGCGCGTGTCTGGTGGCTGTTCCGTCTCATGGGGCAGGAAAACGTTGCTGTGCTGGATGGCGGTCTTCCCAAATGGGTGGCCGAGGGACATCCGACCGAAGACATGCCGCCGATCCCGCGTGATCGCCATATGACGGTTCGGTTTCAGAACCAGTTGGTGCGCGATGTCACGCAGGTGGCGCATGCCTCCAAGCTGGGTGATCCGCAGATCGTGGATGCCCGCGCCGCTGCACGGTTCCGCGGCGATGCGCCTGAGCCGCGTGAAGGATTGCGCGCTGGCCATATTCCGGGTTCGCGCAACGTGCCTTTTAGCACCCTGCTCAATGACGACAAAACGATGAAAACTCCGGACGAGACCCGCGCCGTTTTTGAAGCGGCGGGTGTGGATCTGGAAAAACCCGTCATCACCTCATGCGGGTCAGGCGTCACGGCGTCGGTATTGGCGCTCGCGCTTGAGCGGATGGGGCATCATTCTTGGTCCCTTTATGATGGATCATGGTCGGAATGGGGGATGTTCCCCACCGTTCCTGTGGCAACCGGAGAAGCCTAATGTTCGAGACATTGAAAACCCAACCAGCGGACAAGATCCTTGCACTGATGCAGATGTACCGCGAAGACCCGCGCGATACGAAGGTCGATCTGGGTGTTGGCGTTTATAAAGATGCAACGGGGCTGACGCCGGTGATGCGGGCGGTGAAAGCGGCCGAGCAGAAGATCTGGGAAACCCAGGATACCAAGGTCTATACCGGGCTGATTGGTGATCCGGCCTATTCGGATGCGATGATTGAACTGGTGCTGAACGGCGCAGTAGCGCGGAACACCATTGCGGCGGCGGCAACGCCCGGTGGCACCGGTGCGGTGCGCCAGGCGTTTGAAATGATCCGTATGGCCAATGCAAAGGCGCGGGTGTTCGTATCCAACCCGACATGGCCAAACCACCTCTCGATCCTGTCGTATCTTGGTATCGAAGCGGTGCCCTACCGCTATTTCGACGGTGAAACGCGCGGCGTTGATTTTGATGGCATGCTGGCCGATCTGAAGACCGCCAAAAAGGGTGATGTGGTTTTGCTGCATGGCTGTTGTCACAACCCAACCGGCGCGAACCTGAACGCGGCAGAATGGGATGCGGTGATCGAGGTCTTGCTGGAAACCGGCGCAACCCCGATGATCGACATTGCCTATCAAGGCTTTGGGGACGGGCTGGCCGAAGATGCGGCGGCCACGCGCAAATTGGTTGCGGCAGTTCCGGAGTGCCTGATCGCGGCGAGTTGTTCCAAGAACTTCGGCATCTACCGCGAACGCACAGGCCTGTTGATGGCCATCGCAGCGGACCCTGCGGCGCATACGTTGAACCAAAGCACGCTGGCCTATCTGAACCGCCAGAACTACAGCTTTCCGCCCGATCATGGTGCACGGATCGTCACCACGATCCTCACCGATGATGCGCTGCGCAGCGATTGGATGGCGGAGCTTGAAGAGGTGCGCCTTGGCATGCTGGATCTGCGGCAGCAGTTGGCAGCGGAATTGCAGCGGCTTTCAGGGTCGGACCGGTTCGGGTTTTTGGCCCAGCACCGCGGCATGTTCTCGCTTCTGGGAACGTCACCCGAAAAGGTTGAACTGCTGCGCAAGGAACACGGGATCTATATGGTGGGCGACAGCCGCATGAACATCGCGGGTTTGAATGCTGACACAGTGCCCGTCTTGGCCAAGGCGATCATTGACGCGGGCGTTTGAGGCGTTTGTCCCAAGGGCGTCGCGGGTTGATGGGCGGGGATTGAGTTTTTCTTGCCAAATGAAGCCAAGGGCAGTGCTCGACTTTTGAAACCAAGCCAATGGGATTGATGGAATAGAAAAAGCCCGGTCGATTGACCGGGCTTTTGGTTTTTATGGTTGCAGTTTAGCCGTTGGAGAACTCCGGATAGGCTTCCATGCCCAGCTCGGATGTGTCCAAACCGTTGATCTCGGCCTCTTCGCTGGCACGGATACCTACTGTTGCCTTGAGGATCATCCAAGCGATCAGGCTGATCACGAAGACAAAGATGCCCACTGCGGCAAAGCCGATGATCTGGGTCACAAAGGATGTGCCTTCGGTATAGACCGGCACGACGAGTGTGCCCCAGAAACCCGCGATCAGGTGAACCGGGATAGCGCCCACAACATCGTCGATCTTCAGCTTGTCGAGGAAGGGCACGGCAAATACCACGATCACACCGCCAACAGCACCAATCCAAAGCGCCCCAAAGAGCGTCGGATCAAGCGGCCCGGCGGTGATGGAGACCAGACCGGCCAGCGCACCGTTGAGGACCATTGTCAGGTCAACCTTGCCATACATCACCTGCGTCAGGATCAGCGCGGCAATAGCGCCCGCTGCAGCGGCCATGTTGGTGTTGGCGAAGATCTGCGCGACGGCATCGACATCTTCGAGCGTGCCCATGGCCAGCTGTGATGCGCCGTTAAACCCGAACCAGCCCATCCAGAGGATGAATGTGCCCAAGGTGGCCAGCGCCAGGTTGGAGCCCGGCAGCGGGATCACACGGCCTTCTTTGCTGTATTTGCCCAGACGTGGTCCGAGGATGATGGCACCGGCCAGTGCGGCAAAGCCACCGGCGGCATGTACGAGGGTCGAGCCGGCAAAATCGCTAAAGCCCATGGCGCTCAGGAAGCCGCCACCCCACTGCCAGCTGGCTTCGATCGGATAGATGATACCTGTGAGCACAACTACAAAGATCAGGAAGGGCCACAGTTTGACCCGTTCAGCCATGGTGCCAGACACAATGGAAGCCGTGGTGGCGCAGAACATCAACTGAAAGAAGAAATCAGAGGCGTTGGAATAGCCGCCTGCATCAATGTCAGTCTTGATGTCTTTGGGTGAGATGGTGCCAAACACCCCTTCGATGATCCAATTGCCATCGCCGGGATACATGATGTTATAGCCAATGAGCCAATACATGATGGCGGCAATGCCAAACAGGCCCATGTTCTTGGTCAGCTGGGTTGTGACGTTTTTGGACCGGACTAGCCCGGCTTCGAGCATGGCAAAGCCTGCGGCCATCCAGAACACCAGAAAGCCGCCGATGAGAAACAGCAGTGTGTTAAAAATGAATGTTGTTTGTTCGAGCGTGGCAAATTCGGCGTCTTGCGCGGCGCCCAATGTCGGGACCATGGCAATCGCGGCGGCCAATGGTAGATATTTGATCTTGGTCATGGATGGGTTTCCTTTTGATCGGGGAGGAGATCAGATGGCGTCTTCGCCGGTTTCACCGGTGCGCACGCGCACGGTTTGATTGACGTCGAGAACAAAGATTTTACCGTCGCCAATCTTGCCCGTGCGGGCGGAGGTCGAGATCACCTCGACGATCTGGTCGGCCATGCTGTCGGCGACGACCAGTTCCAGTTTTACTTTTGGGACAAAGTTCACGACGTATTCGGCGCCGCGATAGATTTCGGTATGGCCTGACTGTGCGCCAAAGCCTTTGACTTCTGTGACCATCAAACCGCGAATGCCCGCTTCGGTCAGCGCTTCGCGGACCTGTTCCAGTTTGAATGGTTTGATCGTTGCAATGATGAGTTTCACCTTATGGCCCTCTTCCGGTTGGCAGGGTTGCCCTGCATTGTGCAGGTGCAGAAAATCGGAAGAAGCGGCGGTAATGGAAGGAGTCGCAGGCGAATCCGGTGTTGCATTCGCCTGTCGGCGCCCAAAATTTGTGCGCATGAGACATCTTGCCTAAAAAGTGGGCGAAAATTTGATGTTGAAAGCGGCTGACGGTGCTAAACAATCGGAGGCCGCCAAGGTAAAGTAAGAAAAAATCAGGCCGGGCAGGCAACAAAATGAGTGACAGTTCCAAGCGCAAACGCCCGTTGGTGGCTGACAAACGCTATCCGAGCAAGGGCAAGGTGGCGGCGAAAAAGCCGGCCAAGAAACCTACGCCGAAGAAACCCGCGACCAAACGCAAGGCCGCGCCTAAACGTGCCAAGCGGGGCGGGATCATCGGATTGTTCTCGGCTTTGTTCCGGTGGATCTTTCGGCTGATTTGGAAAATCACATGGCGGATCACCGCTGTCGCGGTTCTGGTGCTGTCATTGGCTGTCGGTTATTTCTACACCACGTTGCCGCCGCTTGAGGCGCTGTTGGATGGACGCGCGCGCGGCTCAGTGACGATGCAGGATCGTTACGGCGATGTTTTTGCATGGCGCGGGGACCAGTTTGGCGGTGTGGTGACTGCAGACAGCGTGTCACGCCACTTGAAGAATGCGGTGATCGCGACCGAGGACAAACGCTTTTACCGCCATTTCGGGATCAGCCCACGCGGCATCGCCTCTGCGGTGCGCATCAACCTCAGCGAGGGGCGCGGCCCGTTGCAGGGGCATGGCGGGTCTACCATCACACAGCAGGTGGCGAAACTATTGTGTCTTGGCGAACCGTTTGACCCGAATGCGGGCCTGACCGAAAAGGAATACGAATCCGCTTGTCGCCGGACGTCCCTGCAACGCAAGGCGAAAGAGGCGTTGTTCTCCATGGCGATGGAGGTGAAATACACCAAGAACGATATCCTCTCTATCTATCTGAACCGCGCCTATATGGGCGGGGGTGCCTTTGGGGCCGAAGCGGCGGCGCAGCGGTTCTTTGGCAAACCTGCCGCAGCGGTGAATGCGGCGGAGGGGGCCATGCTGGCCGGTCTTCTAACAGCGCCCACAACCCTTTCGCCCACCAACAATCTGGATCGGTCGCAAAGCCGCGCGGCTACTGTGATCCGGTTGATGCGGGAACAGGGCTATCTGACAGAGGACGAGGCAGCGCAAGCACAGGCCAATCCGGCAGAACTTTCCGAAGCGGCAGAGGCCAAGGCGGGTGGATATTTCGCCGATTGGGTGATGTCCACCGGGCCGGAGTTTTTCACCCGAAACACCACCGAGGATGTGATCATCAAGACCACTTTGGACCAGAGGATGCAGAAGGCTGCCGAAGAAGGTCTGAAGTGGGTGTTCGATAACAAGGTGCGTGAAGGATCCAAAGCGCAGGCGGCGATCGTTGTGATGTCTGCGGACGGCGCCGTGCGCGCCATGGTTGGCGGGCGCAAGACCAAGGTTGCGGGTGCCTTTAACCGCGCCACGCAGGCGCTGAGGCAAACCGGATCAGCGTTCAAGCCGTTTGTCTATGCCGCCGCTTTGGATCTTGGCTATTCGCCCAATGATCTGATTGACGATTCTCCGTTTTGCATGACGATCCCCGGATCGGGTGAATGGTGTCCCAAAAACTATACCAAGCGCTTTGAAGGTATGGTCACGATGACCCAGGCCTTGAAGGATTCGTTGAATGTGCCGGCCGTGAAAATCTCGGAGAGCGTTGGCCGTGATCTGGTCAGCCAGGTGGCAAGTCAGTTCGGCATTCAAAGCGATCTTGCCGCAGGGCCGGCCTTGGCTCTGGGCGCATCTGAAAGCACCTTGATCGAGATGGCCGGTGCCTATGCGGGCATTCTCAATGGCGGTTCTTCGGTGACACCCTATGGTCTGGTCGAACTGCGGTTGCAGGGCGATGAAGAGCCCCTGATGGGCACCGGTGGCGGGATCGGCGAACGTGTCATTCAGGAAAGCGCTGCGCGGCAGTTGGTTTACATGATGGAAAAGGTCATCTCCGAAGGCTCTGGCCAGCGTGGCCAATTCGGCGGACGGCAGCTGGCGGGTAAGACCGGCACAACATCGGCGGCGAAAGACGCGTGGTTTATCGGTTTTTCTGCCGATTATGTTGCGGGCGTCTGGATGGGGTATGATGACAACACCCCGCTGAGCGGTGTGACGGGTGGCGGTCTGCCCACAGACATCTGGCGCGAAGTGATGAGCCGTGTTCATGAGGGTCTGCCGCTCAAGGATTTGCCGATGTCAGCGCCAGCGCCGTTGAGCGATTTTTCTGACGAGAGCCAGGGCACCAATCTCACGGGGAACGGAGGCGGCGCAGGAACCGTCATTGATCAGATCCTGAACGAGATATTCGGGAAAAGCGGATCAGGATCAAATGCTCCGAACCCGGAGGGCGGAGATCGTTAGGGCCCTGACCCTGGGTGGCGCGGGCATTCCGATAGCTGATGGAATAGCTCACATTCATTCATTTTTGTTTCATCGTCTTATGTGTCAGCTTCGGCAGACACATTGGAAAGGTGCAACATGACTCCCTTACATATCTCCTCTTTTTCTCGCGGCGACAGCGGCGGCAATCCGGCAGGGGTGGTCATTTCTGATCGCCTGCCAGATCCCGACACCATGCAGCAAATCGCAAGGGAACTCGGTTATTCCGAAACCACCTTTGCCGCGCCTCAGGGCGGGGGCTGGAAGGTCCGCTATTATGCGCCCGTAGGTGAGGTTGCCTTCTGCGGCCACGCGACCATCGCGCTGGGCGCGGCATTGGGCCAACAGAACGGCGCTGGTCGCTATGATCTTCATCTGCGCGACGACGATATCACGGTTGAGGCGATGCAGGTTGGCACAGATTGGCACGCGGCACTGCAATCTCCGGCAACATGGTCAAAGCCGATGGCAGAGGATTTGTTGCTGGCGTTGCTGAGCTATTTCGGACTGTCACAGGATGATCTTGACCCGGCATTTCCGCCGACGCTTGGCTTTGCCGGGGTGCGCCACGGCATTCTGGCGCTGAAAGATCGCAGCAAACTGGCTGCTATGTCCTATCCTTTTGATGCGATGCAGGCCTTGATGCTGGACCATGATCTGGTCACCGTGAGCCTGCTGCATTTCAGGTCGCCCCGCGCCATCACGTCCCGCAATGCTTTTGCCAGTGGCGGCGTGGTTGAAGACCCTGCAACAGGTGCAGCGGCGGCGGCGCTTGGCGGGGCATTGGTCGATCTGGAATGGGACGGTCTGCAAGAGGGCGGCCAATTCTCCATCTCGCAGGGGGAGGATATGGGCATGCCATCGGAACTGACTGTCGAGGTGACCGGCACAAAAGGCGGGTCGGTTCGGGTCAGCGGTGCAGCACGCTGGATGAACGCGAGCCAATAACAGCAACAAGATATTAAACACCCTGTGGTCCAATCCCACGTCCCGGCCCCGTTTTGGGCCGGGGCGCGGGAACGCTAAGTCAGGGTGTGCCAATTGGAATCCGGGGCGATCAAACGCGGCGAGGCAGAGCTGCGCCGTATGGGCAGGCAAAGCCGGCCTCTTTATTGTGCTGTCGCAGTGTTCAGCCTCTTCGCAAATCTCCTGTTGCTGACCGGTCCGGTGTTCATGCTTCAGGTTTACGACCGCGTGCTTGGGTCAGGGTCCCAAGAAACATTGGTTGCCCTGTCCGGCTTGGTGATTTTTCTGTTCGTCGTTTTGGGCCTGCTGGACTTTCTGCGTGACCGGATCATGACCCGGATTGGTCTGCGGTTTCAGGCGGATCTGGAAAAGCGTGTGTTCGATGCAATATTGCGCAAATCGGCGTTGTTGCCGGATGACGGTGACGGGCAGGGGCTTCGCGATCTCGATGCGGTGCAGCGGCTGATTGCTTCGCCCGTGCTGATTGCGTTCTGTGACCTGCCTTGGACGCCGGTCTTTTTTGTGGCGATCTTTGCCTTTCACCCGCTGTTGGGGCTTGGGGCGCTCTTTGGGGCAATGTTGCTGGTCGCAATCACGGTAGCAAATCAAATTCTGTCTCGCGATCCACAAGCCAGGGCGGATATCGCTGCGCAGGGGGCGAGTGTGATCCAAGGGCAATTGCAGCGCGAGGCAGAGATCGTTCACGCCCTTGGTATGGCGGAAGCCGGATATCATCGTTGGCAAGGGGCGCGGACCGTCGCATCGGCAAGCCAGTTGGCGGTGGCGGATATTGGAGGCGGTTTCAGTGTCTTAACACGCACGCTTCGGCTCGCGTTACAATCTGTGATGCTGGGTCTTGGCGCTTGGCTGGTGCTGCAAGGGCAGATGTCGGGCGGCGCGATGATTGCCGGTTCGGTTTTGATGGGGCGGGCGCTCGCACCGGTCGAGGCCTTGCTGAACCATTGGCCGGTCTTGCAACAGGGACGCAAGGGATGGTGCAGTCTGGCGGCGCTGTTGGGAGAGGTCGGCGCAGCGCCGGTTCGCATCGATCTGCCTGAACCTGCTGCCCGGTTGAGCGTGGAAGCCCTGACTGTTGTGCCGCCGGGAGAAAAACGCGCAACGCTAAAATCGGTTAGTTTTGAAATGATGCCGGGTCAGGCGGTTGGCGTTATCGGGCCATCTGCCAGCGGAAAATCAACTCTGGCGCGCGCCGTGATGGGGGCCTGGCCAGTGGCCGGAGGTCATGTGCGGCTAGACGGGGCAACGGTTGGGCAATACGGGCCACAATCGTTGGGGCGGTATATCGGATACCTGCCGCAGAAACCGACGCTGTTTGACGGTACAATCGCGGAAAACATTGCGCGGCTGAGGCGGGATGCTGATGACAGCAAGGTTGTGTCCGCTGCGCAAAAGGCCGCGGCGCATGAGATGATATTGGCCCTGCCACAAGGATATGACACTGTGATCGACGCCGGGCAGGTGCGACTGTCGGGCGGACAGATACAGCGGATCGGCTTGGCACGGGCGCTTTATGACGATCCGGTGATCCTGATTCTGGATGAACCCAATGCAAATCTCGACAACAGCGGTTCATTGGCCCTGAACCATGCGGTGCGCCGGATGAAGGAGGCGGGCAGGGCCGTCTTGATCATGGCGCATCGGCCTGCCGCCATACAGGAATGCGATATGCTGCTGGTTCTGGATGGCGGAATGCGCGTTGCCTTTGGCCCAAAGAACGAGGTGTTGGCCGGGATGGTCAAGAATGCGGGCGCAATTCAGCAGGTGCCAGCACAGGCAGGTGGGCTGGGATGACGCGGGCAGGCCTTGCATGCCACCGCCTTGTGATCACAGGCATCGCTGTGATCTGCGCTCTTTTGGGCGGTGTGGTGGTTTGGGCGGTTCAGGTCGAGATTACCGGCGCAATTGTGGTGCAAGGACAGCTCGAGATCGAGCGGAGCAACCAGATTGTGCAGTCCGAAACCGGCGGACGCATCACAGGTGTGCATGTTGCCGAAGGGGATCATGTGCGGGGTGGCGATTTGTTGTTTCAACTCGATCGCGGCGCCGAGCAATTGCGAGAGGACGCGATTAACGAAAAAATCGCCGAACTCACCTTGCGCCGTGCGCGCCTTTGGGCAGAGCAGGATGGCATGGTACGGATCGACTTTCCGTTTGTCGCAGGCAATGTGGATCCGCAGGAAATCGCCCGCATCAAAGAAGGCGAGCGCCGCCATCTGGAGGTTCGCAAAGCGATGTTTCTGGACGGGCAGGCACAGATCGCCACCGCCAAGGATCAGATCAGAGCGCAGATAACGGGTATTCAGGCGCAGCGTGCTTCGGTCGTTTTGCAAATCGACCTCATTGCAGAGCAACTGGCCGCGCAAGAAGCATTGCGCGCGCGGGGGTTGGCACCGGCTGCATCCGTGCTGGCCTTGAGGCGAGAACATGCCCGGTTGACCGGACATCAAGGCGAGTTGCGCAGCGCCGAGGCGGCCGCACGGAAAAGGATCACTGGTCTGAATTTGGATGCGTTGCACCAAAAGGAGACCCGTAGGGAAGAGATCATCGCGCAACTTAATAAGGTCTCAAGTGAACTGTTGCGGCTGACGGGCGCAAGGGAGGCTGTTTTGCAAGATCTGAACAGGTTGTCGATCCGCGCACCTGTCTCCGGGATTGTGCACCGGTTAGTCGTGAAAAACCAAGGTGCGGTGGTCCGCGGGGGCGAAACGTTGATGCATATTGTGCCGCAAGACAGACCAATGACCGTCATCGCGCGGGTCGCACCCAGAGCGGTAGACCAAGTCCATGTTGGCCAAACCGCCCGCTTGAGGTTGACGGGCTACAACCGGCCGGAAACTCCGGAACTCACGGGTCAGGTGGTGCATGTTTCGCCGGATAGGATCACGGGCCAGAATGGAATGCAGAGCCACTACAACATCTCGGTGCAGTTGCCAGCAGGAGCGTCACAGCAATTGGCGTCCGATATACCGCTGTTGCCGGGGATGCCGGTCGAAGTTTTTGTAATTCAAGCGCCCAGATCTGCGATGTCTTATCTTGTGAAACCGCTCACCGACTATTTCGTGCGGGCCTGGCGCGAAAGTTGATGTCGCCTCTTTTCTGCAGCGCTGAAAATGACTAGCGTCCCGCGTGAAAACCATTTTGAGGAATTACTCCATGAGCTTTACCGCACGTCTGTCCGAACTGGGTGTGACCCTTCCTGATGCACCTGCGCCTGCGGCGAATTACGTGCCGTTTGTGCGGGTTGGAAATCTTGTCCATGTGTCGGGTCAAATCTCGATGGGCCCGGATGGGTTGATCACCGGCAAGCTGGGCGCGGATATGGATGTTGCCGCCGGGGCGCAAGCCGCCTTGACCTGCGCGATCAGCCTGCTGGCGCAGGTCAAGGCGGCTTGTGGCGGCGACATTGAACGGCTTGTCCGTGTCGTCAAATTGGTCGGCTTTGTGAACTCCACGGCCGATTTCGCTGACCAACCCAAAGTGATCAACGGCGCGTCCGACTTTATGGTCGAGGCTTTGGGGGATGCAGGTCGGCATGCCCGTTCGGCGGTGTCTGCGGTTTCTTTGCCGCTTGGCGTTGCGGTTGAGATCGAAGGCATCTTTGAAATCAAATGACCCTGCCGCGCGCCTTTTATGAAGTTCCACTGGCGCATCGTGCATTGCATGATGTGGCGCGGGGGCGGCCCGAAAACAGCCGGGCAGCCATCCGTGCCGCAATTGCGGCAGGGTATGGCATTGAGATTGATGTCCAGCTCAGTGCCGATGGCGCGGCAATGGTGTTTCATGACTACGCGCTGGACCGCCTGACCCACAACAGCGGCGCAGTGCGTTTGCACAGTGCTGATGAACTGAAGGCGGTGCCGCTAAAGGGCGGGGATGAGGGTATCCCCGACCTACCCGAAGTGTTGCGGTTGGTCGCCGGACAAGTGCCGCTGCTGATCGAGTTGAAGGATCAGGATGGCGCGATGGGCGATGATCTGGGTCCGCTGGAGCAAGCTACGGCTGCTGCGCTTAACCATTACAAGGGTCCGGTTGCGGTGATGTCATTCAATCCCCATTCCGTGGCAATGATGCGCGACCTGTTGCCGGACGTGCCGCGCGGGATTGTGACCAGCGCCTATCGCTATGACGAATGGCCGCTGCCCAAGGCCACCTGTGACCAACTGCGTGATATTCCCGACTATGACCGGACGGGTTCGTGTTTCATCAGCCATGAGGTCGATGATCTGGACCGCCCTCGCGTGGCAGAGTTGAAAGCGCAGGGTGCGATGATCTGTTGCTGGACGGTTTGCAGCGTCGATGTTGAGAATGAGGCCCGCCAGATTGCGGACAACATCACCTTTGAAGGGTACATCGCCGCGCTTGATGCTTGATCCCTGCTGCGAAAGCCACACATTGGATCAAAGGCAAAGGGCAGAACATGAGCGCGCAAGAAATCGAGATCACCGTGGTGCCGCATCTGGCCGAGATCGGCCAGGAACAATGGGATGCATGCGCCTGCCCCGAAGCGGCGGAGGGTGCGCGACCGGTTGACCCATTCACAACTTACCGGTTTCTGTTGGCGTTGGAGGAAAGCGGCAGTGTTGGTCCCGGCACGGGTTGGCAACCGCAGTACCTGACGGCGGCTGTGGGCGGGCAGATCATTGCGGTGGCACCGCTTTATGCCAAATCGCACAGCCAGGGTGAGTACATCTTTGATCACAACTGGGCCCATGCCTATGAGCGTGCAGGGGGCCGGTATTATCCCAAGCTACAGATCGCGGTGCCGCATACCCCCGCGACCGGACGCCGGTTTCTGACCCGCCCGGGTTTTGAGGACACGGGCATGGCGGCCTTGGTACAGGGCGCGGTGCAGCTGACCGAGAATAACCATTTGTCCTCGCTGCATGCCACGTTTTGCACCAGAGACGAGGCGCTGCGTGCGCAGGGAATGGGGCTGATGGTGCGCAAGAACCAGCAGTTTCATTGGCGCAATGACAGCTATTGTAATTTTGACGACTTCCTTGCCAGCCTGAATTCACGCAAGCGCAAGAATATCCGCAAGGAGCGCAAACAGGCGCAAGCCTTTGGCGGCACGATTGAGACCTTCACCGGGGATCAGATCGAACCGGAGCACTGGGATGCGTTCTGGCAGTTTTACCAAGACACCGGGGCGCGCAAGTGGGGATCACCCTATCTAACGCGAGCATTTTTTGACATCGCGCACGAGACCTTGCGGGACGACATCGCGCTGGTTCTGGCGCGGCGCGACGGGCGCTGGGTGGCGGGTGCATTGAACTTTATCGGCGCTGATGCGTTGTACGGAAGGTATTGGGGGTGTGCAGAGCATCACCCCTGTCTGCATTTTGAGCTTTGTTATTACCAAGCCATTGATTTTGCGATTGCAAATAGGTTGGCCACGGTAGAGGCGGGCGCACAGGGCGAACACAAGCTGGCGCGCGGCTATTTGCCGACGCCGACATGGTCGGTGCACTGGCTGCGCGACGAAGGGTTTGCAAATGCAGTTGGTGAATACCTTGAGGCGGAACGCGATGCGGTGGACCGCGAGATTGAAATACTGACGGACTACGGACCTTTCAAACAGGTCCAGATTGAGGAACAGGAATGACAGAACGACTAAGCGAAGAAACACGCAAGACCGTGTTGCAGCCGCTTTTTGATACAGGATGGGCGATGGTCGACGGACGCGATGCGATCTGCAAAACCTTCAAATTCCCTGATTTTACCGATGCATTTGGCTGGATGACCCGCGCGGCGTTTTGGTCGGAGAAGTGGGATCACCATCCCGAATGGCAGAACACCTACAATCGTGTGACGGTGACGTTGACCACACATAGCGTGGATGGTCTCAGCACGCTTGACGCCAAGCTCGCACGCAAGATGGACGGCCTGTTTGCGCCTGACAACGGATAGGGGGTCTGAAATGGAAAACCTGATGAACACCGAAGTTTGGCAAGGCAAAACCATTGGTGATTTGCTGACCATCGAATTTCTGGCCAGCGCGATCGGCTCAGTCATGGGCGCACTTGCGATCCTGCTTTTGGGTTGGATCGTGTCGAAATGGCTTCAGGGCCGGGTGCAACAGCTGGGCAAGAACAACAAGCATCTCGATGAGATGCTGTTTGATTTCCTCGCCTCGATCGTGCGCTATGTTGTGCTTGGCTTTACCGTCCTGTTTGTTCTCAACACGTTTGGCGTGCAGACAACTTCAGTTGTCGCGGTCATCGGTGCTGCGGGTCTGGCCATCGGGCTGGCGCTGCAGGGCACTCTGTCCAATGTTGCGGCGGGCGTGATGCTGATCCTGTTCCGTCCGATCAAGATCGGCGATTTTGTCGAGGTCGCAGGCGAGATGGGGACAGTGAAACAGATCAACCTGAATTTTACCGAACTGGCCGACCTCAGCAACGTGCAGGTGATCGTGCCCAATTCCGAAGTTTGGGGCAATGTGATCACCAATTATTCCGTCAATCAAAAGCGCCGCGCCGAGTGGACCTTTGGTGTGGGCTATGGTGCCAATCTCAAGACCGCAGAGGGGATCATCCGCGATACGATCATGGGCGACAGCCGGTCTCACTCAGACCCCGAACCGTTCATTCAGGTGACAAATCTGGGCGACAGTTCGGTTGATTTTCTGGTGCGGGTTTGGTGCGATGCATCCGATTACTTTGCGTTCAAGGCCGACATGACCCGCAAAGTCAAAGAGGCGATGGACGAGGGCGGTGTCGATATCCCGTTCCCAACCCGGACGATTGTTCAAGCGGCGGAATGATACGCCGGACAAGCCACAAGCATCGGGGCGCAGGCAAACTGCGCCCCGTTTTTCTTTACATGTTTTCCAGCAGGCCTTCGCCACCTGACAGATCGCAGACACCGGCCTGAATCTCGGGCTGGAACAGCGTCACCTTGCCGTCATCGACCAGCATCGCGTAACGCTTGGAGCGTGACATCAGCCCGGCTGGAGCGGCGTCAAATTCCATGCCGATGGCCTTGGTAAATTCAGATTGCGCATCGGCCAGCATGGTGATCCCAGCAGCCGTGGCACCCGTTGCCTCGCCCCAGGCTTGCATCACAAAAGGATCGTTACAGGACACGCAGATGATCTCATCCACGCCTTTGGCATCGTATTGATCCTTGGTGCGCACAAAGCTGGGAACATGTGCGGAATGGCATGTCGGGGTAAAGGCACCGGGCACAGCAAAGATCACAACCTTACGTCCCTTGACTTTGTCGGCCATTTTCACGGGCGTTGGCCCCTCAGCGCCCATTTGCACCAGCGTGGCGTCGGGCAGCGTGTCCCCTTGTGAGATTGTCATCAGCTAGACCTTTCATGACATTGCGTTTGCTATGTCGCTCAATATAGGTTTCCGGCGACAGGCGACCAGCGAATTTGGGAGAATGAAACCATGGGCCAAGTAATCGTGATCGGAGCAGGGCAGGCAGGTGCCTCTTGCGTGGCCAAGCTGCGCAACAATGGCTTTGAAGGGGGCATCACACTCATCGGGGCCGAGCCGGTGCCGCCCTATCAACGGCCACCGCTAAGCAAGGCCTATTTGCTGGGAGAAATGAGTTTGGACCGCCTTTTCCTGCGGCCAGAGACCTTCTACGGGGAGCAAGATATCACTCTGCGTATGGGACAGAGTGTGGATGCGATTGATACCGCCGCTCAAACCGTGACACTGGGCGATGAAGTGCTGCCCTACGACGATCTGGTGCTGACCACTGGGTCTGTTCCGAACCGTTTGCCTACGGCCATTGGTGGCGATCTGGATGGGGTGTTCACCGTGCGTGATTTGGCGGACGTGGACGCCATGGCACCGCGATTTACCGAAGGGGCGCGGGTGCTGATTGTCGGGGGTGGATATATCGGGCTTGAAGCGGCGGCGGTGGCGGCCAAGCTGGGGCTCAAGGTGACATTGGTCGAAATGGCCGACCGCATCCTACAACGGGTCGCCGCGCCCGAGACCAGCGATTTCTTCCGTGATCTGCATCGCTCGCATGGGGTCGAAATTCTTGAGGGTGTGGGATTGGATCATCTGACCGGAACCGGCGCGGTGAGCGGGGCGAAGCTGACCGATGGCTCCGAGATCGCGGCGGATTTTGTGATTGTGGGCGTCGGCATACGCCCCGGCACCGCATTGGCCGCGGCGGCAGGCATTGAGATCGACAACGGGATCAAGGTGGATGCGCATGGGCGAACCTCCGCTGCGCATGTCTGGGCGGCCGGGGATTGCACGTCTTTCCCTTATCAAGGCGGACGTATCCGGCTGGAATCGGTGCCCAACGCAATTGAACAAGCAGAATGCGTCGCGCAGAACATCATGGGCGCAGGCGAGGATTACCTGGCAAAGCCGTGGTTCTGGTCGGACCAATATGACGTGAAATTGCAGATCGGCGGGCTGAACACGGGGTATGACAGGGTCGTCACGCGGCGCGCCGATGAAGACAGCGTCAGCTTTTGGTATTATCAGGGCGATCAGCTTTTGGCAGTGGATGCGATGAACGATCCGCGCGGCTATATGGTTGGGAAACGCCTGATTGAGGGCGGCAAATCCCCTGATCCGGCCCTGATCGAAGATCCAGCGACCAATCTGAAGGCGCTTTTGAAAGCGTGAGGATCATCGCGGGCAAATTTCGGGGCACAGCGCTGGCCAATGTTGGCAAGGGGGATGCCGCGGCGCATTTGCGTCCGACCTCAGACAGGGTGCGGGAAAGCCTGTTTTCAATGCTGACCCATCATGACGTGATTCATGGAGCGCGGGTGCTTGACCTTTTTGCGGGCACCGGAGCCTTGGGGCTAGAGGCCTTGTCGCGCGGTGCGGCAGAGGTCTGTTTTGTGGAGAATGGCCGCGCCGGGCAAAAGCTTCTACGCGAGAACATTGAAAAACTCCGGGCGGAGGGAGAGACAACCCTCATGCGCAACGACGCAACACGGCTCGGCCCTTGGCCCAATGCCCGGTTTGATCTGGTGTTTCTGGATCCGCCCTATGGCAAGGGCATGGGCCAGACCGCGCTGGCGGCTGCGCGTACAGGGGGGTGGCTGGCCCCCGATGCGATGATCGTCTGGGAGGAAAACGCCCCGATGAACGCGCCCGAGGGGTTTGAGCGGATCGACAAACGCAAATATGGTGATACCCACGTGACGTTGCTGCGCCACGTGGTGGCAGGTTAAAGCGCTGCGCGAATGGCCGCGCCGAGCCGGGTGATTCCTTCGGCGATCTGGGCGTCATCGGCCAGAGAGAAACTAAGCCGGAGGGTGTTCTTGCCGGACCGATCCGCAAAGAATGCCTGGCCCGGGACAAAGGCCACGCGCTGTGTCTCAAGCGATTGGCGCAACAGTTCGCCGCCGTCCATGTGCTTGGGCAAGGTGAGCCAGACAAACATGCCGCCTTCGGGTTTGGTCCATGTCACACCATCGGGCATCTGTGCCTCCAGTGCGGAAAGCATCGCATCGCGGCGGGCGGTGTAGGTCTGGCGCAGCTTTGCGGTGTGTTCCTCGAAAATCGTGTTGGCAACCTCCGCGATCGCCATTTGGTTGATGGTAGATGAATGCAGATCGCTGGCCTGTTTCATCAGCACCAGCCGCGAGATGACATCTGCCGCACCGCAGATCCAGCCAACCCGCAATCCGGGGGCAAGCGATTTGGAGAAGCTGCCGCAATAAAGGGTCCGGCAGGCGTCTATCGAGCCCTTGCGTGCCACTTCCAAAGCCAGCACCGGCGGAATCGGATCGCCGTCAAAGCGCAGCGCCTGATAGGCGGCATCTTCGATCACCGCAATGTCCAGATCATCGGCCAGATCCAGAATGTTCTCACGGGCCGTTTGGTCAAGCGTTTCGCCGGTCGGGTTGGCAAAATCCACGGACATATAGGCAAATTTGACCCGCCCGCCGTTGTCTTTGGCGGTTTGGGCGTAGTCCTCGGCGGATCGGTTACCGCCGGGGATCAGCCGGTCATAATGCGGCTCATAAGCGTTGAACGCTCCCAATGCGCCCAGATAGGTCGGCCAACCCAGTAGGGCGGTGTCATTGGGGGACAGCATCAGTTTGCCCAGATAATCCAGCGCCTGTTGCGAGCCGGAGGTGATCAGGACGTTGTCGCGGGTACAGGGCACGCCGATTTCGGTCATTTTTCCCACAATCCAGTCGCGCAGCGAGCCGTAACCTTCGGAAACCGAATATTGCAAAGCGGTGCTTTGGTTCTCGGTCGACAGCGCATTGCCAAGCGCCTTTTGAAAGGCCTCGGTCGGGAACAGCGCTGGATCGGGAATGCCGCCGGCAAAGGAAATGATGTCCGGCTGATCCAACAGCTTGAGCAATTCACGGATCTCGCTGGCCTTCATCCGGTCCATGCGGGTTGCAAAAATGTCCTGCCAATTCATGTGACGTTCTCCCAATTTTCGGCAAATGAACACGATTCTATAATTATGGCAACATTTCTTACCTAAAGAGGCGAGAAAACCACAAATGCAAAATGCCGCGCTTTGATGGGCGCGGCATTTCGAAAACTTGGTCTGACGGGACTTAGCCGTAGGTTGGGTGAAACTTGTTGGCCGGTGACAGGGTGAAAATCTCAACCCCGTCTTCGGTCACGCCCACCGAATGTTCAAATTGCGCTGACAGTGATTTATCACGTGTCACGGCGGTCCAATCATCGGCCAACGTCTTGGTTTCGGCACGGCCCAGATTGACCATCGGCTCAATGGTAAAGAACATGCCCGGTTCCAAAACCGCGCCCGTGCCGGGGCGACCATAATGCAGAACGTTGGGCGGCGAATGGAACACCCGGCCCAGACCATGACCGCAGAAATCGGTCACAACGCTCATCCGGTGACCTTCGACAAAGCTTTGGATCGCGTGGCCGATATCACCAAAGGTATTGCCCGGTTTCACGACAGAAATCCCGCGCATCAGGCTGTCGTGGGTCACCTCGATCAGCCGTTCGGCCTTGCGCGGCAGTTTGCCCGCGACATACATCCGCGAGGTGTCACCGTACCAGCCGTCCACGATCACGGTCACGTCGATGTTCAGGATGTCCCCGTCTTTCAGCTTTTTGTCGCCCGGAATGCCGTGGCAGACCACGTGATTGACCGAGATACAGCTGGCGTGTTTGTAGCCCTTGTAACCGATGGTGGCGGATTTGGCGCCTGCGGCCTTGACCTTATCTTCGATGATCCGGTCCAGTTCGCCCGTGGTTTGGCCAACGGTCACATGTTCGGCGATCTCATCGAGAATGGTCGCCGCCAGTTTGCCCGCGGCATGCATGCCGGCGAAATCCGAAGGGTCGTAAATGCGAATGCCGTCTTTCGTCTGGCGGCCACGGTGTTGGTCGTTCACCGGTTTCTCCATCTTTTAGGGTCGGCCTCTCTTACATCGCCGGGCGGCCAAGGGCCAGAGGCGCGGCAAGAGTTACCTCTTGGGGGGTGATATGGGTGCCGATGCACAGGGTTTCCACCCCGGCCTCGGTAGCCTCTGCATGGGCGGCGGCATAGGCGGGGTCGATGTCACCTGCCATCGCGACATGGGTGCAATCGGTCCGTTGCACCAGATAAAGCAGGACCGCACGGTGCCCCTGGCGGGCCATTTGCGCCAGTTCACCCAGATGTTTGGTTCCCCTTGCCGTGACACTGTCAGGAAATTCCGCCAGTCCCGATTGGCGCGATAGGGTCACGCTTTTGACCTCGACATAGGCATCGGGCAGGCCGCTTTCGCTCAGCAGAAAGTCTATGCGGGATTTCTCGCCATATTTCACTTCGGCCCGCACGTTAGTGTAATCCGCCAGCGCTGCGATCTGCCCGCCTTGCAAAGCGGCCCGCACTGCGCGGTTCGGCAATGCGGTATCGACGCCGGTGAAATGGCCGTTTTCATGATCTACAAGGCGCCAACCGAATTTCAGCTTTTTCTTGGGATCATCGTTGGGTTCAAGCCAGATGCGGCTTCCGGGTTCGGCCAGACCCATCATGGAGCCGGGATTGGCACAATGGGCCGTTACCTCGGCCCCCGATTCCTCCAAGGTACAATCGGCCAGAAACCTTTTGTAACGGCGGATCAGGCGGGCGGGGACAAGATCGGTTTGAAAGCGCATGTACGCGGGCCTATACCGACAAGAGCACATGCTCAAGGAACTTGCCCATGACCAACCCAACAGCCGCGATGCTGGTGATCGGAGATGAAATTCTGTCTGGCCGCACCCGCGATTCAAACATGTATCATCTGGCAGGAGAACTGACCAACGCCGGCATCGACCTCAAAGAGGTTCGAGTGGTCGGGGACGAGCGCGGGACCATCATCGCAGCGGTGCAGGCGCTGTCCAATGCGCATGACTATGTCTTTACCTCTGGCGGTATCGGCCCAACCCACGATGACATCACCGCGGATTGCATTGCGGCGGCTTTTGATCGCGCGATTGATGTGCGGGATGACGCGCGGGCCATCCTGGCGGAACATTACGCCAAATCCGGAACCGAGCTGAACTCTGCGCGGCTGCGCATGGCGCGTATCCCCGACGGGGCGGAGTTGATCGAAAATCCGGTTTCGGCCGCGCCGGGGTTCAAGCTTGAAAATGTGCATGTGATGGCTGGTGTCCCTTCGGTGTTTCAGGCGATGGTGCAATCGGTTCTGCCCACATTAACCGGCGGTGCACCCTTGATCAGCAAGACACTGCGTGTGGACCGGGGCGAAGGGGATATTGCCGGACCTTTGGGTGAGCTGGCAGAGAAATTCCCGTTGCTGTCCATGGGATCTTACCCGTTTCAGAAAGACGGCAAATATGGTGCACATGTGGTGATCCGCGGCAATGATCCGGATGCGGTGGATGCGGCCATTGCCGAGCTTGAGGCGATATTTAGATGACACCGACAACGGAACAATTGTTCAGGGCCAGCGACGAGACCTGGCCTGCGGCAAGGGTCTGGAGCCAAGGTCCATGGACCTTGCGCGAGGGCAAGGGTGGCGGCAAACGTGTGTCAGCAGCCACGGCCAACGGTCCGGTGACAGAGGCGGACATCGAAGCGGCAGAGGATGCGATGCGAAGCATTGGCCAGACCCCGCTTTTCATGTTGCGTGAGGATGAGGACCGGCTGGACGGGTTGTTGGCTGGCAAAGGATATGATGTCGTTGATCCGGTCACAATCTATACGCTCCCGATCGAGCGACTGACGGACAAGCCGATCCCGCGCGTGACCGCCTTTGCCGTCTGGGAACCCCTGGCGATCATGACCGAAATCTGGGCCGCGGGCGGGATTGGTCCGGCGCGTTTGGATGTGATGGCGCGGGCTAAGGTCAAAACCGGTATTTTTTCGCGTTGGAACGAGATGCCCGGCGGTGTGGCTTTTGCCGCCGTCCATGACGGGATCTGCATGGTCCATGCTGTCGAAGTGCGCCCCGAACAGCGCCGTCAGGGTGTTGCCGACTGGATGATGCGCAAGGCGGCGTTCTGGGGTCAGGAACAGGGGGCAAGCCATCTGGCGGTGCTTTGCGTCAAGCAGAATGAAGGGGCCAATGCGTTATATCGCGCACTGGGCTTTGCCCCGGCAGGCGGTTATCATTACCGCCAATACCCTGCCTGAGGAGTTACCGCAGATGGCCAATGAAATGCCGACCGCCCTTGACCTGCCGATGGTTGATCCATTGCCCGAGGCCACGCAGAAATATTTCGATGTGTGTCAGGAAAAGCTGGGCATGATTCCGAATGTCCTTCGGGCCTATGCCTTTGATATTGAAAAGCTGAACAGCTTTACCGCGATGTACAACGATCTGATGCTGGGGGCCTCTGCACTGTCCAAGCTGGAGCGGGAGATGATCGCGGTGGCGGTGTCTTCGGTCAACAAATGCTACTACTGCCTTGTGGCGCATGGGGCTGCGGTGCGTGAATTGTCGGGTGATCCGCAATTGGGCGAGGCGCTGGTGATGAATTACAAGGTAGCCAAGGTCACGGACAAACAGCGTGCGATGCTGGACTTCGCAGTCAAGCTTACCAAGGAGAGCGCCAATGTGGTTGAGGCAGACCGTCAAGCCCTGCGCGATGCCGGTTTTTCCGATCGGGACATTTGGGACATCGCCAGCGTTGCGGCGTTCTTTAACATGACCAACCGCGTGGCAAGCGCGTCGGATATGCGCCCCAACGAAGAATACCACGCGCAGGCGCGATGACGCGGCGCTTTGCCTGTCTTATCGGTGCCGCGTTTTGTGCGGCATTGATGGCCGGGCCGGTGCTTGCGCTTGATCTGGCTTTGCCCGTCAACGCCCGCCCCACGGTTGAGCGGAATACATCACCCGATCTTTACGCCGCCCCCATTGGGGTGTTTGAGGCCGGAAAGGTGCCTGTGCTGTCGGTCGAAGGTGATGTGCGGCGCGGTGCCTGGCGGCTTGGCTCACCTGGGTTGACGCCATTGCAGGTGATTGTCCCGCTGCGCAGACAGCTTGTCGATGCCGGATTTGAAATACTGCTGGATTGTGCCAGCGCCGCATGCGGCGGGTTCGATTTCCGGTTCGCCACAGAAACCCTGCCCGGACCAAATATGTATGTGAACATCAGGGCATTTCACTTTGTCACGGCGGTACGCAAAGCAAATGGCACGGTGCAGGAAGTTGTGACCGTTCTCAGCAGCACGTCTGCCACATCTGCCTATATCCAGATTATTCAAGCGGGCGCTTTGGCAGAGCGGACCACAAGCGTCACGGCCAAGGCCGAGGTGCCTGTACCCGTAGGAGAGGCTGGACCTTCTCGTCCAACTGCTCAAGGGGATCTGGCCTCTGCCCTGCTGAACGCGGGTCATGCCGTTTTGTCAGATCTCGATTTTGACACCGGGACAACGTCATTGGGGCAAGGGCCGTTCGCAAGCCTGCAGGCCTTGGCAGAATTGATGCGCGATCAACCGGATCTCAGGCTGGCACTGGTGGGACATACGGATTCTGTTGGTGGATTGCAGGCCAACATCAATATCTCACGGGAACGGGCACAATCGGTGCGGCAGCGGCTGATCGACGTGCACAGCATCTCTCCCTCACGGCTGGAGGCGGAGGCCGTCGGTTATCTTTCCCCCATCGCCACAAACCGGACCGAAGCGGGGCGCACCCACAATCGCCGTGTCGAGGCGGTGCTGCTGCCTGCGCCCAATTGAGCAGACAAAAAGGCCCGGCAACCAGTGGATGGATGCCGGGCGAAGTTTCACCGAGGGGATTGGTGTTTCGTTACCAGTCGCTTGGGCCTTTTTCGGCAAAGGCATGGACCAGAAAATCGATAAAGGCGCGGACCTTGGGCTGGGTAAACCGGCCGGGTGGGTAGACCGCGTAGATGCCTTGGGTTTCCATTGGCAGATCGGGGATTGCGTCCTCGACCAGACCTTGCGCCATCGCGTCGGAGTAAAGGAAGCTTGGCAAATAGGCGATGCCGAGACCCGAGATCGCCGCGTTCAAGAGGCTCTGCCCGTCGTTCACAGACAGCCAGCCCGCGGTGCGCACCTGGCGTTTCTCGCCAGATGGGGCGGTCAGTTTCCAGACATTTCCCGACGATTGGTTGGAATAATGCAGCAGCTTGTGATCATTCAGATCGTCGATCTTTTCGGGCCGGCCGTATTCTTCAAAATACTTCGGGCTGGCGATCATGCGTTTGGTGGTTTCCGTCAGCTTGCGCGCCCGCAAGGTGCTGTCTTCCAGCTCACCGATGCGGACGGCCATGTCAAAGCCTTCACTGATCAGCTCAACATAGCGGTTGTTCAGCACCATGTTCACCGTAATGTCCGGGAAGTCGCTGAGGAATTCCGACAGGGCCGGTGAGAGGTGATTGACCCCAAAATCCGTGGCCACCGAAATACGCAGCAGCCCCGAAGGTGCCGATTGCATGGATGTGACCAATGCATCCGCTTCGCCGGCATCGTTCAGAACGCGGCGGGCGCGGTCATAATAGGCAAGGCCAATTTCAGTGGGCGAGACCCGCCGGGTTGTCCGGTTCAAAAGCCGTGCGCCAAGGCGTGCCTCAAGCGATGAGACGTGTTTTGAGACGGCGGATTTGGATATCCCCATCTTCTTGGCGGCATCGGTAAAGCCACCCTGATCCACCACGGTGGCAAAAGCTTCCATTTCTGTGAGGCGGTCCATTTGGGCTTCCTTCAAAATACTTGTTTCAAGGAAAAGGTATGACGCGCAATTCAGGCAGGAACGGGGCAGGGGTGGGACAGTTGCGTGGTAATTGCGGGATCGTTCATGGCATGGAAACATGGAAACAGCTGTTTCTCACCCGGAGTCAAAGCCATCTGGTAAGTTTGAGAATCAGCAGCATCACGAGGGCAAGTGCAGCCATCGAGAGGCATAGCCAGGCAAAGGCCATCGGGTTGTCCAGCCCCGGCATGCCGCCGATGTTGACGCCAAACAGCCCGGTCAGAAACCCAAGCGGCAAGAACACCCCCGCAGCCACAGACAACCGGTACCCATGCCGGGCCTGCGTGCGTGCGACAAAGAGATCGTGATCGTCTTGCACCGTCAAAAGCCGGTCGCGCAGCGCATCGAGTTCCTCAACCGCCAGTGTGGTGCGGTTCGCAAGTTCGCGCAGGCGCAGACCGTCAGGTTCGGGCATCAAAGGCAGATCAACTGCCGCCAGCTTGGTCAATGCGGTGCGCTGCGGCTCCAGATAGCGGCGCAAGCGGATCACACGCCGCCGTGTGGCGGGTAGGTCTTTGGGCGGCGGCGTGGTGTCGTCATCCAGATCCGCTTCGTAATACTCGGCCAGTTTGGCAATCTCCATTACCTCTTCCTGTACGCGCGTGGTCAGGCGTGACACCAGGGCCTCGACAAAAGCGGCCGGTGTTGCGGGCGCGGCACCTGCTTCGATACCTTGGCGGATATCCTCCAGGGCAAAGACTTTGCGCATGCGCACCGTGATGACCACATCATCATCGACCCACATCCGCACCGATACCATCTGATCGGCCGGTTGCCCCGCGTTCAGGTTGATGCCCCGCAGGTTCAACATCAGACCGTCTTCATAGGCATCGCATCGGGGGCGGGTTTCTGGCTGGATCAAGGCGCCGGCAGGAATGGCAGGCAAATGTTCGGGCAACCATTCGGTCAGCGCCGGATCATTCAGATCAAAATGCCACCAACGATAAGTGCCACCCCCCGTCAGCGCAGTATCATCTGCCGGTTTGGTGGTCCCATCGGGATAGATATCAAAGACGCAAATAGCCATGCATCTACCTTGCAAGGGAAGCTGGATGCTTGCAATGGCGGTGGCGGGGACTAGGCCCGCCACCGATTGTCATCTGGTCAAAGCGTGGCCGCCAGCCGGGTGCCTTGATCAATGGCGCGTTTGGCGTCCAGTTCCGCCGCAACATCGGCGCCGCCGATCACATGGCAGGTCTTGCCTGTCGCCTCAAGCGCGTCTGCAAGGCTGCGGTCTGACAGTTGCCCGGCGCACAGGACTATCGTGTCGGCCTCGACAAGCGTCGGATTTTCGCGGGCCTCGCCAAAGCTGATGTGCAGACCGCTGTCGTCGATTTTTTCGTAGTTCACACCCGCGATCATCTTGACCTCTTTCATGGTCAGTGAGGCGCGATGTATCCAACCCGTTGTCTTGCCCAGCCCTTTGCCCAGCTTACTGGTCTTGCGCTGTAACATGGTGATCTCCCGCGCGGCAGGATGGGGTTGCGGACCTTCGGGGGCCAGTCCGCTGCGATGTTCAGCGGGATCGGCGACGCCCCATTCGCGCATCCATTCCGGCAGGTTCAGTGTTGTGCTTTCTCCGTCATGTGCCAGATGTTCGGACACGTCAAAGCCGATACCGCCAGCACCGATCACGGCGACCTTCTGGCCAACCTTGGCGCTGCCGTTCAGCACATCAATGTAGGACACGACGTTGTCGCCATTCTGGCCGGGGATCTGCGGATCGCGGGGAATAACGCCGGTTGCGATGACAACCTCGTCAAAGCCGTCCAGATCGTTCGCGGACACTTCGGTGTTCAGTTTCACGTCAATCTTCAGATCGGCGACCATGGTGCGGTACCAATCCACAAAACCCCAGAATTCCTCTTTGCCCGCGACCTGTTTGGCCAGGTTCAACTGTCCGCCAATTTCGCTGGCCCGATCAAAGACTGTAACTTTATGCCCCCGCTGTGCCGCAGCAATGGCGGTGGACAAGCCCGCAGGACCCGCGCCCACAATGGCGATGCTTTTGGCCGCGCTCACTGGATCAAGGGTCAACTCGGTCTCGTAGCAGGCTTGCGGATTGACCAGACAGCTTGAGATTTTGCCGCCAAAGGTGTGATCCAGACAGGCCTGATTGCAGGCGATACATGGGGCGATATGGCCGGATTTCCCTGCCATTGCCTTGGCGACAAAGTCAGGGTCGGCAAGCATTGGCCGCGCCAGCGACACCATATCGGCACAGCCATCGGCGAGCACCTCTTCGGCCACCTCGGGTGTGTTGATGCGGTTGGAGGTGATCAGAGGAATACCGACCTTGCCCATCAATTTCTTGGTGACCCAGGCAAAGGCCGCACGCGGGACCGAGGTGGCGATGGTGGGAATACGCGCCTCGTGCCAGCCAATGCCGGTGTTGATGATCGTGGCACCTGCCTTTTCGATTTCCTGCGCCAGTTGCACGACCTCTTCATAAGTGGAGCCGTTGGGGATCAGATCTATCATCGACAGGCGGTAGATCAGGATGAAATCCTCGCCCACCGCCTCGCGGGTGCGGCGCACGATCTCGATAGGCAGGCGCATGCGGTTCTCGTAGGAGCCGCCCCATTCGTCGGTGCGCTTGTTGGTGTGGGTAACAAGGAACTGGTTGATGAAATACCCTTCGGAGCCCATGATCTCGACCCCGTCATAACCGGCCTGTTTGGCGCGGGTGGCACAGGCGACGATATCACTGATCTGTTTTTCGATGCCTTCTGTGTCCAGTTCCTTGGGCGCGAACATAGAGATTGGCGATTTGATCGCGGAGGGGGCAACACAATCGGGCGAAAACGCATAGCGGCCTGCATGCAGGATCTGCATTGCAATCTTGCCGCCGGCCTCATGCACGCGGCTGGTGACGATGCTGTGGTTGTCCACGTCTTGCTGGCTGACCATCATCGCCGCGCCATGCGCCACCGATCCTTCGGGGTTGGGGCCGATCCCGCCTGTGACCATCAGCCCGACTTCCCCCCGCGCACGGGTCGCGTAGAATTCGGCAACACGGTTCCAGTCCTTGGTTTCTTCCAGACCGGTGTGCATCGAACCCATCAGGACACGGTTCTTGAGCGTGGTAAAGCCCAGATCAAGGGGGGCAAGCATATGGGGGTAATTGGACATGTTCGGGCCTCTCTGGCAGGACGCTGGTTGCCGGTGACAACACCTGATGTGATGCGCTAAGTCACGCGCAACGCGGCGTCACCTTTCGCGATTGGACGCCAAGGAAGGATCAGAGGCAAGGTAGAATGACAGAACTGAAAATACGGCTTGCACAGTCGCAGGATGCCGACGCACTGGGCCAGGTGATGTACGATGCGATCCATAGTGGCGCCAGCAGATACACCGCAGCGCAACGCGCGGCATGGCAATCCTCACCGAACAGCGGTGCCAAATGGGCTGAACGGTTGGCCGAGCAGGATGTTTGGCTGGCCGAAGAGGACGGCAACGCGCTCGCCTTTTTGACCCTGCGAAAGGACGGATACGTCGATATGGCCTTTGTTCGGGGCGATGCACAGGGTCGGGGGCTGTTTCGGCGGCTTTACGATCATTTGGAGGCAGCGGCGCTGGTCCAAGGGCATCAGCGGCTTTGGACCCATGCCAGCCTGATGGCGCAGCCCGCCTTTCTGGCGGTTGGCTTTCATGTTATCCGGCATGAAAGCGTGGCGCGGCATGGCGAAACGCTCGACCGTGCCGAGATGGAGAAACCCCTGCAATGACGCCAGATGAAATTGCCAAACTTCCCTATCGCCCCTGTGTGGGGGTGATGTTGATCAATGCCGATGGTGCCGCCTTTGTCGGACAGCGCAAGGACCGTGATCAGGACGCATGGCAAATGCCGCAGGGCGGTGTGGAAAAGGGCGAAGACCCCCGCGAGGCGGCGCTGCGTGAGTTGGAAGAAGAAACGGGTGTCTCGCGTGATTTGGTGCAGGTGGTGGCGGAAACCGCTGGCTGGGTGCCCTATGATTTGCCACACGACATTGTGCCCCATATATGGAAAGGCCGGTTTCGGGGGCAGGAACAGAAATGGTTCCTGATGCGGTTTGAAGGCCGTGACGATCAGGTGAATATCGAAACAGAGCACCCAGAATTTTCGAAGTGGCGCTGGCTGCCGACCGCCGATCTGGTGCCGCAAATCGTGCCGTTCAAGCGTGCGGTGTATGAAACGGTTCTGTCCGAGTTCGAGCCGCATCTGTGATCCGCCTTCTGGCATATCTCGTTGCGATCTGCGCCCCTTTGCCTGCGCTTGCGCTGTCTTGTGCTGAACCTTCCGTTGCGCGCGGGTTCCACGCTGCCAGCGCCGCGCCCGAGACCTATGTCGTTGTACGGGGTCGGCTGTCTTTTGATGAGGGTGCATTGCCGAAGGGCATGACGGACCCCGCACCGCCGAAACAGACAAAGTTACCGGCCCGGATCACCGGCACTTCATTGTCGATGGCAGGGTTCATCCATCACTTTGATCGCGAGATAACGCTTGAGGTGCTTTGCTTTGGCCCGTGGTGCGGCGGTGCTGTGGATGGCATGGGCGTGCTGGCCTTTGTCGAAAAGGCCGATGGCCGCTACACGATGACAATCGACCCATGCGGCGGCTTTGTTTACCCCAACCCCAGCGAGGATCAGATCAACACGATCCAGCAGTGTTTTCGCGGGGAAAGCTGCCTGCTGGACTAGTCGAATATCGGGACATGTGTGGCAGCACTGCGTGGCAGGGTGCCGTCCAAACGGGGATCATCGCCAATCTCGACCTTCAGATCACAGGGAGTAAACCCGCTGCGGATATAGAACGGCAGGGCTTGTGGGCTGTCCATTGTACAGGTGTGGACATGAAAGCGGGAGATGTCTTGCGCCCAAGCGAGCGAGATCGCTTTGTTCATCAAGAACCGGCCTGCGCCACTGCCGATGAGGTTGGCAGTCAGCCCAAAATAGGCCAGTTCGCATGCGCCGTCTTGGCGAAAATCCAGCTCCAGCAAGGCTTCGTCTTTGCCATTTTTGCTGAGAGTGTAAAAGGCGACCTTCGGATCGTTAAGGATCGCGTTCAGATCGGCCTCTTTCATCTTGAGCCGTCCATGCCAGAGCCAATCAAAGCTGCCGACCCGTTTGAACAGATCACGATACCGGTCCAGGTCAGGTTTGATCTGTTCAAAGGTGACGCCCTTCGGCGCAGGCACAGGGCGTTCAGGCGCAGGGGTCAGCATTTCCAGATGCGTCATGACCGCTGCCACCTTGCCCGGTGGAATATCGTAGAGTCCGTCCTCAATCATGTGTCGATCAACCCTTCGGCGCGGAAGGCGGCCAGCATGTCTTGCTGTGGGCGTGGGCCGATATGGCTGATCACTTCGCCTGCGCACAGATTGCCCATCCGGCCGCAGACTTCCAGCTCGCAGCCGCGGGACAGCCCAAACAGGAAACCGGCGGCAAATTGATCCCCTGCGCCGGTGGCGTCGACCGGGGTCACGGATTGCACAGGCACATCCACCCGTTCGCCATCGCGGATCAGGCTGACACCATCGCCGGACCGGGTGCACACGACGATGGGGCACATGTCGGCGGTTTTGGACAGGGCCAGCTCGGTGTCATCGGTTTCAAACAGCGACCGCATCTCGGCCTCGTTGCCGATCACATAGTCCAGATCGTTCTTGATCAGGGACAGGAAATCATCGCGGTGACGTTCCACGCAAAAGGGATCGGAGATGGCGATGCCCGCCTTGCCGCCACCCGCCTTGGTGGCGCGTGCGGCCTCGCGGAATGCGGTTTTTCCGGCGTCGTGGTCAAACAGATAACCCTCAAGAAACATCAGCTTGGCATTGCCGGACACGTCGGTTGGCACATCGTCCGAATTGAGGCCTGTAGAAATACCAAGATAAGTGTTCAGCGACCGTTCCCCGTCCGGTGTGACAAAGATCATGCAGCGAGAGGTTGGCGTATCGCCATTCGCAACCGGCGGATTCACAAAGTCGATGCCGTGATCCGTCATCGCATCCGCATAAAAATGACCCAGCGCATCGTCCCGCACCCGCCCGATAAATGCGGTCTGCATGCCAAGCGCACCTGCGCCCGCAATTGTATTGGCCACAGCGCCGCCCGGCGTCTGCACCCGTTCGTTCATCGCGGCATAAAGGACTTCGGCGCGTTCCTGTTCGATCAGCTGCATGATGCCTTTTTCGATGCCCATATGCCCCAGAAAGCTGTCGTCGGTCTGGGTGATCACATCAACAACGGCATTCCCGATGCCAACAAGTTCGTAGGTCTTCATTCAGTTTTGTCCTCAAATTGGCAAAGGTCACGGATGATACAGGTACGGCATTGCGGTTTGCGGGCCTTGCAGTGGTAACGGCCATGCAGGATGAGCCAGTGATGCGCGTGCAGCTGGAAATCAGCCGGAATGTTGTCCTCAATCGCACGCTCGACGGCGTCTACCGTTTTGCCCGGCGCAATGCCAGTGCGGTTTCCGACGCGGAAGATATGGGTATCAACGGCTTGTGCCGGTTGGCGCCACCACATGTTGAGCACCACATTGGCGGTCTTGCGCCCCACGCCGGGCAGGGATTGCAGCGCCGCGCGGCTGTTTGGCACCTCGCCGCCATAGTCATCCACGAGAATCTGGCTAAGTTTCATGACGTTCTTGGCCTTTTGACGGAACAAGCCAATCGTCTTGATATGTTCGGTCAGCCCCTCAAGGCCCAGATCCAGCATTTTCTGCGGTGTATCGGCGATTTGGAACAGGGCGTGGGTGGCCTTGTTGACGCCAGCATCGGTCGCCTGCGCCGAAAGCGCCACGGCCACAACAAGTGTATAGACATTCACATGCTCCAGCTCTCCCTTGGGTTCTGGGTCAGCGTCCTGAAAGCGGGTGAAAATCTCGCGGATGGTATGATAATCAAGCTGTTTTGCCATTCCATCGGTATGCGCGGAATGGGGCCGGGGGGCAAGTCTTGGCCGCGCCTCTGTGGCGAAGGCGCAAGTTTCGGGTCGCTTGGGGCGGTCTGTCTGCCTAGATTGGCAGCATGACACAGATCACGCCTATTCCCACTGCCGCCACTGATGCCGGTTATCATTTTCAGGTGATGCGCCGCGCCATTGACCTGATTGATACCTCCGAAGACATGATGCCTCTTGACCAGCTTGCGCAAAAAATGGGCATGTCGCCTGCGCATTTTCAACGTATCTTCTCCCGCTGGGTCGGGGTATCGCCGAAACGGTATCAGCAGTATCTGATGCTTGGACAGGCCAAGCAGATGCTGCGCAGCAATGCCACGACATTGCAGGCCGCGCATGAGGTTGGGCTGTCCGGCACCGGGCGGCTGCATGACTTGTTCCTGCGTTGGGAATCGATGAGCCCAGGGGAGTTTGCCCGCAAAGGCGCGGGGCTGACGATCTATTGGGGATGGTTCGACAGTCCCTTTGGACTGGCTTTGGTGATGGGTACGGAAAAGGGTATCTGCGGTTTGGCCTTGGCCTCCGAAATGGGAGAGCAAGCTGCAATGCAGGATCTGACTTTGCGCTGGCCCAATGCGACCTACGTCGAAGACCCGATGATGCTGCGCCCCTGGGTGCTGACCGCATTTGGCGCAAAGGACGGAGGGCTGGACAAGGCGCCCTTGTTCCTGATCGGCGCGCCGTTCCAGATCAAGGTATGGGAGGCATTGCTGACCATTCCATCCGGGGAGGTGACGACCTATTCAGACATTGCCGAATCGATCGGCAATCCGCGTGCCGTGCGGGCCGTGGGCACGGCGGTGGGTCGTAATCCTGTGTCCTGGCTGATCCCCTGCCACCGGGCATTGCGAAAGTCCGGGGCGCTGGGCGGTTATCACTGGGGCTTGCCCGTCAAACGCGCGATGCTGGCATTCGAAGCGGCCCGTGCAGAAGCGTGATCCGATGCGCGGGTTTGCGCCGACTTATTTTTCCCCCTGACTTTTTTCCGCTCATCGCCGTTATATATTGCCACATATCAAGATGCCCTGCCCGAACGGGGCCAGCAACATGAAGGCAGTAGTATGATTTCTTCCAAGCTCACATTGGCCAGCGTTTTGGCCGGCGCATTGGCGCTTTCCGCATGTACTGATCCGGGCCGGATCGGTGCGCAACCGGGTGATCCCAACCAAAAGACCAAGAACGGCGCATTGATTGGCGCAGGCGCAGGTGCCCTTCTGGGTGCGCTGTCCAAAGGCGACGGCAACCGTGGCGATGGCGCCTTGAAGGGTGCGTTGATCGGTGGCGCATTGGGTGCTGGTGTTGGCTATGCGCTGGACCGGCAAGAGGCCGAGCTGCGCCAGCAAATGGGCAATGACGTGGTGATCACCAACACCGGTGACCGTTTGATCGTGACATTGCCGCAGGATATTCTCTTTGCCGTGGACAGTACGACCGTGCAGCCGGGGCTGATGGGCGATCTGCGGACCCTGGCAAATAGCCTGCAGTCTTATCCAAACTCCACGGTTCAGGTGATCGGGCACACAGACAGCGACGGCGACGCGGCCTATAATCAGCAGCTTTCCGAAGGGCGTGCCTATGCTGTGGCCAATGTACTTTACAGCAATGGGGTGCCGACCAGCCGTGTGCAGGCCTTTGGTCGCGGCGAAAGCCAGCCGATCGCAAGCAACCTGACCCCGGCAGGCAAAGCGCAAAACCGCCGGGTTGAGATTGTGATCCTGCCCAACGCCTGATCTGGCGCACCTCTGCAAAAACGCACAAAGCCCCTGCATATCGCGGGGGCTTCTTGCATTTTCGCGCGAAAGAACGAGATAAAGAGCACAGAGAAAACAAAATGGAATGTTTAATATGACCTCCCCCAAGTTGCTTGGCATCTCCGGCTCTTTGCGCCGCGAGGCGACAAATACCAAATTGCTGACCGAAGCAGCGCGGCTGTTCGGTAACAGTGAATACGAATTGGCTGACATCAATTTCCCGCTGTATGACGGGGATGATGAGGCAAGCACAGGTGTGCCTGCTGCGGTACAAAAGGTGGCAGATCAGATCGCGGCAGCGGATGCGGTGATCCTCTCTACCCCGGAATATAACTCCGGTCCCTCTGGCGTTCTGAAAAACGCGCTGGACTGGATCAGCCGCACAGAAGGCAACCCGTGGAACGGCAAGCCTGTGGCGGTAATGTCTGCAGCGGCAGGCCGGGCCGGTGGTGTGCGGGCGCAGATGGTCTTGCGCGGCTTTATGGTGCCGTTCCGCCCGATGATCCTGCAAGGGCCAGAGATCCATCTCGCGGATTCCTCCAACGCATTTGATGAAAACGGCCAACTGATCGGCGAAATGTACACCAAGGATCTGACTGCCCTGATGCAAAGCCTGCGAGGCTTGATCTAGCCTTGCTGCTCTGAAATCTCGATCAGGTTCTGGTCGGGGTCACGGATGTAGATCGACAAAATCGGCCCTGCTGCACCGGTGCGTGCGACAGGGCCGTCTTCAATGGTGACGCCCTGCGCGGCCAAATGCTGTTGCCAGTTCTGGATCGGGGTCCGTGTCAGGAAACACAAATCGGCGCTGCCGGGGGTGGGGCAAAACGCCTTGGGTTCAAATTCTTGTCCGTGTTGATGCAGGTTGATTTTTGAAATACCGAATTTCAGCGCCTGCCGAACCTCGCCTGTAGCGGTTTCAAACCTCTCCGCCCGCATGCCCAGCACGTCTTGGTAAAAGGCGACGGTTGTCGGAATACTGGCCACTGTCAGAACCAGATGATCGAGTGCATCCAAGGTGAATTTGGGTTCGGATTGCAGCATTGAGTTTCCTTCGCTAGACCAATGGCATGAATCCTGCACAGGCCAAACAGACAAGTCAAAGCGATGTCATAGACAGCGCCCGCGCCGCCGCGATGCAGGTGGCGCTGGGGCAAGGGCCGACCATCGGTGCAGGCGATGCATTGCCTCCGTTTTTTCACCAACTGTATTTTTGGGATCCGCAACCGCCCGGTGGGCTTGGCCGCGATGGTCATCCGCAGGTTGGCGGGCTGATCCCTGATATGGGGTTACCACGACGCATGTGGGCCGGGGGAAGGTTGCAGTTTCATGCGCCTTTGCGCACCGGCGCTGAGGCGGTGAAAACGTCGCAGTGCGAAAGCGCGGCCCGCAAGGAGGGGCGCACTGGGCCGCTCGCCTTTGTTACGATGCGCCACGACATTCATCAAAATGGCGTTTTGTGCCTCACCGAATGGCAGGATCTGGTCTACCGAGAAGATCCCGCGCCAGATGCGATCAAACCTGCGCCGCCTGTCGCCCGGATTGATGAGGAAAGCCGTATCGCGGCCTCGTTCTCCTCAACTCTGCTGTTTCGCTATTCGGCGCTGACGTTCAACGGGCACCGCATCCACTATGATCTGGACTATGCCCGCGAGGTCGAAGGCTATGGCGGATTGGTCGTTCACGGGCCGCTCTTGGCGCAAAAACTGATGTTGCTGGCCGAAGCCGAACTTGGCCCGCTGACCACGTTTCAGTTTCGGGCAACATCCCCGCTGATGCATTTTGAAACGGCTGAGTTTTGCCGCAAGGGGCGCGATCTCTGGGTGCGCGGGCCGGACGGACGGCAATGTATGCAGGCCCGTGCCTAGTGATTTGCCTTAAAGGTTATCCTCAACACGGAACCCATCCGGGATGGTGTCGCGCCCGTCCAACATGAGATCGGCCATAACCTGCGCCACCTTCGGGGCCATGCCAAAGCCGATTTTGAAGCCACCATTGGCGATAAAATGACCGGGGCGGTCTGGCCAAGCCCCGAGCATCGGCGCACGGCTGCGGGCACGGGGGCGGACACCGGCCCAACGTTCCAGCACCGGAGCATCACGCAAGGCGGGGACGGCCGCCCGTGCCGCATCAATCACGACATCCAGCTGCGTATCGGTTTGATTGGGTGTGACATACTCCCGCTCTGAAGTGGAACCAATCGCGACTGTGCCATCACTGTGCGGGATGACATGCACGCCGCCCGCAAACAGCTGCGGCAACACCCGCGCATCATAGCGCATCAGTGCCGCCTGACCCTTGACCCCATTGCCGACACTGCGGTGATGGTTCTCGGTCATTTCCAGCAGTCCCGCCACTCCGGTGGCCCATAGTACCTGCCCCCGATCAGGTGCATCTGTGGTGATCTCAACCCCTTTTGCGGTGAGCGCTTTCACCAGGGCATCGCAGGCCTTTCGGGGATGCGCCAAGGCGCTGAGCGTGTCACGGATCAGCAGGCCCGATGGGGTCTGTGGCATCCATTCGGTGTCAGGGGCCGGTATCACCTCCCAAATTGCGTGATCTAGCCATAAGGCCTTGGCCGTTTCAGAGCGTCGCTGCGCCAATGCAAGCGCGGCTTCATCATTGATCGGCTGCAAACGGCCACTGCGTGCATATCCGGCAGACCCGCCACCAGCGGCCTCAACTTCTGCCCAGAAATCCGGGGCCATCAGCAGACTTTCCAATTGAAAGGCCTTCTTGGAGTTCCAGTTTTCCGGCACATGCGGGGCCAAAGCACCAACCAGTCCGCCGCTGCTGCCCGCGGCGGGGCCGTTGGGATCAACCACGCAGACCTTGGCACCCCGCCGCACGCAGGCCCAGGCCACCGAGAGGCCAAAAATTCCCGCCCCGCGCACCGTAATTTCGACCATTGCCAAGCTCCGTTCCTTTGCGCAGTGTCGGCGCGTTGTCCTTCCCTTACTTGGTGTTGCCGTGCAGAACCAGACAGATCAGATCCTTTGGCGCGATGGCGAGGTGCCGGTTTCGACCCGCTTTGATGATCCGTTCTTCAGCCTTGAGAATGGTGTGGCCGAGACAGAGCATGTGTTTTTGGCAGGCAATGACCTGCCGGAGCGGTTTGTGGACGGCTTCCAGATTGCCGAGCTTGGCTTTGGCACCGGGCTGAATCTGCTGGTGGCTTGGGATGCTTTTGCATCCAGCGGCGTTGAGGGGCAGTTGCGCTTTACGAGTTTTGAGGCGTTTCCGATGTCGCCGGAAGATATGGCACGGGCCCATGCTGCCTTTCCCGAGTTTGGCGGTAAACGCGATTTGTTGACCGAGGCCTGGACCGGGCAGGGCGGCGTGATTGACCTGCCGGGTGTGCGCGCGGAGGTCATCGTGGGGGACGCACGTGAAACACTTCCACGCTGGGATGGGATGGCCGATGCGTGGTTCTTGGACGGGTTTTCACCGGCCAAGAATCCCGAACTGTGGTCAGCAGATCTGATGGTAGCTGTGGGTATACATACGAAACCGTATGGAACAGCCGCTACCTACACCGCAGCAGGCTTTGTCCGGCGCGGCTTGGGCGATGCTGGCTTTGCGGTTGAGCGGGTTTCGGGATACGGGCGCAAGCGCCATATGACCCGCGCAAAGATGCAAACAGCATGAGCCAGTCCAACAATATTCCACTTGGCATCGCCTTGATGGTGGCCACCACCTTTGTGTTCGCGGTGCAGGATGGCCTGTCGCAGCATTTGGCGGGCGAATACAATGTTCTGATGGTCGTGATGATCCGCTATTGGTTCTTTGCGGCCTTTGTGATTGCCATTGCACGGCGCAGGTCGGGGGGCATTCGGGCGGCGGCCAAGACCCATCAACCGTTTCTGCAAACTCTGCGCGGCGTCCTGCTGGCAGCGGAAATTTGTGTAATGGTGGCGGCCTTTACGATCCTTGGCCTGGTGGAAAGCCATGCGGTGTTTACATGCTATCCGCTCTTGGTTGCCGCGCTTTCTGGCCC
Source organism: Sulfitobacter mediterraneus (assembly GCF_016801775.1). Lineage (NCBI taxonomy): Bacteria > Pseudomonadati > Pseudomonadota > Alphaproteobacteria > Rhodobacterales > Roseobacteraceae > Sulfitobacter > Sulfitobacter mediterraneus. The sequence continues at coordinate 2,410,633 of NZ_CP069004.1, read as the reverse complement.
GGTTCTGGGAGAGAAAGTCGGCTGGCGGCGCTGGGCGGCGATCGGAGTGGGCTTCATCGGGGTATTGATCATCTTGCAGCCGGGCATGTCGGTGTTTGATCCCGCGGCTGTGATCCCGCTTTTGTCTGCTACGATGTTCGCGGTCTATGGGTTGCTCACCCGCTATGTGTCTCGGCGTGACAGCACCGCCACCAGCTTCTTTTGGACGGGTGTGACCGGGGCCATTGCCATGACATTCGCTGGCGTATGGTTTTGGGAACCGATGGCCGCAACCGATTGGATGTTCATGGGGTGCCTCTGTGCTACGGGGGTCACCGGTCATTGGCTTTTGATCCGCTGTTACGAGGTGGCGGAGGCCAGCGCGGTGCAGCCCTTCGCCTATCTGCAACTGGTGTTTGCTGCGTTGATCGGGATCAGCTTTTTTGGGGAAACCATCCGCAACAACGTCGCCATTGGCGCAGGGCTGATCGTGGCGGCGGGCCTATTCACCTTTTGGCGCGAACGGCAAAAGCGTGCGGCCCACTAATTCTTCGGAAAACGGGATCGGTAGTGGGTCCTTGCCCAGCCGCGCCCGGTAAATCGGCAGACTTTCGGTGACGCGCATTACATAGTTTTGCGTTTCGCGAAACGGGATCATCTCGACCCAATCGATGATATCAATCTCACCCTTGCGCGGATCCCCATAGGCGGCCATCCAACGGTCCGGTCTGCTGGGCCCGGCGTTGTATGCCGCCGCAACCATGGAGACATTGCCATCAAACCGCCCGGCCATCTGCGCCAGATAGGTCGCGCCCAGCTGTGCGTTGTGGTCCGGATCAGCGGTCAGTCTGTCGGTGGTGTGCAGGCCGGAAATCCCCAGATCAGCGGCCACATCGCGGGCAGTGGCGGGCATCAGTTGCATCAAGCCGCGTGCGCCCGCGTGGCTGACCACAACAGGATCAAATTCACTTTCGCGCCGGGCGATGGCGAGGTTCATCTCGGGCGCCATTGGCAGGTCAAGTTCCAGCAGGGAATGCAGGGGGTAGTATGGCGCGGCAATCGTAAGCCCGCGTCTTGCTGCGCGTTTGCCGATCATCACTGCAAGATGCGGCTGGTTCAGATCTATGGCAGCTTGGCCCAGCTGCGCCAGCCCGGCTTTATCCAGTTCATCTGCAAGATGCAGCCAGAACCGTTCGGCAAGCGAGAGCTCGCCCGACGCCTGTAGCAATATGCCAGCCTCGAACCGTGGGTCAATGGCGAAGGCTGCACCCCGCCAATCGGGTGGCGTTTCCGTGCCTGCGAGGCTGCTGTCAAACGGCAATCCGCCCCGCTCTGCGGCCAGCAACCCGTAGAAAGATGTTTGGTATTTCGCGCCCTCGGAATAGGCCTTCTGAGCGCCGTTCTTGTCCCCCATCGCCTCAAGCGCCCGGCCTTGCCAATATCCGGCACGCCCTTGCGAAATCGGCGATTGCACGGCGCTGTCGTGATTCATGAAATGTTGATGCGCACGCGCTGGATCTTTGAGGAACCTCAACGCCAGATAGCCGGACAACCATTCAAGATCGGCATAGTCGGATCCTTCGGTCAGGAAATGTTGCGATGCCAGTTGATAGGCCAGTTGACCATTGCCTGCCCGCATTTCGGACCGGGCCAGTGCACGTCGACGATTGCCCCATGCCGATGGTTTTCCCAAGGCCTTGGCGCTTGTGGATTGCGCAAGCAAGAGCTCCTTAGCCGATCCGCTGAGCCCCTTGCGAATGCGCCATTCGAAACGGTCATGTTGCAAGCCGGGATCGTTGGCGTGCTGGGGCGGCAGGGCATCTATCAGCTTGTTCACTTCCCGCGATAGCCGCTGCAGCGCGATGCGCGTTTCGGCGAGGGCGACCCTATCTGTGCTCACCAGATCAAACATCCGGCGGGCGGCGTCATGTTTGCGTTGCCACAGCAAGGCCTCCAATCGCGCATTGTGATGGGGCTTGAGCAAGGCGGCATTTTCCGCGAGGAACAGGATTTGCGCAGGGCGATCCATGTCCATACGCTGCCAAGCTTGGATCAACAGATCCTCGGCCCTGTCCTTTTTATCATTGCGGCTCAGCGCCCCAGCGTAGGCCAGCACACCCAACGGAGTTTGCGGCGGGTGGTCTTTGAAGAACTTCAGGATATTTGGGTCGCCTTGCCCGATAACCACGGCTTCGGATTGTTTGCGAAGATATGCCTCTCCGGGCCAATTGGTTCGGCGGGTCAGAAAATCCATAATTTCTGTGTAGGTGCCGCGCCCGGCACGCAGGTAATGCCAGGTGATGATGTCGGCGGCTATTTGCCCATCACGGACCGCGATCCGGCTTGCGTTGTCCCAATTTCCGCTGCGCATCGCCTCAAGCGCTTTGGCCAAGGGGCGGGGCCGCTCGGCCAAAGCAGGCACAGCAAGCATAAAAACAAGCGCGAAGAGCGTCAGAATGCGTGTCATTGCTTGCATTTCCCATGGGTCAGAGGCTAGAGCCTTGAAACATATACCGTGGCGCACCGTAATCAAATCACACCCGCGCCAATGGTCATTCAGAAGTTCGGCAATTCTGCCGGCCAGCACAACAAAGGAGCGTGCACATGTTTACAGGTTCTATGCCTGCCCTCGTCACGCCGTTTCGCAACGGCGAGCTGGATCTGGAGACCTTGAAGAAACTCGTGGAATGGCACATCGGCGAAGGCAGTGATGGCCTCGTCCCTGTTGGCACAACCGGCGAATCGCCGACCCTGACCCACCGTGAGCATGAGATTGTCGTGGAAGAGGTGGTCAAAGCTGCCGCAGGCCGGGTTCCGGTCATTGCCGGTGCCGGATCCAACAACACCACCGAAAGCATCCGCCTGGCCCGTCATGCAGAATCTGTTGGCGCCGATGCGGTTCTGGTCGTGACGCCCTATTACAACAAGCCAACCCAGCGCGGCCTGATCGCGCATTTTACCGCTGTGCACGATTGCTGCAACTTGCCTGTGATCATCTACAATATTCCAGGCCGGTCCGTGGTGGATATGACGCCAGCAACCATGGGCGAATTGGCCAAGCTGCCGCGCATTGTTGGCGTAAAAGACGCCACCGGTGATCTGGCGCGGGTCTGTGACCAGCGTCTGACCTGCGGTCCTGATTTTATCCAGTTGTCCGGTGAAGATGCCACGGCCCACGGGTTTAATGCCCAAGGTGGTACCGGCTGTATTTCGGTCACTGCGAACGTGGCACCTGCGATGCTGGCCAAGATGCAGGCGGCCTGCGCAGCCGGCGATTATCGCGCTGCGCTTGATATTCAGGACCGGCTGATGCCCCTGCACAAAGCCATATTTACAGAGCCGGGTTTGGTGGGCGTGAAATACGCCATGTCCAAGCTTGATCTGTGCTCGGACGAGGTGCGCTTGCCACTGACAGCCCTATCGGATGAGACTAAGGTGCTGGTTGATGACGCGATGCGCCATGCCGGTTTGACGAATTAATTTTGGCTAAATGGCGGGGTGAACCCCGCCCTGCGGTTCCGGGTTGCGGTTTGCTGGGCTTCGCCCCACCATGCGTTGAAAACAACCCGGAGCCTATTCATGAATATCTTGCCCACCATCGCCGACAGCGTCCCCGAGCTGGAGGACATCTTTCGCGATCTTCATGCTCATCCCGAGATTGGTTTTACCGAAGTGCGCACCAGCGGCATCGTGGCGGAAAAGCTGCGCAGCTATGGTGTGGACGAGGTGCATGAAGGTTTGGGCAAAACGGGTGTTGTCGGGATCATTCGTGGCAAGGGGCAAGGCAATCGCCGTGTCGGTCTTCGGGCCGACATGGACGCGCTGCCGATACAGGAAGCGACGGGTCTTCCCTATGCCTCAAAGAATGACGGGGTGATGCATGCGTGTGGGCATGACAGCCACACCACGATGCTGTTGGGCGCAGCCAAACATCTGGCGGCAACGCGGGATTTTGACGGGACAGCGGTGGTGGTGTTTCAGCCTGCCGAAGAGGGGCTTGGCGGGGCCAAACAGATGCTGGCGGATGGTTTGTTCGAACAATTCCCCTGTGATGAGATTTTCGGGATGCACAACCATCCCAATGGCAAGCCCGGCAAGGTGGGGATCTGTAAGGGCCAAGCGATGGCCGGCGCGGCGTTTTTTGACATTCACATAAAGGGCAAAGGCAGCCATGCGGCCAAGCCGAGCGATTCCCGTGACGCATTGATCATTGCGGCGTCACTGGCCAGCGAGATGCAAACCATCCTCAGCCGCAATATTCCCGCGCAAGAGGTTCTGGTGATGTCGATCACGCAAATCCACTCGGGATCGGCTTATAACGTGGTGCCAGAGACCGCCACTTTGGCGGGCACGGTCCGGTACTTTGCGGATGAGATGTACGAATTGGCCGCATCGCGGATGCAGGCCTTGTGTGATGGTTTTGCCATCGCTCATGGGGTTGAGATCACACTTGATTTGCGGTCGGTCTTTGACGTTCTGATCAATGATGACGAACTGTCGGATGTCTATATGCAGGCGGCGGGTGATATTGTCGGGATTGAAAACCTTGACCCGAATGCCCCGCCCGTCACGGGGTCCGAGGATTTTGCCGATATGCTGCGGGTCGTGCCGGGGGCCTATTGCACGGTTGGTCATGGCGGTACCGCGCCGCTGCACAATCCCGAATATGTTCTGGATACCTCAATCCTGCCCGTGGGCGCGTCAATAATGGCGCGTGTGGTTGAGGTGCGTTTGCCACTGTCGTGAGGGTTGGTTGCGGAGGTGGCGGGGTGAACCCCGCCCTACGCCGCTGGAAGCAGCGCCAATTCCATTTGCGGCAGAACCCGTCCGGGAATGGAGCCTGAGGGAACCTCGCGGACGGTCTTGAACCCCATCGCCTCATAAAATGGCACCGCTGCCGGATCGGCGTCCAGCTTGAGCAGCAACAGACCTTGCGCCCTTGCGGCGGCTTGGACCACCTGCCAAAGGGCGCGGCCCACGCCCTGCCTTTTGGCGTCCGGATCAATAAAGAAGGTCGATATTGTGCCAGCGCCCGTGGCTGCATCCGGATCGAGGGTGACGCAGCCGCGCAGATTGCCCTGCGCTTCAGCCACCCAGAAATTACCCTTCTCTATGCGCGCAGGCGTGACGCGCAGTTCATCCGCGCAGGCCGCCATGAAGGCATCGTCATAGCCGTTGGATTGTTTGGACCGCATCACCAAAGCGGTGAGCGTGTCAGCCTCCTCCGAACGGGCCAGGCGCAGGTTGAGTCCCATGGCAGTCATCGTTTGCCGTAGTAGAGGCCAACCACATGTTCGGCCTCTGCAAAGAACAACCAACGGGCCGTCAACACCCCGGCCACATGGGCCAAAACGGCGATGATCGCCAGCAGGTGATTGAACGGCAGCAAAAGCAGAACCACCGGCAGCACGGCCATCAATGCAATCGCAATGAGTCGCAGTTTTTGTGCGTGCTTGCGGCCAATCACATGCACGAATTCCCGCAGCAGATAGTTGGTGCCGGTGTGCGGCGGCTCAAAGGCGCGAGGGGTGCCGATGTGACCCAATTGGGTTGCGCTGGCCAGATCGCTGCCCGAGCTGCCAAAGGCCTTGTCGCCCATTATCCAAGTTGCAGCCTGGATCAGGCCGGACACCACCAGCAATCCGATAGCCCATGTGACCTGCCCTGCCAAAAGGGCACCGCCCGCGATGCTGAGCGACAGGAAATTGGCAGGGGTCAGAGGCATGTTCCAGCGCGGAACTGTCTTGAGTTGGGTATAGATCATCGAGGTGGTGAACACCGTCCCAAGGGCAAACACCGCCCCGATGATCCCCAAAAGGGTCCAACGGCTGTCAAAGAACACAAGGCCAATGCCGTAAACCGCTAGGATGATCAGCGCCAGAACCGCACACCAGCCTTCACGGCTGAGCCAGCTGCTGCGCCATTGGGTGAAGGCCTTGAGCGCCCGTTCGGGATGACCGAGGTGGAAAGTAGAGGAGATCAACCCGCCCACCGCCAGCAGATAGGCGATGGTGAAAAAGGCAAAGGCGGAAAAGCCTGTAACGGCCGGAATGCCAAGGCCAAGCCAGAACAGCAGTCCAAAGCCCAGCCCGGAGAAGGTCGAGAAAAAGATAACAGAAGGGGCCGGATGCATCAGAGTTTCTCCAGTGTTTTGTCGAGCCAGCCAAGAAAGCCTTTCGGCTCTTGCGCCACGGGTTCCAGGAAGGGCGCCAGAACATCAAATTCGGGAAGCGCATCCTTGGGGCGGGGCGGCAGGTATTTGTTCACAGGTTTAGTGCCCTGTTCCGGCATCAGATCAACACCGCCGCGTTCCGCAACCAATTGGCTGACGGCGCTGCCGGGATCGCCCAGGTCACCGAAATGCCGCGCACCGGCAGGGCAGGTGCGCACGCAGGACGGGACGCGGTCCACCTCGGGCAGGTTTTCATTATAGATCCGGTCCACGCAAAGGGTGCATTTTTTCATCACCTTCTCTTCCTGATCCATTTCGCGGGCGCCGTATGGGCAGGCCCAGGCGCAAAGGCCGCAACCGATACAATCGCTTTCGTTGACCAACACAATGCCGTCCTCGACACGTTTGTAGCTGGCGCCGGTGGGGCAGACCGTGACGCAGGGGGCGTCTTCGCAGTGCAGGCATGACTTTGGGAAGTGGATCAGTTGGGCGTGGCCCTCGGCCGGCTGGATCTCGTAGGAATGCACCCGGTTGAGGAAGGTGCCGGATGGATCAGCGCCATAGGGATCTTGATCGGACAGGGGCGCGCCATAGTTTTCGGTGTTCCAGCCTTTGCAGGAAATCACACAGGCGTGGCAGCCGACACAGGTGTCCAGATCAATGACGAGGCCGAGTTTCTTGTCGGTGTGTTGAGGCAGGGTTGTCATATGCGGCGCTCCTGTTGGATGTCGAACCGGGGGCCAGCTCCCGGACCCCCGGAATATTTAAGGCCAAAAAGGGAGAGGATCATTTGCCCACCTTCCATGCCAGTTTGTCTGGCCCCTGACCTACGGGGGATTTGATCGGTGGATATTCAGGCCGCGATTGTTTTGGCGCCTCAGCCTTTTCGATACGGACCTTGAGATCGAACCAAGCGGCCTGACCTGTAATCGGGTCGGAGTTGGCCCAGCGCATACCGTCGCCTTTGGGCGGCAGCAATTCATGGATCAGATGGTTGAGCAGAAAGCCTTTGGTGGCCTCTGGTGCGTCTTTGTCCAGCGCCCATGCACCCTTTCGTTTGCCGATGGCGTTCCAGGTCCAGACCGTGTTGTCGTTGAGGGCGGCCATTTCCATCACCGGTACGGTGATTTCGCCGTGGGGGGAGGAGACCCGCGCCCAATCGCCATCGGACAAATCATGCTGGCGCATCAGTTTGGTAGGCAGGTACAGCGGGTTGTGGCCGTGCAACTGGCGCAGCCAAGCGTTTTGCGACCCCCACGAGTGGTACATTGCCATGGGGCGTTGGGTCAGGGCGTTGACGGTATAGCCTTCGTTGCCCTGCTGGTCGGTTTCGTACCAGATCGGCAGCGGCGACATCGTGTGTTTGATCCGCTCGCGCAGGTGGTCGGGTGGTTGGATGTCTCCGTGGCCTTCAGCGGCGAGTTGGAACTTGCGCATCGGCTCGACGTAGAGGTTGAACAGATAGGGTTGCGGCGCGTCATAGAGACCCATGCCCACGGCCCAATCCTGATAGGCGCGGTTCCAGGGTTTAAAATAATTGGCGCCCTCGGGGATGTGTTCGACAAAGAAACCGCCGTTCTCGATGTAATTGTCGATCTGGCTTTCGTTGACGCCGCCGCGCCCCGATTGCAGGCCGTTTTCGCCCATGCGCCAGCCGGCCAAGGGGCCAATGCCGGGGCGGCGTTCGTGGTTGGTGATGTAGTCGGCATAATCTGCGTATTTCTGGCTGCCGTCATCGTTGACAAAGCCGGGCAGACCCAGTTTTGCGCCCAGATCACAAAGCGCGGACTGGAAGCCTTTCACATTCCGGTCCGGCTCCACCACCGGCCAGCGAATGGCATCCGCCGCCGCGTCCGCCTCGCAGATCGGGCGGTCCAGCAACGAGATACAATCGTGCCGTTCTAGATATGTCGTATCGGGCAGGATCAGATCGGCATAGGCGACCATCTCCGACGAATAGGCATCGGAATAGATGATATGGGGGATCACGTAATCGCCGTTTTCATCCTTGTCCGTCAGCATCTCCATCACGCCGCCGGTGTTCATCGAGGAGTTCCACGACATATTCGCCATGTACATGAACAATGTGTCGATCTTGTAGGGATCACCGGCATGGGCGTTCGAGATCACCATATGCATCAGCCCGTGGGACGACATCGGATTGTCCCAGGTGAAGGCCTTGTCGATGCGTGCGGCGCTGCCGTCAGGTTTCAGCGCGAGGTCTTCGGGACCATGCACAAAGCCGAGATGTGGGCCATTGAGCGGTGCGCCGGGGGTCATGCCCACATGTGGTTTGGGGTGTGCCTTGGCAGGTTTTGGATAGGGTGGTTTGAAGCGAAAACCGCCAGGCACTTCGACCGTGCCAAGGAGGATTTGCAGCACATGCAAGGCGCGGCAGGTTTGAAAGCCATTGGCGTGAGCCGAGATCCCGCGCATCGCGTGAAAGGACACAGGGCGGCCCGTCATGGTCTGATGCGTTTCACCGCGGAAGTCGGTCCATTCGTGATCAAGCTCGAACGCTTCTTCAAAGGCGACGCGGGCCAATTCTGCAGCGATGGCGCGGATGCGCCCCGCAGGGATACCAACGCGGTCTGCCACGGCTTCGGGGGTGTAATCGTCAGACAGGTATTGATCGGCCATTTGGTGGAACACCGGGCGGTGTGTCACTCCTTTGGCGCGGTGGGTTGCGGCAAGATCGGGTTTGACACCGGGTTGGTCAAAGGGGGTCAGCTTGCCCGTGGCGCGGTCGATGACAAGTTCCTTGCCATTCTTGTCTCGCAGGAAAAGGCCAAACTCGGGCGACTTCTCATCGCCATTCACCAACACCGGCGCGTCGGTGTATTGCGCCAGATAATTCAGGTCGATCTTGCCCGCTTTCATCAGGCAATGGATCATCGACAGGATAAACAGCCCATCGGTGCCTGGCGTGATACCGACCCAGTCATCCGCAACGGCGTTGTAGCCGGTGCGGATCGGGTTCACACCGATGACGCGTGCGCCGCGTTGCTTGATCTTACCCAGACCCATCTTGATCGGGTTGGAATCGTGGTCTTCGGCCACACCGAAAAGCATGAATAGTTTGGTGTGGTCCCAATCCGGCTGGCCAAACTCCCAAAATGCACCGCCCATGGTGTAAATGCCGGCAGCGGCCATATTGACCGAACAGAACCCGCCGTGAGCCGCATAATTGGGCGTGCCAAAGGCCTGTGCCCAAAGGCTGGTGAAGGATTGCGATTGATCGCGGCCGGTGAAGAACGCCAGCTTTTCGGGGTTGTCCTGGCGGATCGGCTCAAGCCAATCGGCGGCGATTTGGTAGGCTTCGTCCCAACTGATCTCTTCGAACTCGCCAGAGCCGCGCGGACCAACCCGCTTGAGCGGTGATTTGAGCCGTGATGGCGCGTTGTGCTGCATGATGCCAGCCGAACCTTTGGCGCACAAAACACCCTGGTTCACCGGATGGTCGCGGTTGCCCTCGATATAGGCGACCTTACCGTCCTTCAAATGCACGTTGATGCCACAGCGGCAGGCGCACATGTAACAGGTGGTTTTACGGACCTCGTCTGACACATGCGGGCTCAGGTCGATCACGGGCTGTTTTTGTGTCATGGAATTTCCTGTTTGATCTTAAGAAGTTGCCTGAAGGCTGGTCACGGCAATCATGTTTGTAACGTCCTGTGCGGTGCACCCGCGAGACAAATCGTTGGCGGGTTTGGACAGGCCTTGCAATACGGGTCCGATGGCATCCGCACCGCCGATGCGTTGGGCGATCTTATAGCCGATATTGCCCGCATCAAGATTGGGGAAGATCATCACATTGGCATGGCCCGCGACGGAAGATCCCGGCGCTTTGGTTGCGCCGACCTCCGGAACAAAAGCCGCGTCGAACTGCAATTCACCGTCGGCGGGGAGGTTTGGATGATCTCGTTTCAGGATCTCAACCGCGTCGCTGACTTTGGTGACGGCGGGATGGCGGGCACTGCCCTTGGTTGAAAACGACAGTAGCGCCACCTTGGGGGCATCGCCAAGCAGTTGTCTGCACGAGGCGGCCGAGGCCACTGCGATCGCGGCAAGCTCTTCGGCGGTTGGATCAATGACAAGTCCGCAATCTCCGAAAATCATTGCGCTGCGGCCTGATGGATGCCCCATTGGCAAGGCCATCAGGAAAAAGCTGGAAACCAAGGGGACATCTTTGGCTTTGCCGATGATCTGCAGCGCGGCGCGCACGGTTTCGGACGTGGTCGCAACCGCCCCGCCAACAGTGCCATCCGCATGGCCATTGCGCACCATCATGGCGGCAAACACCAATGGATCACGCGCTTGGGCGGCGGCGATGTCTTTGCTGACGCCTTTGTGTTTGCGCAGATCAAAATAGGTTTGGGCGAATTCTCCCGTGAGGGCCGAAGTCTGCGGATCTTCCACTGCGATGTTGGCACCAGCCGCGACGCCAACGTCGGCCAGTTGAGCCAGCACGTCTGCCATCGGCCCGACCAGTGTGATCCGGGCAATCCCGGCTCGCACGGCAGAAACGGCGCCGGCCACGACCCGTGGGTCGTGGCCTTCGCTGAGCACGATATGGGCAGGCCGGGCGGCGGCGCGGTCTTGCAGACCTTGCAGCACTCTCATGGCTTGCCCATTCGTTTATGTTGCCAATGTGGCATTCAGATCATGCACCCGCTTGCGGGCGCATGTCGTCGCGGCTGATGCCCGCCACCGAGACAGGTTTTTTCATCGCGTCGCGGCGGAATGGCTCACCTAATTCCTGGTTCAGCAACACCTCGATGAATGTGGTTTTGCCGTCGTTCATCTGGGCCTTGATCGCCTTGTCCAATGCGTCAGTCAACTCGTCCATACCGGAGACCTGAACGCCCAGAACGCCGCAGGCCTTTGCAATGGCGGAATAGTCCACATCCTGCGCCAGTTCGGTGCCGACAAAGTTGTCGTCGAACCAAAGAGTCGTGTTCCGCTTTTCCGCGCCCCACTGATAGTTACGGAAGATCACCATGGTGATTGGTGGCCAGTCATCGCGGCTGACCGATACCATTTCGTTCATCGAGATGCCGAATGCACCGTCACCGGCAAAGCCGACAACCGGAACATCCGGACAGCCCACCTTGGCGCCAGCAATGGCAGGGAAGCCGTACCCGCAAGGGCCAAAGAGGCCGGGTGCGAGGTATTTGCGGCCCGCTTCGAAGGTTGGATAGGCGTTGCCGATGGCACAGTTGTTGCCGATGTCAGAGGAAATGATCGCATCCTTAGGCAAGGCCGACTGGATCGCGCGCCATGCCATCCGCGGGGACATCTTGCCCGGTTCACGGCTGCGTGCGCGTTCGTTCCATGTGGTGCCCGGATCGTCGTCCTCGTGATCCATGGAGGTCAGTTCCTGCGCCCAGGCGGACTTGGTTGTGCTGATCAGGTTCTTACGATCTGCGCGGCCTGTATCACCTGCATCATCGGCCAGTTTTGACAGGATGCTGTTCGCGACTTTCTTGGCGTCGCCAACGATACCGACAGTGACCTTCTTGGTCAGGCCAATCCGGTCGGGGTTAATGTCCACCTGAATGATTTTGGCGTCGGTGGGCCAATAATCGATGCCATAGCCGGGCAGGGTCGAGAACGGGTTCAAACGGGTGCCAAGCGCCAGGACAACGTCCGCTTTGGAAATCAATTCCATCGCGGCCTTGGACCCGTTGTAGCCCAAAGGACCAACCGACAGCGGGTGCGAGCCGGGGAATGCATCGTTGTGCTGATAACCGCAGCAGACAGGCGCATCCAGTCGTTCAGCCAGTGCCTTGGAGGCGTCGATTGCTCCGCCGATGACGACACCTGCACCGTTCAGAATGACTGGGAATTTGGCTTCGGACAGCAGCTTGGCCGCGTCGTCGATGGCCTGTTCGCCGCCGGAGGGGCGTTCAAATTCCACAATCGCAGGCAATTCGATGTCGATCACCTGTGTCCAGAAATCGCGCGGGATGTTGATCTGGGCCGGGGCGCTGGCGCGTTTGGCCTGAATGATAACGCGGTTCAGGGTCTCGGCGATCCGCGAAGGATCGCGGACCTCTTCTTGATAGGCGACCATGTCTTCGAAGAGGGCCATTTGCTCCACTTCCTGGAAACCGCCCTGACCGATGGTTTTGTTCGCGGCCTGAGGTGTGACCAGCAGCAGCGGCGTGTGGTTCCAATAGGCAGTTTTTACAGGCGTGACAAAATTGGTGATGCCGGGGCCATTCTGCGCAACCATCATCGACACCTTGCCAGTCGCGCGGGTGTAACCGTCCGCCATCATGCCGGCGTTGCATTCGTGGGCGCAGTCAAAAAACTTGATGCCCGCAGCCGGGAACAGGTCGGAAATGGGCATCATCGCAGAGCCGATGATCCCAAAGGCATTGTCGATGCCGTGCATCTGAAGAACTTTTACAAATGCTTCTTCGGTGGTCATTTTCATGGCGGTTCATCCTTAGGATTGGTGGAGCGGGGCGAATCCCGTAATTTGCTGTTTGCCAAACTAAAGTTTGCGTGGTGGTGAGGTTAGGTCCAGTCGTCGAGGTGGGATAGCGCCAGGCTAGTGAATTTGCCTCATTTCCTGCGCAATCAGATTGACGCCTTCTGGAATCCTTGTTGTGGGGATCGAAGAATAGGCGAGGCGGTAGTAGTTTTGCGGTTGGTGGTCCCCGGCAAAGAAGGCGCGGCCCGGCTCGATCAAGACCCCTTTTGGATGCAAACGGCGGGCCAGTTCTTCGGTGTTGATCCTATCCGGCGCCCGCATCCAGAAAGATGAACCGCCATAGGCACCCCGGCCCGATACTTGCAATTCATGTGCAGCAAGCGCCTCTTCCATAACGCGGCGGCGTTCATGCATGGCAGTCCCCATGCGGCGGATCAGGGCATCGTAATGCCCAAGCGACAGAAAATAAGCGGCGGTGCGTTGAATGTGACCGGGCGGGTGACGCAAGACGCTGGCTCTCAGGGCGCGTGCCTCGCGAATAAAGGGTTCGGACCCCACCAGATAGCCCAGCCGGAGCCCCGGAAACAGTGATTTGGAGAAGCTACCGACATAAACAACCCGGCCATCTGTATCGAGGGATTTGAGCGCCGGAGAGGGTGATTTGAGAAAGGACATCTCAAACTCGTAATCATCTTCGACAATGATCGCTTCCAACTCTCGTGCGCGTTCAAGCAAGGCGCGGCGGCGGTCCATTGGCATGGTCGCATTGGTCGGGCATTGATGGCTGGGTGTGCTGAAAATTACATCGGTATCGGGGGGGATGGCATCCGGTGGCAAGCCGTCATGATCCACGCGCACAGGCGTTACATGGCAACGCGACTGGGACAGGATATCACGCAGCGCCGGATAACATGGATCTTCCAAAGCGGCGCGGCGGCGTTGGGTGAGCAGAACCTGGGTCGTAAGCCAGAGCGCATTCTGAGCGCCAAGTGTAATCAAAATCTGTTCAGGGCGCGCCGAGATACCCCGGCGCGGCAAGGTGTGGCGGGCGATGAATTCGATCAGCTGCGGATCGTCCTGATCAAAGTAATCTGCCGTCAAAGCAGAGAAATCCCGTTGGCCCAAAGCTTGCAGGGCGCAGAGCCGCCAATTTGCATGGTCGAACAGGCTTGGATCCGCCTGGCCATAGATGAAAGGATACCGGAATTTGGCCCAATCCTGCGGTTTTCCGGGCACAACGCTGGCCCCGAACCGTCGCCCGATGGCGCGGTTCCAATCCACGGCTTCCTGGTTTTCGGTGGCGGGGCTGAAATTTGGCGGGGAGGGGGCGTTTTCGGAAACAAAATAACCTGAACGCCCCTTTGAGGTCAGGTAATCATTTGCCAAAAGTTCGGTGTAAGCAATCGTGACCGTGATCCGGCTGACCCCGAGGTGCAGCGCCAGTTTGCGGGTGGAGGGGAGCTTCTCGCCCTGCTGGAACCGGCCAGAGAGAATGCCTTGGGCGATCATCTGCTGGATTTGTTGCTGCAAGGTGCCGTGGGATTCCGGGTGAAGAAAGAAAGTTTCGACCGGAAGTGCCATCAGAATCCCCTAAACTGGCGTTACGCTGTGCCAGATTTGGTATTACGGTTGCGCGAAATTGGATCTGTAGTGGCGGAAAAATCGTCAATAATCAATACCTATGGGTGAAAAATCGAGACAAGGAGTATTGAAAAATTGCAAAATGGGGCAAATGCGGTTTTCTTTTTACCGCTCTTCGACCTCTTGGAATTTGAATTTTGTGAATGTGAAAACCCCCGGAAGGACCGGGGGTTTTCTGTCATGCTGATCGTGTGGCCTTAAGGGCAGGCCGCTGTGTAGCGTTGGCCGGCGGAGTTCTCATACACACATTGGCCCGACTGCGTCTTGCCGATGTAGTTGCCTGCTGCTGCACCTGCTGCGCCACCAATCAGTGCGCCGACAACTTTGTCATCGTCGTTGGATACGGCCGCGCCCGCCGCTGCACCCAGTGCGGCACCGGTCAGAGCGCCCTGATTTGCGGTTGTCCCGTTACAGGCGGCCAGTGCGGCGATCATCGGTACGGTCATCAAAATCTTTTTCATCGTTAATCTCCCGAATGGTTACAGGATCAAACGCTTTCCCTTCAGAAGAGTTCCCGTTTCCATCGGTATGCGGTGGCAGGGCAGCAAAAAACCGCCGGAACGCTCCGGCGGTTTTGGGAGATTGAGGTCAGATGGGGTTAACCGAAGACACGCCCCAGCGCACCGTCTACGGCGCTGACGATCTGGTTGATGTCGTCCTTCGTGGCGATCAGGGCTGGCGAGAAACACAATGTGTTGTTCTTGCCGGGCAGCGACCGGTTTGTCGCGCCGATGATCACGCCTTGTTGCATGCAATCTCCAACGACCTTTTGAACAAGGCTCTCGGCGACGGGCGCGCGGCTGTCGCGGTCATCGACCAATTCGGCGCCAAGGAACAGTCCCTTGCCGCGCACTTGGCCGATCACGGCGTGCTTGTCCGCCAGTGCGTTCAGCTCATCCAACATATAGTGGCCCATGTCGGTGGTGTTTTGCAGCAGGTTCTCATCTTCGATGATCGCCATGTTCTCGATACCTGCCGTTGGTCCGGCCGTGCAGCCGCCAAAGGTCGAAATGTCGCGGAAATAGTTCATCGGATCAGAGGCGTCGTCCTTGAACATGTTGAACACCTCTTCGGTGGTCACAAGGCAGGCAATCGCGGCGTACCCGGAGGCCACACCTTTGGCCATGGTCACCATGTCGGGCTTGATGCCGTAATGCTGGTAACCAAACCATGTGCCGGTCCGGCCCACGCCACAGACAACTTCGTCGATGTGCAGCAGAATGTCATATTTCTTGCAGATCTCCTGCACGCGGTCCCAATAGCCTTCGGGCGGGGTGATCACACCGCCGCCTGCGGTGACGGGCTCAAGGCAAAGGGCGCCTACGGTGTCTGGGCCTTCGGCAAGGATCACTTTCTCAATCTGATCGGCGGCCCAAACGCCGTAATTTTCCTGCGGCGCGCCGTCCTGTTCGAATGCACGGTACTCAAGGCAATGCGGAACGCGCACAAAGCCATCGGTGAAGGGGCCGTATTGTGCATTGCGCTCGTCCTGACCGCCAGCCGACAGGCAGGCGATGGTGGTGCCGTGATAGTCACGGTCGCGGTAGAGGATCTTGTGCTTCTTGCCGCCATACCGTTTGTGCGCGATCTGGCGGACCATCTTAAAGCCCTTCTCGTTCGCTTCAGAGCCAGAGTTGCAATAGTAGACCCGGCTCATGCCGGGCATCTTGTCGATCAACATTTCGGCGAAGTTGGAGCCCGGGATGGAACCAGCAGAGCCTGCAAAGTAGTTCAGCTTGATCAGCTGGTCGCGCACAGCATTGGCGATCCGTTCGCGGCCATAGCCCACGTTGACGGTCCATACACCGCCGGACACAGCATCAAGGTGCTCTTTGCCCTTTTGATCCCAAACGCGCATGCCCTTGCCTTCGACAATGATGCGCGGATCGGTGGTCTCATAGGGTTTGTGCTGGCTCAGGTGATGCCAGATATGCGCGCGGTCTGCTTCGACAACGCGGGAAATGTCGTTTTCATTGAAGTTACCGTCCATGGTGCCAGACCTTTCGTTGCGCGGGTTGGATGAATGAAATCAAGGCGCACTGCGCCTCTATGGGTCAATCTTTGCTGTTTGAATGCAGAATCAAGTAGGGCCAGATCATTCGTATTGTTAGCGCCAGAAATCAATCCTGTCCAACAGGCTGAATGGCGCGTTGGATCGGGCAGGCAAGCTGAAAGATCAAGCCTGGGCAACACTTTGACGCCCCCATGGCCATGGCAATGCGGTTTTGCCCCAAAGATCAGTAAAGGCAGGGCGCTTATTGCAGATAAAGAAAGCGCAGCCGCCGGCCCGAACCGGCAGGTCCATACTATTGTACACTTGCCCTTTGTCCGGCTCATCGTTGACCCTGGGGCATCTCAATGAATTGAAGTGCGAGAACTGGACTCATGCAGGCATTGGAAGTGGACGTTTATTATTGGCCTCGATTCCCGCCAGAATTTTCCTAGGTCAGATCTGGTCCGTTGGGAAAGCCATCTTTTGAATAACTCAAAGGGTAGATGTGACAAAACGCAAGTTCGGCAGAGAAGGTTGCCCAATTCGCAGATAAATTACATGCTGGTGTCGCACACCAACTGACATCGTCGCAAATTTTCCACATAGTACCAAGGTATATGTGGGCACATGCATCACAAAATGAGACCGGCAAAACATGCCGGCGTATCTAATCAACAAACCGGCTTGGACAGGCCGGACAAAAGATCAACAGGGAGATTGTTATGATCAAGAAGACAGCAACAGGATTTGTAGCCGGCGCCGTAATGGCGATGACCGGTCAGGCCGCAATGGCCGATGGCCACGGTGAAATCACCGTCGGTTACTTCCTCGAATGGCCAATGCCATTCCTCGCAGCAAAAGCATCCGGTGCCTACGACGAAGCGCTGGGCATGAAAGTGAACTGGGTTTCTTTTGAAACCGGTACCGCAATGTCTGCAGCGATGGCGTCGGGCGATGTGCAGATTTCCGTCTCGCAGGGTGTGCCGCCCTTCGTTGTGGCAACATCTGGCGGTCAGGATCTTCAGATCATCGACGTTGCGGTGTCCTATTCAGAAAACGACAACTGCGTTGTTCGCTCTGATCTGGAGATCGACAAGGATAGCGCTGGCGAACTGGCAGGCAAGAAAGTCGCTGTGCCACTGGGTACAGCCGCGCACTACGGCTTCCTGCGCCAGATGGATCACTTCGGTGTTGATGTGTCCACCTTGCAGGTTGTGGACATGGCGCCACCAGAAGGCGCAGCCGCGCTCAGCCAGGGCGCAGTTGACTTCGCCTGCGGTTGGGGCGGTGGCCTCGCACGGATGAAAGAATACGGCAATATCCTTTTGACCGGTGCTGAAAAGCAGGAACTGGGCATTCTGGTGTTTGACGTGACATCCGCGCCAGCGGCCTTCCTTGCCGAAAACGGCGATACCGCGGCCAAATTCGCCGCTGTGACAGCCGCGGCAAACGCAGACTGGAAAGCCAACCAGAGTGACGAAATGCTCGCGGTGATTGCAAAAGAATCCGGCATGGACGTTGAAGCAACGAAGGCATCCATCTCCACGTTTGAATTCCCATCTGTAGATGAGCAGCTTTCCGAAGCATGGCTTGGCGGCAACGCGGCCTCCTTCATGAAAGGTGTGGCAGATGTGTTTGTTGAAGCAGGGTCCATCGACTCCGCGCTCGACAGCTATGAAGGCACAGTGAACACTGGCCCACTCGAAGCTGCCAAAGGCATGTAATCCAAAGGGGGCGGTGTGGCCGTGAGGGCCGCACCGCCCTTTTTCCAATGAAACAGAGGTGGGGAAAACCCTGCCCTTTGATCCCTGACGGGGGTGGGACGCGGAATTATGACCGGACTCTCCATTGATAAACTGTCGATGCGATTTGATCTGCCGGATGGCGGACACGTGCAAGCGTTGCAAGACGTATCGATTGACCTCAAAGCGGGCGAATTGCTGAGTGTGCTGGGGCCATCGGGCTGCGGTAAGACGACGCTGCTCAATATCGTTGCGGGTTTTCTCGCGCCAACTTCCGGTGTGATGACCCTCAATGGTCACACGATCACCGGCCCGGACGCCGAACGCGGCATGGTCTTCCAGCAAGGTGCGCTGTTTGAATGGATGAGTGTGCGTGAGAACGTGGGCTTTGGTCCGTCGATGAAAGGCATGCCCAAGAATGACAAGGCAGAAATCGTTGATCATCTGCTGGATGTGGTTGGTTTGCAGGACTTTAAAGAAAAGGCCGTTTACGAGCTTTCGGGCGGGATGCAGCAGCGTGTGGCTTTGGCCCGTTGTCTGGCCAATGACCCCGATGTCATTTTGATGGACGAACCGCTGGGCGCGCTTGATGCCTTGACCCGCGAAAAGATGCAGAGCCTGGTTTTGAAACTTTGGAAAGAGACCGGCAAGACGATCATCCTGATCACCCACTCCGTTGAAGAGGCGTTGCTCTTGGGCGAGCGTTTGATCGTGATGGCCCCGCGGCCAGGGCGCATTCACAAGGAATACCGACTGCCGTTTGCAGAGCTGGGCGTGAACGCCGACCTGCGCGAGGTCAAGAAACATCCCGATTTCGGCCCCAAACGTGAAGAGATCCTCAATATGATCTGGGACATGGAAGAAGAGATCATGGGCACCAAGGAGGACGCGGCATGACCGGCATTTTCTTTCTGATCATTTATGTAGCGATCTTTGTCGGCAGCGCCTTTGTGGTGACAAAACTGCTGCAGAAAGGCATTCGTGATTACACATCTTTGAAAACTGTGACCTTCGGTGACGAAAGTGCGGTGACACCCAACCGTGCTGCCGGGATCATCTCGATCCTGACGATTTTCCTGATGTGGGGCGTGTTCACCGGGTCAAACCTGCTGCCATCCTTTTTGCATGCGCCGGGCCCTTTTGAGGGGACCACCAGCTTTACCTATACTGCGCAGGTCGAAGGGCAGGCCCCCGATGATGCGGAGGTGACGGTCCTTGTGCATCCACGTAGCGAACCGGCAGAGGCGCCCGAAGTTGCGCCGGGTGACGGATTTGCCAAGAACGATTCCATTGCCATCGCGCAGTGGCGGACTGGTCTGGTGCGGGTCGACAAGAATGACGAGCTGACCAAGAAAGACGGCGCCAAGGTGATTGCCATCAACGGCCAGAAAATTGCGCCGGGCGAAACCGTCAAGACGGCGGGCGGTGCCGTGACCCTTTCTGACAAGGGCACGCCCAACTTTGAGCCAGCGAAGGGCTGGCAGATGGAACCGCTTTATCTGCCAGCGCCCGAACAGGTTTGGACCCGTTCGGTCCAGATCATGCAGGAGGGCTTCCGTAACTTCACCTTGCTTGAACACCTTGGCTTCTCGCTCTTCCGGGTTGTTGTTGGCTTCGTTCTTGGTGCAATTGTCGGCATTCCGTTGGGTTATGCGATGGGGCTCAGCAATTGGTTCCGGGGTTGGTTCGATCCGATTGTGGAATTCATGCGCCCAGTACCGCCGCTTGCCTTGATCCCGCTGGTGATCATTTGGGCCGGTATTGGCGAGGCTGGCAAGATCATCCTGCTGTTCCTTGCGGCGCTTTGGATCATGGCGATTGCGGCGCGGTCCGGTGTGTCCGGGGTTAAAATCTCCAAGGTGCATGCGGCCTATTCGCTGGGCGCCAGCAAATGGCAGATCATGCGCCACGTGATTGTCCCGAACTCTCTGCCGGAGATCTTTACCGGTGCGCGGGTTGCGATGGGCGTTTGTTGGGGCACGGTCGTGGCCGCCGAACTGGTCGCGGCGGAACAAGGCGCGGGTATGATGATCATGACCGCGTCAAAGTTCCAGAACACCGACATCGTGATTATGGGGATCATCCTGATTGGGGTTATCGGGTTTGGCATCGATATGCTGATGCGGGCCGCTGAGAAGTATCTCGTACCATGGAAAGGTAAGGGCTGATCTGAGCCCGCTTTCATCAAAGCAAGTGTGCCGGGGTTTTTGGAAACTCCGGTCACGGAACAAAAAACGCCGGAGGGGTTCCTCCGGCGTTTTTTTTTTGGCTGTTAGCCCAATGATCGCGAAGCTATTTTCTTGAAAGAAAACGAAGTGGACTTATTCATCATCCGCCTCTTGGGGTATCACGGTTATTTGCCGCGTTTGGGTCCGGCTTTACCGCCTTGTTTCCCGACCTTGTTTGGCGGCGAGAAACGCTTGGACGGATCGCTTGCGCGTTTGTAGCTGCTTGGCTCCGATGCCGACTTTTTCGGCGCACCCTTAGGTTTGCGCGGCGCCTCGGTCGCTGGTTTCTCTTTCTTCCAGACGGCTTTTGCCTTGGGCTTGCCGGGGGCTTCGCCATTTGATTTTGGCTTTGGCTTGGCGCCGGGCTTCATCGGGCTGCGGTCGGTTTTGTGAGACTTCGGCGGGCGCTCGCCCTTGGGGCCGCCGCGCGGTTTGTCGAACCTGGGCTTTTCACTGCGCTCTGCGCGAACTTCGGCCACCGGATCCTCGCGGTAGGGTTTGCGTGGCTTGCGCGGTTCGGATGGTGCGTCGGAATCGTAAGATTTGCGATGCGGCTTTCCACCCGGCTTGGGACCCCGTTTCGGGCCGCCTGGCTTTGGACCGCGCGGCAGGTCCGGAGGGCTGTCGAGCTGGGTGACAACAGCGCCGCCTTCGGCTTTCATGTCTGGCCCAAGAGCATTGACAAACTTGGTTGCGGAGGAGGCCAGAATTTCAACAAAGCTGTGGCTTGGCTGTACGCGGATTGCGCCAATGTCGTCTTTGGTCAGATCACCCAAGCGGCACAGCATCGGCAGCAAGGTGCGCGGCTCTGCCCCATCATTGCGGCCTGCAGAGACCGAAAACCAGACAGAAGGCCCAAAGGCGGGGCGGGGTTTGTCGTCGCCGCGTTCGCCCGGATCGGTCAGATCTTCGGGGGCAGAGGCACGTGCGCGGTATAGGTTCACAAATGCGGTTGCCAGTTGTTCGGCACTGAATTGCTCGACCAGGTTGGCCACAAAAGCTTCTGCATCTTCAGGGATGGGCGCAGACCATGCATCATCGCCCAGCAGTCTGGCTTCGTCGGCGGCATTCACCTCGGCGGCGGTGGGTGCGGCGGCCCATTCGGCTTTCAGTTTGGCCCAACCCAGCAGGCGGTTGGCCTTTGTTTTCATCTTGGGCGGGACGATCAGCGCCGAAACCCCCTTGCGCCCAGCACGGCCGGTCCGGCCAGAGCGGTGCAGAAGGGTGTCCGAGTTGGACGGCAGATCGGCGTGAATTACCAGCTCCAGATTGGGCAGGTCGATCCCGCGTGCGGCCACATCGGTGGCGATACAGACCCGCGCCCGGCCATCACGCAGGGCTTGCAAGGCATTGGTGCGTTCCGATTGGGTCAGCTCCCCAGACAGGGCAACAACAGAAAAGCCGCGGTTGGTGAATTTGGCAGTCAGCCGCGCCACAGCGGCGCGGGTGTTGCAGAAAACGATGGCATTCTTGGCCTCGTAAAACCGCAGCACGTTGATAATAGCGTTTTCCGTGTCACGCGGGTGCACGTTCAGGGCGCGGTATTCGATATCCGCGTGCTGTTTGGCTTCGCCGACGGTGCTGATGCGTTGCGCGTCACGTTGGTAGGACTGCGCGAGCTTGGCAATTGCGGCCGGCACGGTGGCCGAAAACAGCAGGGTGCGGCGGTCTTCGGGCGCTTCGGACAGGATGAATTCCAGCTCGTCGCGGAACCCGAGATCGAGCATTTCATCTGCTTCGTCCAAAACAACGGCCCGCAGATCGCCAAGGTCGATGTTGCCGCGTTTGATGTGGTCGCACAGACGCCCCGGCGTGGCCACAACCACATGAACACCCCGGTCCAGGGCGCGGCGTTCGGTGCGTTGGTCCATGCCGCCAACACAGGTGGTGACAATCGCGCCGGCCTTGCCATAGAGCCAGCTGAGCTCGCGGCTGACCTGCATGGCCAATTCGCGTGTTGGTGCGATCACCAATGCCAAGGGCGCGGCGGCCGGGCCGAAATGTTCAGCCCCGTCCAGCAAGGTCGGCGCGATGGCCAGGCCAAAGCCGACGGTCTTGCCAGAGCCGGTCTGGGCCGAGACCAAAAGGTCGGCCTGGGCAAGCGCCGGATCGGTCACGGCCTCCTGAACGGCGGTAAGAGTTTCATAGCCCTGTTGGGCTAGCGCATCTGCGATGGTCTGGATCAAGGGATCATCCTGTTCTGAAGCATAGCCTGCAGTGCAGGCGGCCAGAGGCAGAGAGCCTCGGCGCAAGGTTTGGGCGTCGGTAAGGGTTTGCAGGGTGATTGTACATGGTGTTTATGTTTCGTGGGGTAAATGTGACCCTTGTTTTGTGGATTTTAAGAACTGTTTTGGGTATTTTACCGTAATTTTATCTCGCAGGCCTGTGGGAAAGGTTTTTTATGTCTGATGATTTTAATGCAGCGCAGGGTGATTCCGTGCCAAATCGCGGCGGGGTGCTGCGGACGGGCGGCAAGCATCCTGACGTTCTGACGATTGAGGACGTGATCACCTTCAAGCTGCGGCGGCTGGTGTTGATCGGGGAACGTGAGGGCCATCTTTGGTCCGAGGATCTGTTTGATCTCAGCTTGAATGAATGGCGGCTTTTGGCATTGATCAAGGCGCGGATGCCGGCGCGGGCGGGCGATATTGCCGACTTTATCCTGATGGACAAAAGCCAGGCCAGCCGTCTGATCAAATCCCTGCAATCCAAGGGGCTGGTTGTCACGGGCGAAGACCCCGATGATGGCCGGGCGCTGATGCTGGAACTCACGCCCGAGGGCGACAAGCTATACAACAGCATGATGGCTGAGGTGCTGCGCAGCAATGAAGAAGTGCTTGCGCCGCTGTCCGCAGAGGAAATCCTGTTGTTCAGTGATATGCTGCAGCGGTTGATTGATCATAGCTATGATCACCTTGAAGGACAGATGCGCCGCGGGAACTGATCGGGGCGGCCCCATCGTTATTTTCAGGGCCAGGCGGCAGTGCCGTAATATTTCACTTTGGCTGCGCAGGCTTAGCGGAAAATGCGCGGAAAATGGCTTGGGCCTCTCGCCAAATGCTGTCTTTTCAATTAGAACAAATAGTGAACATATGGAGGAATGTATGCCACCCGATTCCCCTTTTGGACAGGTGATTTCCCTGTCTCACAAACATTTGGTTCAGGATGTGCCGTGCCCCGGCGACGCCGCCGCGCCGGGCGCTGCGGTGTTGCGCGATGTGCTGGCAGGCGGGCCGTTCGATGCGGCACCGGCGGGGTTTGTTCTGGCCGCTTTGCCCGACAGTGCCGCGCCGGTGCTTTGGGTCAGCGACCGCATGTCACGGCGCGAAAACGGGCGGCTTTATGGGCCAGCGCTGGCGCAGTTTGGTCTCAAGGGGCCAATCCTGCGGGTCGAGGTCAGCCACCCGCGCGATGTGCTTTGGGCGATGGAAGAGGGCGCGGGCTGTGCCGGATTGGCGGCGGTGGTGGGCGAGATTCATGGCGCGCCCGAGGTGTTGAGCTTTACTGCGACCAAGCGGTTGGCGCTCAGGGCCGAGACCGCGCAAGTGCCGGTCTGGTTGATCCGGTCTGCCGATCACGGGGCGTTGTCGGCGGCCCGCGAACGCTGGCGGTTGTCATCCTTGCCGTCGCAGATGCACCCGGACAATCCACAGGCGCCGGGTCTACCACAATGGGAGGCCGAGCTGTTTCGCGCCCGTGGTCGTGCGCCGGGGGTCTGGAGCGCGGGCTATGACAGCAGCGCCCGCACAGCCGCGGATCGTCTCCGTCTGGTTTCCCGATCTGGCGATGGACCGCTGGCGGAGGATCACCGCGCAGCAGCGGACGCTGCCGGATGAAACCGTGCCTGTGGTTCTGGCGCAGGCGGGCCGTCATGGGCCGGTGGTCTATGCGGTGAGTGCGGCGGCGCAGAGGCGGGGCATATCGGAAGGCGAACGGATTGTTGATGTGCAGGCCATCCACCCTGATCTGCATGTGGAACAGGCCGATGCACCAGGGGATCGCAAGCTGTTGGACAGGGTTGCCCATTGGGCACGGCGTTGGTGCCCGTGGACGGTGCGGGATGGCGCAGATGGCATTGTGATGGATGTGACCGGCGCGGACCATTTGTTTGGCGGAGAGACCGCGATGTTGCGTGATATTGGTACAAGATTTCAGATGCAGGGGCTGACCGCGCGGCTGGCGATGGCGCCGACGCGTGGCGGCGCACAAATGTTGGCGCGGTTTGGCGCGGGGCGGGTGATCTGTGACACCGAGGATCTTGAGATGTGTCTTGCACCGCTACCCGTGGCGGCGCTGCGGATTGGCGCGGATACAGATCGGCTGCTGCAACGGCTGGGCCTCAAGACGCTGGGCGCCTTGATGCAGGTGCCGCGTGTGGCGCTGATGCGGCGCTTTGACCGGCTGGCCGAAGAAATCAATCCGCTGGTGTTGCTGGACCGTGCCCTTGGCCGGACGGCGGACCCGCTGAATGCGCCTGCGGATGCACGGCATTGGCTGGCGCGGGTACGCCTGCCCGAACCGGTGATTGATCCGCTGCCGCATCTTGAGGCACTGGCGCAGGATTTATGTGTGCAACTGGCCGAGGCGGAGCAGGGCGTGCGGCAGCTGCGGCTGACGATCTACCGCGTGGATGGCGAATGGCGCAGCCGCGATGTGGCTACGGCCAGCGCCAGCCGTGATCCGGCGCATCTGTTGCGGTTGTTGGCGGGCAAGCTGGACGGGATCGACCCCGGCTTTGGCTTTGATCTGCTGACACTTGAGGCATTGCGGGTTGAGCCGTTGGCGTTGCAGCAGGACCATCTGGAGGGCCGCCGCGATGCGCAGCGGGATGTTGCGGCGTTGCTGGACCGGCTGACCGCACGTTTGGGGCCGGACAAGATCACCTGGTCCGCCTGGGTGCAAAGCCATCTGCCCGAACGGGTGGAGCATGCCCTGCCGGCGCTGGGGCATGTGGCGAGGCAGGCACCGGTGCTGGACCGGGCGCGGCCCTTGCGATTGCTTGAGCCGCCCGAAGAGATCGCGGTGCTGTACGCCGTGCCCGAAGGTCCGCCCGCGCGGTTTCGCTGGCGGCGGGTGGCCTATCTGACGCGTCGCCACGAGGGGCCGGAACGGATCGCCCCTGAATGGTGGCGCGACCGGCCCGGTACGCGGCTGCGGGATTATTACAAGGTCGAGGTTGGCGATGGGCGGCGGTTCTGGATCTATCGCGAGGGGATTCTGGGCGACGGGCGCGGCGGCGATCCACGCTGGTTCATGCAGGGAATCTTTGCATGATGAAAGGACCGGCCTGCGCCCCACCAGAATGTGCGATTGGCACGGACCCAAGGCTGCTTTGCAGCCTTGGGTCCGTGCCGGGCGTAAACATTTTTGATTTGCCCCTCTGTGGATCGTCCGCGCGTGAAAATCACGGGCGATACCCTATCGCTTTGTAATCTGCCATGCCCCAACAAGACGGACATAAACGCCGCACGCTGGATCCTGACGATCCGTTCCAGTGGCACCCGCCCAGCCCCTATGTGGAGCTGGGTCTGGCCAGCTGTTTTTCGTTTCTGCGGGCGGCCTCTGACGCGGTGGATCTGACAGCGACGGCCAATCTGCTGGGCTATGACGCCATGGGCATTGCCGATCACAACACGCTGGCCGGGGTCGTGCGCATCCATACCGAGGCGCAAAAGGCCAAGCTGCGCCCATTGATCGGGGCGCGGCTGGTTTTGCTGTGCGGCACAGAACTTCTGGCCTATCCAAAAGACCGCGCCGCCTATACCCGGCTGTCGACACTGCTGAGCCGTGGCAAGATGTCGGACGTTGAGGGCGGCTGGCAGGAAAAAGGTGAAACCCATCTGACGCTTGAGATGCTGGCCGCCCATGCCGAGGGGCTGCAACTGATCGTGATGCCGCCTGCGCAACTGGATGTGTTTGAGGCCGGATTGCCCCGGCTGGTGCGGGCGCTGCCGCAGTTGCGCCATATCGGCGCAGCCTATCTTTATCGCGGCGATGATGTGGCGCGGATCAACCGGTTGGATGGGATGGCGCGGGCGCAGGGCCTGGGCATTCTGGCCACCAACGATGTGCTGTACCACACGCCCCAGCGCCGCCCCCTGCAGGATGTGATGACCTGCATCCGCGAGAGCTGTACGATCGACAAGGCCGGTTTCCTGCTGGAGGCCAACGCAGAGCGACACCTGAAATCCCCCGCCGAGATGTGCCGCTTGTTCGGTGCCTGGCCCCATGCCATCCGGGCCACGCGCGAGGTGGCGGATGCCTGCGTCTTTTCGCTGAGTGATCTGAAATACGAATACCCCCATGAGATCGTGCCGGAAGGGCGCGGTGCGCAGGAGGAGTTGGAGCATCTGACGTGGGAAGGTGCAGCGCAGCGTTACCCGGATGGAGTATCGGCGCGGATCAGGGGGATCATCGAAAAGGAATTTGCGCTGATCCGCTCCAAGAAGATTGCCCGCTATTTCCTGACCATCAACGACATCGTCCGCTTTGCCCGCGAGGTGGCAGAGCCGCCCATCCTGTGCCAGGGGCGTGGATCTGCCGCCAATTCTGCCGTTTGTTTCTGCCTTGGCATCACGGCGGTGGATCCAGAGGAACATGACGTGCTGTTTGAGCGGTTTCTCAGCGAAGAGCGGGACGAGCCGCCCGACATCGACGTGGATTTCGAACATGAGCGGCGCGAGGAAGTGATCCAGTACATGTATGAAAAATACGGGCGGGAGCGGGCCGGGCTCTGCGCCACGGTGATCCATTACCGCCCGCGATCCGCGATCCGCGAGGTCGGCAAGGCGATGGGCCTGTCCGAGGATGTGACGGCGAAACTGGCCAGCACGGTCTGGGGCAGTTTTGAGGGGCAGATGGGCGATGAGCGGGTCAAGGATGCGGGCATGGACCTGTCTGACCCCTATCTGCGCCGGGTGATCGCGCTGGCCCGCGAGATGACCGGCATGCCGCGCCATTTGAGCCAGCATGTGGGCGGATTTATCCTGACCGAACGGCCCCTGACAGAGATGGTGCCCATTGGAAATGGCGCGATGCCAGAGCGCAGTTTCATCGAATGGGACAAGGATGACATTGATGCCTTGGGCATCTTCAAGGTGGATATTCTGGCGTTGGGGATGTTGACCTGTATCGCCAAGTGTTTTGACCTTCTGCGGGCGCATTACGGCGTGGATCATGATCTGGCCAGCGTTCCGGCGGATGATGCGGCGACCTATGATATGCTCTGTGCGGGGGACAGCCTTGGGGTGTTTCAGGTGGAAAGCCGGGCGCAGATGGCGATGCTGCCGAAGCTGCGGCCCCGGGTGTTTTACGATCTGGTGATCGAGGTGGCGATTGTGCGCCCCGGCCCCATTCAGGGCGATATGGTGCATCCGTTCCTGCGCCGGCGTCAGGGGCTCGAAGGGGTCAGCTATCCCGCGCCGGGGCCGGAACATCCGCAGGATGAACTGCTCAAGATCCTGGGGCGGACGCTGGGCGTGCCGATCTTTCAGGAACAGGCGATGAAAATCGCCATTGATGCGGCGCGGTTTACGCCCAAGGAGGCCAATGAGCTGCGCAAGGCGATGGCCACCTTCCGCTCACGCGGGACCATTGAAACGCTGCAAAACAAGATGGTCGGGAGGATGACCGATCGCGGCTATTCGGAAGATTTTGCGCGGCGGTGTTTTGATCAGATCAAAGGCTTTGGCGATTATGGCTTTCCCGAAAGCCACGCGGCCAGCTTTGCCAAGCTGGTCTATGTGTCCTCTTGGATGAAATGCCACTATCCGGCGGCCTTTGCCTGTGCGCTGCTCAATTCCCAGCCGATGGGGTTTTATGCGCCCGCGCAGATCGTGCGGGATGCGCGGGAACATGGTGTCGAATTGCGCGGGGTGGATGCCAATTATTCCGATTGGAACAGCACGCTGGAGCCCTGCGAGACCGGATTTGCACTGCGGCTTGGCCTGCGGCAGGTGGACGGCATGCGCGAGGATGCCGCGGCGCGGATCATGGCGGTGCGGGACATGCCGTTTGTTGATGTGGCCGATCTCAAGACACGGGCGCGGCTGGACCGCGGGACGGTGCGGCGGTTGGCGGCGGCGGATGCGATGCGGTCCATGGGGATCGACCGGCGTCAGGCGCTGTGGCAGGGGCAGGCATTAAAAGATGCGCCGGATCTGCCGATCTTTACCCACGCCGAGGCCATGGACGAGGGTGCGGAGCCAGCAGTATCGCTGCCCGCCATGCCCCAGGCCGAACATGTGGTGGCCGATTATCAGACCCTGCGGCTGTCGCTGAAGGCGCATCCGGTCAGCTTTTTTCGGGCCAGCCTGCGGCGTCAGGGGTTTGCTGTGACCGACCAACTGCCGGGGATGCGAAATGGGGCGCGGGTGTCACTGGCGGGGCTGGTGTTGGTGCGGCAAAAGCCCGGCAGTGCCAAGGGCGTGTGTTTCATCACGCTGGAGGATGAGGCGGGGGTGGCCAATCTGGTGATCTGGCCCAAGCTGTTTGAACATTTTCGGCCCATCATCATGGGCGCCCGGCTTTTGGTGGTGCATGGGCGCATTCAAAGTGACGGGCGGGTTATTCACGTGGTTGCGGACCGGCTTGAGAACCGCACCGACCGGCTTGATGATCTGGCGGTGGACCGGGTGCCGCAAACGCAGGCGCGGGGCGACCATCCGACGCATCCGATCGCGGGGCAGGTGAGCGCCCGGAGGCATCCACGCGATGTGCGGGTGATCCCGAAGTCGCGGGATTTTCATTAGCGGTGTCTATGTGGCACTGGTAGGACAGGCGCGGCCCCCTTCGGGGCCCGCAAGTGATTTAATTTTGGTGATGAGGGACGCTGTCCCTCAAACTCCCTGAAGTATTTGGGGCCAAAAAGGGAAGTGGGCAAAGATGTTGGGCAACGTGCCTTTGACGCGGGATCTGGTGTTGGTCGGGGGCGGGCATGCCCATGCGCTGGTGTTGCGGTCCTGGGGGATGAAGCCCCTGCCGGGGGTGCGGTTGACGGTGATCAATCCGGGGCCGACGGCACCCTATACGGGGATGTTGCCGGGGCATGTGGCGGGACATTATGCGCGGGACACGCTGGAGATTGATTTGGTGCGATTGTGCCGCCATGCCGGTGCGCGGCTTATTCTGGACAAGGCCTGCGGGATTGATCGGGCAGGGTGGCAGGTCTTGATGGAGGGGCGGATGCCGGTGGCCTATGACGTGGCCTCCATCGACGTGGGGATCACCGCGCAGATGGATCTGCCGGGATTTGCCGAGCACGGGGTCGGGGCCAAGCCGCTGGATGTTTATGCGGCCCGCTGGCGTGATTTTCTGGCGCAGGTGCAGGCAGGGGATGCCGCGCCGGAGGTTGCGGTGATCGGCGGCGGCGTGGCCGGGTGCGAGTTGGCGCTGGCGATGGCCCATGCCTTGCGGCAGGCAGGCGTTGTACCGGATGTGACTGTGATCGAGGCCGCCGCCGAGATTTCCGGTGTGGGCGCCTCTGCGCGGCGGCGGCTGTTGGCACAGATGCAGCAGCTTGGCGTGGCCGTGCGGTGCGGGGCGCAAGTGACCCGGATCGGGGCACAGCGGGTCGAGATTGCCGGGCAAGACACGGTTGCCGCCGCGTTTTGTGTCGGGGCTGCTGGTGCCTTTGCGCATGAATGGGTTGGCGAGACTGACCTGCCGCTTCAGGATGGCTTTATTCGGGTTGATGAAACATTGGGCGTGGAGGGTGACCCCGCTTTGTTTGCCGTGGGGGATTGCGCACATATGCCTTTCGCGCCAAGGCCAAAGGCCGGGGTGTTTGCCGTGCGTGCCGCCCCGGTTCTGCATCACAATTTACGAGCGGCTCTGGGCGTTGGGCGCCGCCGCAGGTTCAAACCGCAAGCGCATTATCTCAAGTTGATCTCGCTTGGCGGCAAATCCGCGATGGCGGAGAAGTTCGGGGTGAGCCTGTCTGGCCCACTGCTGTGGCGCTGGAAGGACCGGATTGATCGGGCCTTTATGGAAAAATTCACCAACCTGCCGGTGATGAAGGTGGCACCGCCGCGCGGCCCTGTGGCGGCAGGTGTTGCCGAGATGCTGGAAGCTGCGCCGCTTTGTGGTGGTTGCGGGGCCAAGGTGGGTGGCGGTGTCTTGGGCACTGCGTTGGATCGGTTGAAGCCTGTCAGCGGCGCAATTCTGACCGGAGCAGGGGATGATGCGGCGGTATTGGGCCAGCCTGGCGGTGGTTTTCAGGTGATCAGTACGGATCATCTGAGGGCAATGATTGCGGACCCCGTATGCATGACACAGGTGGCGGCGGTTCATGCGCTGGGAGATATCTGGGCAATGGGTGCCAAGCCGCAGGTGGCGCTGGCGCATCTGATCTTGCCGCAGATGACACCGGATTTGCAGGCACGAACCTTGGCAGAGATCACTCAGGCGGCCTCGGCTGTGATGGGCGCGGCAGGGGCGCAACTGGTGGGCGGGCACACCACCATGGGGGCCGAATTGACGGTCGGGTTCACGGTAACGGGGTTGCGTGACGAGATGCCGATTACCGTCTCCGGGGCGCAGAATGGTGATCTTTTGGTGTTGACCCGGCCCATTGGCACGGGGGTGATCTTTGCGGCGGATATGCAAGGCAAGGCGGATGGGCGCGATGTCGCTGCTGCCTTGCACGTCATGCAAGAGTCGCAGGATATCGCGGCGGCGGCGCTGGCCAAGGCCCATGCAATGACCGATGTAACGGGGTTTGGCCTTGCCGGACATATTCAGGCGATGTGCCGCGGGTCTATGATGGATGCGGTTTTGTGGCAGGATCAGATACCGGTCTATGGTGGTGCGCGGGCCTTGTCGGACAAGGGGATGGCGTCAAGCCTGATGCCGGCCAATCGCCGTGATGCGCCGGTTGCGGGGGTGGATGATGCACTGCTTTATGATCCGCAAACGGCGGGTGGATTGTTGGCCGCTTTGCCGCCAGATGCCGCGGCCAAAGCCGTGGCGCAGATGGAGGCGCAGGGCATTACGGCGGCGGTGATTGGCCGGCTATCTTCCGGCCAAGGCGCGATCACGCTGGAGCAGCGCCGCTGAGCAATGTTTGTGCTGCCTGTTGCAACGTGGTTTCTGACAGGTCAGGCAATTCCAGACGTCTGACCGGCGTGGCGGAGCGGGCGGCGGATTTCGCATAGCGCGGGTCGTAGTGGTCGCGCACAAGGCCGGTTGCGAGGGTTTGCCAATCGCCGGTTTTGGCAAGGTCATGCCATTGTCCTATGAGCTCTACGGGGTGATAGGGCCGCAATTGTTCAATCTGTGCACCGAATTGCGCCGGATCGTCCGTCAAATCCTCGTAAGCACGGCACAGGAAATCGGCGCGGGCTGGCAAGGGGGCCGATATTTCAATCCTCGGAGCCGTACACATACGGCTCCAAAGCGCAGGCGGCACGACTCGGTCGCCGATTTTACTGCTTTCGGCCTCGACCCAAGTCACCTTGTTTGGATCAAGCTGTGCGCAAGCCGCGGCCAAACGGGATTCGAACATTTTTTGTTTGGGTTGTTCGCTTGCGGTTGCCCCAAAGATCGAGCCACGGTGACCGGCCAGCGCTTCGAGGTCCAGTATCTGGCCTCCGGCGGTTTCAAGATGTTGGAGCAGGCGGGTTTTGGCGGTGCCGGTGCCTCCCGATACCAAGATCAACTGGTGCGGCAGCGGACCATCATAAAGCATCTTGCTGACCAGACTGCGGTAACTGCGATAGCCGCCGCTGAGCAGCCGAACCCGCCAGCCCACCTGATCAAGGATGGTGGTAAATGCACCGGACCTTTGGCCACCGCGCCAACAATAGACCAGTGGTTGCCAATCGCCACCTTTGCCGGCCAGCGGCCCTTGCAAATGCGCAGCGGTGTTTTGCGCCACAAGTGCGCCGCCTATTTTGCGGGCACTGAAGGGGCTGTCTTGTTTGTATATCGTGCCAACCTTGGCCCGCTCGGCATCATCGAGCACCGGCAGGTTGATCGCGCCGGGCAGGTGGTCTTCGGCAAATTCAGAAGGCGCGCGGACATCAATGATCGTATCCACAGCCAGATCTGTCAGGTCGCTATAAGTGGAAAGGGTGCAGGGGATCATCAGGTGCCTCGGATCGGAACCTTCCCTATGTAACGGCTTTGCCGGTGAGGTCCAGTTGCGCGGCGGCTTGGATCTTTTGCCAAAGGTGGCGCACGGCGGTGAGATCCTGAATGCCCAGACCGCTCAGGCACGCGAGGGTGATGCCCTTGGGGTCGCGCACTGTACCATGGGTCAAACAGGTGCCAATCTCGGTCAGGTCATCTGCCGTGATAATCCCTTGCGCGATCGCCCGATGGGGTGATCCAAACGATTCCCCCGAGGTGCAGGCATCTACAAAGATAGCCGCCTTTGCCATCACCTGCGGATCGATCTCGCATTTTGTTGCATCATCAGAGCCGACGGAGGTGATGTGTTGGCCGGGCCGAAGCCAATTTGCGTCGATCACCGGATCTTTGGCGGCGGTGGCGGTGAGGATGACATCGGCAAGCGGCACGGCCTCTGCAAGATCGCCTACGAGTGAGAATTCTGTTTCAGAGTGGGTCTTGGCCAGATCATCGCGCAGTTGCTCGGACTTTTGTGGATCGCGCCCCCAGACGGCAATTTGCGGCACGCGGCGCGATAACAGCAATGCTTCAACCTGCAAACGCGCCTGCATTCCAGTGCCGACAACCAATGCATTGGCGGCATCGACCGGGACCAACAATTCGGCGACAACTGCGCCAGCTGCGGCAGTGCGATAGTCCGAAATCAGGTGATTGTCCTGCAGGATCGCAATCGGTTTGCAGGTGATGCTGTCAAACACCACGATCAATCCGCTGGAGGCCGGTTCCCCGCGATCGATCAGCACCTGTGACCAACCCGCCATTTTCACCGTAAAGATCGGGCAATCGGGCAGGCAGGCGGATTTGACGTGAATGTCTGCCATGTCATTGGGATGCAACACATAGACGGGCGCCTGTGCACTGCCATCTGAAATGGCGCGAAAGGCGTCTTTTGCGGCGGGCAGAAGGGCAGCGATGTCCAGATGCGGGGCGATATCATCTGGTTGGAACATGGGGATCATGGAGCGCAGACCTTTCCTTCACCCACAAAGGCAACATGCCCTGCAACGGAGATATTTGTGATGCTATCAGGGGTGCCATAGGCCGTCACCTGTAACTGGCTCGGGCGGCCCATGAAGTGCCCTTGCCTGAGAGTGACGGGGTCGCCCGCATTGATCAGCCCGTGTTTTAATGCATAAGCCCCGACCACTCCCGCCGCGCTTCCTGTGGCGACGTCCTCGATCACACCATCGTTGTTCCAATGCCGCCCTTCAAAGGTGTCCACGTCGAAGAGATAGGCAAATTCTGCGCCAACTGCGGCCAATTGCTGATCAAGATCATCCACGGTGATCCGCGCCTGATCCAAGCCGCCGCTTACCGGGATCACCAGATACTTCAGCCCTGTCGAGATCACCTCCAATGGCAGATCGGCCATCTGCGTCTCGGCGAGATGAAACGCATCCGCAAAGCCGGGCTTTGCGCCCATGGGCAGAACGGCGATGAAATCCGGGGCACCTTGATCGAGGGTGCCGGTGTATATGCCATTCTCCAACGCGGTGCGGATCGTAACCATTCGACCACCGTTTAGCGTAATGGCCCATGTTTGCGGTGCAGTGTCGCCCGAGGCGCGATGCAATGTGCAGGCCGCGCCAATCAACGGATGTCCGGCGAACGGCAGTTCTTCCAACAGATCAAAGACGCGTGCCGTGATGCGATCTTGATCCTGACTGAGAAATATGGATTCGAAATGGCGCATTTCCTGTGTCATGCGCAGCATCTGCTGGGCGCTGAGCCCGGCGCAATCGGTAAAAACCGCAAGGCTGTTGCCTGCATAGGGTTGGCTGGCAAAGACGTCGCAATGCACAAAGTTGTAGTCATCCTGCGTCCGTGGCATAGCATACCTGCATAGTGGAGAATCTATATAGATGAATGACTATACGCTTGCCGAAATTGTGTCAATCGCTGGCCCACTGAAGGCTTTGGCGAACGAGAACCGATTGCTGATCCTGCATTGGTTGGCTGATCCGGAGCGGTTCTTTCCGCCGCAAGTGGATGGCGATTTGGTGCAGGACGGCGTTTGTGTCGGTTTCATCACCGAGAAGATTGGCCTGAAACAGCCGACTGTGACCAATCATATGAAGATTTTGCAGGATGCCGGCTTTGTGCGCAGCAAACGGATCAAGAACTGGGTTTTTTACCAATTGATCCAAGGGAAGGTTGCAAGCTGTCTTGAGGATGTCAGTCAGCTTGCCAAGACATGATCTGGCAGAGGCTTAGCCCTTTGCCGGCGGTTCCGAGGGGTCGCAAATTTCATACCAAGACGGCTTCTCGTTCACATGTTCATGAAAGCCGTTCTTGATCGGCAATTCATCGTCAAAGGCATTGGCCGAGATGGGAAAGCTGTCCTCCTCTGACAGAATTTCGCCGAGAGAGGTGCCACAGGTTTTGCAAAAGCATCTGGGGTATTTGTAAGGCGCCTCAGGGACAAAGGCCTGCACGTTGTCTTTGCCTTTGATCCAACGCAAATCGTTCTTTTTCACAAAGACAATCGCACTGGCCCCGGCCTTGCGGCAGCGCGAACAATGGCAGGTGCCCATCGTCGTCGGCGGCGCGTCCAAAGCAAACTCGATGGCCCCGCAATAACAACTTCCCTTCAGCATGCGCCCAAACCCTTTTTCAACGACTGCAGTTTGAGAACAATACGTGAACATTTGGTGCGCAACAATAGCAAATCGGAATGGAATACGGGCGACAGTCAGCCCTTCTGAGGTGCGATAAGTATCAAGGTGCTGGAAAGGAAGGGTTTGGTGGAGCATAGCGGGATCGAACCGCTGACCTCCTGCATGCCATGCAGGCGCTCTCCCAGCTGAGCTAATGCCCCATTCAGGTCTGTGACCTTAGTGGATGCGCCGGTGTCTAGGCGCAAGCGAAGGCGGGATCAAGTGGAAAATCCACCTCCCGCCCCCGAATTTTAGGAATCGTCGTCGTCCGATGCCACGTCCGCAATATCGTCCAGCGGAACAGTGTCGCTATCGTCGTCATCGTCGTCCAGAATATCGTCATCCAGATCTACATCGACGTCGTCGTCATCGAGGATTACATCCTCGTCGACTTCGGCTTCCTTGGCCTTGGCTGTGACGGCATCTTCGGCGTCGGCCGCAATCATCCGGGATTTGGATGCGTCTACTTCCAGTACTTCGCCGGTGTAGGGGCTAACGATCGGGCTCTTGTTCAGGTCATAGAAGCGCTTGCCCGTTGTGGGGCACAGGCGCTTCGTTCCCCATTCTTCTTTGGGCATGGAACACCCCTCTTCGAATTTTCGGTTGCGTATAGATGATTCCGGCCAAGTGCCATATGAGGGTGGCACTGTCAAAGGCTTTAGCCGACTGTTGCCAATTGGACCCTGTTGATGACCGACCCAATTCTGCCCGGCGATCCGCCAATTGTGCTGCTGATGCGGCGTTCTGCGCGGGCAAAACGGATCTCTTTGCGGATTTCCCAGTTGGACGGACGAGTGACATTGACCATGCCCGCCAAGCTGGCAGAAGCCGAGGCGATGGCCTTTGCCCGCAGCAAGGAGCCATGGATTCGCAAACATCTTGAGGCACGCGGCGAGGACGTGCCGGTTGCACTGGGCGCGGCGCTGCCAGTGGGCGGGCAGATGTTGCGAATCGTGCCGGGGCAGGGGCGCGGCGTGCAGATCGGGCAGGACAGTATCGCCGTGCCCGGGGCCCCGGATCGGGTGGCCGTGCGGCTTGGTGCTTATCTCAAGGAAGTGGCGCGTGATCGCCTGGCGGGTGCTTGCGATGACTATGCCGCATTGCTTGGCAAAAGCTATGGCCGGATCACGATGCGCGACACCCGGTCCCGTTGGGGCAGCTGTACAAGTGACGGTGCGTTGATGTTTTCCTGGCGGTTGATTATGGCACCGCCCGAAGTGCTGGATTATGTCGCCGCACATGAGGTCGCGCATCTGGCCGAGATGAACCATTCCGCCGCCTTCTGGGCCGGAGTTGAACGGATTTACGGTGACTACAAAGCGCCGCGCAGGTGGTTGCGCCAACACGGCAGTGATTTACATCGTTATCGGTTTGGGGAGGACCGCTGATGTTTGATCTCCAACCCGCGGATCGCTTTTCCGCCGCGCAGCTTCTGACAGCAATGAACGACGCCTTTTCCGATTATCCGGTTCCTCTGCAACAGGATTTGCCGGGGTTCGAGGCTTTCTTGCGTCAACGCGGCGTTGATCTGACCAGCGCGGTTGTCGCAACACAGGGAGACGAAATCGCCGCGCTTTGGCTCACTGCCATCAGGGGGCAAGCGGCCTATCTGGCGAGCAGCGGCACCCGCCCGCCCTTTCGTAAGCAGGGCTTGGCACGGGCGATGGCGGCCCGTTCGTTCGACGTCCTGAAGGCGCGTGGCGTTTGTAGGTTTCAGCTGGAGGTCTTGCAGAACAACCCAGCGGCAATTGCGCTTTATCAGGGCATTGGCCTGCAGACCCAGCGCGATCTGAACAGTTATTCACTGACCGCGCCCTCCTCAAGCGCGGAGACCGCATTCGAAATCAGGTTTTGCCCCTTGTCAGACATTTCCGCCACGGCCCCGACCTTTTGGCAATGGCGGCCCTCTTGGCAGAATGATAGTCCCGCGCTTGAGGCGGCAGGCGACAATCTGCAGTGCCTCGCGGCCTGGGACGGGGATCAGCTTGCCGGGTATCTGGCGCTTTATCAGGATCGGGCGAGCGTTGCCCAACTTGCCGTGCGGCCCGCGCTGCGCCGCCGGGGTCTTGGGCGGGCGCTCTTGACGGCTGCGGGCCGGCGGCTCCAAGTGGCGGAGTTGCTGGTGATCAATGCAGATGCGAGCGATGCGGGCTTTGCCGCGTTCATGCGGGCCTGTGAGGCTCGCCCGCTTGTGCAACAGTTTGAAATGGCGATGCCGCTATGAAACAGGCAAGCGGGACTTGACGGTGCTCGGTTTTGTGATCACAAACAGATATGACCCTGACCGCCCGTCCATCCGATGCAACCTCGCCCGCTCATGACCGCGTGTATCGCGGGTTGCGCAGCCGGATCATGCACGGAGATTTGCCCCCCGGTCACCCGCTGACCCTGAGGGGGATTGGCAAGGAATACGAGGTGTCGATGACGCCCGCCCGTGAGGCCGTGCGCAGGCTGGTCGCAGAAGGCGCTTTGACGATGTCCACCTCTGGCCGGATCAGCACACCGGAGCTGTCCAATGAGCGGATCGAAGAGCTGGCCGCGCTGCGCGCCTTGATAGAGGTCGAACTGGCCAGCCGGGCATTGCCGCGTGCGCATATGGCGCTGATTGACCGGATGCAGACCATCAATAACGCCATATCTGAGGCCGTCGCCCACCGCGACGCGGTCAGCTACATCCGCACCAATCTGGAATTCCACCGCACGCTTTATCTGCGGGCACAGGCACCGGCGATGCTGGCGATGGCCGAGACCGTCTGGCTCCAGATGGGGCCAACAATGCGGGCGCTTTACGGCCGCCTGCGCCGCACCGATCCACCGCAATTCCACCGGTTGATCATTGCTGCGCTCAAGGCGGGGGATGAACCGGGCTTGCGCCTTGCCGTGCGATCCGATGTGACCCAGGGCTTGCGGATGCTGGCCAGTTAACCGGCAACACCTTCCTTGTCGGGCGCAGGTGCGGGCGTGATGGTTGTCCAGTATTTGCCGGCAGACACAACGCAGCTGATCCCGTTTGGATGGCTGACCAATATGGTAAAGCTATCGCCGCCCACAGAGGACCAGACCTCAATCAAAGCGCGGGCATTCTGAAGGCCTGTGGCGGTCAGTGTTTCGTTGAATTCCGTGCTAAGCCGATCCACCAGATCGACACGCGGCGCACAGGTCATTGCCGCAGCGGGAGGGCCCGTTGCGACCATCCCGAACAGCAGGGCGGAGGTGAGGATACGTTTGTACATGACATGCTCCTTTTCTCAGGCGAAAGAAGGAGCGCAGAACGCAAAGAAGGGGTCTGTGGCTCCCTCATCTATTGATATGGGGATGCGCGACAGCCGTTTCAATTCAAGTGTGATCACAAATTCGGGGATGGGCGGCTCATCCGCCCACTTGACCACCGCCACACCATCGCGCAAGGTGCGCCCATGCTCGCGCACAGACATATCGCTTATTATCGCCGCTCTATTTAGTTGCGGCCCTTTCCTTGCAATTTCAGAACACTGGCCGCCTTGCGCGGCTTTGTGCCGTGCAGCGCTGCCCCTAGGAACAACAAATGTCATCCATCACTATCAGACCCGTGGCCGCGCCCGATCTTCCGGCTGTCCTTGAGATGATCAAGGGGCTCGCGGCGCATCACGATGATACCGCCGCCGTGACTCTCGCCAGCCTTGAACGTGATGTGATGGGCGCCGCACCTTGGCTGACGGTGTTGGTGGCCGAGCAAGGCAAGGTGCTGCTGGGATATACCGCTTTATGCCCAATGGCGCAGCTGCAATTCGGTGTGCGGGGCATGGACCTGCACCATCTGTTTGTCAGCCCGCAAGCACGCGGTCTTGGGCTGAGCAAGCAACTGATTGATGCCAGTATTGCCGCAGCGAAGGACCAAGGATGCCGCTATATGACCGTTGGCACCCATCCAGATAACGTCACCGCGCAGGGCATCTATCT
Source organism: Sulfitobacter mediterraneus (assembly GCF_016801775.1). Lineage (NCBI taxonomy): Bacteria > Pseudomonadati > Pseudomonadota > Alphaproteobacteria > Rhodobacterales > Roseobacteraceae > Sulfitobacter > Sulfitobacter mediterraneus. The sequence goes on along the minus strand of NZ_CP069004.1, from coordinate 2,371,711 downwards.
GGCCGCCGGATTTGAGCCGCTTGACGGGATCGGACCACGCTTTCGGATCAAATTTGACTAGCGATCAAGCCGCCAGCCCCTTGCCGCCAATATCAAGATACTTGCGCCGCCGGTCCGCGATCAACGCCTTGCCATCCTTGCCCTCTAGCTCTTTGAGCATTTCGGCGATGGCGCCGCGCACGGCCTCGATGGTCTTCTTGGCATCCCGATGGGCACCGCCCTTGGGTTCGGGAATGATCCGGTCTGTCACGCCCAGCTTCTTGAGATCCTTGGCCGTCAGCCGCATTGCCTCTGCCGCTTCGCGCATTTTCTCGCTGTCTTTCCACAGGATCGAGGCGCAACCTTCGGGAGTGATGACGGAATACACCGAATGCTCCAACATCGCGACACGGTTTGCCGTGGCAAAGGCCACCGCGCCGCCAGAACCGCCTTCGCCGATGATCACGCTGACCAGTGGCACGCCGATCTGCAGGCATTTCTCTGTGGAGCGCGCAATCGCCTCTGACTGCCCACGTTCCTCTGCACCCTTGCCGGGATAGGCGCCGGGGGTATCGACCAGTGTCACCACAGGCAGGCCAAAGCGGCCCGCAAGCTCCAGGAGCCGCACCGCTTTGCGATAGCCCTCGGGGCGGGCCATGCCGAAGTTCCGTTCAATCCGGGACTTGGTATCATTGCCCTTTTCGTGACCAATCACCATCACCGGCTGATCGTTGAAACGCGCCAACCCGCCCATCACCGCCAGGTCATCGGCAAAATTGCGGTCTCCCGCCAACGGCGTGAACTCTGTGAACAGCGCCTCTATGTAGTCTTTGCAATGGGGCCGCTCGGGGTGCCGCGCCACCTGGCATTTCCGCCAAGGGGTCAGGTCGCTGTAGAGTTCCTCCAGCAGAGCAGCGGCCTTTGCATCAAGCGCCTTGGCCTCTTCGGTGATATCCATCTCTTCATTCGCCCGCGCCAATGCGCGCAGTTCTTCCGCCTTGCCTTCAATCTCGGCCAAGGGTTTTTCGAAATCCAGATATTGGGTCATTGGGTGCTCCGGCTGTTTGCCATGATATATGGCGGGCATTTGGAGCATTTGCAACGCGCCGCGGTGCGTTGATCACCCACCAAGGCCCAGAACAGGATAAAGCGAGGCAATGAGCAAGGCCGCCATGGTCCAGTTAAATGCCCTGAGCCGCCCCGGATTGGTTAGAAACCGCGCCATCTGCTGGCCCAGAATGGTCCAGACCCCGACTGATGGCAGGTTGACGGTGGAAAAACACAGCGCCGCCGCCAGCAGCATCAACGCCCCCTGATCCGCCACATAGACGGTGATCGCGGTCAGCGCCATGGCCCAGGCTTTCGGGTTCACCCATTGAAAGGCTGCCGCCTGCAGAAATGTCATCGGGCGGCCTTCTGCGGATCGTTTCTCGATCGGGGCGGCATTGGCAATCTTCCACGCCAGATAAACCATATAGGCGACGCTGGCGATCTTCAGCAGGGTGTAGCTAACCGGGTAGAGGTCAAAGATTTGCACCAGCCCCATACCGGTCAACAGCATCAACACCATGAAACCACCAGAAATCCCAAGCATATGCGGAATGGTCCGCAAGAACCCGTAGTTTGCACCGGAGGCCATCAACATCAGGTTATTCGGCCCCGGTGTGGCGGAGCTGACAAAGGCGAAAAGCGCAAGCGCGGGAATGACATCAAGATTCATGATGCAATGTTTGACAGATATTCCGCGCCGCGTAATTGTGAATTGGAGGTTCTTTACAAGATTTGGACAATATATGGCGGTTCTTGACCGGATTTCCGAGCAGATATTGCAAGAGCTATCTCGCAATGGGCGGATCAGCAATATCGAACTGGCTGACAAGGTGGGCCTGTCGCCCTCTGCCTGCCTGCGCCGGGTGCAGGATCTGGAAAAGCGCGGAGTGATCACCGGCTACCGTGCGGTGCTGGACCGGGCGGCGCTGGGGGCGGGGTTTGTGGCCTATGTGGGCGTCGGCCTCAAAGATCATTCCAAAGCGAGCCAAGAGGCCTTTGAGCGTGCGATTTCGCATGCCCCAGAAGTACGTGAATGCCACAATATCACCGGCACAATTGAATACCTGCTGCGCGTAGAATGCGCGGACCTCAAAGCTTACAAGAGCTTTCACACCGACATGCTGGGCGCTTTGCCGCAAGTGAATGGTATCACATCTTACGTTGTGATGGGCTCCCCCAAAGACGAACGCGCCTGACCCCCTTCATTTGGCCAGAAAACCTGCACGGGGGTCTGGGGGTGTGAAACCCCCAGGGATGCTGTGGGTCTGGAGGTGTGAAATCCCAGTAGCGACGTCGGGTCCGGGGCGCGTGTCCCATCATCAGCCGCCGAAATCACCCACGCATGAAAAAAGGCGGGGCAACGCCCCGCCCCGGTCGGATCGCGCAGGCGATCCGATGTATCAGCCTGCAATCATTTCGGACTGACGCACGATAACTTCGGCCTGTTTGATGCTGGCGATGTCGACCAACCGGCCTTTGTAAACCGTCGCGCCCTCGCCGTTTGCCTTGGCCTGTTCCATCGCAGCCAGAATTTCCCGCGCTTCCGCCACTGCTTCTTCGGATGGCGTAAACACTTCGTTGGCGATGCCGATCTGCTTTGGGTGAATGGCCCATTTGCCAACCATGCCCAAGGTCGCTGAACGGCGGGCCTGCGCGCGGAAGCCTTCGTCATCGGAGAAATCGCCAAACGGGCCGTCTACAGGTAACACGCCATGGGTCCGGCATGCGGCTACAATCGCGGCCTGTGCCCAATGCCATGGATCAGACCAGTGCTTTTCACCGTCGCGCAGCATGTAATAGTTTTCCTGCGTGCCGCCGATGCCGGTCGTCTGCATGCCCATCGAGGCAGCAAAATCGGCGGCGCCAAGGCTCATCGCCTGCAAGCGCGGTGAGCTGGCCGCGATCTCTTCGACATGGGCCAGGCCCGCGGCCGATTCGATGATCACCTCAAAAGAGATCCGTTTGCTGCGCCCTTTGGCCGCTTCGATCGCGGTCACCAATGCGTCGACCGCATAGATATCCGCCGCGCAGCCAACTTTGGGGATCATAATCTGGTCAAGCCGTTCGCCAGCCTGTTCCATCAGGTCCACAACGTCGCGATACCAATATGGCGTGTCCAAGCCATTAATCCGCACCGAAAGAGTCTTGGTGCCCCAGTCGAGATCGCCGATGGCGGCAATCACGTTGGCGCGAGCGCTTTCTTTGTCCGAAGGTGCCACACTGTCCTCAAGATCAAGGTTGATGACATCCGCAGCAGAACTGGCCATTTTTTCAAAGATTGCCGGGCGGGATCCGGGGCCAAAAAGCTGGCAGCGGTTCGGGCGGGCCGGGGCGGCAGGTTGCAGGCGGAAAGACATGGGCGATTCCTTGCGGTAATATTGTTGCGTTTGCTCTGGGTTTATCTGGTATTAAATTGCGCCACGGCCTGCAAGGCTGATTTCGCACATGCAGCATTCGCAGTTGCGGCATGCAAAAATATCGCGCCGGAATCTCATTGAGCGAGAGATTATCGCGCAGTTTCTGAATTTGACCGCAGAGTCGCAAAGGATTTGCGGCAATCGTGCTTCAATATGTGCTGAAACTCAACGCTAGGAGACCGCCATGATCGAAACACCATATCTTCTTTTCCTCGGCGATGCACCGGACCAACTTGCCGCGAAAGTGGCGCAGGGCATCAAGGACTGGCGGCCGGAAAATGCCGTGGGCCAGTTCCGCATGGATGGCTGCAAGGCGGATGTCGGTCTGAAAGACCTGACATTGGCAGAAGCCAAGGCGGCCGGCGCCAAAACGCTGGTGATCGGTGTGGCCAACCGGGGCGGCGTGATCTCTCAGGCCTGGAAAGAGGTGCTGATCGAGGCGCTGGGCATGGGTTTTGATCTGGCTTCCGGCCTGCACAACATGCTGCATGACGAGGGCGATCTTGTCGCCGCTTCTCAGGTGAACGGCTGCACACTGCACGATGTGCGGGTGCCGAACGTTCAATATCCGATTGCCAATGGGGTCAAGCGCAGCGGCAAACGGGTGCTGGCGGTTGGCACCGATTGTTCGGTCGGAAAGATGTACACGGCGCTCGCGCTGGACGAAGCGTTGCAGGAACGCGGTGTGAACAGCACCTTCCGCGCCACCGGCCAGACCGGCATTCTGATCACCGGATCAGGTGTGCCGCTGGATGCTGTGATTGCCGATTTTATGGCCGGTGCAGTGGAATATCTGACCCCTGACAATGATGAGGACCATTGGGATATCATTGAAGGGCAGGGCAGCCTGTTCCACGTTAGTTATTCGGGCGTCACGATGGCGCTGATCCATGGCGGCCAACCGGACGCTTTGATCATTTGCCACGAACCCACACGCAAACACATGCGCGGCCTTCCGGAATACCAGCTGCCGACCATGCAAGCGGTGTCGGATATGGCGTTGACCTTGGCCAAAGTGGCCAATCCGGCCTGTAAGGTCGTGGGCATTTCCGTCAATACCCAACATATGTCGGAAGACGAGGCCAGCGCCTATCTTGCGAAAGTGGAGGAGGAGATGGGCCTGCCTGCGGTGGATCCGTTCCGCCACGGGGCGGCACGTCTGGCCGAAGCGCTGGAGGCATTGTAAGTCTGCATCCAACCCCGCGCGGGGGATTGAGTTTTTTGGCCAAATGAAGGAGCCGGTATGCGCATCGAAGTGACGCGGGACGTCTTTAAGCTGGCGGAGGTGTTCACCATCTCGCGCGGATCGCGGACCGAGGCAAAGGTTCTGACTGTGCGCTTGCATGCGGGAGGCCTCACGGGCTGGGGCGAATGTGTGCCTTACGCTCGCTATGGGGAAACCTTGGAAAGTGTCACCGCCGAGATCGAGGCGCTGCCTGGCGATATCACCCGCGCGGCACTTTACGATCTGCTGCCAGCGGGTGCGGCACGCAATGCGGTAGATTGTGCGCTGTGGGATCTTGAGGCCAAACAAGCCGGCAAGCGGGTTTGGCAATTGGCGGGACTGGCGCAGCCGGGGCCAGAGATCACTGCATATACCCTGTCACTGGCCAGCCCTGCCGAGATGCAGGCGCAGGCGGCCAAACATGCCCATCGGCCTTTGTTGAAGATCAAGCTGGGCACGCCCGATGACATGCCCCGGCTTGAGGCCGTACGGGCCGGTGCGCCCAAATCGACCATCATCGTGGATGCCAATGAGGGGTGGTCCGCCGCAGTTTATGCCGATCTGGCCCCGCATTTGCAGCGCCTTGGTGTGGCCCTGGTGGAGCAGCCTCTGCCAGCCGGCGAGGATGACGCGCTGATCGGGCTGGACCGGCCCGTGCCGGTTTGCGCGGATGAAAGCGCCCATGACCGTGCCAGCCTGCCCAAACTCAAGGGCAAATATGACGTGGTGAACATCAAACTGGACAAGACCGGCGGGTTGACCGAGGCCTTGGCGTTGCGGGATGCCGCCCGCGCCGAAGGCTATGATGTGATGGTTGGCTGCATGGTTGGATCGTCATTGGCCATGGCGCCCGCGACCCTCGTGGCGCAGGGGGCCAAGATTGTAGACCTTGACGGCCCGCTTCTGTTGGCCGAAGACCGCGATGAACCTTTGATTTTTGACAAGGCCGGGGTGCATCCGCCCGTGGCCGGACTTTGGGGCTAAGACATCATGCGGACAGTTTATGTAAACGGCGAATACCTGCCAGAGACCGAAGCCAGCATTTCCATCTTTGACCGCGGCTTTTTGATGGCGGACGGTGTCTATGAGGTGACATCGGTGCTGGATGGTAAGTTGATTGATTTTGACGGTCATGCGGTGCGGCTGAGCCGATCCTTGAACGAGTTGGAGATGAAAAACCCGATCAGCAAGGCGGATCTGCTTGAAGTCCACCGAGAATTGGTGCGTTTGAACGAGATTGACGAGGGTTTGATCTATCTGCAGATCACGCGCGGATCGGATGGCGATCGGGATTTTGCTTTCCCTGACCCTGAAACCACGGTACCGACCATTGTTTTGTTCACGCAGAACAAACCGGGTCTGGCGGATAGTCCTGCGGCCAAGCGTGGTGCCAAGATTATTTCGATTGATGACATTCGCTGGGGTCGCCGCGACATCAAGACAGTGCAGCTGCTTTATCCGTCGATGGGTAAGATGATGGCCAAGAAGGCAGGTTGTGATGATGCCTGGATGGTCGAGGATGGCTTTGTCACCGAAGGCACGTCGAACAACGCCTATATCGTGAAGGGCAACAAGATCATCACCCGCGCCCTGAGCCATGACATTCTGCACGGGATCACCCGCGCGGCGGTTTTGCGTTTTGCCCGAGAGGCGCAGATGGAAGTGGAAGAGCGCAACTTCACCATCGACGAGGCGAAACAGGCCGATGAGGCGTTTACCACCTCGGCCAGTGCCTTTGTCATGCCAGTGGTCGAGATCGATGGCGTCGCGCTGGGCGATGGGACGCCGGGGCGTGTGGCCCCGCGCCTGCGGGAAATCTACCTTGACGAGATGCGCAAGGCTGCGATCTAAAACCGCGACAAAACAACGCCCGCCCCGACCAATGCCGCTGCGGCGAGGCGGGTCGGAGTGATGGCCTGTACGGCCAGACCAAACAGACCGGCGGCGTCGATCAACAGCGCCGCCGACAGTTGCCCGAGGATCAGTGCGGTGATCGTGGTCAGCGCGCCCAGGGTCGGGATCGCCCAAAGTACGGTCCAGACATAAAATGCCCCCAATGCCCCGCCAACCAGAAAGACAGGTGGCGTGGTGGCGACCCGCCCAAGTGACGCGAGATCGCCGGACAGGCCGAGAACGGCCAGCAACACCAGAAATCCAACACCGAATGACACGGCAGCGGCGGCGACCCCGCTGCCAAGGCTGCGGCCAAGGGCAGCGTTCATCGGGGTTTGCAAAGCAACGGCGCAACCGGCAAGGGCGACAAGGCCAAGGGCAATCAGAGGGGTGTTCATAAGGGGGTCTTTCGGTCAAAGAAGAAGGATCTGTCCCAATGAACCCCAAGAGGCCACCCAATGGCAAATCCCATCGACCGTGAGGCTTTGACCGCTATGATCGGCCAGATCTTGGCGCAATCAGACTGGACCTTGGTCGATCAGGCGCAGATTGATGCCTTTGCTGAAGTGAGCGGGGATAGGCAGTTCCTGCACATTGATCCGGCGCAGGCGGCGATGACCGAATTTGGCGGCACGATTGCCCATGGCATGCTGACCCTGTCGATGATGTCTGGCATGGCCTTTGAGGCGATGCCGCAGATTTCCGGGCAAAGCGCCTGTGTGAATTACGGGTTTGATAAGGTGCGGTTTCTGGCACCCGTGCCGGTTGGTGCGATGGTCCGGGGGCAATTTACTGTGCTGGATGTCAAAGTACGTGGTCGCAGCGATATGATGGTGCGGATCGGCGCGGAGGTGCAGATGCAGGGGACGGACCGCCCCGTGCTCAGGGCGGAGTGGTTGTTGCTGTATTCGTTTTGACGGATGGCGGGGTGAATCCCGCCCTACGATTTGCCGACGTTTTCTGCGAATGCGGTTTTGAACGCGTCTTGTTTTTCCGCGGATGCGTCGGTCTGATAGTTGGCTTTCCACTCTGCCATGGTCATCCCGTAATAGCTTTCTCGCGCTTCATCCTTGGTCATTTCGATGCCGCGTTCATTGGCCGCTTCTTGATACCAACGGGACAGGCAATTGCGGCAAAAACCGGCGAGATTCATCATGTCGATGTTTTGCACATCGGTCCGGTCTTGCATCAGATGCTGCCGCAACCGGCGAAAGGCGGCGGCTTCGATTTCCAGCTTGGTTTGGTCGTCCATGACGGCTCCTAACTTCAGAGAATGCGTTTTGCGTAAGTGTCGCGTGCCATATCGCGGGGGTCAACGGTGAGCTGGCCAACCTGCGGCAATTGCGCGTCCAAGACCATTAGCATGTCTTGTGCCAATGTCGCTTTGGTTGGAGTGTCGCGCCCGGTCAGCAGTTTGATTGTCAGATGGGCAAAGCTGTGTACCTTGCCCGCCATCCGCTGTTGGGCGCAGGGCAGGGCGCGCATTTTGATCGCCGCGGGGTCAGGAAATTCGGGGTGATCGCTGGCCGCAGCAAAGAGCGCGTCGAGTGTGTCAGAGATCTGATCCGTTGGAATGTCGGGTGAATGTTCGAGAATGAAGTGAGGCATCTGCGTTTCCTTTATAATCCGGTGGCATCAAGGACTTCGGTCAGCATGGGGGCAAGCCGGTTTGCCCATTTGGTCTGCCCTTCACCATCCGAGATCAGATCGTTGCGCAGCTCGATCAGGACGTTTGGCCGCCCGTGTTGCAGCGCATGACGGTCCACGGCATCACCGGGCAAATGGCCCGAGTAGGGTTCATTGTCGCCAACGGTCAGATCCGGTTCTTGCCGCAGACGGTTCAGAAACGGATGGGCCAGCCGGGTGTCGCGGGCATATAGCACACCAATTTCCCAAGGACGTGGCGGGCGGCCGCGCAGTTGCGGGGTAAAACTGTGCAGAGACAGGATAACGGTGCCTGGCCGTGCCGCGAGGCGGGTCAGGGCATCGTGATAGGGGCGATAACACAGGTCCAGCCGGCGTTCGCGTTCGGCCAGATCGGCGTGACGATTGGCGGGAATGATGGTGCCGTCATAGAGTTTCATCAGCAAGGTTGGGTCATCCTCGCCGCGGTTTGGATCAATCACCAGCCGCGAAAAGTTGGACATGATCACAGGCGCATTCAGCAGTTTGCCAAGCGCCTTGCCAACCCCGGCGGTTCCCGGATCATAGGCGATGTGGCGGCCCATATCCGCAGGGTCCAGGCCCAGAGATCCACCATTGATCTGTGGCGGCACCGTGTTGGCAGCGTGATCGCAGGTGATCAGCCAACGGGCGGGTCTGTCCTCTCCCTCGATGTGAAAAGGTTGATAGGTCATATTTGTGAAACCTTTGACTTGCATGACGGCATTCTATAAGCGCCTAAGCGACGTATTGTTATCGCTAACGAATTTTCTTTCTGTTGGCGGGCCTGCCAACCAACCAACGAGGACGCACCATATGAAACGCTTGCGCAATGTAAAGATCGTGGCGACGCTGGGACCAGCATCAGACACTTACGACATGATCGAAACGCTGCACAAGGCGGGGGCGGACGTGTTCCGGCTCAATATGAGCCACGGCAGCCATGAGGAAATCCGCGAGAAACACGCGATCATCCGCAAGGTTGAGGAAGCCACGGGCAGCACCATTGGCATTCTTGCCGATCTGCAAGGGCCAAAGTTGCGTGTGGGCGTCTTTGCAGGTGACAGCGAACAATTGGATGAGGGCGCCAATTTCCGTCTGGACCTTGATCCGGCGGATGGGGATGCTTCACGGGTTTGCCTGCCGCATCCAGAAATTTTTGCCGCGCTTGAGCCAGGTGCAAGCCTGTTGGTCAATGACGGCAAGATCCGCCTCAAGGTCACCGATTGCGGGGCCGACTATGCCAATTGCGAGGTGATCACCGGCGGTGTGATCTCTAACCGCAAAGGCGTGAACGTGCCGGATGTGGTGCTGCCGCTGGCGGCGCTGTCGGACAAGGATCGCGCTGATCTGGAGTTTGTCTGCGGTCTTGGTGTCGATTGGCTTGCGCTCAGCTTTGTGCAGCGCCCCGAAGATGTGGACGAAGCCCGTGCGCTTGCGAAGGGCCGCGCCGCAATCCTGTCGAAGATCGAGAAACCCTCGGCCGTGGATCGGTTTGATGACATTCTTGCCGTCAGCGACGGCATCATGGTGGCACGGGGTGATCTGGGTGTGGAACTGCCGGTGCAGAACGTGCCGCCGATCCAGAAACGTCTGGTGCGCAAATGCCGTGCGGCGGCCAAGCCGGTGATCGTGGCCACGCAGATGCTGGAAAGCATGATCGAAAGCCCGATGCCGACCCGTGCGGAAGTGTCCGATGTGGCCACCGCGATCTATGAGGGCGCGGACGCCGTGATGCTCAGTGCGGAATCTGCGGCTGGCGACTATCCAGTGCAGGCGGTCCGGACGATGGACAATGTTGCCACCGAGGTTGAGCAAGACCCGACCTATACCCAAATCATTGAAGCCTCGCGCAAGGCCGACCGGATGACCGTCGCGGACGGGATCGTGGCCGCCGCCCGCGAGATCGCTGAAACGACCGATATCAAAGCGATCTGCTGTTTCACACAAAGCGGGACAACCGCGCTGCTGACCGCCCGCGAGCGGCCCCGTGTGCCGATCATCGCCTTGACCCCGCTGGTCGGCACGGCGCGGCGTCTGGCGCTCAGCTGGGGCACCAATTGTGTGATCACCGGCGAGTTGGAGCGGTTCAAGAGCGCGGTGGTCTCCGCTGCCAAAGCGGCGCGCAGCGAAGGCTTTGCCGGGCCGGAGGATCACATCGTGGTCACCGCCGGTGTGCCTTTCAATGTGCCGGGCAGCACCAACATCCTGCGGGTTGCGCCCTGCGACGAAAGATTGATTTTTTCCTCTGATCCGGAGTAAACTCCTGCCGTCAGGGAAGGAGGAATGACGATGGAACCGGATCTTGCACTTGTTCTGGGTGTCATTATCGCAGGTCTGTCTATTCCTTCCGTGCTGTCGGCCATGTCAGACAGGCGGGCCCCGCGTGCCTCTGCACTGACCATCCTCATCGGTGGCGCGTTGATCTTGTTTGCGGTCCAGTCACAGCCGGGAGGGTATTCTCTGGGTGATGTCCCTGACGTGTTCAATAGGGTCTTTAACCGCTACTTGATCTAATTGCCGACACCAGTTGGCGCAGCTGACATAGTCTTGCCCTATTTGCGCAATAGGCCTTCTGCAAATGGTTGTGGAGAAAAGGCAGGATTCATGCACAGGTTATTCTGGGTTTTGGTTTTTTCGGTTCTGTCTGGTCCCGCAGTTGCGGATCAAACTTCAGGGGATCAGGCCCGCGGACTTGCCAAGTTGGACAATCGGTCTGTGGTGCAGGCGCGGACCAAGCCAGAATACTTTGTAAAGAGAACATTGAACGCGTTTTTCAGCTATGCGGTGCAGGATGTGGTGACTCAAGACATTCTGGACCAGCGGCATCGCGCCGAGGTTTTGCGCCGCCGTGCACATTTTCGGTCCGCCTACTTTCGGTTCGATCTGAATGGCGACCATTTAGTGAGTGCAGCCGAGATCAAGCAACAAGAGCCGGCGCTGAAGCCGCAGGATCGGGCGGAACTGATCTGGCTGCGTTATGCTTTTGACGCGGACAAGGATGGCAATCTGTCCCAAACAGAATTGATGATGGCGGTGGATACGCAGCTTGGTCAGTTGGAGACCACCCGAGCGCCCGGATCGCAACTGATGCAATTTGACCTCAACGATGATGGGGCAGTCACTGCAGAGGAAATCATTGCCGTGGTTGATCTGCTTCGTGATGAAGCAGATGGCAATTCAAAAAAGAATAACAAGGACACAAGGAAATCCCCGGCGCTGACAGCCGCCCAAAAGGAACGCGAGCGGCGAATGGCCGAATATGAGGCGCGGTTCGAGGCCAAGCGGGTGGCGTTGGCAGAGGCCGGGTTGCCCGAGATTTGCGCCTATCCGCCCAAGTCTGAAGAAGCGAGTTTGCATTGGCTTTCGACCCTGCGTGGAGGCGCGGTTTCAACGATTTCGATTAGTGGCCTGCATCAAGCCACCACTGTTGTGAGGTTGCATGTCGAAGCAGGTGAGCAACCTCTTTACCTGATCGCGGGTGCGCAGACTTCTGTGATTTGGCAATTCACCGGCGCTGTCGAGCGTATCGAGCGGTTGATCACGCATTCGGGCAATGCGGTTTCGGGTCTGGACAGCACGCAGGTTCACTTTGCGCGGTCGGGTGTCTGCGTTCCGGGTCCATCAGATCTCGGGCAGGCGGTTGCGCAGCGGACATTCCGAAGCACGCTTGAGGTCGCTTTTGACCGGCAAGGGTTTGATGGAAAAACGGCCGAGTGGATGGGCAGTCGGACCTTCCCCAGTCATGAACGGATCATTCACAAGGACCAGCTTGATACGGTGGACAAACCGATCCGTCGCAATGGCAAGGCTTTTGAACTGGTGGACGGCGCCCTGCGCGAGCTGGAGAACAACGTGGCAGCGCGGCGGCAGGTCCAGTACCAGTTTGACCTTGATTATCCCTACGGCGTTGCGCGCATTGACCCGGAAACGCTGGTTTTGCAGGGCAAGGCGCAGCGCTATTCGGTGCTCCCGTTACAAGCAGGCCTGCTACAATTGTTGGATCAAGGCGTGTTGCGGGGGCATGCAGTCGACACATTGGTGATCACCCGCCCGGTTGAAATGCTGCCTTCTGGGTTTAAAACGAACGGGGCCAATAGCAGGGGCTACCGGTTCTATGTTGACCCGCAGGTTACGCTGGACATTGAGGCTGGGAATCTGAGTGACTACAACTATGAAAATCTGGAGACAGGTCGCTGTGTTGATGGGGTGCCATGCGAAATGCTGCCCTCGTTGGATTGATCCACCCGACCCCTCTTGCCAAAGCTGAGACATGGGCCTATACGCCCCTTTCATCCCGTGCGACCGGCCCAAGAGGCATGCCGAGTCGTGCGATCACCGACCTAAGATAGGAGACGGAAATGCCCAAGATGAAGACGAAATCGAGCGCCAAAAAGCGCTTTAAGATCTCGGCGACCGGCAAGGTCATCGGCAGCCAGGCTGGCAAACAGCACGGCATGATCAAGCGGAGCAATAAATTCATCCGTAACGCACGTGGCACAACAGCTTTGTCTGAGCCCGATGCAAAGATCATCAAGGGCTTCATGCCCTACGACCGCTGATAGAGGAGAGCTGAGATGTCCCGAGTTAAAGGTGGTACAGTAACCCACGCCCGTCACAAGAAGATCATCAAAGCCGCCAAAGGCTACTATGGTCGTCGTTCCAATGTCTTTAAAGTCGCCACACAGGCGGTCGACAAGGCCAACCAATACGCCACGCGCGACCGTAAGAATCGCAAGCGGAATTTCCGCGCCCTGTGGATTCAGCGGATCAACGCCGCTGTGCGTTCCCACGACGAAGCGCTGACATACAGCCGTTTCATCAATGGTCTGAACATGGCCGGTATCGAAGTGGACCGTAAGGTTCTGGCCGATCTGGCTGTACACGAGCCCGAAGCCTTCGGTGCGATTGTAAAGCAGGCACAGGCTGCGCTGGCTGCTTAAGCTGGTTTGGTACTAGAATTGGAAAAGCCGCTCCAACCGGGGCGGCTTTTTTGTTTGTTCAGGTGGGCGCTGCGCATTACGCCGCTAGGCCGCCCAATGCGCCAGCCTGCTTGAGCCATTTTTCCGGCTGGCCCGGCTTGGGATGGCTGGCACCGGCAAAATAGCTGATCTTGGCAGGTTTGATGCCGATGAATTTCAGGATTTGGCCGCGCAACTGGTGCAGCATGGCACCGCGGTACATCAGGTTCAGGAACCATTTTGGCGAATCAGAGGTGAGCAAGACCCGCCCCGTGCGCCCGCCAAGCATTGGTTTGGGCATAGTGCCGGGGGGCACGCGCGTGTCAAAGGCGCGGCCGGGCAATAGGACGCGGTCGAACAGACCTTTCAATTTCGCAGGCAGGCTGCCCCACCACATCGGGGTGGCAAGGACGAAGTGTTCGCACCATTCGAGATCGCTCATCACAGTTTCGAGGGCCGGTTCAAGCGGTTTGGACTTTTTGTAGCCTGCGAATTCGTAATCCATATCAAAGTTCAGATCGTGCAGATGTGTCAGGCGAACATCATGCCCTGCGGCGCGGGCCGCCTTGGCATAGCTATCGGCAAGCGCGTGGTTCAGTGAGTTGTCAGCGGGGTGTCCGTTGAGGACGAAAATGCGTTTGGGCATGGGAATCTCCAATAAATGACCGTGGTCAATTTGGTAGATTCAAAAATGACCGTGGTCAATAACTAATTTGACCACGGTCAAAAAGCATGCGAAACACTACGCATGAAAGATGCCATCCAACCCCGCACACTGATAACTCGCGCCAAACTGACTGCGGCTGCCGAAGCTCTGATCGCAGATCACGGCTATGATGCTTTGCGGGTGGAAGAGGTGGTGAAGACCGCGGGGGTGGCCAAGGGGACCTTCTTTGCGCATTTCAAGGACAAGGATGCGTTGATGGACCTGCTGATCGGGGCCAAAATTGACGGGCTCCTGGATGATCTGGAACGGCAGCCAGTGCCGGGCTCCACCGCAGATCTGATCGCGGCAATGGATCCAATGATGCGGTTCATGACCTGCGAGCGCTATGTGTTCGATGTGATCCTGCGCCATTCGGGTGCGGCTATGTCTGATGAAATCGGGCCGATCGCAAAGACCTTTGGTCGACATCTGATCGTGGTGGCGGATTGGTTGCGGGATGGGCCGTTTCGGCGTGACATCTCGACCTTGTTGATGGCCGAAGGGGTGCAGGCCTTTCTGGTGCAGGTGATGGCCCTGCATTTCTGCGCCATTCATGCCAATGTGGATATGCGGGACCGTTTGCAGGTCTATCTCGATGCCTGGCTGCTGCCCAAAGACTGATCCGGGGCGGCTCTCCCTTGTAATCAGCCGCGTATCTGCTAGCACGTCAGCGGACTTTGAAGGACGGGCGGACGATGGACGATCTCAAGCAAAAATACCTGAGCCAGATTGCCGATGCTGCGGATGAAGCGGCGCTTGAGGATATCCGGCTCGCTGCGGTTGGCAAAAAAGGCGAAGTGGCGCTGAAAATGCGCGAGCTGGGCAAGATGACCCCGGAAGAGCGGCAAGTGGCCGGTCCCGCGCTGAATGCGCTCAAGGATGAGATCAACAGCGCCCTTGCCGCCAAAAAGGCCGCGCTGGGCGATGCGGCGCTGGATGAACGTCTGCGCAGTGAATGGTTGGATGTGACCTTGCCAACCCGCGCCCGCCGCGAAGGCAGCATCCATCCTGTCAGCCAAGTGACTGAAGAGCTGACTGCGATTTTTGCAGAAATGGGCTTCTCTGTCGCTGAGGGGCCGCGCATTGATACCGATTGGTACAACTTCGATGCGCTGAACATCCCCGGCCACCACCCGGCCCGCGCCGAGATGGACACTTTTTATATGAGCCGTGCCGAAGGCGACAACCGCCCGCCGCATGTCTTGCGCACCCACACCAGCCCCGTGCAGATCCGCACGATGGAGGCGGAAGGCGCACCGTTGCGCATCATTTGCCCCGGCGGTGTCTACCGTGCCGATTATGACCAGACTCACACACCGATGTTCCATCAGGTCGAAGGTCTGGCGATCGACAAGGACATTTCGATGGCAAATCTCAAATGGGTGCTGGAAGAATTCTTTGCCGCATTCTTTGAGATTGACGGCATCAAGACCCGGTTCCGGGCCTCGCATTTCCCGTTCACCGAACCTTCTGCAGAGGTCGATATCCAGTGTTCCTGGGTTGATGGACAGCTGCGCATTGGCGAAGGCGACGGCTGGCTTGAGGTTCTGGGCTCCGGCATGGTGCATCCCAAGGTGCTTGCCGCAGGCGGAATTGATCCGAATGAATGGCAAGGCTTTGCCTTTGGCATGGGGATCGACCGGATTGCGATGCTGAAATACGGCATCCCCGATCTGCGGGCATTCTTTGACAGCGACTTGCGCTGGCTGCGGCACTACGGGTTTGCGAGCCTGGATCAGCCGAACTTGCATGGTGGGCTATCTCGCTAAGGGCTTGTTTAGCGCTGGCACGCAATCAAGGCTGCTTGTAGCTGCCGAGGCACCGCCTGCGCGGGCTGGCGATTCGGTGAGGCTGGGCGGGCGATTTGTGCGGTTACAAATGTCTGTGCTTGATTTCGTTCCAATAGGTGCGGAAGAGTGAGCGTGCACCCCATTGCGCGAGACACATCATGCTCAACATCCTCATCGTCGATTCCAACCCTGCCGCCGCCAATGCCCCGTTTAAGGAAACGCAAGGCATGACCGTCGGCGAGAATTACGCAGCAGCGCTGCAAACCTGTCGGGATGATCTGACGATTACGATTGTCGCGCCCTATGACGGAGAGGAACTGCCGGCACTCAAAGAATTCGATGGCGTGGTGTTCACCGGCTCCAGCGTGGAATGGAACACCGACGACACCCGCGCCGCGCCTTTGGCTGATGTGATGCGCAAGGTGTTCGCCCAGGGTCTGCCAACGCTCGGGTCGTGCAATGGCATGCAACTGGCGGCAAGCGTGCTGGGCGGCAAATCTGATGCATCGCCAAATGGCCGCGAGGATGGTCTGGCCAAAGGTGTGCGCCTGACGGACGCAGGACGGGATCATCCGCTGCTCAAGGGCCGCGAAGATGGCTTTGCCGTGCCCTGTGTGCACCGCGATGAGGTCACGCAGCTGCCCGAAGGGGCCGTGCTTTTGGCGGGCAATGACCATTCCGGCGTCCAGGCCTTTGCCTATGAGCGGGACGGGGTGAAATTCTGGGGCATGCAGTACCACCCGGAGCTTGATCCGCAAAACCTGGGCCCGAGCTTGGGGCGGATGAACTGGCTGTCCGCGCAAGACGCGCAGGATCTGGAGATTGTCGAGCGGGATCCAGACGCGGCACAGCGTTTGGGGGTGCGGGTCTCTGATATGAATCCGAACACGCGGATGACCGAATTGCACAATTGGCTGGCGTCATTGTGAAGTGACATTCGGGCGCGGGCGTCGTTCCTTGGCGCCATGATTTTGCGTGCATTTTTGTTCTTGATTGTTATCTCGATCTTGCCTGCCATGGGGCCGTGGCAGGCTTGCGAAGGCGCAAAGGCCTGTGAACTGGACGGCCGATCCTATCACATCCGTATGCCCGATGATTGGGATGGTGAAACCGCGCTGCCGGTGCTCTTGCATTTTCACGGCTGGGGGCGGCAAGGTGATCTGATCGTCAAACATCAACGGATTTCGGGTCATACACGCCGGCGCGGCGTTCTGTTGGTAGCGCCCAATGGCCGGGGGCGCACATGGGATTTCTGGGATCAAGACAGCGCCGATGTGCCGTTTGCCGCTGCCGTGATCGAAGATGTGGCCAAGCGGTTTCCAATAGACCGTGATCGGATCTTTGTCTCGGGCTATTCCTACGGCGCTGCTATGGCCTGGCGCTATGCCTGTGAGAATGGCAATGGGGTCGCGGGGCTATTGGCGGTGTCCGGCACGTTGCGCCAATCGGAGCGCTGTCCGCAGGCCCCCAAACATATCCGTCATGTGCATGGTTTTGCCGATACTGTTATGGATTTCCCGATGGGGCCGGACGGCGATGAGACCCATCCGGTGGCCCTGTGGCGCGAGGCGCTGGGCTGTGGTGCTGGCCGCCGCCTGCCGCAATGGGAGATCGTTAGCTTTCTGTCCTTTGAGCGTTGGCACTGGGACAATTGTGATCGCGGGCACACCGTAACGCTGGATCTGCATTCGGGTGGGCATTTCATACCGCATGGCTGGATCGGCTGGCAATTGGATCAATTGATGGGGCGTGTGCCGCAGTATCCTTAGATGCATTGAAACCTTGCGCATTTGACGATACCGAAGCCACAAGCGTTTGCACGAGGAACTGACCGATGAAATTCACCCTGTCCTGGCTGAAAGAACATCTCGATACCACCGCTTCGGTGGATGAAATCACCTATGCCCTGACCGATCTGGGCCTTGAGGTTGAAGGCGTCGAAGATCGCGGTGCGCGGCTTGCCGATTTCACATTGGGTTTTGTGAAGTCAGCTGAGAAACACCCCGATGCGGACCGTCTGCGTGTGTGTCAGGTCGAGACTGACGAAGGTGTACAGCAAATCATCTGCGGTGCGCCCAATGCCCGTGAAGGGATCACGGTGGTGATTGCCAAGCCGGGCGTTTACGTGCCGGGTATCGACACGACCATCGGCGTTGGCAAAATCCGCGGCATCGAAAGCTTTGGCATGATGGCCTCCGAACGTGAGCTGGAGCTGAGCGAAGAACATGATGGCATCATCGAGCTGCCGTCCGGTTCGGTGGGTGACCGGTTTGTCGATTGGCTGGCCGAGAATGATCCGGCCAAGGTTGATCCGGTGATCGAGATTGCGATCACCCCGAACCGCCCAGATGCGCTGGGTGTGCGCGGGATTGCCCGTGATTTGGCGGCGCGCGGTCTTGGCAAACTCAAGCCGCGCGATGTGCCCGCGGTCGAAGGACAATTCCCCTGCCCGATCTCTGTCACCATTGATGAAGACACGCTGGACGCCTGTCCGGTCTTTTACGGCCGTTTGATCAAGGGTGTGAAGAACGGGCCAAGCCCGACTTGGCTGCAAGACAAGCTGCGTGCTATTGGCCTGCGTCCGATCTCGTTCCTTGTCGATGTGACCAACTATTTCACCTATGATCGCAACCGCCCCCTGCACGTATTCGATGCCGACAAAATCTCGGGTGGCACCTTGCGTATTCACCGCGCCAAGGGCGGCGAAACCTTGGTGGCGCTGGATGAAAAGGAATACACCCTTGAACCTGAGATGATCGCCATCTCCGATGCCGAAGGTGTGGAAAGCCTTGGCGGCATTATGGGTGGCGCGGCGTCCGGCTGTTCCGAAGACACCGTAAATGTGTTCCTTGAGGCGGCCTATTTCGATCCGATCCGCACCGCCTATACGGGCCGGGCGCTCAAGATCAATTCGGATGCACGGTATCGGTTCGAGCGCGGGATTGATCCCGAATGGACACCCTATGGCATCGAACATGCCACCCAGATGATTCTCGATATCGCGGGGGGCGAAGCTTCCGAAGTGGTGGTCGCGGGCAAGATCCCGGACACTTCGCGCGCCTATAAACTCGATGCCGCGCGGGTGCAGTCGCTGGTTGGCATGACCATCCCCGAAAGCGACCAGCGCCAGACGTTGACAGCGCTTGGCTTCCGCCTTGAGGGCAACATGGCCCATGTGCCAAGCTGGCGCCCCGATGTGCAGGGCGAGGCGGATCTGGTGGAAGAGGTCGCGCGAATTGCCTCCCTGACCCAGCTTGAGGGCCGGCCCTTGCCGCGCCTGACCGATGGCGTGCCGCGCCCGATCCTGTCGCCCATGCAGCGGCGGATGAGCGCCGCGCGGCGGACCTGCGCCGCTCTGGGGTACAACGAATGCATCAGCTACAGCTTTATTGATCAGGCTTCTGCCGCGCTTTTTGGTGGCGGAACTGACGAAACCCGTCTGGAAAATCCGATCTCTTCGGACATGAGCCACATGCGCCCCGCCTTGTTGCCCGGTCTGTTGCAGGCTGCGGCCCGCAATCAGGCGCGCGGTTTTGCAGATATGGCGCTGTTCGAGGTCGGCCCGGCGTTTCACGGCGGTGAACCGGGAGAGCAACATATGCTGGTTTCTGGTCTGATCGTTGGGCGTACTGGCCCCAAAGATGTGCATGGCGCGTCCCGCCCTGTGGATGTGTTTGATGTCAAAGCCGATGCCGAGGCGGTGCTGGCTGCAATGGGTGCGCCTGCAAAGGTGCAAATTCTGCGCGATGCTGCCGATTGGTGGCATCCGGGGCGTCACGGCAAGATCTGTCTTGGTCCGAAAAAGGTGCTGGGCATCTACGGCGAATTGCACCCGCGTGTGCTGGCTGCGATGGATGTCAAAGGACCTGCGATGGCCTTTACCCTGTGGCCGGGCGAAGTGCCTTTGCCGCGCAAATCCGGTGCAACACGGGCCGCCCTCCAGATCAGTGATCTGCAAGCGGTTGAACGTGATTTTGCCTTTGTCGTGGACGCAGACGTAGAGGCGCTGACCTTGGTCAATGCCGCGAAAGGCGCAGACAAGGCATTGATCGAAGAGGTCCGCGTCTTTGATGAATTCATCGGCGGTAGCCTCGGTGAGGGCAAGAAGTCTCTCGCCATCACAGTGCGCCTGCAACCCAGCGACAAAACGTTGAAGGATGCGGACATCGAAGCGGTGGGTGCCAAGGTGATCGAAAAGGTCACCAAAGCCACCGGCGGCGTGCTGCGCGGCTGAACAGGAGGGTTCTGGATGCTTAAGGTTTATCTATCGGGCGAAATTCACACTGATTGGCGCGAGCGGATCATCAATGGGGCTGAGGGATTGGATGTCAGCTTTGACAGCCCTGTCACCGATCACGCCGCCAGCGATGATTGCGGCGTTGCGATCCTCGGGGCGGAGGCGAACAAGTTCTGGCACGACCGCAAAGGCGCCCAGTTGAACGCGATCCGCACCCGCAAGGGGATTGCGGATGCGGATGTTGTCGTGGTGCGCTTTGGCGATCAGTACAAACAGTGGAACGCAGCATTTGATGCAGGCTACGCTGCGGCTTTGGGCAAGTCCTTGATCATCCTGCACGGGCCTGATCACGCACATGCGTTAAAGGAAGTCGACGCTGCGGCGCTGGCCGTCGCGCAGGAACCGGAACAGGTTGTCCAGATCCTGCGCTATGTTTTGTCGGGCAATTTGCCCGGCTAGGATCAGTCGCGCGGCGGTGTGACCAGCCCTTTTTGCACCGCCGGACGCGCCTCAAACCGTTTGAGGTAGTCGACCAGATTGCCGTGTTCTTCCCAGCCGATGGCCTCTTTCGCGCCGTAGAAATCCAGCGCCCGCAACCATGGTGCGATGGCGATATCGGCGATTGAAAATTCCGAGCCTGCAATCCATTCCTTGCCTGCCAGTTCAAGGTTCAGCACGTTCAGAAGACGCTTGCCCTCGTTCAGGTAGCGCTCCATCGGGCGTTTGTCTTCCCATTCGGAACCGGCAAATTTGTAGAAGAACCCAAGCTGTCCAAGCATGGGGCCAAGGCCGCCCATCTGGAACATCACCCATTGAATGATCTGTGCCCGTTCAGCCGCGTTATTGCCCAGCAGTTTGCCGGATTTCTCGGCCAGATAGATCAGGATCGCACCGGATTCGAACAGGCCAATCGGCGTGCCATCCGGACCGTTGGGATCAATGATCGCAGGGATCTTGTTGTTGGGGTTCAAGGACAAGAACTCAGGGCTTTTGACATCTGCATCCGCCAAAGTCACACGATGTGCCTCGTAGGGAATGCCCATTTCCTCAAGCGCGATGGACACTTTGACGCCATTGGGGGTTGGGAATGAATACAACTGCAGCACATCTGGGTTCTGTGCAGGCCATTTCTTGGTGATCGGGAAAGCGGAGAGATCGGTCATGTGTGGTTCCTTTTTTGGTATGGGTAAGAGGTAGGGATTTTTCCCCGCAAATACAGAGTTTGGTCTGTGCGCGTTTGTGTTAACAATTGTGCAGCGGCGAACCGTTTGGTGCGAATATCAAGCCGCATGTCAAAAAAAGGGACGGAAAATGCTTCAAGAATTCAAAGACTTCATTGCCAAAGGCAATGTTATGGATATGGCGGTTGGTATCATCATCGGTGCCGCCTTTACGGCGATCGTGAAATCCTTGGTCAGTGATCTGATCAATCCGATCATCGGCTTGTTCACCGGCGGTGTGGATTTCACCAATAAATATGCCGTGCTGGCCGGTGAGGTTGCGGAAGGCGCATCGCTTGAGGCCGCGCGGGAGGCAGGAGCATCGGTTTTTGCCTATGGTTCCTTCATCATGGCCGTGATCAATTTCCTGATCATTGCTTATGTGGTGTTCATGTTGGTCAAAGCTGTGAACAAGGCCAAGGCGGTGGCAGAGAAGCCCGACGAGGTTGCGCCAGAAGTGCCGACTGGCCCATCCGAACTCGACGTGCTGCTTGAGATCCGGGATTCCCTGGCAAAAGCCAAGTAAAAGGCGCGAGTTCTCGTGATTGGATCAGGCCCGCCGTTTGGCGGGCCTTTTCTTTTTGGCGCACTTTACAGCAGAAAGATATTGGACTCGCCCGCGTTTTGGCGCATCGCACGCACATCAGCGATCTCAGGATCGGTGTTCCAGGCTTCGGCAGCTTCGCGGCTGGGGAAGGTCAGCAGGACGATGATTTGTGGGACAGGACCATTGCCCTCAATCTGTTTGGGCGCAGGGCTGACGTGCAGGGCAGACACTCCATGTTTTTCCATCGCGGGGCCAGCGGCCTCGCGGTAGCGGGCCATCATGTCAGGGTCGGTGACGTTCAGGGTAACAACGGCATATGCGGTCATGGTCTCTCTCCTTTGTTGATGGTTGAAAAATAGGTGTTGCGGCAATGTGCGAAAACCGCGCAAGGTTGCGGAATGGATGTGCGGAAATGATCGGAAGGCCGAATGTCTCTTGATTGGAATGATCTGCGGTTTGTGTTGGAGACCGTGCGCCAAGGCGGGATCAGCGGAGCGGCGCGGGCGCTTCGGGTCAATCATGCGACCGTTGCACGGCGGATCACCGCGGCGGAGGCGGCGATGGGCACACGACTGTTTGACCGTCATGCCAGCGGTTATCGCCCGACCGAAGCGGGCAGAGAAGCCGCGCGCAGCGCCGAGCAGATGGAGGCGGCCAGTCATGATCTGGGCCGCCGCATCGGGGCCAAGGATCAGGCGCTCAGCGGATCGTTGACCATCACTGCGCCTCAGCTGCTGTTTGAACGGACGCTGGCCCCGATCCTGCACCAGTTCGCGAACCGCTATCCGGCGATTGAGCTCAAGGTGGTGGCGGCGAACCGTGAATTGAACCTGTCGCGGATGGAGGCGGACGTGGCTTTTCGCATCTCTGATACGCCGGGCGATACGCTCGTGGGGCGCCGGGTGACGGAACAGAATGCGACCGTTTATGTCGGCAAAAAGCAGGCCGCGCGGTTGCGCGATGATCCGGCGTTGCCGCTGGATTGGGTGCGATTTGCCCATTGGCCCGGACCGCCCGAGGTGATCAAGCAGAACTGGCCGAACCGGCGCGTGCGGATGACGGTGGATGATATGTACGCGGCGATTGCGGCCGTGCGTGAGAATATCGGAGCGACCCGAATGCCATGTTTTCTGGGCGATCCCGATCCGTTAATGGAGCGTTTGCCAAATGTGCCGTTGCTGCCCTATCGCCCGCTGTGGGTACTGGCGCATCCGGATTTGGCGAAAACCGCCAAAGTCTCGGCTTTCACCGATTTTGCTGCTCGTGAATTTGCAGCGCTGCGCCCCCTGTTCGAGGGCGCAGCGCAGTAGTCAGCCAGCGATGGCTTGATCGGCGGTGATGAAATCCATGCCAAGCGCCTCACCGACGGCGGCATAGGTCAACTGGCCGGCGTGTACGTTCAGGCCTGCCTTGAGATGCGGATCATCTGTGCAGGCCTGACGCCAGCCCTTGTTGGCAAGGTCCAGCATGAAAGGCATCGTGGCATTGCCAAGGGCAATGGTCGATGTACGCGCCACCGCGCCGGGCATGTTGGCCACGCAGTAGTGCATGATGCCGTCAACGTCGTAGACGGGATCTTGGTGCGTTGTGGCTTTCGAGGTTTCAAAACAACCACCTTGGTCAATGGCAACATCAACAAGCGCCGCACCGGGCTTGAGCTCGGACAATTGTGCGCGGCTGATCAGCTTGGGCGCGGCTGCGCCGGGGATCAGCACCGCACCGATGATCATATCGGCCTCGCGGGCCAGTTCGATGGTGTTCTGCGCCGAGGCATAGGAGGTCTTGAAGGTACCGCCATAGACATCATCAAGATAGCGCAGCCGTGGCAGGGATCGGTCAAGGACGGTCACATCGGCGCCCATGCCAGCCGCAATGCGGGCCGCGTGGGTGCCGACGACACCGCCGCCGATGACCATGACCCGTGCCGGGCCAACACCGGGCACGCCGCCCATCAAGACCCCACGACCGCCATTGGCCTTTTGAAGTGTCCATGCGCCCACCTGTGGCGCAAGGCGCCCGGCAACCTCTGACATCGGGGCCAGCAGGGGCAGGCCGCCATTACGGTCAGTCACGGTCTCATAAGCAATGGCCGTGCAGCCGGAGGCCAGCAGATCTTTGGTTTGCTCTGGATCGGGGGCGAGGTGCAGATAGGTAAACAGCAGCTGGCCTTCGCGCAGCATCTTGCGCTCTGCGGCCTGCGGTTCCTTGACCTTAACGATCATGTCCGCCTGGGCAAAAACCTCTTCCGCTGTGGCGATGATTTTGGCGCCTGCGGCCTCATAAGCGGCATCGTCAAAGCCGGCGCCGATGCCTGCGCCGGATTGCACGATCACGTCGTGGCCGTTGTTCACGGCTTCCAGGGCCGCGCTTGGCGTCAGGCCGACGCGGAATTCCTGGGGTTTGATCTCTGTTGGGCAGCCGATTTTCATGGTGATGACCTTTTGTTTGTAGATTGCCTGATTTTTAGGCGATCCGCTGTGCAAAGAGGCACGAATAACCGTGGTCAGAGCGATGCTTGTTGGGATAGTATTGCGCAACATGCCACAGCCACGCGAAAGTTTTGCGCAAATGAGCCTTGATGAGATTGATCGACGTATCCTGAAGGCGCTTCAGCGCAACGGCAGAATGTCGAATGCGGAGCTATCCGAAGATGTGCATCTGTCTCCCTCTGCCTGCCATCGCCGGGTGCAGCGGATGGAGAAAGAGGGATATATCCGTGATTATGTCGCGTTACTGGACCCGCGTAAACTGGGCGTGCCGACTACCGTCTTTGTGGAAATTACCCTGCGCGGTCAGGCGGACGAGATTCTGGATGCTTTTGAGAAATCCGTAGCCCGTATCCCTGATGTTTTGGAATGTCATCTGATGGCGGGATCGGCGGATTACCTGCTCAAGGTCGTTGCCGAGAATACCGAGGATTTTGCCCGCATCCATAGGCAATATCTGGCCCGTCTGCCCGGTGTCGGGCAAATGCAATCCAGCTTTGCCTTGCGAACCGTGTGCAAAACCACGGCTTTGCCTGTTTGAGAGCGTGACCTTGGGTTCTGGCCCAAAGTGGCCCGCGCAATCGCTTATTTTTGTAGCCAAGCAAATCGGTGGTGGGTAAACACGTCTTTGGACGTATCTTGCTGACCCGCTGAACATGTCATGCGCCAAGCCGATTGTCCGCTCCGGGTAACAAGGACAGTGCGAATGCCCCTGAACTTCGAAGCGATTTTGATGGATGCGCCCGTTCCAATGATGGTGTTGGACCGGCAGTTGCATTTTGTCACGGCCAATGATGCCTATCTCACGATGGTGTCAAAGGCTAAGGCGGATTTGATCGGACGATATGTTTTTGACGTCTTTCCGGAAGAACCGGACCGCGTTGAAGCCATGGTCGAGATTTTTCAAAAGGTGTTTGAAGGGGAGCGACCTGTCTTCAAGGAAATTCCTTTCACGATTGCAAGGGATGGAAAGCTGGTTGAACACTGGTGGACGGCATCTCATGCACCTGTGCCGGGGGCGGATGGGTCCATCAAATACCTTGTCCAATATAGCGAGAATGTCACCGAGCAGGTGCACCTGCGCGAACTCAAGGACGCTATGCTGGGCGAAATGCAGCACCGCATCGGCAATTTCTTTGCCGTGGTGGGCGCGATCGGGCGGCAGGTGGCCCGCAGTGCAGCGGATGTGCCCGACTTTATGGACCGCTTCAACAGCAGGCTTGAATCGTTTTTTACAATCCAGAAACAACTGATGCCCGGCAGTGAACAGCGGGACGGTCTGCAATCGGTGATCGACGAACAGCTTGAGGTTTATGCTGCTTCGGCGCATGACCGGATTGTCAAATCCGGGCCGGACGTGCCGCTCTCGCCGGTTGAAGCGCAGGCGGTTTCGATGGCAGTGCATGAATTGAGCACCAATTCGCTGAAATACGGCGCAATCCGCAATCCCGATGGAAAGTTGGACATTTCTTGGGCGGTTGACAGTCAGGATACAGTCACCCTCACTTGGCAGGAGACCGGGGTCAGCGGATCGGATGGTCCAGAGCAAACCGGCTATGGCACGATGCTATTGACCACGATCCTGCCGCGGCAGTTGCATGGCGTGGGCACGCGGCATTTCGACGGTGATACATTTCGGTACGAGTTGACGATCAACAGGCCTGATTGACCCGGCGAATGTCCGACACAGCCAAAGAAAAACCCCCGCAACCACGATGGTGCGGGGGTTCTAATTCTCAGCCAATGCTGAGGATGATTTACATCATCCCTTCGCGTTGTGCTTTTTTGCGTGCCAGTTTACGGGCACGACGGATCGCTTCAGCTTTCTCGCGCGCTTTTTTCTCGGACGGCTTCTCGAAATGTTGCTTGAGCTTCATTTCACGGAAAACGCCTTCGCGCTGGAGCTTTTTCTTCAGAGCCCGGAGGGCCTGATCGACATTGTTGTCGCGAACACTAACCTGCATGTGGTTGTCACCACCTTTCTAGGATAAAGTTGCAATGATTTGCAGGAAACCGGCCTATAGCAAGCCCATTTGGGTTTGTCGAGTCTTTCATCCCTGCACAAAAAGGAGCCCGCGATGACCGATCCGCAGCCAGAGCCAAAGACCCAATTGTTAAACGCAGCCCTTGATCATGTGCCTTTTGACGGCTGGTCAGAGGCAACATTTGCCGCCGCCGTGAAAGACAGCGGTGTTGATCGGACGGTGGCGCGGGCGATCTGTCCACGCGGCGCGGTTGATCTGGCAGTGGCCTATCATCATCGCGGCGATGCGGTGATGCTGGCGCAGCTCAAGGAAGAAGATCTGGACGCGCTGCGGTTTCGTGACCGGATTGCGCGGGCAGTGCGGCTGCGTTTGGAGGTGGCCACCGACAAAGAGGTCGTGCGCCGTGGCACCACGCTGTTTGCGCTGCCGCATCATGCGCCCGAAGGGGCCAAACTGGTCTGGGGGACATGTGATGCAATCTGGACCGCGCTGGGCGATACCTCCGAAGATGTGAACTGGTATACAAAGCGGGCTACGCTCTCGGGGGTATATTCCTCTACCTTGCTGTTCTGGCTCGGTGACACCAGCGAAGGAAATCAGGCCACCTGGGATTTCCTAGACCGCCGCATCGACAACGTAATGCAAATCGAAAAGGTCAAAGCGCAGGTGCGTCAAAGCCCGACGCTGAGCAAATTGTTGGCTGGTCCAAACTGGGTTCTGGGACAGATCAAAGCGCCCACAAGATTTCCCAAAGGGAATTTGCCTGGCTCATGGACGGCCCCGCGCGACTAGGGGCTTGGCCCAGGGTGTGCGGCCCACTTTACTTCAGGCCGCGACCTGTTAGGCAGTGCGCCAGTGAACAGCCGGCCCTAGATCCCTATGACTGACCCCAATGCGCATCTGATAGATATGCAGGCCATCGGCTTTGCCCCGGAGGGTAAGCCGGTGTTGTCGGACATTGATCTGCGCAGCAATGCCCGCAGGATCGGTGTGGTTGGGCGCAATGGATCGGGTAAGACCACCTTGGCGCGGATCATGGCGGGATTGATCGCGCCGGACGCCGGTCAGGTCCGTATTGCAGGCATCAATGTGGCCAAGGATCGTAAGGCGGCGCTGGGTGTGATCGGAATTTTGTTCCAGAACCCCGACCATCAGATTATCTTTCCTACGGTCGAAGAAGAGCTCGCCTTTGGCTTGCTGCAACAAGGCCATCCGAAAAGCGAAGCCGCGCGAGCAGTGGCCCAGACCCTTGCCGATTTTGGAAAGAGCCATTGGGCAAAGGCGGCGATCCATCAGTTGTCACAAGGGCAAAGGCAGCTTGTGTGCCTGATGTCGGTTCTGGCGATGCGCCCCAAAGTGATCATCCTGGATGAGCCTTTTGCGGGGCTGGATATCCCGACGACATTGCATTTACAGCGCACTTTGGAGGCTATTGATCTGACGCTGGTTCACATCACCCATGATCCTGCTGTGCTGGTTGGATACGACGAGGTGCTTTGGGTTGATCAAGGAAAAACCGAATTGATTGGCGCAGCTGCGCAGGTTTTACCCGCTTTTCAAGACCGTATGACCCAGATCGGAGCGGGCGATGATCTCTCTGACCTCACCAGTTGAAACACGGGCGCACGGCTGGCCCGCTGGGGCCAAGCTCGCGGGGCTTTGTTTGGCGACAGTGATGCTTTTCGCGGTTGAAGGACTGGTTTGGCATCTTGGCTTTCTCGGCGCCGCGCTGTGCATGTACGCGCTGCCGGGGTGGTCGTTTTTCCAAGGCGGTATGAGGCGGCTGCGGGTGCTTTGGCCGTTTGCCGTGATCATCTTGCTTTGGCATTATTTCACAAATGACTTTGCCAACGGCGCTGTGATCGTGGTGCGGATGATCACTGCTGTTGGTCTGGCAAATCTTGTCACAATGACCACCAAGCTCAGCGATATGATTGAGGTTGTGCGCTGGCTCTCTGCACCACTGCGCCGCTTTGGCGTGCAAACCCGCAGTATCGAACTTGCCATTGCCTTGGTGGTCCGATTCACGCCGGTGTTGGCGCAGAAGGGGCAGACACTCGCGCTGGCTTGGAAGGCCCGCGCCGCCCGGCGTTTGGGCTGGCGGGTGATCACGCCCTTTGCGATTCTGGCCATTGACGATGCCGAACATGTCGCCGAAGCCTTGCGGGCGCGGGGCGGGCTGTGATGCAATAGCGGTTGACCTTACTAGGCCTGCACCCTACCGCTGCGCCCAACATGCACCAAAACGCAAATGACAGGATTGATATGGAACGTTCCCTCACGCTTATCGCCCTTTTTGCCGCTCTGATCGCGGCACTGGGGTTGATCCCGAAATTCGACCTTGCCTTTGGTGTGCCGATCACGGCGCAAAGCATGGGTGTCATGCTATGCGGTACGGTTTTGGGCGCCAAGCGTGGCGGTTTGGCGGCGCTCCTGTTCATTGGGCTGGTCGCGCTGGGTCTGCCGCTTTTGGCGGGCGGCCGGGGCGGTCTGGGTGTCTTTGCAAGCCCCACCGCAGGTTTTGTCATCGGGTTTCCAATCGCAGCCTTTGTCACGGGTCTGGCTATGCAACAGTTCCGCGCTTTGCCGATTGGTTGGGCGGCTGGCGTGGCGTCGATCCTGGGCGGTGTTGTCGTGCTTTATGCCTTTGGCATTGGCGGCCTGATGGTGGCGCTGAAAAAAGACCTGCTTGAAGCCTCCGGTCTGGTCCTGGCCTTTGTGCCGGGTGATCTGATCAAGGCCGTGCTGGCGGGGTTCATCACCGCAGGCCTGGCCAAGGCGCGCCCCGCAAGCCTGCTTTCACGTTCCTAACAGCAGCGCCGTACCAAGGCCACCGGCCGCCGCAATTGCGGCAAGGCCGGTGCCGCCACCGGACCGGATCAACTCGTGGTAAAGACGCACTGCGTTGATCGCACCTGATGCGCCAATGGGATGCCCTCGCGCCAGGGCGCCGCCGCCACGGTTGACAACCGCTGGATCCAGTTTCGCCCCTTGCACGCAAGCGATGGCCTGTACGGCATAGGCCTCCATAATCTCGGCGGTGCCGATATCCGCGGCGCCAAGACCGTGGCGGGCCAGAGATGTCTGGATGGCGGCCACAGGGGCAAGGCCGGGGCACTCTGGCGGTCCGCCGCGTGTGGCTCCGCCAATCACCCGTACCAAGGGCGACGTCAGCCGCGCCGCAACTTTCTGCGAAACCACCACACAGAACGCTGCGCCATCCGCGGCGACAGCCGCATTGGCCGCTGTGATGTCACCCGTAATCACCTTGGCCCGCTTGCACAGGGCCGGGCTGAGGGCGCGGGCAAAACTGTCGGACCGCAACCCGGCGATAGGGATCACTTCAGATGATCGCGCCGGTCGCGCCAATGCCTTGGCATGGCTGGCCACGGCCCAGTCGTCTTGGGCCTGCCTGTTGATGCCATGAGATCTGGCCAACGCCGCCGCAGCAACTGCCATGTCGGGGTCGCGGTCCGGCCAAGGGGTGAAGGGCGCCTGATCATAGGGTTCAGCTGCGCGGCCATCGGCAAAGGTCTGGTGCCGTAAAGGGCGGCGCGAATAGCTTTCTGCTCCGCCTGCGACAACCACATCGGCAAGGCCGCTTTGCACCATCATCGCGGCCAGCAGGATCGCGTCGAGACCACCGGCACATTGCCGGTCCGTGCTGAGCCCCGCGACGTGTTCCGGCAGGCCAGCCGCCAGCGCGGCGATGCGGGCAGGGTTGCCGCCGCCGCCCAAGGCGTTGCTCAAGATCACCTCGTCTACGTCTTGCGGGGCCAATCCAGCCTCGCGCAGGGCGGCATTGATCACCGGCGCGGCCAGATCATGTAACGCCAATGCGGACAATGCGCCGCCGCGCGGGGCAACTGGGCTGCGGCAGGCGGAGGCAATAAAACCGGTCATGCCTGATCCTCGACCCATTTCGACAGTTTCGGCAGATCAATTTTCCCCGAGCCAAGCAGCGGCAGCGCGGGGTGAAACAAGACCTGCTTGGGCGCAATCAACGGACCAAACCGCTCGCGGCACAGCTGTTGCACTTCGGCGGCCAGATCTGCATTGGCCGGGCCTTCGAGCACTGCAATCAAACGGTGGCCGCGTACAGGATCGGGACGCGGCAGGATGGCACAGGCGGCAATTGGGGTCGCAGCGCAGATCTGCGCCTCGATCCCTTCGGGAAAGACGGTCTGATCCGCGATTTGCAACATCCGTGTCTTGCGGCCCATCAGGTATAGATTGCCGGTGCGATCAAGACGGCCCATTTCCCCAACACTGAGGAAGCCATCGCGCAGCTGTGTGTCATCGGCATGGCCCAAGGCGTAGCGATCAAATAGGTAAGGGCTGCGCACCCAGACCTCGCCAATTTGCGTGGTTTTTTGCCCATCAGGATCACGGATTTGAATTGTCACTTCGGGATAGGCCTGGCCAACGGACGCATGCGGCGTGTCCGGTCCAGACAGTGTAATAAAACTGGTTTCGGCCGCGCCATAGAACACCCGGATCTCGGCGTTGGGGCAAAGGCTTTGAATGCTTTGCGCGGTGCTGTCATCCAACGCGCCACCCCCACATAGGATCAACCGGAGGTGGGGCAACCCTTCGGTCGCAGTGCCAAGCGCCAGCAGGCGCAATTGAGTTGGGGTGGCGTAGAGAATGCTGATGTCCCGAGCGGCCAGAATGGCGGCCTGCTTGCGATATGGCACGGCATCGAGGGCAAATGCGTCAAGGCCAAGATGCAAGGATTCCAACACACCATAAAGGGCCAGGGAATGGCTCAACCGGCCCAGAACCGCGATCCGGTCCTGTGCGGTATATCCAAAAAGCCGGGCGTTCGTGTCGAAACTGTCGATCCAGCTGGATTGCCGGCGCAGAATGCCCTTTGGCTGGCCGGACGAGCCGCCTGAAAGCGTGATGAACTGATCCGGTTCCGAGCTCAGCCCGGAAGGATCAATGCCCTCGTAAAGACAAAAGCCGGAACCGCTTTGCAATGCCGCGCCAAGGGCGGTGAGGGCATCGGCGGTTGTTATGGCGTCAATGGCGCAAAACCGGGATGCGGGGCGCACACCAGTGCTAGGGACAGGCAAAGCCCCGGCAAAGAGCTGCGCATCGGGATGCCAGCGAAAACGTTGCTGATTGTCTGTCATTGCGCTGCCTGTGTCTTTCGCTGGTGTTCCTATCAAATTGCCGCGCGAAAGGCCAAGCGTGACAATCGGGGTGTGCATCACCTGTTTGCGCATTATGTTGACCGCGAACCAAGACCCAAAGGATAGCTGATGCCCGACACAATGCGCGCGATTGAGATTACCCAACCCGGCGGCCCGGATGTTTTGCAACCCACGCAGCGACCAATGCCGCAGGCAGGCCCCGGTCAGGTGGTGCTGAAGGTGGCTTTTGCCGGTGTGAACCGGCCAGATGCGCTGCAACGGGCAGGCATGTATGCGCCGCCCCCAACAGCCAGCGATTTGCCGGGACTAGAAGCGTCAGGCGAGGTGGTTGCGCTGGGTGCAGGGGTGTCTGATCTGCGCATTGGTGATCAGGTCTGTGCGCTGCTGCCGGGGGGCGGTTATGCGGAATTTGTGGCGACCCCTGCGGCGCATTGTCTGCCCGTGCCAAAGGGCATGGGGATGAAAGAGGCGGCTTGCTTGCCCGAGACGTTTTTCACGGTCTGGTCCAACGTGTTTATGCGCGGCGGGCTGAAGGCAGGTGAACGGTTTTTGGTGCATGGTGGATCATCCGGGATTGGCACGACAGCGATCCAGCTGGCGCATGCGAAAGGTGCGCGGGTCTTTGCGACTGCTGGTACGGATGCCAAATGCGCCGCCTGCGCCGGGCTGGGGGCGGAGGCCGCGATCAACTATCGTGATATGGATTTTGTGGATGTGATGCAGGCCGAGGGTGGCGCCGATCTGATCCTTGATATGGTCGGCGGTGATTACATTCCGCGCAATCTCAAGGCTTTGGCCGAGGATGGACGTTTGGTGCAGATCGCATTCTTGCAAGGGCCCAAGGCGGAGGTGAATTTCGCCACGCTGATGACCCGGCGGTTGACGATGACAGGATCAACCCTGCGCCCGCAAAGTGATCTGGCCAAGGCGCGGATTGCGCAAGATTTGCGCAGTGAGGTCTGGCCACTGTTGGAAAGCGGGCAGGTCGCACCTGTGATGGACAGTTGTTATCCGCTGGATCAAGCGTCAGAGGCCCATGCGCGGATGGAAACAAGCGGCCATATTGGCAAGATCGTGCTCAGCGTCGGTGGTTAAGAAAAGGTCGCGCTGCGCGCGGCACGATGTTTGGATTTGCGCAGGCGCAAATCGTGCCTCCGGCGGGAATATTTAAGAGCCAAAAAGGGAGGAATGGCTCATGTCCTTTCCTCCCTTCGGACGAAAGCAACGCTTCCTTTCCGGCGCGGTCATCGGCGCTCCCGCCTGTACCGCATCGGGAATTGACCACATTAAGGTTAAGAGTTTCTTACGCCTTTTTGGCAAATAAATACTCCCCGCGGAGCGTCCCGCAAAAAGCGGCGGGCGGGGCGTCAGTGTTCATTGCAGAGGTGCGAAAAGAGCGTCTTTCTTTTTGCAGTCACGCACGACGTCCTGGCCGCATGGCACCGGCGCAAGGCTGCGGGACAGACAAATGCGGACCTCCTGGATTTGGGCGCCTTTGCAGGTCACGGTGACCCCGTCGGGTTCCATGTCGGGGTTGGCTTTGAGGAAGGCTTCTTCGACCACCGATGCGGGCAGCTTGACCGTGCGGGTCAATTTGCGGAACACGGCTGGCCGTTTAACTTGCCGATAGGCGCGGCGCGATAGGTTGTAGTAGTCCTCCGCCGAAAGTCCGGTGCAGACCCCGTGTTTCTTCCATTGATGCCAGGCCAGGCCGCTGGTGCCCATGATATCGGCCATTTGTGCAGTCATTCCCCGTGAGGGCGGTTTCTTTGCGCTGCGGCAGAACGATGGATAGCCGCGGTGATATTGCGGCCAGAGGCCATGCAGGATCCAGCCGTGGCCGCTGTTTCGGACGCATTGAGGGGAGTTGCGGGCATTGCCTGTCCGGACACACCAGTTCGGTGACCAGCTGAGCGCGAGGACGTAATAGTCAAACGCCCCGGCCTTGCCTGTTTCGCTGCTGGCGGGCAGGGCGGCTGTGATCAGCCAGATCGAAAGCGGCAAAAGCAGCTTGTGCATTGGGTCTTTCCTTATTTGCTATGGCTCAGTATAAGGCGTGCAAGTTCCCCGACAATGGAGACCGTTTCGGCCCGCCGAGACAGCCTTTTCAGGCGACGGGAAAGTTGCGACTTTAGGAGAGATCACAATGGCAAAACCGATTATGGCCAAAGCCACCGCAGTTTGGCTGGTGGACAACACAACAATCAGCTTCAAACAGATTGCTGATTTTGTCGGTATGCACGAACTGGAAGTGCAAGGCATCGCGGATGGCGATGTGGCGCAGGGCGTCAAGGGGTTTGATCCCATTGCCAACAACCAGTTGACCCAGGATGAGATTGACGAGGCGCAGGCCAATCCGCTGCACAAACTGTCGTTGAAATTCAACGCAGCAGCGCAGGGTGAAGAAAAGCGCCGCGGGCCGCGTTATACGCCGCTGTCGAAACGTCAGGACCGTCCGGCGTCGATCCTGTGGTTGGTCAAATTCCACCCTGAACTGAGCGATGGCCAGATCAGTAAACTGGTGGGTACCACCAAGCCGACCATTCAGGCGATTCGCGAGCGGACGCACTGGAACATTTCAAACATTCAGCCCATTGACCCTGTGGCCTTGGGTCTGTGCAAGCAGTCCGAACTGGACGCGGCTGTGCAGAAAGCGGCGGCGAAAAAGGCTGCGGATGGCGAAGTGATGAGCGATGACGAGCGCCGCAAGCTGGTGAGCACAGAGCAGAGCCTCGGCATGGATACAGAGCCGAAGATCCCGACAGCCATCGAAGGGCTTGAAACCTTTACCCTGTCTGGCAGCGATGTTGATGACGAGGATGAAGATGATGCGAGCAAAGGTGACTATTCCGATGCCGACAGCTTCTTTTCCCTGCCCGAAGGTGGCGCGGATGATGATGAGGATGACGCCAAGGCGTGATCGCGGTGCTGCTCCAGCGGAACCAATTGGGCCGCTGCGTGTTTGGATAAAGGGTGTGGGGCATTGGCCCTGCACCCTTTTTCGTTTGTGATGCAGTGACAGCCGCTTCTGGCGGAAAGGGACAAGATGATCAGCGCAATCGTGCTTTGGGGTTTGACGGGGTTCTTGGTGATCGCGAGCTTGCTGCCGCTCAGCAAGATCCCTTTCGGCACAATTCGAGGGCTGGCGTTCCCGCGTGAGCAATTTTTCGTGCTGGCGGTCGTCCTGCTGCCGTTCATGATATTTTTTCAGCCGGCGCCTGCTGCCAGTGTGGGGGTGGCGCTTTTGCTGGGGGTGGCTCTGGTGCAGCTGGTCTATATCGCGAAATTTACCCCGATCTGGAAGAAGCAGTCTGTTGATGCATCATCGGCGCATCTCGCGGACAAGGGCCGCCAGATCAGCCTGCTCGCCGCCAATGTCAAACAGTCCAACCGCGCCTATGATCGGCTGATTTCACTTGTACAGCAAAAAACGCCAGATGTTCTGATGGCCATTGAAGTGGATGCGGAGTGGATCGCCGCACTGCGCGGGCCACTTGGCGGAATGTTCCCGCATTGGGTCGAGGTGCCGCGGGCCAACAGTTACGGCCTATGTCTGATGTCGCGGCTGCCACTGGATGAAACAGACGTGCGCGAGTTGGTGACTGAAGGGGTGCCGTCCATCCGTACCAAAGTGACCTTGCGGGACGGGCAACAGATCCGACTTTATGTCGTACACCCGGAGCCGCCCATCATCTCTCATGACACCAAGGGCCGCGACAGCGAGATTGCTTTGATCGGGTTGGAGGCGGCCGAGGATTTGCTGCCTGCCGTCGTGACCGGAGATTTGAACGATGTGGCATGGTCCACCACCACCCGGCGGTTTCAACGTCTTTCAGGGCTTTTGGACCCAAGGGTCGGGCGCGGGTTCTACAACACATTCAGTGCGACGATGCCCTGGATGCGCTGGCCGCTGGACCATCTGTTTCATGATGCGCGGTTCAGGCTGATCGACATGGCGCGGCTTGGTAAAATCGGATCGGATCATTTCCCGATGTGGTTTGTTCTGGCCCTGACTGGAGATGCCCTGCCGGACACCCTGCCAGAACAGGCGGATGCGCAGGAAGAGCAGGACGTCAAAGAGATGATCGCCGAAGAGAAAAAGCGTGACCGGGAGGCCATCGGAAGCGATTGGGAAGACGGCTAGCATCGAACAGCCTTCCTGCGACTTTTGCGACACAGTTTTGACATGGCGGCAAAAAATGCGTGACGATGCATTTTCCATATTGTGCGAATCCAAAATCGGCGTAAATGGCGGCGTACAGACGCCAACGCACGCGCCTCTGGCCGGTCAGCTTTCCCAACTTGGGCCTGACTGACCCGCGTTTATGTAGCGACGGTAACGTCTCTTGAAACGACTTATGGGGCTATTCCCCACTTGCTCTTTGGAGATGACCATGAACGCTACCCTCCCCGGCGCCCTGCGCGCCGCAACCCCTGTCTATGCCGATCCTGCAGTTGCATTTATTGCGGCCAATGATTTTGACCGTCCAACACTGGTGATCAGCCGTGATCGCGTTGCCGCACAATACGATGCGCTGCACGCGGGTTTGGGTCGCGCACATATCCATTATGCTGTCAAAGCCAACCCTGCGCCGGAAATCATCCGCCTGTTGGTGAAAAAGGGTTCTGGTTTTGATGCCGCATCCCGCGCCGAAATCGAACTGTGCCTGTCGCAAGGGGCCAAGCCGGCCAATATCTCCTTTGGCAATACAATCAAACGCGCCTCTGACATTGCCTTCGCGCATTCCGCTGGTGTGTCCCTGTTCGCGGCTGATTCCGAGGCCGAGCTGGACAAGATTGCCGCCCATGCACCTGGTGCACGGGTCTATATCCGCCTGATCGTGGAAAATTCGCTGGCCGATTGGCCGCTGAGCCGAAAGTTTGGCTGCGCCGCATCAGCGCTGCCTGCACTGCTGGATCATGCCAAAGCCGTTGGTCTTGTGCCATTTGGTCTGTCGTTCCACGTTGGATCTCAGACCCGCAAGGCAGAGTTCTGGAACCCGGTTTTGGATCAGATCGCGCCTTTGTGGAAAGCGGCGATTGCGGCAGGTCACGAGCTTCAGCTCTTGAACCTTGGCGGCGGTTTTCCGGCCTTCTACGGCGAGCATGTCGAAGCGCCGCGCATCTATGCCGCTTCGGTCATGCGTGCGGTTGCCGCGCGGTTTGGCGATGTGCCGCAGGTGATGGCAGAGCCGGGCCGCGGTCTGGTGGCCGAGGCGGGGCATATCGCAGCCGAGGTGATGCTTGTCTCGCGGAAATCTGCGGATGATCTGCACCGCTGGGTCTATCTGGACATTGGCCGTTTCTCTGGTCTGGCTGAAACTGAAGGCGAGGCGATCCGTTATCAGTTTGTGACCAAACATGATGGCGGCGACACTGGCCCCTGCATTCTTGCTGGACCGTCCTGTGACAGTGCCGATATTCTGTATGAAAAACGGCCGATCAATCTGCCAATGGCACTGGCCTGTGGTGACAAGGTCGTCATTCGCAACTGTGGGGCTTATACCAGCTCTTACAGCTCGGTCGGGTTCAATGGTTTTCCGCCGCTGGATGTGATTGTCCTCTGACAATTGTCATCGCGCGGAATGGCCGTCTGTCTTGGGAGGGGCAGGCGGCCAATTTTGTTTGATGCTGGCTGCTGGGGTTGGCGGAAATTTTCAAGAAATCTGGCTACAGGCTTTTGCGTGCGCGCATGGCCGCCGTGATCGTGCCATCATCGAGGTAGTCAAGCTCTCCGCCGATGGGCACGCCCTGCGCCAGTGAGGTCAGTGTGACCTGCCCGTCGAGTTGATCAGCGATGTAATGCGCCGTGGTCTGGCCGTCGATGGTGGCGTTGAGGGCAAGGATGACCTCGCTGACCGCTTCGATCGCGACGCGGTCAATCAGGCGGGGAATGCGCAATTCCTGCGGGCCGATGGCATCCAGCGCAGACAATGTGCCGCCCAGAACATGATAGCGCCCTTTGAACACGCCTGACCGCTCCATCGCCCATAGATCGGCCACGTCTTCGACCACGCATAACTCTCCATTGGCGCGTTTTTCAGAGGTGCAGATATCGCAGATGTCCTCAGTGCCAATATTGCCGCAGTTCAGACATTCCCGTGCCGTGGCCGCGACCGTCTGCATCAGGTCCGACAAGGGCGTCAGCAACAGGGCACGTTTTCGGATCAGATGCAAAACCGCCCGCCGCGCCGATCGCGGGCCAAGCCCCGGGAGCTTGGCCATCATCTCGATCAGGTTGTCGATGTCGCGGGTTGAGCTCAAAGGGAGGCACCTGTTGCGCGGGAAGGGTTGAGTTTATTTTTCCAAATGAAGCAGCGGCCGCATTGTCAGAACGGCAGTTTCATATCGGCGGGCAGGCCCATGCCTTCGGTCAATTTCGCCATTTCGGCCTGCGCCTTGTCAGAGGCTTTGGCCTGGGCGTCTTTGATAGCCGCGAGGATCAGATCCTCGACCACCTCTTTGTCATCGCCATTGAAGATCGACGGGTCGATGTCGAGCGATTTCAGCTCGCCCTTGGCAGAGCAGACCGCTTTGACCAGACCCGCACCACTTTCGCCGGTGACCATGATGTTGTGCATGTCGTCTTGCAGTTGGGCCATCTTGCCCTGCATTTCCTGTGCTTTTTTCATCATCCCGGCCATATCGCCAAGTGCGCCTAGTCCTTTGAGCATTGCTCTCTCCTTTGGGTGTTGTTCGGATCTATATGTGGCCCTGAGAAGGGGGAATCAATCCTCCTCGAAGGGATCCCATTCGTCTTCGACTTCCGGCAATGCCTCCTGAACAGCGGCGGCTGCGATGTCTTCGGGGGTGCGGATCGCGGTGATCTTTGCCTTGGGGAATTGCGCTAGAACGGCCTGCATCAGGGGGTGATCTTCGGCCTCTTGCCGCAGGGCGCGGTCTTTGGCGTCCCGAACTTCGGCAATGGTCTCGCTGTCGCCATCGTTCACCACAGTCACGGCCCAGCGGTTGCCTGTCCATTGCTGAAGCTTTGCGCCAAGGCGCTGTGCCAGATCGCGCGGGGCATTGTCGGTTGGGGTAAATTCGATGCGACCGGGCTGGTAGGCGACCAGACGCAGGGAGGTTTCCACCTCGACCAGCAGTTTCACATCGCGGTTGGCGCGGATCAGCTCGACGACATGGTGAAAGGTCGGAAAACGCGCCAATGCCGCGTCGGTATCCGTCGCCAAGGCCGTAACCGGGCTGCCGCCGCCACCACCGGATGGCGCGGTCCGGCCTGATTGGGCCATGGGCGCACCGCCTGAGGGGGCCATGCCGCCGCCGTATCCGCCGGCCGAAGGGGCGGGGGGGGGCGTGGTGTTTTGCAACTTGCGCACGAGTTCCTCGGGGGAGGGCAGATCGGCCACGTGAGTCAATCGGATAATCGCCATTTCTGCGGCCATCATCGCGTTGGGGGCCGCCGCGACTTCATCCAGCGCCTTGAGCAGCATCTGCCAGAGCCGCGTCAGCACCCGCATCGGCAGGGCCTCAGCCATCTGGGTGCCGCGATTGCGCTCTTCGGGGGATACGGTTGGGTCTTCGGCGGCCTCTGGTGTGATTTTCACCACCGAAATCCAGTGGGTGATCTCGGCCAGATCGCGCAGCACCGCCATCGGGTCGGCGCCATCGGCATATTGGCCGCTCAGTTCGGTCAGGGCGGCGGCGGCATCCCCGCGCAAGATCATGTCAAACAGATCGAGCACCCGGCCCCGGTCGGCCAGACCCAGCATGGCCCGCACCTGATCAGCGGTGGTTTCTCCGGCGCCGTGGCTGATTGCCTGATCAAGAAGGGAGGTCGCATCCCGCGCGGATCCTTCGGCGGCGCGGGTGATCAGGGCCAGCGCATCATCCGTGATCTGGGCCTCTTCGCCGTTTGCAATCCGGCGCAGCATTTCGATCATGACTTCGGGCTCGATCCGGCGCAGGTCAAACCTCTGGCACCGCGACAGCACCGTGACCGGCACTTTGCGAATCTCGGTGGTCGCAAAGATGAATTTGACGTGCTCGGGCGGTTCTTCCAGCGTCTTGAGCAAGGCGTTGAACGCACCTGTGGACAGCATGTGAACTTCGTCGATGATGTAGACTTTGTAACGGGCCGATGCGGCGCGGTAATGCACGCTGTCGATAATTTCGCGGATGTTGGCGACGCCGGTATTAGAGGCGGCGTCCATTTCCATCACGTCAACATGGCGCCCCTCCATGATTGCGGTGCAATGCTCGCAAACGCCGCAGGGTTCGGTGGTTGGGCCGCCGGTGCCATCGGGGCCGATACAGTTCATGCCTTTGGCGATGATCCGCGCGGTTGTGGTTTTGCCGGTGCCGCGAATGCCTGTCATTACAAAGGCTTGGGCAATGCGATCCGCCTCGAAGGCATTCTTGAGGGTGCGCACCATGGCGTCCTGGCCGACCAGATCGACAAAGGTTTCGGGCCGGTATTTGCGGGCCAGCACGCGGTAGGCTGTGGGTGCGGTCATGGTGTTCCTGCGGCGGATTCGGTCAAGGTGTTAAACTAGGCGTTCCGCCGCGCGGCGTCCACCACCCTCACAGTGTCCAGAGGATCGCGCCCGTCGCAATCGACCCGCCGATGAAGGCGATGGCAAGGTTGCGCATTCGGCTGTGGGGTTGTGAGGCGGCCTGATGTTCGCTGAGCCGGTCGAGGGTGCGGCGGCTTTGCTGCTGCGCGGCCCAGAAAATATAGATCGCGATCAGGACAAACACCGATGCGACCGACTTGGCCAGCCATGTGGGGTCAAATGCGCCAAACACCGCCTTGAGCCCCACAGCGATGGCCAATGACGCCATGCCTGTGCGCATCCAGCCTGCAAAAGTGCGTTCGTTCGCCAGAATGGTGCGGTCTTCGGCCCAATCTGTCCGGTCTTTTGCCATTTCATTGCTATCGTTCATTGAACTATTGTGTGGCTGATGCGTTCGGCTGACAATAGTGCCGTTGCAAAAAGGGGTGGTGTCATGCGGTTGAGAGGTATTCGGCGCAGCAGAAATGTAGAAGTGCGCAGCGGGGGACGCAGGGGCGGTGGACGCGGTGGCCGTGCTGGTGGGCTTGGCCTTGTGGGTGTCATTGCGGTTCTTGCAATCGGATATTTCACCGGTATTGATGTGAGCCCTCTCCTGCAAGGCGGCGGCACCGTTCAAACGCAGCAAACTGCGCCCGTGTCTGACGCCGACAGTCGCGCAACCCAATTCTCAGCGCAGGTTTTGGCCACCACCGAAGATGTCTGGACCAATATCTTTGCGCAGCAGCTCAACCGCCAATATCAACCACCAAAGCTGGTCGTGTTTTCCGGCGTTACACAAAGCCCGTGTGGCGGTGCATCGGGCGCCACGGGGCCGTTCTACTGTCCGGCGGACAACAAGGCTTATCTGGACACCAGCTTTTTCACATTGTTGGATCAACGTATGGGGGCGGGCGGTGATTTTGCCGCGGCCTATGTGATCGCCCATGAGGTGGCGCATCACGTGCAGAACCAGCTCGGCATCTTGCCCAAGGTCAACGCCGCGCGGCAGCAAGCCAGTAAGGTCGAAGCCAATGCCCTGACCGTCCGGCTGGAGCTGATGGCCGATTGTCTCTCGGGTATTTGGGCCACCAATGTGCAGGGGTTGATGGAAAAGGGCGATTTGCAAGAGGCGCTGAATGCGGCGCGCAAGATCGGCGATGACCATTTGCAAAGACAGGCCGGGCGTGTCCCGCAGCCGCATACCTTTACCCATGGCACCTCAGAACAGCGGGCGCGTTGGTTTGCGCGGGGCTATGAAAGCGGTGATATCGGGCAATGTGATACCTTCGCCGCCGCACGGCTTTAGTTGAGCAAACCGGGCAATTCGCGCAGCACATCGGAGGACCGGCGGGCGCGGGCAAGCGTCCAGCCGCCCTGCACCATGATAAACATGCGTTCCGATTTGCGGCGGGCCTCGTCGGGCGCATCACCCAGACGTTCCGCCGCCTCTGCCCCTTCGGCAATCCAGCCGTTGAACAACTGCTCGGCGCAGGCACGAAAATCTTCGTTGTCCGGCCCTTCGAATAGGGTGGACGAGATCGGGCAACCATCCCATCGGCCGGCAAGGTCAAACAATTTCGCCAGTTTGTGACACAGCGTTGTCATGCCGTCCTCAAAGGTTTTTGCCTCCTCAAAGCTGACGGCGATAAGCCGCAGCATTTCATCGGAGGCCCAGATCGCCGCCGCCTTGGCAAGGTCCGGTTTTCCATCAGGAAAATGATGGTAAAGCGAACCCTTGGGCGCATTTGCATGGGCCAAAAGATCGTTCAGTCCGACCCCATGATACCCGCGCACCCGAAACAGGTTGGCGGCAGATCGTATCAATCGATCCTTGGTGGAGAGTGCGCGTTTGGTCATTTTTCCTTCTTGACACAACTAGACCGATTGGTCCAGATGGAATCAATTGGACCGATTGGTCTAGCCTGTATTCTGTGGAGAAACAGCATGGCAGACGGCGCGACATATGCCCATTTGAGGGGCCCGATGAAGAAGGTTGAGGTCTTCAAGACCAAAGATGGAGCTGAATTGATTGGCGAGTTTTTCTTGCCATCGGGGGCCGCACGCGGCGCGCTGGTGATCAATGGCGCTACGGGCGTACCGCAAACATTTTATCGGGCCTTTGCCGAATATGCTGCACAAGAGCATGGCTTTGTCGTGTTCACCTATGACTACCGCGATATGGGGCGGTCCGGGCGTGGATCTGTACGCAAATCGACCGCTTCGATGGCCGACTGGGGGTTGCAAGATCAGCAAGCCGCCCGCGCCTATGTGCGGCGAAATTTCCCTGAACTGGCATTCTGGACAATTGGTCATTCCCTTGGTGCCATGACACTGCCGTTACAGCAGGACACGAGCGGTATTGATCGCGTGATCTGTGTGGCTTCCGGCAATGTCAGCCACTCCGATCATCCTTGGCCTTACCGCGCACAGGCGCTTATGTTCTGGTTTGGCCTGGGGCCAATGATGGCGGCGCTGTTTGGATATATTCCGGGCAAACTGCTTGGCATTGGGGAGGATCTGCCGGGACCGGCCTATTGGCAATGGCGGCATTGGTGCACTTCCAAAAACACCTTTGGCGATGAGGCCGGCCAGACCTTGCCTGCGATCAACTGGAACCAACCCGCGACCGAGGTCAAATTCATCGCCTTTGAAGACGACGTAATGATGCCGCCGCATTGTGTGAAACGGCTGGCGCGGGATTATGGCAAAACCGATGCCGATGTCACCGTGATTACGCCAGCGGCGCTTGGCCTCGAAGCCGTTGGTCATATCGGCGCGTTTTCCCGAAAGAACCGAGCGGTTTGGGATCAGATTTTACGATGAGCCGGAATGCGCGGCCCACTTGGGACCGTTGCATCAGGTGAGAGATTGATAACGACCCAAGCGGGACTCGTTACGGCTGCTTCCTTCCGGATCTGACCGGGTTGGCGAGGCGCCTGCCCGCACCAACCTCTCACCGCTCATATAGGACGCCGCCGCACCAAGCGCAAGCATCAGAGCGACAGGCGTATTTTTGCAAAGCCATCTTCACTTGTCCCGCAGTCCTCTGGCTTGAGATGAGCGATGTCTTGCAAGTGGAGGCGCGCCCTTGGTGATGTATTCAGAATCGCTTTCACGCTTTGGGATGGCTTGAGCTTCCAAGGCCTGACCAAGGGATCCTCTTCCAGAATGTTGCCGGTAAGACTATCTTGAACTGCGGCGTGCAGATTGGCGGCATGGCGCAGGATCACGTTCTTTGGATCAAGTGCCGGATATCCTCCGCCACCACCGGCGCGAAAATGGTCTGTGACCAGCACGACAGAATCTTTTGGCGCCAATGGCCCCTGATCGCAGCGTAAATCGCTGATGCGTGCGCCCAAGGGCTTTGTCGGATCAATCTCATAACGCAGACCATAAAGGGTAAGAAAGTGAAAGGGTGCCGTGCCGGGATGCAGCAGGTTCTGATCGGGTTCGCATGCTTGCAAGCGCTGAAACACCGCCGCCGCCTGTTCGAGCCACCCGCGAATTTCGCGGCCCGTCACACGAAGCGCCCAGATTTCATTGTCATGGGGGCAAGGCGCGTTGAGATCACGCCGGAGAAAGGGGCCGGGCGCAACCTCAACAAAGTTGTCAGCGCCGTTGCGCCCACCCGCGGTTTGGGCAGAGACAGCAATGGCAAGGGGCAAAGCCGCATTTGCGGTGCCGCGAATCTGGTCCAAAATGGCGGCCCTTTTGGCCTGTGCGAGCAGGGCGCATATCTGTGTGGGCGCGGCAAAGGAAAAGTAATTGTGCATTCGGCGTTGAAGGCGCCCTACCGGCTGTCTCAAGTGACGCTGGACCAGACCGTGCGCCTGCGCAGAGGCGGACAGGAGTTTTTCGCAGGGCCTTGATGTGTTTTCTCGCAATTCGGCTTGATGGGCGCAGACGCGCCACTGGTTGTCGCTGCCCGCTTGCAAGGTGATGTCCAGCACGCCCAGATGAGATCCGTGATGTCCGGGCATGATCGCGGGACGACCTGCAATGCGGCCCGCAG
Organism: Sulfitobacter mediterraneus; assembly: GCF_016801775.1. Lineage (NCBI taxonomy): Bacteria > Pseudomonadati > Pseudomonadota > Alphaproteobacteria > Rhodobacterales > Roseobacteraceae > Sulfitobacter > Sulfitobacter mediterraneus. The sequence goes on along the minus strand of NZ_CP069004.1, from coordinate 2,327,869 downwards.
GACTGTTGGGGCTACAGGCGCTTTTTGACAGTGGAAAGCTTTCGTGAGTGTGTCCCAAAACGATCGCATCGATGCCCCTGAGGGATGCCAATGCGGGGTCTGATGCGGTCCCTGTGTGGAACTCTTGCCTGCCCATATGCGCGAGAAGGACAACCACGTGCGCCCCGGCACTGCGCAGGGCGGGCGCGGCCCGTTCAACCGCTTTGTGATAGTCTTGTACCGTGGCTTGCCCTGACAGAACGTTGGCATTCCATTGATCCGTACCGCGCGGCAGGACAGAGATCACCCCAACCCGCAGCGCCGCGGCCGGGGGTGTTCCGTGCGAGGGGAGCCGGGCAGAGACGATCGCACTGCGGTAAAGGGCGGATGTCGTTGGCCCCCGCAGATTGCTGGCGACCAGTGGCATATTCAGATGCTCCGCCAGCGCGTTGAGATAGGGCAAGCCAAAATCCAGATCGTGGTTGCCCAACCCGATGGCGTCGTACCCGATGGTGTTCATTGTTTTGACCAGCGGATGCGCGGCGGTCACGGGCCGGTTGGCCAGCCATGTACCCATCGCGCCGCCTTGAAGGAAATCACCGTTGTCGAGCAGGACGCAGGCCATTCCCATCCGCTCTGCCTCCTCGCGGGCGGTCGTGATTTGCGGCGCAAGCCCCGCGAGGCCGAAATGCGGGCCCTGCCGGTCTGCGTGGTAGTCATATCCGTGCAGTTGCAAATGCAGATCCGTGGTCGCCAGAATCCTGAGCCCGACCGATCTGCCCTTGTGGTCATCCGGGCCCAAGGGCGGTCCGGAGAATAATGTGTCAAAAGCTGTCAATACATGCCTAACGGTATAGATAGTTGACTCAGTCTACTAATGATTGAGTTCGCATAGGTGTCACAACTTCGTCAAGTGACAGCATCCGATTGCCCTCGCGGTGACCATGGTGCATTCCTGTATCCGAGCAGCGTAATTGTCAGCAGGAGCACGGTATGAAGCATGCAGAGCAGGTGACCTTTGGAGGGTCCGCATTGGATCGTGCAGGCGAAATTCGCAGTGATCCCAAAGCCTTGACCGAAGCGCGCCAGCATCCTGATGCCCGTGCGATCCTGTTTTGGCGAGGCAAGGTCTTGATCTCCCCCGAACGGCCTTCCCAATTGGTGCGGCTGCCGATGGATCACGTAATTTTGAACGAAGCAGAGGCCGACCCGATCCTTTTGGGACGCGAAAATGGCGGTCCGCGGTTTGCGTTTGACCTCTCGCCCTGGTTGCCCGAGGGTCTTGATGAGGCGTCTTTGGGCGCGTTCCTTGACCCGTCAGAGCAGCGCCATCCGGCTCTACCGGACACGATGGGTTTTTATGAATTGCGGCGCGTTATGACTTGGCTGTCCCCCCGTGATGCGGAACTGGCCGCGACCGGCAAGGCGATCATCGGCTGGCATGACATCCACGGGTTCTGCGCGGTTTGCGGTGTGGCCTCTGATATCACGCACGGCGGTTGGCAACGGACATGCCCGGCTTGCAATGCCTCGCATTTCCCGCGTACCGATCCGGTTGTGATCATGCTGATCACCCATGGCAATTCGGTGTTGATGGGGCGTTCGCCCGGCTGGCCCGAAGGGATGTATTCGCTGCTAGCAGGATTTGTGGAGCCAGGCGAAACGCTTGAGGCCGCTGTGCGCCGCGAGGTGTTCGAAGAGGCGGGCGTGCCGGTTGGTCCGGTCAGCTATTTGGCAAGCCAACCCTGGCCTTTTCCGGCTTCGTTAATGTTTGGATGCCAAGGTGAGGCCCTTGACGACAAGATCACCATTGATCCGGTGGAAATCGAAGATGCGCTTTGGGTCAGCCGCGAAGATATGGTGGACGTCTTTGCCGGAAACCACCCCAAGCTGCTGCCCGCGCGTAAGGGCGCAATCGCACATTTCCTGCTGAAAAATTGGCTTGCGGATACGCTGGATTGAGGTGAATGTGTTAAACGAACGTTAACGCAGACAAGTTGACGAAGAGACAAGGCAGACCGATGAAGTTTTCAACACGAGAAGACCTCGAAGCTCCGATTGATGCAGTTTTTGCGATGTTGTGCGACTTTGAAAGCTTTGAACGGGCGGCAATGCGGCGCGGTGCGGATGTGCGGCGCGTGGATCGTCTGGACGATCCCGGTATCGGAATGCAATGGCACGCGGTGTTTGAACTGCGCGGCAAACGCCGCGAATTGCAGGTCGAGATGGTGCAGTTTGATCGTCCAAACGAGATGGTCATCCACAGCACGTCACCCGGGCTTATCGGAGAAATGCGGTTTGAACTAATTGCATTGTCCCGCTCCCGGACCCGTATCAGGGTTGAACTTGAAATAAAGCCGAAGAACCTCAGCGCACGTCTGTTTGTGCAATCTCTCAAACTCGCCAAAGCGTCCCTGACCAAGAAATACAAACTGCGCGTGGCTGATTATGCCACCACGATGGAAGAACGGTATCTTAAGCAGGCCTGAGGCGCTATCGCCGTAACTTGCATCGACGAACTGAGGGCCGTGCCGATGAAAATCATGTGTCTGAACGGCTGGGGCGGCAAGATGCACGATGTGCTTTTGCCTTACCTGCAACGTGAACAGCCCGATATCCTTTGTCTGCAGGAAGTGGTGCACAGCCCGCGGTCTTCAAAACCTGAACTGACCTACCGCGACGGGGATCATGTCTTGCCGCAGCGGGCGAATTTCTTTGGGGATGTTTGTGCGGTGCTGCCCACACATGCTGCCAGCTTTTGCCCGGCTGCGCAGGGCGTGTTGTGGGATGGCGACATTTCGGTGCCGTCACAATGGGGGCTGGCGACCTTTGTCAGCCGGGATTTGCCGGTGATCGGTCAGGCGCAGGGGTTCGTTCACAAATCTTACGGCACAGATGGTTACGGTGATCATCCCAGATCGCGCAGCGCCCATGTGGTGCGGGTCCATGATCACGAAACCGGGCGCAGCGTGACGGTTGGGCATATGCACGGGTTGCGCGATTTGCGCGGCAAGATGGACACCGTCGAACGCAGGGCGCAGGCGCGATCAATGCTGGCGCTGTTTGACAGCGTGGCGCGGGCGGATGACATCGCAGTGATCTGCGGCGATTTCAACGTTGAACCGGACAGCGAAACGTTGGCCTTGATGCGCAAAGCCGGATTTGAAGAACTGGTGACTTCCGGCAATTTCCCCGGCACCCGCACCGCACAATATCTCAAACCGGGCCGGTTCGCTGATTACATGTTGGTGCGCGGTTTGGGTGGGAGGGCAGACTTTGATGTGATCTACACGCCAGAAGTCTCGGATCATTGTCCGCTGGTTCTGCGCCTTTGACCCTCAGCCCCGATCCGCGTCAGCAGGATATACCCCAAGGATTTCCAGCATATTGGTAAAGTAATCCAATTCCTCCAACGCACGGCGCACGGGCGGATCCTCGGGGTGGCCTTCGATGTCGGCATAGAACTGGGTGGCCGTGAAAGAGCCGCCCACCATATAGCTTTCCAGCTTGGTCATGTTGACGCCATTGGTCGCGAAACCGCCCATGCCTTTGTAAAGCGCAGCAGGGATGTTGCGGACCTCAAAAATGAACGTGGTCAGCATCTTTTCACTGCGGCGTGTTTCATCGATTTCCGGCGACATCAGCAAGAAGCGCGTGGTGTTGTGGTCAAGATCCTCAATATCCCGCGCCAGAACCTCAAGTCCGTGAATCTCCGCCGCAACCTCACTGGCCAGAACCCCTTCGGTCATGCAATCGGAGGCTGCCAGATCCGCTGCTGCGCCTGCGCTGTCGGCGGCGGGCTCTGATGTGATGCCATGCGCATTCAAGAAGGTCCGGGCCTGCGGCAGCAACACCAGATGGGCGCGGACATGTTTGATGTCCTCCAGCTTCACTCCCGGCTTGGCCATCAGCGCAATGCGCACGCGGACAAAGGCCTCTCCGACGATGTGCAGGCCACTTTCGGGTAGCAACCTGTGAATATCGGCGACCCGTCCGTAGGTCGTGTTCTCCACCGGTAACATCGCCAGATCGGCATGACCTTCTTTTACCGCGCGGATCACCTCTTCGAAGGTCAGGCAGGGCACGGGAATCATCTCTGGCCGGGCCTGCAGACAGGCCTCGTGGCTATAGGCACCCAAGGCACCTTGAAAGGCGATACGGGGGGTGGTTTTTGCACTCATGAACGCAATCCGTTGTAAAATATCGGAGGATGGGCGAATGGTCGCGGTAACTACACCTTGCTTGCGACAAGGGAAAGCAATAGATACGCGCAAAACGACGCTTGATACCAAAACACTGGACCTATGCCATGTTCGATACAATGACACTGACCAAAATTGCCGGCGGCCTGTTTGGCGCGTGGCTGATCCTGCTTCTGGGCAAATGGGCAGCCGAAGAGATTTATCATGCCGAAGCGCATGGCGAACAGTCCTATGTGATTGAGGTTGCCGGTGGCGACGCTGAACCCGAAGAAGAAATCGACTTTGTCGCCATGATGGCCGAAGCCGATGCCGGCAAGGGCGAGAAGGTGTTCAGGAAATGCACGGCCTGTCACAAGGTCGAAGATGGCGCGAATGCAGTTGGTCCGCACCTCTATGCCGTTGTGGATCGCGACATCGCCTCTGTTGATGGTTTTGGGTACTCCGGCGCCTTGACAGGTCTGGACGGCGCATGGACCCCGGAAAATCTGAGCGGTTTTCTTGAAAACCCCAAAGGCTATGCGCCTGGCACCACAATGGGTTTCGCCGGTTTGAAAAAACCAGCAGACCGCGCGGACGTGATTGCCTACCTGCAAAGCATCGCAAACTGATTTGATCCCATACCGGGATGAGAGGCCGCCCAATGGGCGGCCTTTTTTGTGCGATGGGCGGCCGATAACATAATCGCAACTTGTATCTTGGCATGGCCGCCCTTTAGCTTACATCAAGCGACAAACGTGAATTGCGATCAAGAGGATGCGCCTGATGACCAGACCCAAGACCCGGACCGCCGCCCGAACCCTGCCAATGAAAAGTTGGATGAACTGGACTGCGCTGTTGTCACTTGGGATCGGCGTCATCATGGCCGGGGCGGTCCGGGCACAGGATACCGGCACCACGGTCAGCCATGGTTATTCCTTTTATGGCGATCTGTCCTATCCGGCTGATTACCCGCATTTTGACTATGTGAACCCAGACGCCCCCAAGGGCGGCGAAATTGCCATTGCATTTGTTGGCTCGCTGGATTCGATGAACCCCTATTCCGGCAAAGGTCGGGCGCATCTGTTCTCAGTCTTTGGCTATGAAAGCCTTTTGGGAGAGGCGCCCTCGGATGGATTGCCTGCCGATCAATACTCCGAAGCTTACTGCCTGCTGTGCGAGTCTGTGGAGTACCCCGAAGACAAATCATGGGTTATCTTCCGTATGCGACCCGAGGCGCGATTTTCCGATGGCGCACCAGTAACGGCGCATGACATCGCATTTTCCCACAATCTGCTGCTTGATGAGGGGCTAAAATCCTATGCTGATGCCGTGCGCAAACGCATTCCCAAGGTTGAGGTGATCGACGACCACACCATCAAGTTCTACTTTGCCGACGGTATCTCGCGCCGCAGCTTGATTGAGCAGGTCGGCGGCGTGCCGGCTTGGCCCAAAGAATGGATGGAGAAAAATGGTGTCGGCCTGAAGGATTCATGGCTCACATCGCCGCCCGGTTCTGGGCCTTATGTGATAAAGGATATCGATCTGACCCGGCGGATCGTGCTTGAGCGGAACCCCGATTATTGGGGCAAAGACCTGCCGATCAATCAGGGCCGAAACAATTTTGACACCATCCGCCTTGAGATATTCAGCGATGACACCGCGTCGTTTGAAGCGTTCAAAGCAGGTGAATACACCTTCCGCCGCGAGTCCGATTCCAAGAAATGGGCGGCGGGCTATGACTTCCCCAAAGTCGAACGGGGTCAGGTGGTCAAGAAAGAGCTGCCAGACGGTCAGCCGCCGAGCTCCAGCGGGATCATTTTTAATCTGGCGAGCGAGAACTTGCAGGATAAACGCGTGCGTGAGGCGATCTCTTTGGCGTTCAACTTTGAATGGACCAATGAATCGCTGCAATACGGGTTGTTCAAGCAACGGGCCTCTTTTTCACAAGACACGCCGCTGATGGCCCAAGGCAAACCCGAAGGGGCTGAATTGGCGTTATTGCAGAAACTCGGCGATCTGGTCCCGCCAGAGATGCTAAGCGAGGAGGTGCGCGTGCCGCATACCTCCAAAGGGGACCGGTTGTTTGACCGGCGCAATGCCCGCCGCGCTGGCAAGCTTCTGGAAGAGGCTGGATGGACGATAAAGGATGGCAAGCGGGTCAATGCGGAAGGGGAGCCGCTGTCACTCAATTTTCTGTTCAACTCCGCCAGTTCCGCCACCATTACGGCGGTGATCGAGAATTTTGTGTCAAACCTTCAGGCGTTTGGCATCGACGCCAAGTTGGAGAAAGTCGACAGTTCGCAATACACCGCCCGCGAGCGTGATCGCGATTATGATCTGATCTATGATAGCTATCCTGCCTTTTTGGGTACCGGCACCGGATTGGCCCAATACTTCGGGTCCGAAGCGGCAAGCTATTCCTTGTTCAACCCGGCGGGCGTGGCCAGCAAACTGGTGGATGAGTTGATCGAAGTGTCGCTGGCGGCCCAAACCCGCGAGGAAGAAACCGCCGCGATGATGGCCATCGACCGCGCCTTGCGCCAAGAGTTGATCATGATCCCGGTCTGGTACAACGACAGTCATTGGGTGGCCTACTACGACCAGTACGAACATCCCGAAGAGATCCCAGCCTATGGTTTGGGCTATCTTGATTTTTGGTGGTACAACCCGGAAAAAGCCGCTGCATTGCGCGCCTCTGGTGCATTGAGGTAAGCCGCAGCCATGGGCGCATATATTCTTCGACGGTTGCTTTTGATCATCCCGACATTGTTGGGGATCATGCTGATCAACTTTACCCTGGCGCAGTTTGTGCCCGGCGGTCCGGTTGAGCAGGCGATTGCCCGTGCGCAGGGTGGCGGCGACGTGTTTGGCGGCTTTGCCGGGACCAACTCTGACGCCGGTTCCGATCCGATCGATAACGCCTCTGACAGCACCTATGTGGGCGCGCGCGGCTTGCCGCCAGAGTTCATTGCGGAACTGGAAAAAGAGTTCGGCTTTGACAAACCGCCCGTCGAACGCTTCATCAATATGATGTGGAACTACATGCGCTTTGATTTCGGGGAGAGTTATTTTCGTTCCATCAGTGTGATTGACCTGATCAAGGAAAAGCTGCCTGTGTCGATCACGCTGGGCCTATGGTCTACACTCATCGCCTATATGATCTCAATCCCGCTGGGCATCCGCAAGGCGGTGCGCGATGGCAGCCGCTTTGACACCTGGACGTCCGGCGCGATCATTGCGGCCTATGCGATCCCCGGATTTCTGTTCGCGATCCTGTTGCTGGTTCTCTTTGCTGGCGGATCTTACTGGCAGATCTTCCCGCTGCGCGGACTGACCTCCGACAATTTTGATCAGCTCAGCCTGCTGGGCAAGGTCGGGGACTATTTCTGGCACATCACCTTGCCAGTGCTGGCCTCGACCATCAGCGCCTTTGCCACGCTGACGCTGCTGACCAAGAACAGCTTTCTCGACGAGATCAAGAAACACTATGTCATGACCGCCCGCGCAAAGGGTTTGTCCGAGAGCAAGGTGCTGTATGGCCATGTGTTCCGCAACGCGATGTTGATCGTGATCGCGGGTTTTCCGGCGGTGTTCATCGGGGTCTTCTTTGGCAGCTCCCTGATCATCGAGACGATCTTTAGCCTTGATGGCTTGGGGCGCCTTGCCTTTGAGGCGACGGTGGCGCGGGATTATCCGATCGTGTTTGGCTCTTTGTTTATCTTCGGGCTGATCGGTCTGTTGGTGGGAATCCTGTCGGACCTGATGTATGTGCTGGTTGATCCGCGCATTGACTTTGAACGGAGGGAAGGCTGATGACCCTGTCCCCCCTGAACCAACGCCGTTGGCGCAATTTCACCCGCAACCGCCGCGCCTATTGGTCGCTCTGGATCTTTGCGGTGCTGTTCGGGATCTCGCTGTTTGCCGAATTTGTCGCCAACGACAAACCGATCCTCGTGAATTATCGCGGCGAATATTACACACCGATTTTTAACTTCTACCCGGAGACCGAGTTTGGTGGCGATTTCCAGACCGAAGCGATCTACCGCGATCCAGAGGTAAAATGCCTGATCGAAACCGGCGGGCTTGACGCCTGTTTTGATGACCCCGAGGCCTTGATCGAAGATGCCCAAGATGGCGTGATCGACGGCGAAGACATCGTCAAGGGCTGGGCGATCTGGCCGATCATTCCCTATTCTTTCAACACGGCCGTGGACCGCCCCGGCGCGGCGCCCTTGCCGCCGAATGAACAAAACTGGCTTGGTACGGACGGCACCAAACGCGACGTGCTGGCGCGGGTCATCCATGGCTTCCGCCTGTCGATCCTGTTCACCCTGATCGTGACGGGGCTGGCTTCTGTCATCGGGATTATTGCAGGGGCGGTGCAGGGCTTCTTTGGCGGGTGGGTCGATCTGATCTTTCAGCGGATCATCGAGATCTGGTCCTCCACGCCGCAGATTTACGTGATCATTATTATGTTCGCCATTCTGGGGCGCAGTTTCTGGCTGTTGGTGTTCCTGATGGTGCTGTTCGGCTGGATGTCCCTTGTGGGCGTGGTGCGGGCCGAATTCCTGCGGGCGCGGAATCTTGAATATGTGCGGGCGGCGCGGGCGCTGGGCGTGGGGAATATCACTATCATGTTCCGCCATATGCTGCCCAATGCGATGGTGGCAACGCTGACGATGCTGCCCTTTATCATCACGGGCACCATCAGCACGCTGGCGGTGCTGGATTTCCTCGGCTTCGGTCTGCCCTCATCGGCCCCCTCGCTGGGTGAGCTGACATTGCAGGCCAAACAAAACCTGCAAGCGCCCTGGCTGGCCTTCACCGCGTTCTTTACCTTTGCGATCATGCTGTCGCTGTTGGTGTTCATTTTTGAGGGCATCCGCGATGCCTTTGATCCAAGAAAGACGTTTTCGTGACTGCACTGCTTGATGTCAAAGACCTGCGCGTATCCTTCCGGCAGGACGGCGCGCTGACCCATGCGGTCAAGGGCGTGTCCTTCCACGTGGAACGGGGCGAGACGGTCGCATTGGTGGGGGAAAGCGGATCGGGCAAATCGGTCTCGGCACTGTCCACTGTGGCGCTGTTGGGCAGCAGCGCAGAGGTGTCCGGATCTGTCACCTATGACGGGCAGCAGATGATTGGCGCGGATGAGGCGCTGCTTCGCAAGGTGCGCGGCAACGACATCAGCTTTATCTTTCAAGAGCCAATGACCTCGCTCAATCCGCTGCACACGATTGAAAAGCAACTGGCGGAATCGCTGGCCCTGCACCAGGGGCTGGTTGGGGTGGCGGCCCGAGACCGGATTCTTGAATTGCTGGACAAGGTTGGCATCAATGATGCGCAAAGCCGCTTGGGTGCTTATCCGCACCAGTTGTCCGGTGGACAGCGCCAGCGTGTGATGATCGCAATGGCCTTGGCCAACAAACCCGACGTGTTGATCGCGGATGAACCAACAACCGCGCTAGATGTGACCATTCAGGCGCAGATCCTTGATCTGTTAAAAGATCTCAAAGACAGCGAGGGCATGGGCCTTTTGTTCATCACGCATGATCTGGGCATCGTGCGCCGCATCGCGGACCGTGTCTGTGTGATGCAGAATGGCGAGATTGTTGAGCAAGGCCCCACCAAAGAGATTTTTGACGCCCCGCAGCATCCCTATACGATCAAGCTGCTCAGCGCCGAACCAACAGGCGCGCCGGACCCCGTTGCGCCAGAGGCCGAAGAGATCGTCAACACCGAACACCTCAAGGTGTGGTTTCCGATCCAGCAAGGGCTGCTGCGCCGTACGGTGGGCCATGTGAAGGCCGTGAATGACGCGACCCTGTCTGTGCGTGCCGGTGAAACGCTTGGTATTGTCGGGGAAAGCGGGTCGGGAAAGACAACGCTGGCGCTGGCAATCATGCGTCTGATTTCCTCCGAGGGGGGGATCACCTTTATGGGGCAGGACGTGCGCAAATGGTCGACCCGTGAGTTGCGGCGGCTGCGCAAGGATATGCAGATCGTGTTTCAGGATCCTTTTGGATCGCTGAGCCCGCGCATGACCTGCTTTCAGATCATTGCCGAGGGTCTCGACATTCACAAAGTGGACCCGAACCGTGACCAGCGTGAACTGGTCCATGAGGTGATGGTCGAAGTGGGCCTCGACCCGGCCACCATGGACCGCTATCCGCATGAGTTTTCCGGCGGCCAACGTCAGAGGATCGCCATTGCCCGCGCCATGGTCCTGCGCCCGCGCCTTCTGGTGCTGGATGAGCCAACGTCGGCCTTGGATATGACTGTGCAGGTTCAGATTGTTGAGCTGCTGCGCGACCTGCAGGTCAAATACGGGCTGGCTTATTTGTTCATCAGTCATGACCTTAAGGTGGTCCGCGCAATGTCGCACAAGGTGCTGGTGATGAAACGCGGTGACGTGGTCGAATATGGCGCTGCAGAAGACCTCTACGACAGACCAAAAAGTGACTATACCCGCACCTTGTTGCAGGCCGCGACCTGAGAAACAAAAGCAAGAATTTGCTTTTCTGAATTTCTTGGCAATACTGCCGGAATGAACACCAGACCCGAAGGCGCACCAACCCTGCGCAGACCCACTATTGCAGATTTCAAAACCAGCCTTGGACTGGGTCTTCGCGATTTCCTTGCCAATCCTGTCACGGATCTGTTCTTCGCCAGTTTCTTTGTCATTGTCGGGTTGATCATGGGCTGGATCACCTATGCCACCGGACAGACGTTCTGGCTGATCCTTGCGGTGCTGGGCTTTCCTCTGGTCGGGGCGCTGGCGGCACTTGGATTTTATGAGACAAGCCGCCTCAGGGCCGCAGGAGAAGAGATTCATTTCCCCGATGTGCTGCGCGTGGTCTGGACCAGCAAATCGGGCCAGTTGCCTTGGCTGGCCACAATCATTGTGGTGATTTTCCTGTTCTGGTTCTTCCTAGGTCATATGATTTTTGCGCTGTTTCTGGGCCTTTCTCCTATGACCAATGTTTCCACCTCGCTTGAGGTGTTTCTGCGCCCCGATGGACTGATGATGCTTGGCTTCGGCACCGTGATCGGTGCGATCTTTGCAACTGTGGTGTTCTCGCTCAGCGTTCTTGGTATGCCGATGCTGCTGGATCGCGACGTCGATTTTATGACAGCGATGTTGCGTTCCATGTCCGCGGTGCAGGACAGTTTCGCGCTTTATATCCTCTGGGGGATATTCATCGGCGTTGTGACCCTGGCTGCGATGATCCCGCTGTTTCTGGGGCTTTTTATTGCGATGCCAGTGCTGGGCCACGCCACATGGCATCTTTACCGGCGCGTGGCTGCCTAGGATCAGGCCCTAACCGCTGATCAATCCTGCCACCATGGCGCCCAAGGCCACGACATGGATCAACATGATCGCCTTGTCGCGCCACAACACGCCCACTGTGAACCAGCCGATCAGCCCGATCAGGAACAGATAGATATTAAGCGGCGTCAGCCCGAATGCCGTGGCGCTGTAGCCCATGATCTGCACAACCGAAGCGGCCCATTTGAGGGTCATGATGCCGCGTTCCCGTTGCATTGTTCCGAGACGAGGGTGGGGTATTGACGGCATTTCAGATCACCTTTGCATAAGACATGGCAAGCGGGGCGAGAAAGGCCGCCTGCACTTCGGCAGCGCTGAGGTGCACGCCATTGAATGACAGCGCCTTGGCCCCGCAGGCATCGGCAATCAGCGTCACGTCATAACCCAGATCCCGTGCCGCACGCGCGGTCGCATCAATGCACATTTGCGTCATAGCGCCGATGATCGTCACTTGGGTGATCCCCGCCGCCTGAAGATGTGCGTGCAGATCTGTTCCATGAAAGCTGTTGGGGCGGTGTTTGAGGATCATCGCCTCACCTTCCTGCGGTGCGACGGAGGCGTGGATTTGCGCCCCCTGGGTGCCGGGACGAAAGAATGGTGCGCTGTCGCTGGCGGCCTCGTGATAGACATGCACGACCATCTCACCAGCGGTCCGAGCGTCCTGCAGCACTTCGGCAGCATGTGACGCGACGCGTTCCATGTCTTCCACGGGCCACAGCCCTCCGGTGAAATAATCGTTCTGAATGTCCACGAGAACCAAGGCCATTGAATTGCTCATACCAGCCTCACAGGTCCAGCGGGTGGATCTGGATCGTCTTGCCGCGCTGGAACCAGCGGCGCCGGGTGGTCTTGTTTGTTCTGGGGTGTTCGCGCATTTCCACTTTGTCGGTGCGGGTCGCAGTCATGAAGGCTTGAGCATAAATATTTAACATGTCGGTTCCTTTCCTTGCATGCATCTGCTGTTGAATATGTTTGAAACGGTGACATACTGCGAGTCACGGATGTTCGCATTGTGTAAGCTGGGGTTTAATATGGATTGGCGTCACCTACCGCCATTGTCGGCGCTCAGGGCGTTTTCGGCCTTTGCCCAGACCCGTAACTTGGTGGCGGCAGGTGAGGCGCTTGGCGTCAGCCACGCCGCGATCAGCCAACAGTTGCGTGCGCTTGAGGCACATCTGGACGTGGCATTGCTTGATCGGTCCGGGCGGGGTCTGCAGCTGACGGACGCGGGCGAGACATTGGCCAAAGCCCTGCAGGCGGGATTTGCCGCGATGATCGAAGCGACGCAAGAGATCACCGGCGCGTTGGACGACAAGCCGCTGCATATTTCTGTCACGCCCACCTTTGCCGCCTCATGGTTGATGCCGCGCATGCCAAAGTTTCGGGCGCGGCATCCCGAGGTGGATCTGATGATTGATCCAACACCAGAGATTGTCACGCTGTCCTCAGACGGAATTGATGTGGCGCTGCGTTATGGGGTTGGGCCGTGGCCGGGGCTGGATGCGGAAATGCTGCTCCGCTCGCCTATGGTCGTGGTGGCTGCGCCCTGTTTGGTTGGCGATGGTCCGGGCCCGGACATCAATGCCTTGGCCGATCTGCCGTGGCTCGAAGAGTTTGGCACATCTGAAAGCACCAGATGGCTGGACCGTCACGGGATGTCCGGCGCACGCAAACACGGGATGGTGCAGGTGCCCGGCAATCTCTTGCTTGACGGGGCGCGGGACGGGCAGGGGGTGATTGTAACCGTGCGTGAATTTGTTGCGCGGGATATCGCGGCGGGGCGATTGCGTGAGTTGCACATCGAACCGGACGATGATGCAGGCTATCACCTTGTCAAACGGCCCGGCGTGATGCGGCCCGTTCTGAAATCATTTGTGACATGGATACGCCGTGAGGCGCGTGAGACTGCCTGACCAGGAAATGGTGTGGGCGGTTTAGCTGGGCCCAATCATGAAACAGCTGATCTTGCGCGCCGCCAGACGTCGGCAGGCCAGATCGGCGGTTTCGCGTGTCATCCCAAGAAAATTGGCGTCAAAGCCCTGTGGGCGTCGCACCACCTTGCGCAGGCTGCCATCGAGTGTGGCCATTTCTGCCAAGGCGGTTTTAAGCAGCACTTTTTCTGCGGCAAACTTGCTGGGGTAGCGGCCCACGTTGACGCCCCAATGCCGGCCACCTGATGTGGAAACACGGGTCACGATCTCTTGGGGACGGGCCTTTTTCGGTCCTGGCGCGACTGAGGCCAAGGTGGATGGACGTGCTGCAGGTCTGATTGACACGGCGGCAGAGGCCAGGGTCACAACCGGCGCTGTTTCGGCTGGTTTCGTTTCGGCGGCTTCGGCGACAGGTTTAACTGGCGGCTTGGCTGACTCTGCCGGCTTGGCCTCGGCGACCAATACCGGGGCTTGATGGCCCGGACGCAGAACAGGGCGCTTTGATTTCTTGACGGCGCCGACGACGCGAATGGTCTTGCCAGCGCCACCTGCAGTGGAACCGGGCACAACGGATTTTTCGGTCTCGACATCGGCATAAACCGGCTTGGCCGGTTTGCGCAGCGGCGCACGTGAGGGCGCGCGGCGGAAACCAAGATCCATCAGCTCTGCCACCTTGGCATTGCGCGAAGAGGTGGATTTGCCGCCAAACACGGTCACGATAATGCGTTCATTGCCCCGTTCAGCGGAGGCGGTGAGGTTAAAGCCGGAGGCGCGTGTATATCCCGTCTTGATCCCGTCTGCACCGCGATAGTCGTTCAGGAAACGGCGGTTCGTGTGTGTTACTTTGCGCACACCCGCATCAGCGGTGATGCGCGAAAACAGATTGTAATATTGCGGAAAATCATACAGCAGGTGGCGCCCCGCGATGGTCATGTCGCGGGCGGTGGACAGGTGGCCCGCTTCGGTCAGGCCGTGCATATTCTTGAACGTGGTCCGCGTCATACCCAGCGCCTTGGCGGTGCGGTTCATGCGGCGGGCAAACTTGGCTTCGGACCCCGAGATCGCCTCGCCAATTGCGGTGGCGGCGTCATTGGCGGATTTCACAGCGGCGGCGCGGATCAGATAACGCAGGGCAATGCGCTGTCCAGGGCGCAGTCCCAGTTTGCTGGGCGGCTCTGCTGCGGCCTTCTTGGAAATAGTGACCTTGGTATCAAGGGAGATTTCACCGCGCTGGATCGCCTCAAAGGCCACGTAAAGGGTCATCATCTTGGTCAGAGATGCCGGATGCAGGCGGGTGTCGGCGTTGCGGGCATGCAGCACCTTACCGGTGCGGGCATCGATTACATAAGCGGCATAGGGTGCAGCCATCGCACTGAGCGGAAGCACCACCAAGAGCCAAAAAGCCGTGATAAAAAATAGCCCCAAACGGGCCGGCTGAACGCGCCGCGCCTTCATGATGAACTGCCTTTTTCTGCCTCAAGCCGCCGATTTATTCGGCTGACCATGTATTATTATCGTTCGACACTAGCATAAGGTGTATTCAAAATAAACCCATTCATTCAAAGGATTAACGGGAAATTAACGTTCTGGCTTGTCAACATGTTGGGTTTGCTCCGGCCCATGACCCCACCACGGCCATTGTGGCGGGAATAAGGCAAGAACTTGGCGGGCTGCCATGTTTCGTTTGGCCCGGATTTTTGGGTTCGGAATCGCCCTGATCAGGCCTGCGTCAGACCGTAAATAAAATCGGGTAGCGCGCCGAGATCAGCAAGCTCTGCAAATCGTGGGGCGTCAGCGGGGGCTTTGGCGTGCTCAATCGCCCAGGTCAGCCCATGCGGGATCAACACGCCCCATCCGCCCGCATCAATCATCGGCACCACATCCGAGGCCATGGAATTGCCCGCCATCAAACCCTGATCCGCGCCCGTGCCAAGCCGGGTAAAAATTTCGTGGTACTCGGCGGCGGTCTTGTGGGAAACGATCTCGATGGCATCAAAATGCTCGCGCAGACCCGATTGCGCCAATTTACGCGACTGGTCCAGAAGATCGCCCTTGGTGATCAGGATCAGTTTGAAATCATCGCGCAGCGTCGCCAGGGTGGTCTCGACGTGGGGCAGCAATTCAATCGGATGGGACAGCATATCGCGCCCCGCCGCGAGTATTTCGCCAATGACATCTGCGGGCACTTTTCCTTCTGTCACTTCAATCGCGGTTTCGATCATCGACAGGGTGAACCCTTTGATGCCAAAGCCGTAATGCGGCAAATTGCGCCGCTCCGCCGCCAAGAGGCGGTCCATCAAGTGGTCCTTCTCGTTGTGATCGGCCAGAAGTTCGGCAAAATGGGCCTGAGTCATCGCAAAGAAGCGTTCATTGTGCCAAAGCGTGTCATCGGCATCCAATCCGATGGCTGTTAACGGCGTGGTCATTTTCTTCTGCCTCTTTTCTAATGCCTGTGGCAGGTTATATAGACGCCAACACGACTCACCAATGTTTCGAAGCAACTCAGGAGCAGCAATGCGCCTTGATGATCATATGATGGCAGACCGGCCCGGCGATGACGACGGCCAGACCGACCTGCTGACCAAGACCAAGCCAAAGACCAAACGCCCGCCTTTGTACAAGGTGATGCTGCTCAATGACGATTTCACACCGATGGAATTCGTTGTGCATGTGCTTGAGCGTTTCTTTGGGCTCAATCATGCGCAGGCTTTCGAGATCATGCTGACAGTTCACAAAAAGGGGCTGGCAGTTGTGGGTGTGTTCAGCCACGAGATTGCCGAAACCAAAGTGGCGCAAGTTATGGATTTTGCCCGCCGGCATCAGCATCCGTTGCAGTGCACGATGGAAAAGGAAGAATAGCGCGTGATTGACGCGCGATTGCAGCTGGCGCTGGGTGGGGGTGGATTGGACCTGCCCCAGGACGGTCTGATCGGGGTGTTCCGTCCGACTGTTGATGCCGACCTTGACGGGATCGACATGGATCGGTGCCAGATTCTGCATGATTTCAAACCATTCTACGCAGCATGGGAAAGCCGCGGCTATACCGTGGCCAATGCGCCAACTGAGCGCTTTGCCGCGACGGTTGTTTGCCTGCCTCGGGCCAAGCAAGAGGCCCGCAGTTTGATTGCGCAGGCCTGCGCATTCAGTGACGGGCCGGTCGTTGTAGATGGCCAAAAGACCGATGGTATCGATTCCATTTTTCGTGAGATGCGCGGCCGGGTGACAGTGCATGGCCCGATTTCCAAGGCGCATGGCAAATTGTTCTGGATCGACGCGCCTGCCGCCGATTGTTTTGCCGATTGGGAGGCCGGACCAGAGCAGACCGATGGCGGGTTCTGGACCGCGCCGGGGGTGTTTTCTGCGGATGGGGTCGATCTGGCCTCGGCTTTGCTGGTAGATGCCCTGCCAGATAAAATGGGCAAAGAAGTTGCGGATCTGGGGGCCGGTTGGGGCTTTCTTTCCGCGCATGTCCTCACACGGCCCGAAGTGACTTCTGTGCATATGGTTGAGGCGGGGCATATGGCGCTGGAATGTGCGCGCCACAATGTCACCGATGACCGTGCAAAGTTCTATTGGGAGGATGCCACCACTTGGCAGCCGCCGCACCGGATGGATACGGTTGTGATGAACCCGCCCTTTCACACGGGCCGCGCCGCAGAGCCGCAGATCGGTCAGGCCTTTGTCGCCGCTGCCGCGCGGATTTTGTCGCCGCAGGGACATCTGTGGATGGTCGCCAACCGGCACCTGCCTTATGAAGTTGAGTTGAAAAAACGCTTCGCCCATGTAGAAGAGATGGGCGGCGATGCGCGGTTCAAGCTGTTCCACGCGACGCGGCCATCGCGCCCAAGGCGCTGATTTCACCAAAAGGGGCACCTCATGTCTTTTTCTGTTTCTGGAAAAACCGCCATTGTGACAGGTGCGGCCAATGGGATCGGCCTGGCCATTGCCCGCCATCTGGCCGACCACGGCGCCAATGTGATGTGTGCGGATGCGGATGAAAAAGGTTTGATCGCCGAATTGGGGGATGAACCGGAAGATGGCAATATCCGCACCTTTGCAGGGGATCTGCGCCAGCGGCTGACGGTGGCCAATCTGGTATCGGCAACGATTGATGCTTTTGATCAGATCGACATTCTGGTGAACGCCTCGCGGCAATTGCTGCCGACAGATGCGCTTAACGTCGAAGACGATTCTGTTTCGACGCTGCTGGATCAAAACCTGATGACGGCCCTGCGGTTGACGCAGTTCGTGGCCAAACGCATGATCAAACAAGAGGCGGACCAGCCCGAGGGGCAAATCGGCTCTATCATCAATCTCAGCTCGATCGCGGCGCGGCAAATTCAGCCGGACTTGATGGGTTATGCCATCGCCGCATCCGCGGTGCAGCAGATGACGCGGTCCATGGCGCTGGTTCTGGCCCAGCACCGGATTCGCGTGAATGCGATCTCGTTCGGATCGGTGATGAGCGGGAGCTTGCGGGCCACGGTTGCGGAAAACCGCGAGTGGCGCGATGATATTCGCGATCATACCCCGCTTGGGCGCATCGCCTCTCCAACGGAACTGTGCGAAGCGGTGCAATTTCTTGCCGCTGAAAGCTCTGCTTTTATGACCGGTGAAGTGATGGTGATCGACGGCGGGCGCAGCCTGCTGGACGCGGTGAGCGCCCCTGCACATTGATCAGGCGTTCGCCTCTGCGGCTTGATCTTTCGCATTGCTCGGCACAATCCAGCGGGCAAACAGCCACGCCAAGACAAACACTGCAAATCCGCCCAACAGATCGCTAAAGTGATGCCCGCCGTGTGACAGGATCGCGGGCAGCATCCCGATATTGAGCAAGACCATCGGCCAAAAGATCATCGTCCCCCGAACGAAGCAGATCGCGAGAAACACCATCACCGTATGGTATGATGGAAAGGCGATTGTGCCCATGATCATACCGGGGGCGATCAATGCATTGCCTTCCTGGGTCATGCGCAACAACTGCCCGCCTTCGGCGTGACCGTGGACCAGCCCAAGCGCCTGTTCGATGGAGGTTGGCAAGGTGAAATATGCGGAAGGGCCAATGCTGGGCCAAGCCCACCAGAACGCCACAGCAAACAGCAGCGAGACAATGCCGGCCACCAGAACGCGGTGCAATTGCACGGTGCGGCCCGTCAAGCCCAGTACAAAGATCACCACGAACAACTGACCCAGTGAGGTGTTGTAAACCCAGCCAAGGATCTTGCCGAGAGTTGGGTACTGCGCAATAAAGCCGACGAAGCCGACCCAGTCATATCCAACCAGCCACTGGTCGATACGCATAAGGTCTGTGTCGATCAACGGTGTGCTGATCGGAAACCGCAGATAGATCAAGATCGCGATGACGCCGGAAAACCCGATATAGATGCCCGCGCCAATCGCTGCCAATCCGGCACGGTGCATTTGTTTTTTGACACGGATATATGCACCCAGACCAATCAACCCGATGGCCGGTGCAAAGCTGATAAGAAACGCGGCCCAGGCGACCTGCTGGTCAAATGCAAAGGCCAGAACTGCCGCGAGCGCGCCTGTCAGCACTGACAACACAATGAGGAAAATCTCGGCAGGGGCCAGCCACAGCCCGACCTTTTCCAAGGCGGGTCTTGGTGCCGTCTTTTGAGGGGCGGCGAAAGTTAGGCTGGCATCGGTTGGCATGGACGCTCTCCGGAGTTGGTCACAGTTGGTATCTTTGGTTTTTTGGGCCAGATTTGGGCGCGAGCGGGGCAATTGGATGAAGCTCAGTGCGTCGCGGCCCGCAACGGGAAATTCCCGGCGGTGCCTGCGCCAGCAAACTGATGTAATTTTCGATGAGGTTTTGGGCTTGACGCCAAGCGGAGGCTGCCCTACTTCACGCGCGGATGGCGTTATAGCTCAGTTGGTTAGAGCGAACGACTCATAATCGTTAGGTCCCTGGTTCAAATCCAGGTAACGCCACCATCTCCTCCCTTATTTTTCAATGCCGCTCAGGGCTGCACCTAAGCACTATAATGCGCAGATTTATCTTTGCCGTTGACTGCGGCGCGGCGCTGGCTTGGGATGATCTGCACTAAAATGCTTTGTCTGTGCGCGACTTGTCCTGTCGGAAGGGCCGGTTTTGGCCGGTAAACCTGTGACAAATTGCGTTTTTGCCTGTCTTGGCTTGCGTCATCGCGGCCAGCGGGTATTGATTATAGGCACAACCGGGGGTGCAAGCAGCACTTCGGCAAAATCAGGACCGCGGTACAACCGGGGCCAGATGGATAACAAAGGGAGACCACTATGATTTTTCGCAGAACCCTGATGGGTATGGCGGGGGCAGCTGTTGCTGCAACCTTGATGGCGACAACCGCAATGGCGCAGGAGGTGACGCTGCGCATGCACCAATTCCTGCCACCGCAGGCCAATGTGCCCAAGCTGGTGCTGGATGTCTGGGCGGACAACGTTGAAAAAGACAGCGGCGGCCGTATCAAGGTTGAGCGCTATCCTTCCATGCAGCTGGGCGGCAAACCACCAGAACTGATGGACCAGGCGATCGACGGCGTGGCCGACATCGTCTGGACCGTGGTTGGCTATACGCCGGGCCGCTATCCCAGCACTGAGGTGTTCGAACTGCCGTTCATGATGACAAACGCCCGCGCGGCCTCTTCGGCCTATTGGCAGATGTTTGAAAAGCACATGAAAGACGGTGAATTCAAAGATGTGCATATTCTGGGCACATGGGTTCACGGCCCCGGCATGATCCACGTCAACAAGGAAGTCCGCACGCCTGCCGATATGGAAGGCCTGAAAATCCGCGGTGGTTCGCGTCTTGTGAACTCGCTGCTGGAAAAAATGGGCTCCACACCCGTGGGCATGCCGGTTCCGGCCGTGCCAGAAGGCCTGTCCAAAGGTGTGATCGACGGCACAACCATTCCTTGGGAAGTGACCGGCGCGTTGAAAGTGCCAGAGCTGGTGGATTACCACACCGAATTTGAAGGCAATGCCCTTTATGTTCTGACCTTCGTTCTGGCGATGAACAAGGACCGCTACGAGGGTCTGCCAGCGGATCTGCAAAAGGTGATCGACGACAACTCCGGTCTGGAATTCTCCATCTTTGCAGGTGGCACGCAGTCCGATGCCGATGGTCCTTCACGTCAGGCCGCCGTGGATCGTGGCAACACCATCGTGACAGTTTCGGGTGATGATGTTCAGGCGTGGCGCGATGTGGCGCAGCCGATCTATGACGAATGGATCGCAGACATGAAGTCTAAAGGCATCGACGGTCAGGCTCTGATCGACGAAGCAAGAATGCTGATGGACGCTTACGATAAGTAATCGCCTTGCATGAATACAGATCTGCGGCAGTCCTGCTGCCGCAGATCTTTTTTACTGAACTGAGAGAATAGCAATGCACCGGCTGATCCAGTCCCTTGCACGCCTCACCGCTTTGGCTGGTGGGTTTGTGCTGATCGTGTTGATCGTTCTAACGTCACTGTCGATCATTGGGCGCTCCGTGAACAAGCTGCTGCACAATGACTTCTTTCAGCAAAAGATGACCGGCTTCTCCCAAGCCCTGCTTGATCTCGGCATTGGTGAGATCAATGGCAGCTACGAGCTGCTTGAGGCCGGCGTCGCCTTTGCGATTTTTTCTTTCCTGCCGCTGTGCCAGCTTTATGGCGCTCATGCGACAGTGGATGTATTTACCGCCGCTCTTCCGGTCCGGGCGAACCGTTGGATTGCCGCCTTTTGGGAGATTGTTCTGGCGCTCGTGCTGGCGCTGATCATCTGGCGGCTGTACGAGGGGATGCAGCGCTACATGGGCAATGGCGAGACAACGTTGTTCCTGCAGTTTCCGGTTTGGTGGGCCTATGCGGCCAGCTTTGCTGCAGGCGTCGTGACCTGCATTGTTGCGGCCTATTGCGCGGTGATGCGCCTTTTGGAGGCTGTGCAGAACCACAGCATTCTGCCGTCCGAGCATGGGGAACATTGAAATGACCAACCTCGAATTGGGCTTTTGGTCCTTTCCCATCCTGATGATCATGGTGTTTCTGCGCGCGCCGATTGGTCTGGCTATGCTGCTGTGTGGATTTGGCGGCTGGTATATGGCGATGGGCGGCAATCCGACCCCGCTGTTGGCCAAGCTGAAATCTGAGACCTACACCACCTTTTCCAGCTATTCGCTGACCATCATTCCGATGTTCTTGCTGATGGGGCAATTTGCGACCCTGTCCGGGATGAGTCAGGCCCTTTTCAAAGCAGCAGAAAGCTTTCTTGGTCACCGCCGCGGCGGCGTTGCCATGGCGGCTGTCGGTGCCTGCGCCGGGTTTGGTGCGATTTGCGGATCGTCGCTGGCCACGGCTGCGACCATGTCCAAGGTCGCCCTGCCGGAGTTGAAACGCTATGGCTATTCGGGTGGTTTCTCCACCGCGACGCTGGCCGCTGGCGGCACGCTGGGCATTCTGATCCCGCCCTCTGTGATCTTGGTGATCTACGCCATCCTGACCGAACAAAATATCGCCAAGCTGTTCCTCGCAGCGTTCATACCGGGCATTCTGGCGGCGCTGGGGTATATTCTGACCATTTCCATCTATGTGCGTCTGCACCCGGATGCGGCAGGCACCCGTCCTGCGGTCCCCATGGCCGAGAGGTTTCGCGCCCTGGCCGACACATGGCCGGTTCTGGTGATCTTCCTCGTGGTGGTTGGCGGCATCTATCTGGGCTGGTTTACACCCACCGAAGGCTCCGCCATTGGTGCGATGGGCACGGGGCTGGTGGCGCTGGTGTCCGGCAGTTTGAACTGGAAAGTGCTGGGTGACAGCCTTTTGGGTACAGCGCGGACCACGGCGATGATCTTTTTCATCGTGCTGGGCGCGGCGTTTTACAACGGCTTCCTTGCCCTGTCGGGCGTGCCGCAGTTCATGGCCGATTGGGTCGTGACACAGGGCTTCAGCCCGCTGTTGGTGCTTTGCGTAATCTTGGCCTTCTATCTGGTCTTTGGTTGTCTGATGGACAGCCTGTCGATGATCCTGCTGACCGTGCCGATCTTTTTCCCGGTGATTTCGGCGATGGATTTTGGGATGAGCCCGGAACATCTGGCGATCTGGTTCGGCATTCTGGTGCTGATCGTGGTCGAGGTTGGTTTGATCACGCCGCCGGTGGGGATGAACCTGTTTATCATCAACTCGATGGACCGCGAGACCCCGATGACCGAGACCTACAAATCAGTGATGTATTTTGTCGGCTCCGACATCCTGCGCGTTATCATTCTGGTGGCTTTCCCCGCGATTACATTGTTCCTGCTGCCCGGCTGACGGGCCGCCATCGGGAAAGCTGCCGCTGGATCAACCGCCCTGCAATTTTGCAGGCTTAGGGAGGTTTGCAATGACGGCACATTTGGGGCTGAAACCACATCAGGTTCTGCGCGAGGATCGCGCGAATGGGGCAATTGTCTTGCAGTCCGGATATACCCATGGGCCGGTGGCGCGGTGCACAGGGGATTGGCTGGATCAATGGGCGGATGCAACGCCCGACGCCCTGTTTCTGGCCGAACGGTCCGGGACAGGCTGGCGCAAGGTCACCTACGGCGCGGCGCGGGATATGGTCCGGACGATAGCGGGGCACCTGTTGAACCGCGATCTAGGCCCGGACCGGCCTGTTTTGATCATCTCCGGCAACAGCATTGACCACGCCTTGCTCAGCCTTGCGGCGCAATATGTCGGTATTCCAGTGGTGCCTGTTGCCGAACAATACGCCCTGATCCCCGCCGCGCATGGGCGGTTGATCCATGCCGCAGACATGGTGCGCCCCGGTTTGGTCTATGCATCGGATGCGTCCCAATATGGAGCCGCGCTGGATCTGGAGATATTTGCGGGCGTTGAAAAACTATCGTCGATGCCGGGGGGCAGTGGTGCGACGGATCTGGCCGATCTGATGCGCCCCGGCACCGGCGATGTGCAGACGGCGGCAGATGCGGTGACGCCCGAGACGTTGGCCAAGATCCTGCTCACCTCCGGCTCCACTTCCGATCCCAAAGGGGTGCTGACCACGCAGCGAATGATGACCACCAATCAGGCACAGGTCGCGGCCTGCCTGCCGTTCCTCGCCAAACGTCCGCCCCGGTTGGTCGATTGGTTGCCGTGGAATCACACCTTTGGCGGCTCGTATAATTTCAATCTGGTGCTGGCCAATGGCGGTAGCATGCATCTGGACGATGGCAAACCTGCGCCGGGGCTGTTTGACCGGACCCGCCAGAACCTTGCCGAAATCTCGGCCACCATAAGCTTTAACGTACCTGTTGGTTTTGCCCAGTTGGTCACGGCGCTAAAGGCGGATAAGGCGTTGCGCGAGACCTATTTTGCCGATCTCGATATGATCTTTTACGCAGGCGCGTCCCTGCCGCAGGACATCTGGATGGCTTTGGAACAACTGGCGTTGGACACTTGCGGGCAATTGCCCCTGATCACCACCTCTTGGGGGCTGACCGAAACCGCACCGGGGGTGATGATCAGCCACGAGCCGGCCAAGGGGGCAGGGCTTGTTGGCGTGCCGATGCCGGGGTGCACGGTCAAGCTGGTGCCGGACGGGGATGGCCGCTTTGATGTGCGGGTCAAAGGCGACAACGTCACGCCCGGATATCTGAACAACCCTGAAAAAACGCAGGAGGCGTTCGACGGCGAGGGCTATTTCATCACCGGCGACGCTATGCAGTTGGTGGCCCCCGCAGATGCCGATCGCGGGCTGATGTTTGACGGGCGGATCTCCGAAAACTTCAAACTGATGACCGGCACTTGGGTGCGGGCCTCGCAATTGCGCCTTGATGTGTTGGCGGCACTGGCCCCCCTGGCGCAGGACGTGGTGATAACAGGTGAGGACCGGTCCGAGGTGGGGGTGATGATCCTGCCCAACCGCGCCGCGATTGCCGCGCAAGGCTGGACTATGACAGAGGCGGATGGCGTAATCACCTGCGCCCCGTTGCAAGAAGAACTGGGCCGGCGTCTGTCGGCGTTGGCCGGGCAGTCAGATCAATCCACGCATGTCAGCTGCGCCTTGGTCTTGTCTGAACCGGCCTCCATGGCCGAGGGAGAGGCGACCGCGAAGGGAAATATCAACTTTCCCAAGTTCCTGCGCCGCCGCGCCGATCTGGTGGATCAGCTTTATGATCCGCAAACCGAAAGCCGGATCACCACTGCGCATTAAAGTGCAACCTTTTGTGCTGCCGGTTGCGCATATGCGGGCGGGATGCACAATGTTGCGCAAATACTGGGGGGTTACATGGTTTCTACCGACAACAACGCTGTCACCTATTTTGTGGATCGACATCTGGACGAAGGACGCGGCGACAAGCGTGCCTTCTTGGAAGCACAAAGCGGACGCAGCCTGAGCTACAGCGACATGGCCGCAGGTGCCGCGCAGGTGGCGGGGGCGTTGACCCGCGCTGGTATCCGGCCCGAGGAACGCGCGGCGATGCTGGTGCTGGACCAGATCGAATTTCCACAGATCTTCTGGGGCGCGATCAAGGCCGGCGTGGTGCCGGTCCCGCTCAACACGCTGTTGGCCACGCCGGTTTATGACGCGATCCTGCGCGACAGCCGCGCGGCGGTCCTGTTCGTGTCAGAGGCGCTTTGGCCCGTGGTTGCCCCTGCGGTCGCAGGCAATCCCTATCTGCGGCAGGTGGTTATGATTGGCGATGCGCCGGAGGACACGCAGGGTTTCGATGACTTCATGCGCGATGCCCCCGCCCAAGACACCATGGCCGTCAGTGCCGACGAGGTGGCATTCTGGCTATATTCGTCGGGCTCTACCGGGCAGCCAAAGGGCGTTGCGCATGTGCATTCCGCCCTGAAGGCCACGGCAGACACCTACGGTGCCAAGGTGCTGCGTATTGCCGAGGATGACGTGGTGCTGTCAGCCGCCAAATTCTTTTTCGCCTATGGGCTGGGCAATGCGATGACCTTTCCGCTGTCTGTCGGGGCCAGCACGGTGCTGTTCACCGGTCGGCCCACGCCGCCGGACATGATCGAAACAATTGCCGCGCATCGGCCGACGATCTTCTGCGGGGTGCCGACACTGTATGCGGCGATGGTCGCACAGATGGATCAAACTGGTGCGCCCGATGCGCCATTGCGCACCTGCATCTCGGCAGGTGAGGCATTGCCCGAAGATGTGGGCAAACGGTGGGAGGCGCATACGGGAGTGGGCATTCTGGATGGTGTCGGATCAACCGAGATGCTGCACATTTTCCTGAGCAACGGGCCGGGCGATATCGTCTATGGCACTTCGGGGGTTGCGGTGCCGGGATACGAATTGCGTCTGGTCGACGAAAGCGGCGCAGAGGTGGGCGTTGGAGAAGTGGGGGAACTCTTGGTCAACGGGGCGTCCGCCGCACATTGTTACTGGAACCAGCGCGACAAATCGCGTGAGACCTTCGAAGGGGTCTGGACCCGCACGGGCGACAAATACGAGCGCCGCGAGGATGGGCGGCTGGTCTATTGCGGGCGCACGGACGACATGTTCAAGGTCTCGGGTATCTGGCTGTCCCCCTTTGAGGTTGAAGGCGCATTGGTCAGCCATCCGCAGGTGCTGGAGGCGGCGGTCGTGGCCATGCGGGATTCCGATGGGCTGGAAAAGCCCAAGGCCTTTATCGTGCTGCAATCAGGTGAGGGATCAGACACCCTTGAAGCCGAGCTGAAAGACTTTGTGAAAGAGAAAATCGGCAAATGGAAATATCCCCGCTGGATCGAAGTGGTGGAAGACTTGCCAAAAACCGCAACCGGAAAGATCCAGCGGTTCAAACTCAGAGAGGGCGCGTGATGGCGATCAATTGGACGAATGCCGATGGGGCGCGGATTGCGGTCAACGGCCAATCGCTTGAGTATGCCTGCTGGGGCCCCGCGCCGCACAAGGCGCCTACGCTGGTGCTGCTGCATGAGGGGCTTGGTTCTGTCGCGCAGTGGAAAGACGTGCCTGCGCAATTGGCCGCACGCACGGGCTTTGGTGTCTTTGCCTACAGCCGTGCTGGATATGGCGGATCTGATCCCGTGACGCTGCCCCGACCGCTTGATTTTCAGACGCGTGAGGCTGAGGATGTTCTGGGTGCCGTGTTGGATGCGGCCGGAATCGAGCATTGCATTTTGATGGGGCATTCGGACGGTGCGACCATTGCCGCGATTTATGCCGGTTCAGTGTCTGATATGCGGGTGCGCGGGCTTGTCCTGATCGCGCCGCATTTCTTTACCGAACCTTCCGGGCTGGCGGCGATCCGCGCGGCAGGCGAGGCGTTTGAAGACGGGGATCTGAAACAGCGCCTTGAGAAATATCACGCCAATGTCGAAGTGGCGTTCAAGGGCTGGCATGATGTCTGGACTGATCCTGCCTTTGCCAAGTGGAACGTGGCTGATGCAATTGACCACTGGCGCATTCCGGTTCTGGCCATTCAGGGGCGCGATGATGCCTATGGCACCCTGGCGCAAATCCAAGAGATAGAAGACCGGATCTATTCACCGCTGGATACGCTGATCCTTGACGATTGCGGGCATGCGCCGCACCTGGAGAAACCGAAGGAAACCCTGGCGGAGATCACGGAGTTCTGCGCCCGGCTGCGGCGGCTCGAAGAGGATGAGGTCAGGATTGGCTGATCAGCCCGACCATATTCCGCGGCCGTCCCATGCCTATTTGCCGGGGGTGAATGCACGTCATCCCGAAGATTGGTTCGATGATATCAAAATCAGTGTGGGCCCGCAGACACCGCTGGATGCGCTGCATCTGACGCTCGCCTGGCAGGCGGGATTGGAATATTTCGAGGCCGGCTATTACTGGGAATGCCACGAGGTGCTTGAGGCTGTTTGGTTGCAAACGCCGGAATGGTCGGCAGAGCGGGACATGGCGCAGGCGATGATCCAGCTGGCCAATGCACGGATCAAGATCCGGATGCAGCGCCTAAATGCGGCGAGGCGGCTGTGTGATATGGTGCTGGCACATCTTGCGCGTTGCCCGATGGGACTGCCGGTTTTGGGGTTGGAACGGCCCAAGATGGAACGGCTGGTGCAGGAAACTTTGATCCTGATCGATCAATGAAGATGCACTATAATTCACGTTATCCGGAAAATAATGTAACTACCTGCCGTTTCCGCTAAGTATTCTGAACTATATCGCATCAATGCGACTTATTCATGAGGGGACCACCGATGACCAAAGTGATCGACTTTCAGACCGATCCGTCCAAGTACCGGCACTGGAAGATTGAATATGATGGTCCGATTGCATGGCTTTCGATGGATGTGGACGAAAAGGGCGGGTTGTTCGACGGCTATGAGCTCAAGCTGAACAGCTATGATCTGGGTGTCGACATCGAGCTGGCTGACGTTGTGCAACGGATGCGGTTTGAACACCCCGAAGTCAAAGTGGTGGTCATGCGTTCGGCCAAGGACAAGGTGTTCTGTGCAGGGGCCAACATCCGCATGCTGGGCGGCGCGGCGCATGCCCATAAGGTCAATTTCTGCAAATTCACCAACGAGACCCGCAACACGTTTGAGGCCGCTTTGGCCGACAGCGGGCAGAACTATATCTGCGCGGTCAAAGGGGCCTGTGCGGGCGGGGGTTATGAGCTGGCGTTGGCGTGCAATCACATCATGCTGACCGATGACAGCACGTCCTCTGTGGCCTTGCCTGAGGTGCCGTTGCTGGCGGTTCTGCCGGGCACAGGTGGGCTGACCCGAGTGACCGACAAACGCAAGGTGCGCCGTGATCTGGCAGATGTGTTCTGTTCTATCGAAGAGGGCGTGAAAGGCAAACGCGCGGTGCAATGGCGGCTGGTGGACGAAGTGTTCCCGAACTCCAGCTTTGATGAAAAGGTCGCGGAGCGGGCGGCCACGCTGGCCGCAGAATCGGCCAAACCTGATGTGGCGGAGGGGATCGAACTTACTCCGCTGTCCCGCAGTTTTGCCGAGGATGGTGTGAGCTATACCACGGTTGAGGTGGCGCTTGTGCGGGATGAAAGCCGTGCCACAATCACGATCAAAGGTCCGGAGGCAGATGCGCCAGCGGATATGGATGCCTTCACCGCCAAGGGGGCGGAGAATTGGATGCTGCGCTGTGCGCGGGAACTGGACGACGCAATTTTGCATTTGCGCAACAACGAAAAGGAACTGGGGCTGATTGAATTCCAGACCCAGGGCGATCCTGAAACCGTACTGGCGCATGAAGCGCTGTTGCTGGGCAACCCTGATCATTGGCTGGCCAACGAAGTGCTGCAATATTGGAAACGGGTGCTGAAACGCATCGACATGACCTCGCGGTCCTTGGTGGCGATCGTGGAGCATGGATCATGCTTTGCCGGGGTGCTGGCCGAACTGCTCTGGGCGGTGGACCGCAGCTATATGATGCTGGAGGAGTTTGACGGCGACAACCGGGCGCTGGCAACCGTTGCGATGTCAGAGGGCAACTTTGGCACCTATCCGATGGGCAATGACCTGACCCGTTTGCAGACCCGTTTCCTTGGCACTCCGGAGCAGGTGGAAAAGCTGAAATCCTCCATAGGGGAGGCACTGGATGCGGATGACGCAGAGAAACTGGGCCTGATCACCTATGCCTACGATGACATCGATTGGGAGGATGAGGTGCGCCTGTTCATGGAAGAACGTGCCAGCTTTAGCCCCGATGCGATGACGGGGATGGAAGCCAATCTGCGCTTTGCCGGGCCGGAAACCATGGAAACCCGGATTTTTGGCCGCCTGACTGCATGGCAGAACTGGATTTTCCAGCGCCCCAACGCAGTTGGTGAAGAGGGCGCCTTGCAACGCTACGGCACCGGGGTGCGCGGCAAATACAATATGGAACGTGTGTAATCATCAATGGAACGGCGTCCTCGAAAGAAGCCGGTCGGGAACGCCTCAGGTTTCCGATGCCCAGACTGAAAAGGAACTTCGACAATGCTCGATCTGATCAACGTAAGTTATGACACGCAAATCCCGAACAATGTCGGGCTGTCCGAGGACAAGAAGGTGCTCAAAGCGCTGGAGAAATGGCACCCCGGTTATATCAACTGGTGGAATGATCTGATCCCGCAGAACTTTCAGGAAAGCATGGTCTACCTGCGCACCGCGGTGAGCGTTGATCCCAAGGGCTGGGCGAAGTTCGACTATGTGAAGATGCCAGAATATCGCTGGGGTGTTCTGCTGGCACCAGCGGTTGAAGATCGCAAGATCCCGATGGGCGAGCATTATGGTGAGCCGGCATGGCAAGAGGTGCCGGGTGAGTATCGCAATATGCTCAAGCGCCTGATCGTCATTCAGGGCGACACTGAGCCGGGATCGGTAGAACAGCAGCGTTTCCTTGGTCTGACGGCGCCATCCCTTTATGACATGCGCAACCTTTTTCAGGTGAACGTCGAAGAAGGCCGTCACCTTTGGGCGATGGTGTATCTGCTGCAGAAATATTTTGGCCGCGATGGCCGCGAAGAGGCGAACGACCTGTTGGTGCGCTCCTCCGGGTCCGAAGACGCGCCGCGTATGCTGGGCGCGTTCAACGAGGAAACGCCCGATTGGTTGTCGTTCTTCATGTTCACCTATTTCACCGACCGTGATGGCAAGATGCAATTGGAAAGCCTTGCGCAATCGGGGTTTGACCCGCTGTCGCGCACCTGCCGGTTCATGCTGACCGAAGAGGCGCATCATATGTTTGTCGGCGAGACCGGCGTGGGCCGAACCATTCAGGCAACTGTTGAGGCGATGAACGCCAATGGCATCACCGATCCCTATGACATCAACAAGATCCGCGATCTGGGCGTGATTGACCTGCCGACGATCCAGAAAAAGCTGAACCTGCATTATACTCTTTCACTGGATCTGTTTGGTCAGGAGGTATCGACAAACGCCGCCAATGCGTTCAACTCCGGCATCAAGGGCCGCTATATGGAGCAGCGGATCGACGACGATCACAAGCTGAATGATGCGACCTATCCGGTCACCTCGATCAAGGATGGCAAGATCCTGACTGAAGATGTACCTGCATTGACCGCGATCAACATGCGCCTTCGCGATGATTACGTGCGCGATGCTGCGGGCGGGGTGGGCCGTTGGAACAAGCTGATTGCCAAGTCGGGCGTGGAGTTTGAACTGAAGCTGCCGCATGAGGGTTTCCACCGCCAGATCGGTGTCTTTAGCACAGTTGCGATTGATCCGGACGGCAATATCCTGTCGGCGGAAGAGTGGCAAAAGCGTCAGGGTGACTGGTTGCCGACCAAGGCCGATGGGGATTTCATCCAATCCTTGATGGTGCCTTGTTTTGAGCCTGGCAAATACGCCTCTTGGATCGCAGCGCCCAAGGTTGGGATCGACAACAAGCCGGGCGATTATGAGTATGTTAAGCTGCACATGGCCTGACAGTTTGGCGGGGTAGACCCCGCCTTGCAGAATATCAAGGGTGGGGGTCTCTCCGCCCTTCTTTTGATGAATGGGAGAGCCTATGACCACCCCCGTCAAACAGCACCTGATTGATCCCGAGATCTGTATCCGTTGCTATACCTGTGAGATGACCTGCCCAATTGGGGCAATCGAACATGACGACAACAATGTCGTTGTGAATGCGGATGTCTGTAATTTCTGCATGGATTGTATCCCGGTCTGTCCTACGGGGTCCATTGACGAATGGCGGGTGGTGGAAACGCCTTACACCCTTGAAGAACAGTTTGATTTTGACGAACTGCCCGAACAGGCCGAGATCGAGGCGGCGCCAGCGGGCGGTGACGAGGGCGATGCAGATCCGGTTGCGGCCCTGTTGGCCGAGGCGCACAAGGGCGCGGGCGGCAAGGCGCGTGCGCCACTGACAGCGGCGAAACCGGCGGTCAATATGTACACGCTTGGCAAACCGGCCAAGATGAAAGTACAGGGCAACTACCGCCTGACCGACGATCCAAGCCATGATGTGCGCCATATCATTCTGGACCCCGGCGCATTGCCCTTTCCGGTGCTGGAGGGGCAATCGGTCGGCATCATTCCACCGGGGCAAGATGCGGAAGGCAAGGCGCATCTGCCGCGTCTTTATTCCGTGTCCAGCCCGCGGGACGGGGAGCGCCCCGGCTATCACAATATCTCGCTGACCGTGAAACGCGAAGAGGGCGGACTGGCGTCCAACTACCTGTGCGATCTTGAGCAAGGTTCAGAGGTTGAGGTCACTGGTCCGTTTGGCTCTACCTTCCTGATGCCGAATGATCCCAATGCGCGCCTGTTGTTGATCTGTACCGGCACCGGATCAGCGCCGATGCGGGCCTTCACCATGCAGCGGCAGCGCGGCGGTGCCACGGGCGGCATGACCATGTTCTTTGGTGCGCGCACACCCGAAAGCCTGCCGTATTTCGGACCGCTCAAGAAGATCCCGGAAAAGATCCTGCGGCAACATCTGGTGTTCAGCCGCCTGCCGGATGCGGACAAGGAATATGTGCAGGACCGGATCGTGGCCGAACAGGACGAGGTCGCCGAAATGCTGGGTGATGAGCGTACGCATATCTACATCTGCGGGTTGCGGGGGATGGAAGAGGGGGTTGAGCTTGCCATGACCTCCATCGCGGAAAGCATCGGCCAGCAATGGACCGCCCTACGTGATGTGATGCGCGATGAGGGTCGCTATCACGTGGAGACCTATTAGATGAGCGCAGAGAATTTTGTGCATCCGGTCAATGTGACCTGGGCCGATTGTGACCCCGCCCGCATCGCCTATACCGCGCGGCTGCCTTACTTTGCATTGGATGCGATCAATGCCTGGTGGGAGGCCCATCTGGATGGCGACGGTTGGTTCCAGATGGAGATCGATCGCAATGTCGGCACGCCATTCGTCAACATGTCGATGGATTTTCGCAGCCCCGTGACACCGCGCCATAAGCTGTTGTGCGAAACATATCCGACACGGCTGGGCGACAAGTCGATCACCTTTGCGGTGAAGGGGCGGCAAGATGATGTGCTGTGTTTTGAAGGGCGCTTTACCTGCGTGTTTATCATCGCCGATCAGTTCAAAAGCCAATCGGCGCCGGCAGAGTTCAGGGCGGTGATTGAGCCGCGTCTGCGTGCGGAATAGTGCAAAAAATCGTTCCGTAAGGATTGTTTTTCGCCAAATGACAGGCAACGATGCAGTATTATTCCTAATCATCTCTCTGGTTTTATGACTGACCTTTCCCCCTCAGAAGACCTCGGCGCCGCTTTGATTGCGCGCCTGGCGGCCCGCGTGGCGGAGGCCCGCAAGCTGCGCGGGCTGTCGCGGAGGGTCTTGTCGGAGATGTCCGGTGTCTCGCCGCGCTATCTGGCGCAGCTGGAGGCGGGCGAGGGCAATATCTCGGTGCTGCTGTTGCAGCGGGTGGCCAGTGCCCTTGATCTGCGGATTGAGGCGCTGTTGGCTGAAGGCATCCCGATGGACCACGAGGCAGAGCGGATTACGGCCTTGTTCCGGCAGGCGCCGCCGCAGATACAACAGCAGGTCTGCGGGTTGCTCGCGCCGCAAAACCCCAAGGTCATGCGGGCCGGGCGGATCTGTTTGATCGGGCTGCGCGGGGCGGGCAAATCCACCCTTGGCCGCATGGCCGGAGAGGCGCTTGGCATTCCGTTTGTGGAGTTGAACCACAACATTGAAACAGACGCCGATATGCCGCTCGCGGAGGTGATGGCGTTTTACGGTGAGGACGGCTATCGCAAGCTGGAGGCCGAGGCGCTTGAGCGTGCATCGGCCAAACATGACAAGATGATCCTTGCCGTTGCGGGAGGGATTGTGGCCCAGCCGGATACCTATGCCCGCCTGCTTGAGCGGTTTCACACCGTCTGGATCAAGACCAGCCCGGCCGAGCATATGCAGCGGGTGCGCGGGCAAGGTGATCTGCGTCCAATGGAGGGCAACCCGGCGGCAATGGCGCATCTCAAGTCGCTGTTGGAAAGCCGGATACCACTTTATCAAAAAGCCGAAGCGCAGGTGAACACAACCAACCGTGCGGTGCGGTCATCGGCCAATGATCTACTGGCGGTGATTGCCAAACACCGTTTCCTTGACGGGGCCAAATGACCGCGCGTGATGCGGCGGCTGTGTTGCAGGATGCGTTCTGGCAGGCCGGTGAGGCGCTGATGTACCGGCATACGACCCCTTGGGAGCTGGACGAGGCGCTGACCGATTGGGGCTATACCATGGGCCCATGTGAAGCGCAGGATTTAATCGGGCTTGAAAAGGTCCTTGCCCGCGAACCAAACCGCCCAGTGCCGGTTTTGCCGCGTATGGTGGCGGAAGGGCGTATCGGCAAATCTGGCGGCGTTGGCTACTATCGCTATCCCGGTGGCGGCGGGGCGGTCATTGACCCATTGATAGAGGACATGTTTCGCGAGGAGGCATGGTTTGCCGGCGATGCCCGCAGCGAGATCAGCGATGCACAGATCGTCGAGACGATGAATGCCGCGTTGGTCCAAGCGTTAGATCGGTTGTCCTTGCCGGATGCGGAGGCGTTGTCTGTGTTGGTGCGGGCCGTGCATTTCCCCAAAGACAAGACCTTGGGGGAACTTATCCAGCGGACATAAAAAAGGCCGCGACATGCGCGGCCTTTTTCAATGTCTGGGATCAGCGTGTTTACGCAGACCAACCCATCCGTGCCGGGTGCAATTCAAAACCGATGTGGTGCGCTGCACCAACCAGACCCTCTCTGGTGTGGTTGTAGAGAGAGCGCCAGTACGGCTGAATGGTCACGCCTTCGTCCTGGATCATCGCCTGGCCTTTGGCCATCAGGCCACGGCGCTTTTCAACGTCCGCAGTTGCGAGGGCTTCGGCCAGCAGTGCGTCAAACTCTGCATTGCTCCAGCCAAACTCGTTCCATGCTTCGCCGCTGCGATAGGCCAGGGCCCAGATCTGAACACCCAATGGACGGGCGTTCCAGTTGGTAGAGCTGAACGGATATTTGGACCAGTCATTCCAGAAGGTCGAACCGGGCAGGATTGTCCGCTTGACCTTGATGCCCGCATCACGCAGCTGGGCGGCAACCGCATCGGTTGTGTCTTTGCGCCAAGCATCGTCAATCGACATCAGTTCGTGCTCGAAGTCGGCCATGCCGGCTTCGTCCATCAGTGCCTTTGCCGCGGCAGGATCAACCTTGCGGGCTGGCATTTCGGCATACTCCGGGTGCATCGGACCAACGTGGTGGTTTTCCGCAACGATACCGCGGCCGCCATACCCCAGTTCCAGCAGAACTTCGTTGTCTACGGCCATGCCAATCGCCTGACGCACACGTTTGTCTGCATAAGGCTGCTTGCCATCAACTTCTGCCAGCTGGTTGGGACGAATAACGATTGTCGCGGCGGTCGCGATGGAGTTCTCGACCCAGCCGTCCAGCGTCGACATGATGTCGATGTATTCGCCTTCCATGGAATAGAAACCATCAACCTCTTCGGCTTCGGCAGCGGCGATCCATGCAGATGGATCGGTGCCGTAGTCGATATACTCCAGACGGTCGATGAACGGTCCGCCGGTGATTTCCGTGCCCCACCATGTATGATCTGGGTTCTTGACCAGCACACCTTTTACGCCCACTTCGAGGGATTCTGGCAAGTAAGGGCCGGTGCCGATCGGGTTGTCCAGCATGCTGTCCGCGGTGAAGGAGCTGTGGACAATCGCGGCAGGATAGTCGGCCATGCCTGGGATCAACGTGATGTCGGATGCAGGCAGCATCAGTTTCACAGTGTGGCTGTCGACAACCTGAATGGCGCCTTCGATGGCTTTGCCTGTGGCTTCGTCGATGAGGGTCGCAAAGCGGCCGGCCATGGAGTTGCCTTCAACGGATTTGTCACACCATGCTGTGATGTTGCGGGCAACATCTTCGGCGGTGAAGTCGTCACCATTGTTCCACTTGACGCCTTTGCGAACGTTCAGTGTGTACTCGGTTGCGTTATCGTTGATTTCCCAGCTTTCGAGCAAGGCTGGGGTGAATGTGCCATCGTTCTCCCAGATGGCCAGATATTCCAGCCAACCGCGTGAGAAGTTCGCGATCTGTGACCAGTCATATGTGCGTGGATCTTTCAACGCGCGGACTTCCATCTGAATGCGGACAGTGCCGCCCGGCTTGATGTTGGCGTGGGCTGCGGCGTTTGCCGGAGCAGCCATGCCAATCATGGAATAGGCGGTTGCGGCGGTTGCGCCGAATGCGCTGGCCAATGCCAGGAACTCGCGGCGGTTGACCGGATCTTTTTTGGCGGCTTCTGCGGAATCGTGGATCGATTGCGGCAGTGGCTTTCCGGTGCGTGTCAAATAACTCATGGTCTTCCTCTCTGTTGTCGGTGGCGATCTCTGAGAGCCGCCCTTTGTGACGCCAATTTGATGGCGCCAGATGATACAGTTTTCCTGCTTTTCTGGCCCGCTGACGCGGTTGCATGGCAATAGTCAAACACACAGGCCCGTGGCGTCAAGCCCATCACGGTATCTTGTCCATGGGTCGCGGGATCGGATAGGCCACGCAAACAGCGGTTGTGCGTCGGCGGTCAGGATGTTCATTTTCTTGCAGCGGTTTTGCGGCAGAGTGACGAAGATCTAAGCCACCCGCAATTTCAGTCCGTCAGCGCCAATTCAGGCTGCTCATGTGTCGCTTTCGGGCAAGCCGCCATGGAGCCAAGGTATAACCCCCACAATTTTCAGCCGTGGACGGAGGCGATTTTCCCGCCGCAATTCGGGTTCGTTTCTTTCCGAATTGCGGCGCATTTTGAAATAAAAAAAGTTTGGATAGATCTGCCGGAGGCGCGAACTTGGGCCTTGAGGGGGCGTGCAAACGAATCTATTCGCTCCGCTTCAGGTCACATCAACGGCTGCTTGCATCAGCTTCTTAAGTTTTTCCAAATCTCCGATTTCATTACTTAAAATCAACACAAGGCGGGCATTCAACGCATGACTTTGTGCCTCGCTCAGGCCGTCGTGCAGGTCCATGAGTGCGTTATAAAAGGCGTCGGTGTCCTGCCCCAATTTATCATCAAGGATCATAGGGATGCTCCCATTGCATTTTCCATTGCAGTGCTGATCGCGGTGACATCCGGTGTGGAGAACACGGCGCAGACATGGCCGTCGGGGCGGAACAGATAGATATGGTCACGGCCATAGCGGCGGATGGCGTGGCCGTCCGTTGCCTCGAAGCAGGGGTAATTTCCGCGGCTGTTGATCCCGATACGGGCGATACCGTCGATCTGCGGCAATGCCACATCGCCAAAACCGACAAGCGTAAACTGTCCCTGCACCTCGTGGATCAGCCAGGTGTCGCCGTTGGGGCCGGACAACGGGGCGTCTGTGACCACCTCACCGGGGGCCACGGGGGCGCCGCCGGGGGTTTGCAGGCGCATCCCTTCGAGGGAACACGGCAAAGACAGCCGCCCGGAGTTGATCAACCGGCGGGCAAAGGGATGGCGGCTCGCGAGGGTCAAAACCTCATCGCGAAACAGCGCTTCAATCGGGGATTTGGGTGTCATGAAATTGGTGGCGCGGGACGAGTTCAGGATATTCTCGGCCGACCCATGGGAGCGCTCTTCGTTGTAGGTTTCAATCAGGGCAAGCGGTGCATCACCGCGCAGCACGGCGGCGAGTTTCCAGCCGAGATTGTCGAGATCCTGCACCCCGCCATTGCCGCCCCTTGCCCCAAAGGGGCTGACCACATGGGCGCTGTCCCCGACAAACAGAACCCGGCCATGCACAAACCTGTCCAGCTTGGCGCAGCGGAATTTATAGACGCTCATCCAATCAAGGCGGAAGGGTGCATCCCCGACGATCTGTTTGATCCGGGGGATCACCTTTTCTTCGGTGGCTTCTTCCTTGGGGTCGGTGTCCGGCCCCAGTTGCAGATCAATCCGGTAGATGTTGTCAGGTTGTTTGTGCAGCAGTGCGGATTGGCCGGGGTGGAAGGGCGGTGCGAACCAGAACCAGCGTTCGGGTGTGTCGTGATCGCCAAAGGGCGAGCTTTCCATTTCCACGTCGACAATCAGGAAATGCTCTTCGAAGGTCTGGCCATCAAAAGCGAGGTTCATCCGTTGCCGCGTGGCGCTGCCGGCCCCGTCGCAGGCGATGTACCACTCTGCCTCAAGCCTATAGGGGCCATCGGGCGTTTCCACCGTCAGCACAACATGATCGCCATTGTCGGTGTGATCTATGACTTTGTTGAGGAACCGCAGGTCAATAAGATCGGGAAATTCCTGCGCCCGTTCCACCAGATATTGCTCGACGTAGTATTGCTGTAGATTGATAAAAGCAGGGTACTTGTGGCCCGGCTCTGGCAACAAATCAAAGCTGTAGATCTCGTCCTTGCCGTGGAACTGACGCCCGACTTTCCATGTGACGCCTTTTTCGAGCATCCGTTCGCCCACGCCGAGCCGGTCAAAGATTTCCAGCGTCCGTTTGGACCAGCAGATCGCGCGTGATCCGACCGACACCACGTTGTTGTCGTCCAACACCACCGATTTGACGCCTTGCAACGCAAGATCGACCGCCATGGCCAGCCCGATCGGCCCCGCGCCCACAATCACAACCGGATGGCGCGGCTCGGGTCCGCTTAAACCGGGCGGTGCGATGTAGGGGTATGGGGCGTAATCATAGGCCATGGGGCGCTCCTGTTTTGGGTGTTTTTCGGGTCAGCCTTGCAAGGCCTCCCACATTTCCAGATCGCGCTGTGCGGTCCAGATGCGGGGCGTTTCGATGCCGCGGGCTTCGTCATAGGCGCGGGCAACGTTGAAGGGCAGACAGTGTTCGTAGATGGCGTAGTCCGCGAACTTGGGATCGCAGGCGGCGCGGACCGCATCCCATGCTTCTTTCAAGGTGCCACCACGGGCCGCGACGCGGGCGGCCGGGGCATAGGTGCTGTCGACAAAATCACGGGTGCTTTCGATGGCACGTTCCACGGCGTCTTTGCCGATCAATGCGCCGCCGCGACCGGGGGCGATGGCATCCACGTCAAAGCTGGCGATGTTATCAAGGGTGTGGCCCCACTCGTGGAAATGCCCGTCGCCGCAATAGCAGGCAGAATGGTCTTCGACGATGTCACCGGTGAACATGACGTTTTCGTCCTGCACCTGCACCACGATATCACCAGCAGTGTGTGCGCGGCCCAGATGCATTAGATCGACGCGGCGGTTGCCCAGATAGACGGTCATGCTGC
Organism: Sulfitobacter mediterraneus; assembly: GCF_016801775.1. Taxonomy (NCBI): domain Bacteria; kingdom Pseudomonadati; phylum Pseudomonadota; class Alphaproteobacteria; order Rhodobacterales; family Roseobacteraceae; genus Sulfitobacter; species Sulfitobacter mediterraneus. The sequence goes on along the minus strand of NZ_CP069004.1, from coordinate 2,289,337 downwards.
CGGAGAACGTGGTGGTTGGATAGGTCAGGCCGGGGATGCTTTCATGGCCTTCAAACAGGCGCGGGAAACGTTGGAATTCGCTGTCCCAGTCTTCCTGCCCACGTTCCACAACCATGCCACGCGCAGCATCGGACATGATGATCTGGTCCGCGCCATAGGCCGAAGCGCCCAGCACACGCACCGCGTGATAATGGGTCAGCACAACATGGCTGATTGGTTTGTCGGTCACTTCGCGGACCTTCTCGATCACCTTGCCCGCCAGACGCGGGGTGGCCTGCGCCTCGACGATCATCACGCTGTCGTCGCCGATGATCACGCCGGAGTTGGGATCACCCTCGGCGGTAAAGGCCCAGAGATCGCGGCCGATCTCGTCAAAGGTGATTTTCTTTTCGGTCATGTCGCCTTGGGATGCGAATGCTTTGGCCATGAGGGATGTCCTTTGTGCGTTGTGTGGATGCCGGGATGGGGTGCTTCTGGCGTGCGTTTAAGGGGCTGGTTGCGGGCTGGCGTCAAAGGCCAGAAACTCCAGCCGGTTGCCAAAAGGATCGGTGGTGAAGAACCGTTTGCGGTCTTTCAGCGCAGCGTCCCATTGCAGCGGGTGATCGGCGGCGTTCAGCTGCTTTGCCAGCGCTTCGATGTCTTCGACCAGAAAGCCGGGGTGGGCTTTGCCAGCCGGAGCAAAAGGGGTTTCCACCCCCAGGTGCAGCTCGGCCCCCACAAGCGCCAACCAAAGTCCGCCGCGCTCTTGCAAAGCGGCGGGTTTGCGGACTTCCGGCAGGCCGATCAACTGGCACCAAAAGGCGCGCGCCTGATCTTCTCCGCCTGCGGGGATTGCAAGTTGGATATGATCCAGTCGCAGGGTCATTGGTGGCTGAAAGGATTGTTCAGGGCAGGCTGGATTTGCCCGGTGCAATCGCCAAAACCGATGCGGTAGCCGTCCCCATGGGCCGCGCCGCGCAGGGTCATTGTGTCGCCGTCTTCGAGAAAGCCGCGGGTCTCGCCGGTCTCCAGCGTGAAGGGCTCGCGCCCGGCCCAGCTGAGTTCCATCAGCGATCCGTATTCGGCGCGGGTGGGGCCGGAGATTGTGCCTGAGCCCAGCAGATCACCGGGGTTCATCCCGCAACCGCCCACCGCGTGGTGGGTCAGCTGTTGCGCGGCGGAATAATACATCCGGCTGTAGTTGGTTTTGGCGATGGAGCTGGCACGGGGCGCCCCTTCGGGCTGCATCAGCACTTCGAGGTCAATATCATAAAGACCCGGTTTGCTTTCGCTGAGGTAGGGCAGCAATTCCTTGCTGCGTTCCGGCACCTCGGTGCGGAAGGGTTCAAGCGCCTCTTTGGTGACGATCCATGGTGAAATGGAAGTGCCAAAAGCCTTGCCCTGAAACGGGCCAAGCGGTTGGTATTCCCAGCCCTGAATGTCCCGCGCGGACCAGTCGTTCAGCAGGACATAGCCAAAGATCATCTCATCGGCTTGCTCGGTTGTGATCGGCTGGCCAAACTCACTGCCCATGCCGACAACCGCGCCCATCTCCAGCTCGATATCAAGGCGCTTACTGGGGCCAAAGCTTGGCACTTCGGCGTCAGGCGCTTTGATCTGGCCCAATGGGCGGGTGATGGGCGTGCCAGAGACAACGACCGACGAGGCGCGGCCGTTGTAACCGATGGGGATATGCAGCCAGTTGGCGGGCAGTTCCGGACCGCCGCGCAGGATAGACCCCATGTTCTCCGCGTGTTGGCGGCCTGCGTAGAAATCGGTGTATTCGGACACAAGGAACGGCAGGTGCAGTTCGGCGTCGGCGCGGGCAACGAGCAACGGCGCAGCGGCGGCCTGATCGGGCGATCCTTCGGCGAGGATCTCGGTCAGGCGGGCGCGCAGGCTGGACCATGTGTCAGGGCCCAATTCCATGACTTCGTTCCAAAACGGCACGTCAAACAGCGCCTCATCATTGAGGTTGATCAGCCCTTCTTCTTCGGCGCGGGCCATGTCGAGGATCATATCGCCGATGGCCACACCGCAACGCGGCGACAGATCGTCGGTCGAGAACACGCCATAGGGCAGGTTGTTCAGAGGAAAGTCGGTGTCTGCGCTGTTGGCGCTGGTCACCCAAGAGGGGAGGAGGGTCATGTATGGTCCTTTGGTCGGTGCGGCGGCAGGCTTCCCGCCCAATGCAAGCAAGGTAGGGTGGGGATTATCCCCACCACAACCCGTCATTTTGCGGCGTCATTTCTGGCCCGGTGTGCCATCAAATTTCTTTTCGATGTCTTCCCAGCAGTCGATGTAATCGTCCTGCAGCGGTGCCTCTTTGGCGGCGAATTCCGTCAGATGCTGCGGGAAGCGGGTCTCGAACATGAAAGACATGGTGTTGTCCAGCTTTTCCGCCTGAAGATTGGCGTTAGACGCCCCCTCAAAGGCGTTCTTGTCCGGCCCGTGCGGTAGCATCATGTTGTGCAGGCTGATGCCTCCGGGAACAAAGCCCTGCGGCTTGGCGTCATACTGTCCATAGATGTTGCCCATCAGCTCGGACATGATGTTCTTGTGATACCACGGCGGACGGAAGGTATCTTCGGCCACCATCCAGCGTTCGCGGAACAGGACAAAGTCGATGTTCGCGGTGCCGGGCTGGCCCGAAGGGGCGGTCAGCACGGTAAAGATCGAGGGATCGGGGTGATCAAAGAGGATCGCGCCGACCGGGCAATAGGTGCGCAGGTCATATTTCACCGGACAGTAATTGCCGTGCCAGGCCACCACATCCAGCGGCGAATGGCCGATCTTGGTTTCGTGGAACTGGCCACACCATTTGATCGTCACTGTGGAGGGGGCATCGCGGTCTTCGTAGGCGGCCACGGGGGTTTTGAAATCACGGCGGTTGGCCATGCAATTGGCCCCGATGGGGCCGCGGCCCGGCAATTCGAACTTTTGCCCGTAGTTTTCGCAGACAAAGCCGCGTGCCGGCCCTTCAAGCACCTCGACGCGGTACAGCAGCCCGCGCGGCAGGATCGCAATTTCCTTGGGTTCCAGATCAATGATCCCCAGCTCGGTGCAGAACCGCAGGCGGCCTTCCTGGGGCACCACCAGCAATTCGCTGTCGGCGGAGTAGACATAGCTGTCCACCATGCTTTCGGTGACCAGATAGATATGCGTGGCCATGCCGACCTGCGTGTTCACATCACCGGCTGAGGTCATGGTGCGCATGCCCGTGAGCCATGTCAGCTTTTCCTCTGAATGTGGTACGGGATCCCAGCGGTATTGGCCAAGCGATGTCACATCTTCGGGGATGTGCGGCGCCGATTTCCAATAGGGCAGGTCGATGCGTTCATAGCGGTGGGAATGCTTTACCGAAGGGCGGATGCGGTAGCACCATGTGCGCTCGTTCTGGTGGCTGGGCGCGGTGAAGGCGGTGCCGGTCAGCTGTTCACCATAAAGACCATAGTTACACTTTTGCGGGCTGTTCATGCCCTGCGGCAAGGCACCGGGCAGGGCCTCCGTTTCAAAATCGTTGCCAAAGCCGGGCATATAGCCTTCGTGCGGCCCGGCGGGCGATGCGGCGCGGATCATGCCGCTGGGACTTGTCTGACGGTTCATGAGGTTCCCCTGTTGCGAGTTTGTTGCGGATGTAATAGTTGTTTTTGTAACTAACAAGCGGTGTGGCGCATGTCTGACGACAATTTTGAACTGGAAGAGTTCCTTCCTTACCTGCTGAACCAGTCTGCAGAGGTCAGTTCCCTCGCGTTTCAGCGTATCTACAAAGACCGTTATGGCATGTTGCGAACGGAATGGCGGGTTTTGTTTCACCTCGGGCTTTATGGCAGCATGACCGCAAGCGAGATCGGCAACCGGGCCCGGCTCCATAAGACCAAGATCAGCCGCGCAGTGCAGCGCCTTGCCCAGCGCCGGTTTCTGACGCGAACAAAGGACAAGACGGACCGGCGGGTGGAGCATCTTGCCCTGACCGCTCAGGGCGAGGCGGCGTATAGGGATCTGCGCGAAACGGCGCGCCAGTACGAGCAAAAACTGCTGTCTGAGTTGACCCCGCAGGAAGGCAAGGTGCTGCGCAAGGCGTTGATGAAACTGTCTCAGGTTGATCCGGGCCGCTTTACTTAACGCCCCAAAACCGTCACCGATGGCGCATGAGTGATCAAACCAAAGGCCTTTTGATAACCCTTTTCGGTGTCCTGTTTGTGGTGCCGGATTCGCTTTTTGTGCGGTTGATCCCTGCCGACCCTCTGACAATTGCCTTCTGGCGCGTTCTGCTGGCGGGCGGCGGCACCGGGATCTGGTTGTTGCTGCGCCGTGGCACAGCGCCGTTTGGGGCAGTTCTGGAGACGGGCCTCTACGGGTGGATCTATATGGTTGGCGTGGGGGCAAGCGGTGTTCTGTTTGTGATCGCGGTCAGCCTGACATCAGTCGCCAATGTTGTCTTTATCATCGCGTCGTTGCCGGTGTTTGCCGCGGTGTTCAGCCGGATTTTTTTGTCCGAGCCGTTTAGCCAGCGCACGCTGTTGACCATTGCCGCGGTGGTGCCGGGACTGGCGGTGATCGCCTATGGCTCAGGCGAGACCGAGAATGCGCATATTGCCGGAGATCTGTTGGCGCTCTGCCTTTCGGCGTTGTTTGCAGCGGCGTTGACGGCGGCGCGGGCGGCCAAGGGCACATCCATGGTGGCAGGGGTGGCGATGGGGTATGTCATGGCGGCGCTGTTGATCCTGCCATGGGCTTCGCCCTTTGACATGCCAAGCGGTGCATGGCCGCTGGTGTTGGCCCATGCGGGGGTGATTCTGATCAGTTCCGTGCTTCTGGCGATTGGGCCACGCTATATCACTTCGGCAGAGGTGGGGTTGCTGGTATTGTTGGAATCCGTGCTAGCGCCGCTTTTGGCATGGGGTGTGATCCGGGAATATCCCGGCCCCTATGCGCTGATTGGCGGCGCGATTGTCATTGGTGCGCTGTTTCTGTCCAATCTGGTGGTGCTGCTCCGGCAACGCCGGTAGCGGGATCAGAAATCGACGGTCACATCCGGCAGGTTCAGCGCCTTGACCAGATCGCGCAATTCCTGACGGGCCGCGATATTTGAGATATTGAGCTGTTTGACGCCAATGTCCTTGAGGTCCAGCAAAGTCAGGCCACGTGGGAACAGCTCTCGGAAGATCACCCGCTCGTTAAAGCCCGGTGCGATGCGGAACCCGATGCGCTTGCTAAGATTCTCAATCGCGCGTTCCATCTTTTCCTTGTTGACCATGCGCTGTGCGCCCATGCGGTTGCGCACCACAACCCAGTCAATCGCGGACAGGCCGGCCTGCGCCCGTAACTGCCGCGCGTTCCAGACCATTTCGGAGTAGACGGACGGTCCGGTGATCTTTTCGCCGCTGGCATCGGTGTGGGCCAGCAGGTCAAAGTCGATAAAGCTGTCGTTCAGGGGCGTGATCAACGTATCGGCCAGAGAATGCGCCACCTGGCTGAGCCGGGTGTGGGAGCCGGGGCAATCAATCAAGATAAAATCGTTGTCAGCTTCCATCTGCGCCACCGCAGCGCTGAGCCGGTGATCATACATGTTCTCGCCAGGACGCAGGCTTTCTTGTGCCACTTCGGGCAAATCACACAGGGCAGGGCAGGCCAGATCCAGACCCGAGTCCTCGATATAGGCACGACGGTTTTCGATATAGCGGCCGAATGTGCGTTGGCGCAGGTCCAGATCCAAGCCGCTGATGCGGTGCCCCATCCGGGCAAGGGCGGTCGCCACATGCATGGATACGGTGGATTTGCCCGCGCCGCCTTTTTCGTTACCGACGACAATGATATGCGCCATTCTGCTGTCCCTCTTCATGCCTGCTACTCACAGGATCTTGTTGGGCACCACTATATGTTGGGTTGCCTGAATTTGAAAGTGTTAGGATTGGCCAAGCTTCCCTCTGCGTCACCGATGCTTGGGCTTGGCAAATTGTGATTTCAGACCTTATGTTTAACGCTAGGGGCCGCGTCTCCGGACGGTCTGCATCTCTATGATGTGCCAGGATGGGATGCGCAAGACGGCCTTGGTGCGAAATTTTTTACCGGAGAGTGACGTTGGACAGGAACGGCAGGGAAGGCGCATGGGCGCTGCGCAATGACCGTGCGATTGCAGAGACCGTGCGGCACGCGCAAATTCCCCTTTGTATTACGGATCCGACATTGCCGGATAATCCGATTGTGTTTGCCAATGCGGCGTTTTGTGAGTTGACAGGTTACGTTGAGGAAGAGGTCATCGGCCAGAACTGCCGGATGTTGCAGGGGCCGGGCACAACGGAAGAAAGCGTTGCGGCGATCCGCAAGGTGATTGCAAGCGCCGAGGTGGATACGGTCGAGATCCTGAACTACCGCAAGGATGGCACCTCATTTGTGAATGCATTGCAGATCGGTCCGATCCTCGATGATGACGGGGCGCTGATGTATTATTTTGGCTCGCAACTGGATGTGACCGCCAAACGAGAGATGGAGAAACAGGCACGCCAATTGGCGGATGACGAGCTGCTGCATCGGCTGCGCAATATCGTCAACGTGATGAACGTGATTGTGCGCATGACCGGCCGCGAGGAAACCGATACTGGCGCACTGGCCACCAAGATCAGCGAACGTTTGACAGCGCTGAGTGATGTGCACTTCAACACGATCCGGCCAAACACCGAAGTCGGAACAGAATTTGAAGCGCTGGCGCGGACCATTCTAGCCCCCTATGCGCCGGGCGGATTGGTGCAGCTCACTCTTTCCGGGCCTGCCGTGGCACTGCCTGCGGGGCTGATCTCGCCGATCACGCTTGGCCTGCATGAGTTGGCAACCAATTCCGTCAAACACGGCGCGCTCAGTGTGGCCGAAGGCCGGGTTGAGCTGCGATGGGTCGTGCAGGACCGCGAAGAGGGGCGCAGCATTGCCTTTCATTGGGAGGAAACCAACGGTCCGCCCGTCGTTGTGCCCGCCCGGCAAAGCGGATCACGCATCATCAAGACCCTGACCACCAGCACCGGCGGCGATATGGCCTTTGATTGGCGCGAAAGTGGGCTGATCGTTAAGGCGGATTTCCCACTGTGATCCATGGTTGCCATTGTGGTAGGCTTTTCCTAGTCTGATGCAACGGTCTATTTCAACAACAGGAGGGCAACAGCTGAACATGCGTATCATCCGCCGTCTTCAGCATGGTCCCCGCACCGCCCTGTAAATCCGTTTGCAGGGCTGATCAGGGAACAATTGCCCATTGGTCTGCCTCAAGCCGCTTTGCGGCCCGTTTTGATATGACTTGAGACCACAATGACACTGTTGAATGTAAATGCCTTGGGCGTAACCCTTGGTGACCCGCTTTTTACCGACCTGAACCTGACCATTTCCAAAGGCGACCGCATCGGTTTGGTGGCCGCGAACGGGCGCGGCAAATCCACATTGATGAGCTGCCTTGCCGGCACGTTGGAACAGACCACTGGTGATGTGACCCGCGCGCGCGGGTTGCGTATCGGCCACGTGCAGCAATATGTGCCCGAGGCGGCACAAGAGCTGACGCTTTATGATCTGGTGCTCGACGCCCTCCCGGCCGAACAGGCCGAATACGAAAGCTGGCGCGTGGACGTGGCGCTGGATGAGCTGGCAGTGCCGTATGACTTGCAACATCAGCCCCTGAACACACTCAGCGGCGGCTGGCAGCGCACGGCGCTGCTGGCGGCGGCCTGGATCAATGAGCCGGACATGTTGATGCTGGATGAGCCGACCAACCACCTTGATCTGCACCGGATCGGGTTATTGCAGGGCTGGATTGCGGCATTGCCGAGGGAACTGCCGGTGTTGATCACTTCGCATGACCGGGCGTTTCTGGATGCCACTACCAATCGCACGCTGTTTCTGAGGGCGGAAAGATCGCGGGCTTTCGATCTGCCTTTCACACCGGCGCGGGCCGCGCTGGAAGAGGCCGACGCGGCCGACGAGCGCCGGTTTGCCAATGATCTGAACAAGGCGCAGCAGTTGCGCAAACAGGCGGCCAAGCTCAAGAACATCGGTATCAATTCTGGCTCTGATCTGTTGATCACCAAGACCAAGCAGTTGAATGAACGCGCCGCCAAGATGGAAGCGGCCGCGAAACCGGCACATAGGGAACGCAGCGCGGGTGAGATCAAGCTGGGCAACAGCGGCACCCATGCCAAAGCCTTGATCACCTTTGACGAGGCGGATGTGACCACACCGGACGGGCGGCTGCTGTACCGGACCGGGCAAAAGTGGATCTCGAAAGGGGATCGTGTGGTTTTGCTTGGGGCCAATGGCACGGGCAAGACCCAGTTGATCGAGATGGTGCAGCGCGCGCTTGAGGGGCATGAGGGCGGCGCGGTCAAGTCCGCGCCCTCGGTGGTGCCTGCCTATTCGGATCAACATCTCAGTCAGTTGGACGATGCCGCCACACCCATGACAACAGTGGCGGGTCAGTTCGACGTGGGTGATCAGCGGGCGAGGGGGTTGCTGGCGGGGGCCGGTGTGAACATCCAGATGCAGGATACCAAGATTGGCGCATTGTCAGGCGGACAAAAGGCGCGTCTGGCGATGCTGGTGCTGCGGCTGAGAAACCCGAACTTTTATCTTTTGGATGAACCAACCAACCATCTGGATATCGAGGGGCAGGAGGCGCTTGAGGAGGAATTGATCGCTCATGGCGCGTCTTGCCTTTTGGTCAGTCACGACCGGAGCTTTCTGCGCAATGTGGGCAACAGGTTTTGGTGGATCAACGGAAAGAAGCTGGAAGAGGTCGACAGCCCAGAGGCCTTTTTGCAAGGCGAGATGGCGGGCAACTAATGCCTATATCACATCGGGCAACAAAAAAGGCGCGGACCACGGTCCGCGCCTTTTCGCAATAAACGTCGTCAGGTGCCTTACAGGCTGAGACCTGCGTATTTGTTCTTGAACTTGGACACGCGGCCACCGGTGTCCATGAGGCGGGATGTGCCGCCTGTCCATGCTGGGTGCACGGATGGGTCGATGTCCAGCGACAGTTGATCGCCTTCTTTGCCCCATGTGGATTTCATCTGTACGATCGTACCGTCAGTCATCTTGACGTTGATCATGTGGTATTCGGGATGTGTATCGGCTTTCATTGGTCCGGCCCCCTTACGCTTTCTTCGGCTTGTAGTTGGAATTCTCAACGATACGCGCGGATTTACCACGACGTGAGCGCAAGTAGTACAGTTTGGCGCGACGCACACGGCCACGGCGGACCACTGTGATGCTGTCGATGTTGGTGGAGTGCAGCGGGAATACGCGCTCAACACCTTCGCCGAAGCTGATTTTGCGAACTGTGAAAGACCCGGCAATGCCGTGACCGTTGTTACGGGCGATGCAGACGCCTTCGTAGTTCTGCACACGGGTGCGGGTGCCTTCGGTGACTTTAAAGCCAACGCGGATGGTGTCGCCCGCGCGGAAATCTGGGATTTCCTTGCCAAGTTCGGCGATTTGTTCCGCCTCAATCTCTGCGATCAGGTTCATCTGACGCTTCTCCTATGATGCTCGTGGTGTTCCACGAAGTTATTGCGCGATCCAAGAGCTTCGGGGTCTATCGGGACTGCGCCGTAGCGGCCCGCCGGAGGTAGCATCGTCATTCCTTATTTGCCCTGCACGTAACGCAAAGCACCGGAAACGCGACAAGCGATTCCGGATGGGCGGGGTATAGGGGGGAAGTTAGCAGGGATCAAGGGGGGAAAACCCGTCTAGATTTGATCCGGGTTCGACAGCTTTGCCGCTTTGCTTGATCCACGTCAAGGCAATGGCCGTGCGGCTGTGGCTAGGTAGGGCCGCAAGAGAAAACCAGGCATTGGAAGGGGACAGCATGGCGGCTGAAACACAGCAGACAGAGGCGATGGAGCATTCAGACCGCAGCGCGGCAATTGTTGGATTTGAACAAGGTGAATACCCCTATCAGACCAAGCTGGACCGCAAGACATACGAGGCTGAGAAATCCGCGCTTCAGGTCGAGTTGTTGAAGGTGCAGCATTGGGTGCAGGAGACCGGCCAGAAGTTTGTGCTGTTGTTTGAAGGCCGTGATGCGGCGGGCAAGGGCGGCACGATCAAGCGGTTCACCGAACACCTCAACCCACGCGCCGCCCGTGTTGTGGCCCTGAACAAACCCACCGACGAAGAGCGCGGGCAATGGTTCTTTCAACGCTATGTCAAACATCTGCCCACGGCGGGCGAGATCGTTCTGTATGACCGGTCCTGGTACAACCGCGCCGGTGTGGAGCGGGTGATGGATTTCTGCGCTCCGGCGGAATACCTCGAATTCATGCGCCAGACGCCGGAATTCGAACGGATGTTGGTCCGGTCCGGGATCAAGCTGTTCAAATATTGGTTCTCGGTCACGCAAGAAGAGCAAAAGCGCCGCTTTGCCTCGCGGGAAACCGATCCGCTCAAGCGGTGGAAGCTTTCTCCGATTGACCGCGCCAGCCTGGACAAGTGGGACGATTATACCGAGGCCAAGGAAGCGATGTTTTTCTACACAGATACGGCGGATGCGCCTTGGACCGTGATCAGATCCAATGACAAGAAACGCGCCCGGCTGACCTGTATGCGGCACTTCCTGTCGCAGCTCGATTATCCAGACAAGGACCATTCTGTCGCCACCGCACCCGATCCGCTGATCTTTCATCAGGCCGAAGCCCTGCTGCGCGACAGCGACCATATCCTGGCTTCTTCGCTGCATCCGAAGAGCCGGAAACGTACATAAACCCAACAGAAGGAAGATCACCTATGTCTCACACACCACATGAACTGACCGAAGAGTTCCCCGAACTGGTGGATCAGATGGCGGCCCTGCGCCAATCCGACAGCCATTTCGAAAAGCTGAGCGATGCCTATCACACGCTGAACCGCGCCCTGCACCGTGCCGAAACAAATGTGGAGCCGACAAGTGATGATCACATGGTCGACATGCGCAAAGAACGCATGGCGCTGAAAGATGAGATCTATGCCTATGTGAAGGCCAATTCAGAAACGGCCTAATGGCCATCGAGGGTGGCGATCAGGTATCGCCATCCTCATCCCTGACCAGATCTGGCCGCCGCGACCGCGTGAGAGACAGCGATTGTGCACGGCGCCATTTCGCGATTTCCTTGTGATTGCCCGACATCAACACTGGCGGGATTTCACGGTCCTTCCAAATGGCCGGGCGGGTGTATTGAGGATGCTCAAGCAAACCGTTGGAATGGCTTTCCTCGACCGTGCTTTCGGCATTGCCCAACACACCCGGTAGCAGGCGCACGGTAGCGTCGATCATGGCTTGGGCGGCCAGTTCGCCGCCTGTCATCACAAAATCCCCAAGCGAGACTTCGGTGATGCCATAGTGTTCGATGACCCGTTCATCGACGCCCTCAAACCGCCCGCACAGCATGGTCACACCGGCACAGCCCGCCAGATCACGGGCCATCGCCTGATCAAAGCGGCGGCCGCGCGGGGACATGTAAAGGATGGGCCAGCGGCCATGGGCGTGGGCCTGCGCCGCTTCTATTGCGGGGCCGACGACATCAGCGCGCATGACCATGCCTGCACCACCGCCCGCAGGGGTGTCATCGACATTGCGGTGCTTGCCAATCCCGAACTGGCGCAGATCATGGGTGTGCAATTGCCATAAACCGTCCTGCAGGGCCTTACCCGTCAGGCTGGCCCCCAGCACACCGGGAAAGAGGTCGGGAAACAACGTCACGATCCGCGCCTGCCAGACATCCGCATAATCCGGTTTGTCCTGCATCAGCTCGCGCGGTTGCAGCGTGGCGCGAATGGATTGGCGGCCATGGGACCGTGTCGGTTTCATTTGTCCTGCACCTTGTTCAGTAGTGCCGCCTTGGCGGCATTGCGGGCCTCGGCCCCGTCATGGGTGCGGTTGATCTGCAACATCTGCTGCAGGATGTCATCCTCCAATCGTGTGTTGGCGGGGGGCGGCGCGTGAAGAGTGCCGCGCAGGGCAAGCGGGATGTCACATAGATCCAGCAAGGGATCGGCGGTTCCCAGCGGCAGATCGGCACAGTCTTCCAGCGCGGCATGATGCACCGGCGCGGGCACGCGGCTGGCGATTTCCTGCACCATCTCCTCCAGCTTTGCGGCGGCGGCATATTTGGTCTCAAACGCGGGGTAATCCAGGGTCATTCCGGACGATTTGACATGTTCGGCCCAGGCCGAGCGCAGCCAGGCACCCGGCGCGCGCGTGGTCAGATAGATCAATATATCGGCTTTGGGGAACCGCTGGCGGGCGCTGTCCCAGAAGGCATAAAGCAGCACGGGCGCAGCGGAATAATCCATCAGATCTCCGCGACCGGGCAGATGCCCGCAGAGTTCCTCGGAGGAGACAATCAAACTGCGGCGCGGCATGCCGGGCAGCTCGTTCAGCATCGCCTCAAAACGGTCTTGCACCTTGAGCATGGTCAGGGGATCGCGCCATGTTGAATAGCCGCGCGTGGCAGACAGCAAATCCTTGAGATGCCAGCGCAGACGCAGCGCGATGTGTTTTTTCAGCGCGGCCCGGTTCTCGCGCAAGGTGGCTTGAAGGGTGGTCGTGCCGGTCTTGTGAAACCCTGCATGCAGGATGATCCGGCGCGGCATCAGTCCTTGTCCGTTTCCGGCAGTATGCCCAAAGGCGGATCAGCGACGATGCGACCCGCAGTGAGATCCACGGTGGGGACCGCCGCCTTGGTGAAGGGCAGAAAGGTCGTTGCGGAAGTGCCTGCCAACTGCAGTTCCAGAAGGTCGTCGGCCCCGTGGTTCTGGACAGTTTTTACACGGCCCAGCAGCACGCCGCCGGTGTCGTACACCTCAAGGTCAATCAGATCGGCATGATAGAATTCATCATCAGGCAGTGACGGCATCTGATTGCGGTCGGCGAAAAGGTTCACGCCGCGCAGGGCGTCGGCCTCTTCCTTGGTGGCGACATCGGCGATGCGGGCGGAAAACCCGTTCTTGATGGGGCGCAGGATGGCCAGGGCAAACTGGCGGCTGCCGTCCTCGGACCACAGCGGGGTGTAGTTTTCGATGTCTTCAGGGGTGGCGCAAAAGCTCTTGATGCGCAGCTCGCCCTTGACGCCATAAGCGCCGGCAATGGCCCCTACACAAATTCTGTCGGTCATTTCGACATCTCCACAATTACGCAGAATCCCTGGGACCATTTACCATCAGCCAACAAACACTCGTCTTGCATCGCAGCGACGCTGGCAGATGATCCTGCGAAGAAGCCGGACGCAAAAACGGCGGCGAGCACAACAAACGAAAGCAGCACCTGCCGTCCCCAAGCGCGTAGGATTGTCATTGCAAAAGCTCCGAGTTGACACAGATCGTGCCGGTCCATTCGCCCTCGCCATTGGCGCATTCAGCGGCCATCTGCACGCGATCATATTTGATGCCGAGACCAAAGCCGATGGCGGCGGCAAACAGCAAGAAGATCAGGCGCAACATATCAGCGTGTCTCGATAATCAGGTGCCGGGCGCGATGTTCCCAGCCTTTGGTTTCCAGTTCGGGCGTCAGGGTCTCTTCCTTTGGCCAGCCAAGGCAAAGATAAGCCACCAGATGCCACCCTTCCTTGGCCTTAAGATCACGGCTCAGGCGACCCGGGTCAAGCACGGAGACCCAGCCAACGCCCAATCCGTAGGCGCGGGCGGCAAGCCACATCTGGGTGACGGCGCCAACCACCGAATACCGGCGCATTTCCGGCATTGAAGCGGCACCAAGGCCGCTGCCCTTGGTTGTGGTGTCATCGCAAAAGATCGCCAGTTGCACGGGCGCATCCTGCATGCCCGACAGTTTGAGAGAGGCATATAGCGCCGCCTGATCCCCGTCATAGCCGGCAAGGGCCGTTTCATTTGCGGTTTTGAAATTCTCAAGCGCGGCCTGCCGCGCTGTGTCTGATGCCACGCGCAGGATGCGCCACGGCTCTGACAGGCCCACGGAGGGGGCGAGATTAAAGGTGTCCAAGCAGGTTTGCACCAAGGCCTCATCCACCGGGTCCGTGCGAAAGTGGCGCACATCGCGCCGCCAACGCATCAGATCGTGCAGCCCGGCACGGAAATCATCACAAAACTGTTCCATGCCGGGCGCTGGCCTTGCTTATTCTGCTGCGGCTTCGTCAGCAGATGACTCTTCGGCCGGGGCTGCGGCGGCTTCGGCTGCTGCTGCGGCTTTGGCGGCTTTCTCTTCTACACGTTCCTGGGCTTTCTTGCCCGGTGTGCCCTTCTTGGGGTTGTTGCGCGCAACTTTTTCTTTCACGCCAGCCGCTTCGAGCATACGTGCAACGCGCTCTGTTGGCTGGGCGCCTTTGGAGATCCAGTCCTGGATCTTTTCAATGTCCATTTTCACGCGCTCTTCGCTGTCTTTCGGCAGCAGCGGGTTATATGTGCCCAGCTTTTCGATAAAGCGGCCGTCGCGTGGCATGCGGCTGTCCGCTGCAACGATACGGTAGAAGGGGCGCTTTTTGGAGCCGCCGCGGGCGAGACGAATTTTCATAGCCATGGTGTGTAGTCCTTTTGGGTTTGTTGCCGGGGTGAACCCCAGCTTAAGATTGGTGCTTTTTGTGGTGCTGAATCACTTCAGCGATGATGAAGTTGAGAAACTTCTTGGCGAATTCGGGATCGAGGTCGGCCTCTTTCGCCAAATCTTCAAGCCGTGCGATCTGATCCGCTTCGCGGTTTGGATCGGACGGGGGAAGGTCGTGTTCGGCTTTGAGTTTCCCCACTGCCTGTGTGTGTTTGAAGCGCTCGCCCAGGGTAAAGACGAGGATCGCGTCGAGCCGGTCGATGGAGGCCCGGTGACCTTTGAGCACCTCGGCGGCGCGGGTTACTGGATCGGTCATGCGAAGTCCCTCCGGTCATTGGACGTGATCCCATTGCCGCGCTGACGCGCGATGAGATTATGGGTGCCTGTTGCATCCTGAGCCCGCGTCATCGGCGCGGCAGCCGTTGATAGGGCAGTGGCCCGTTTTGCGCTGAGGTGCTTGAGCCGCAGGTCTGCGCTCAAGGCACCTGTGCGAGGGTGGGTGGCGATTCCGCCCAGCGTCAAGGAC
The DNA here is from genome assembly GCF_016801775.1 of Sulfitobacter mediterraneus. Taxonomy (NCBI): domain Bacteria; kingdom Pseudomonadati; phylum Pseudomonadota; class Alphaproteobacteria; order Rhodobacterales; family Roseobacteraceae; genus Sulfitobacter; species Sulfitobacter mediterraneus. Next base: position 2,274,302 of record NZ_CP069004.1, on the reverse strand, counting down.
AGGCCAATCAAAGATTGGTCGCTGCGCGATCCTTGACCCTGGGCAGAATCACCTTTGAAAATACGGCTCATTGGGACACCTCATGGCGGTAGACCACATCGGTCTCGTCATGTGGGATGGCCGTAGGGTCAAGCTGTGCCCCGAGCCGCTGGGCCAGTGCGATGGACCGTGTGTTGTCCTTGTGGATGTAGCTGACAAGGCTTGCCGGTTTGAGTGTGCTGCGGGCATAACCCAGGGCGAGCCTGGCCGCTTCGCCCGCGATACCGCGCCCTTCGAAGCCGTCAAAGACCATCCAGCCAAGTTCTGTTTCGGCAAAATGCGGGGGGTGGGTCAGGGCCACCTGACCGGCAAAATCGCCGTCCAGGGTTTCAATGGCCCAGCCCCCCATCCCGTTCAAAGCCCAACTGCCGACTTCCGAGGCGAAGCCGTACCACAGGTGTGTCTTGTTGTTCGGCACATCCATCAGGGCGGCGCGGGGCGATTGGTAGAACGTCCAGAAGGCCTCCATATCGGACAGGTGGTGTGGCCGCAGGCGGATGGTGTCGCCGGTGAGGATTGGGGCTTGTGTCATGGCTGGTTGCCTTCCAGAGCGCGGCCTTCAAGCACGGGTCGGGTGAAGCTGCGGTCATAGCGGCGGATGCATTGGGTGCGTTCCGCGAAAGCATAGGCGGCCTGGCATTCGGCGTCTTCTGCCATGCGTGTGCGGTAGTCTTCGTAGGCGGCGAGGCTGGCAAATGAAAAGTGGCAATAGGCGAGGTCATTGGCGCCCTCATGGGGCAGCCAATAGCCGTGATGTGTGCCGCCCATGCGGTTCACGATCTTGATCCACGCCCTTGCGTAGGTTTCAAAATCGTCCACCTTGGCCGGGTCAATTTCATATGTCAGCGAACAGGTGATCATTTCTTTTTGCCAAACCCGGACAGGCCAGAGGGCAGGCCCATACCGCCGCCCATGCCGCCCAGACCTCCGGGCAATTTGCCGCCCATTTGTTTGGCGGCCGCTTCCAGTGCCTTGGGGTCCATGCCCTGTGCCATGGCGGCCGGGTCCATGCCGCCCTTGCCGAACATGCCTTTCATGGCTTGTTTCAGCATGCCGCCCTTGCCCATTTTGCCCATCTTTTTCATCATGTCGGACATCTGGCGGTGCATTTTCATCAGCTTGTTGAGGTCGGAAACCTCCATACCCGCGCCTTTGGCGATGCGTTTCTTGCGGGAGGCCTGCAAAAGCTGCGGGTTGGCGCGTTCTTTCTTGGTCATCGACTGGATCAGCGCGATCTGCTGTTTGAGGATCTTGTCATCGAGGCCCGCGTCTTCGACCTGTTTGGCCATTTTGCCCATGCCGGGCATCATGCCCATCATGCCTTGCATGCCGCCCATCTTGATCATTTGTTCAAGCTGCATTTTCAGGTCGTTCATGTTGAACTGGCCCTTGGTCATGCGGCGCATCATCTTCTCGGCCTGTTCGGCCTCGATGGTCTCCTGGGCCTTTTCGACCAGCGCGACAATGTCGCCCATACCGAGGATTCGGCCCGCCACACGTTCCGGCTCAAAGGTTTCCAGCGCGTCCAGCTTCTCGCCCAAGCCGACAAATTTGATCGGCTTGCCGGTGACGGCACGCATGGACAGGGCTGCACCACCGCGTCCGTCGCCGTCCATCCGGGTCAGGACCACGCCGGTGATGCCGATGCGCTCGTCGAAATTCTCAGCCGTGTGCACGGCGTCCTGGCCCGTCAGGCCATCGACCACCAGCAGCGTTTCGCGCGGGGTGGCGACATCGCGCACCGCTTTGACCTGTTGCATCAGCTCTTCGTCGATGGACAGGCGGCCTGCGGTATCAAGCATATAGACGTCATAGCCGCCGAGGCCGGCCTGGGTCTTGGCGCGTTTTGCGATCGCAACGGGATCTTCGCCCTTGACGATGGGCAGGGTATCCACGCCGATCTGGTTGCCGAGGATCGCCAGCTGTTCCATCGCCGCCGGGCGGTTCACGTCGAGCGAGGCCATCAGCACCCGTTTACCGTCTCTTTCCTTCAGGCGTTTGGCGAGCTTGGCGGTGGTTGTGGTTTTACCGCCGCCCTGCAGGCCGACCATCAGGATCGGTGCGGGCGGGTTGTCGACCTTGAGCGCGCCGGGCTCGCCTTCGCCTTGCAGCACGTCGATCAGGGCGTCGTGGACAATTTTGACAACCTGCTGACCGGGGGTGATGGATTTGGTGACGGCCTGACCGGTGGCTTGTTCCTGCACTGCTTTGACAAAGTCGCGGGCAACCGGCAGCGACACGTCCGCCTCAAGCAGGGCCACGCGCACCTCGCGCAGGGCGGTTTTGACGTCGTCCTCGGACAGGGCGCCCTGTTTGGTCAGGCGGTCAAAGACACCGGATAGGCGTTCGCTGAGATTTTCAAACATGGGCATAGGCCCTTTCGTCGGTCGGTTGCGGGATGTTCCTAACTTAGGAACGCCAGCGTGAATGCACAAATGCCCCCGTGGGCGCAACGCGCTGACGGGGGGCGATCCCGACAATAGGCCGGGACCGGAAGGCAATGCTTCCGGGAATTGGGGGCGATTTACGCCGCAGGGGGCGCTGAGTCAAGGGCAGCGAGCCAATCGTTGATCGCCGCTTCGGCGCGGCGGGCGCCACCGCCACTGGAATAGACCAGAGTGATGGGATGGGTGCCTGCATCCATGCCGCCGCTGAAATGCAGGGCTGCACGGTAGGTGTTGGTGTCGCTGGATCGTGAGGTTTCGACAAAGGCCCGGTCGAGGTCATGCAAATCCCAGCTGCGCCGGTGATACCCAAGCAGCGACTTGCGCCGCAGCTCCACCAGATTGCGGGGGCGGTCGAGGATCAGTTGGGTGCGCCTGATAAAGGCTGTCGTAAAACCGCCGCCCATAACCAGCCCGCCTAAAAGGAAAGCGATGCCGGTGCCCGGTTCGGTCCGGATGGTGACAAGGCCGATGCCGACAAAGACCAGCGAAAAGACAGAGATAAAGATTGCCAGCCAAAGCGGATTATTTTCCACGATAAGCTGTTCGGGTGTGTTGCGGGTGATCTTCATCCTCGCAGTATGCCATCGCATTTTCCCGCGCCAAGTGATTTTACCCTTGCCCCGACCGGAACATCCGGCATTTTGCAGGGCATGGACAATTGGGACGAGATCAGGACCGCCTTTCAGGTCGCCCGGATGGGCACGGTCAGCGGCGCGGCCGAGGTGCTGGGTGTGCATCATGCCACTGTCATCCGGCACATCGATGCGCTGGAGCAGCGGTTGGGCGCAAAGCTTTTCCAACGTCATGCGCGTGGCTATACACCAACGGAGGCGGGCGAAGACCTGTTGAGGGTGGCGCAGTCGGCTGACGATCAGTTCAGCCAGTTGTCTGGCCGGATCAAGGGGCGTGGATCTGATGTGGCGGGGGATCTTGTGGTGACATCGCTGGTGTCACTGGCCGGATATATGGCGCCGATGTTGGCGCGGTTTCAAAAGATGCATCCAGCCGTTGTCGTGCGATATGTGACTGGAGAGCGGTTGTTTCGGCTGGAATACGGAGAGGCCCATGTTGCGGTGCGCGCTGGCGCTGCGCCGGAACAACCGGACAACGTGGTGCAGCCCTTGGTGCAGCTACAAATGGCGGCCTATGCCAGCACATCCTACGTTAAGGTGCATGGGGTACCGGGCGGTCCAGAGGACTATACCAAACACCGCTTCGTCGGGCCGGAAAACCGCGAAAGCCGTGCACCTTGCTATGTCTGGATGCGCGACAATGTTCCGGATGCCTCTGTGACCTTCCGCTGTACCGATGCGGGCGCTGTGGAATCGGCGATTCTGGCTGGGGCAGGTATCGGTTTTATGCCCGTGACCGAAGCGCAGAAGCACCCCGATCTGGTCGAAGTCCATGCCGCGCGGGACGTGTGGTCTTCGCCTCTGTGGCTTGTGACCCATGTGGACTTGCATCGCACGTTCAAGGTGCAGGCGTTGCTGTCGTTTATCAAGGATGAAGTCAAAGAGGAGGGCTGGTGAGCCCTGGCGCACAGGGGCATCTGGCCATGCTTGCGTTTTCCGCCCTTGTTGCGGGGTCGTTTTCCTTGGGCGCGATGGTTGCCAATGACATTGCGCCGTCTGCGATCACCGCCTTGCGGTTCTGCCTTGGCGCAGCGCTTGTGGGTTTGATCACCCATATGCGTGGCGGGTTTCGTGCGGGTGATTTTGCGGCACCCTGGCGGTATCTGATCCTGGGCGGGTTGTTCGCGTTCTATTTTGTGATGATGTTTGAGGGGCTCAAGACCGCGCCGCCGGTCAGCGCGGCATCGGTCTTTACGCTCGTGCCGGTGATGTCTGCGATCTTTGCGTGGTTCCTGCTGCGCCAGGTTATGACGGGCCGCATGGCGCTGGCGTTGACCATCGGAGCCGCCGGGGCGCTTTGGGTGATTTTTCGGGCGGACCTGTCTGCCCTTCTGGGCTTTGATGTCGGGCGGGGCGAGGTGATTTACTTCATCGGTTGCGTATCTCATGCAATCTACACACCCATGGTGCGGCGTCTGAACCGGGGTGAAAGCATTTATAGCTTCACTTTCGGGATGCTGGTGGCGGGCTCCATCGTGCTGCTGATCTATGCCGCGCCTGATCTGGCAGTCACCGAATGGGCCGTCTTGCCGGGAATGGTTTGGGTGACACTGGCCTATATCGTGGTCATTGCCACCGCCGCGACTGCGCTGCTTTTGCAATTTGCCACCCTGCGCCTGCCGTCGGCCAAGGTGATGGCCTATACCTATCTGACGCCGACATGGGTGATCGTGTGGGAAATCGCGCTGGGCAACGGGGTGCCCTCGGCCTTGACGTTGGGCGGTGTGGCACTGACCATTTTGGCGCTGCTGATGCTCCTGCGGGATGACAGCGCGGCACCAAAGGCCGGGTGAGGGAACCTTTTGCGGATTCAGGCGTTAAGTCGTGCAAAATATGAAAGGCCTCGCCATGCGAAATATTATTTATCTTGTCGGACTTGTTGTGATTGTTCTTGCGATTGTGCAGTTCGTCCTTTGATCCCTACAAAATCAGGCTGATGGTCCGTCCGGATCGTCAGCCTCTTCTATTTCGGGCAGTTCAACTGCCAAGAACCGTTCAAACGCCTCAAGGTTGACCGGTTCAAACTGCCCAAACCCCTGCATCCAGATGGTGGCATCGCGCAAGGCGTCCGGCTCGATCTTGCACCATTTCACCCGCCCGCGTTTCTCCTGAGAGATCAGGCCTGCCGCTGTCAGCACCCCCAGATGTTTGGAAATCGCTGCCAGCGACATCTCGAACGGGTCTGCCACATCGGTCACCGCCATGTCGTCCTCCAGCAACATCGCCAGAATAGCGCGGCGCGTCGGGTCCGCGAGGGCGGCAAATACCTGATCCAGCTGATTGCTCATCCTTGGTATCTACATCGCGGCGCAGGTCAGAGCAAAGCGTTTCAGCCGCGCGGGTGATGGGTGGTTTCGGACGGCCAGCGGTGGGTCAGCCTAGAATGTTCAGATGTGGAAAGGCCAATATCACAGGCTTGCCTGATGGATATATCCCGAACATGCGGATGCTTGCGGTATCGCCACTTTCGAGCGAGCCATTGGATTATCTTGCCAAGATGTGCATTTTCTGAACGTGCGCAATCCCCGCAAGAAACGGCGGTAGGTGGTGTAACTGTCATGAGAAGGGCCATTTCTTTGAGATTATCCTCTGAATATGGGCCTTGGCGCGGGACGTATCAAAGACAATTGCTTGACAACATATGTCTGGAAAAGTCACATATTTTATGGCCCGAAAACTTCCCCCTCTGAATGCCCTGCGCGCCTTTGAAGCTGCGGGGCGGCATCAAAGCTTTTCCCGCGCAGCGGAGGAATTGGGCGTCAGCCATTCCGCCATCAGCCGCCATGTGCGCGGGCTGGAGGACCGGCTGAATGTGCAATTGTTTCGCGATCTGCCGCGCGGGCTGGCCCTGTCTCCCGACGGCGCCGCCTATCTGGCGCAGGTGTCGCCAGCCTTGGATGCGATTGCCGATGCGACAGAAGGTTTATCAGAGCGGCCCAAAGGCACTGTGTCCATCAACAGTGAGCCGCTGTTTGCGACCAAATGGCTGGTGCCGCGGTTGGGGGACTTTTCCCAGGCCAACCCAGAGATTGATGTTCGGCTTGAGGCTTCGCGTCATCTGGCGGATGTGGCTCGGTACGAAGCCGATCTCGCGATCCGTTTTGTGCATCCGGGCGGAGCCTATCCGGGGGCCGAATTAATTAGTGACGCGCCGCTATATCCCTTTGCCGCGCCGGGGTTGGTTGATCTGCCGCTGTCTGCGCCTGCCGATTTGCTAAACTATCCACTGCTGCGCGACCGGACCAATGGCACATGGGGCGTCTGGTTTGAAAAGGCCGGCGGCGTGGCGCTGCAAGATGTGCCGCAGTTTACCTGGCGCATGTCATCGGTCCTGGCGGTCGAGGCGGCGATTGCCGGGCAGGGTGTGTTGCTTGTCTCTGCCGAGGTGGTCGCGGGCGAGGTTGCGGCGGGCCGATTGGTCAGGGTGTCGGACATCGGGTTCCGCGAGGGCGGTTATCATTTGATCCGCACCGAAGGGGTGTTGCGCCGCAAACCTGTGCGGATCTTTCGCGAGTGGTTGATGGCGCAAAGTGCGCAGTGGCGCAGCGGCCAATCTCCATCCTAAACCATTTGGTTGAATAACCGCAAAGCGCCGGTATTTACGCAAATGCCCAAAGTTTACAGCAGAGTGGCTGATGGCTGGATTAAAAATTATATGTAAATCAATGTGTTGCGCCAATTGTCACGCATGTTGACTCTGCGCCGCCCCACCATTAGCACAGGCCTCAAGCATCCAGTGGGGATATCGGCGTGGCTGACCCGGACCAACAGCGGCAACTTGAGCAGCTTGAGGCCAAGATCGACGCAGCAAAACAGCGTTCTGCGCCCAAGCCCCGCGCGGATGAACATTATTCTCAGGCCAACTTGGCGTGGCGGATGGTGATTGAACTGGTGGCCGGTCTCGGGATCGGTTTCGGCATCGGATACGGGTTGGACCTGCTGTTTGGCACCCTGCCCATCTTTATGGTGCTGTTTGTAATGCTGGGCCTTGCGGCGGGAGTGAAGACGATGCTCCGATCTGCGCAAGAGATCCAGGACAAGAAAATGGCCGAAGAGGCCGAGAACAAATCGCCCTAAGTGGCGGCAAGAACGAAGGAGCCTGAAATGGCGACAGAGACACCCGGTGCGGAAGAAGGCGGTCTGGTCTTTCACCCGATGGACCAGTTTAAAATCGAACCAGCGTTTGGCGATGGCGCGATCGGCATGTTCACCGTGACCAATGCCACCGTCTGGATGGCGCTGGCCGTTGTTGCAACCTGTGCGCTGCTGGTTTTGGGCAGCTCCAAACGGGCGATGATCCCCTCCCGGATGCAGTCTGTTGCGGAGCTGGCCTACGGTTTTGTCTATAAAATGGTCGAAGACATCTGTGGCAAGGAAGGGGTCAAATACTTCCCCTATATCATGACGCTGTTCATGTTCATTGTCTGTGCCAACTTCCTCGGCCTGATCCCGACATCCTTTACCCCGACGTCGCATTTTGCGGTCACGGTGGTGCTGGCGCTGGCGGTATTCCTGACCGTGACCGTGCTGGGCTTTGTCAAAAACGGCGCGGCCTTCCTGGGGCTGTTCTGGGTGTCTTCGGCACCGCTTCCGCTCCGTCCGGTTCTGGCGATCATCGAACTGATCTCTTATTTCGTGCGTCCGGTCAGCCACTCCATTCGTTTGGCGGGCAACGTTATGGCGGGCCACGCGGTGATCAAAGTGTTCGCAGGCTTTGCCGCGATCACGGTGATCAGCCCGGTTTCGGTTGTGGCCATCACAGCCATGTACGGGCTTGAGGTGCTGGTGTCCTTTATCCAGGCCTACGTATTTACCATTCTGACATGCGTGTATCTGAAAGACGCATTGCATCCGTCTCACTAATTCGGGCGATCTATACACCCGTCCAAATACTCAACTTCCAATCGTAAGGAGAATTCACATGGAAGGCGAACTCGCACACATCGGCGCAGGTCTGGCAGCAATCGGTTCCGGCGCAGCCGCAATCGGGGTTGGCAACGTTGCAGGCAACTACCTGGCTGGCGCACTGCGCAACCCATCCGCTGCTGCTTCCCAGACAGCAACACTGTTCATCGGCATCGCGTTCGCAGAAGCCCTGGGGATCTTCTCGTTCCTCGTCGCTCTGCTGCTGATGTTCGCTGTTTAACTCTTAGGTAACGACATCCTTACGAGCGGGCAGGCGTGATATATGTCTGCCCGACTGTAACGGCCAAGTTTCCAAGGAGAAGCCAAGATGGCAACTGAAACACATAGCGCAGCCGACGCCGCAGCCGCGGGTCCGGGCATGCCACAGCTGGATTTCTCCACCTGGGGCAACCAGATCTTTTGGCTCGTCCTTGCGCTGATCGCGACCTATCTGATCCTGTCCCGCGTGGCCCTGCCACGTATTGGCGCGGTTCTGGCCGAACGTCAGGGTACGATCACCAATGACATCGCCGCAGCCGAAGATCTCAAGGCCAAGGCCATTGAGGCCGAAGCTGCCTACGACAAGGCTTTGCTCGATGCCCGCGCCGAGGCGCAGCGGATCGTAGCAGACGCCAAAGCAGAAATTCAGGCGGACCTTGATGTCGCCATTTCCAAGGCGGATGCCGAGATTGCTGCGAAGTCAGCGGAATCGGCCAAAGCCATCAGCGAGATCCGCGCCTCCGCGCTGGAGAACGTGAAGGTTGTGGCAAAAGACACCGCAAAGGAAATCGTCGCTGCGATGGGTGGTAAGGCAGATGCCAAGACCGTCACCGCCGCAGTCACAGCACGGATGAAAGGATAAGCCATGCGTTTGACCCTTACAGCCGTTCTTGCCGGTATGATCGCCTCTCCCGCCCTCGCGGCAGGTGATGTTTTCTTCTCGCTGAAGAACACCGATTTTGTTGTTCTGCTGGCGTTCATCCTGTTCATCGCGGTTCTGTTCTACTTCAAAGTGCCTAGCCTTCTGGGCGGCATGTTGGACAAACGTGCGGACACCATCAAATCCGAACTGGAAGAAGCCCGCGCGTTGCGGGAAGAAGCCCAGACACTGCTGGCGTCATATGAGCGCAAGCAGAAGGAAGTTCAGGATCAAGCGGACCGTATTGTGACCGCCGCCAAGGAAGAAGCCAAAGCCGCTGCCGCACAGGCGCAGGTGGATTTGGCCAAATCTCTTGAACGCCGCATGGCCGCAGCCGAGGATCAGATCACATCTGCCCAAGCTGCCGCTGTCAAAGAGGTGCGTGATCAGGCGGTGACAATCGCAATCGCCGCAGCGCGTGACGTGATCGCCAAACAGATGACGGCCACGGACGGCAACAAACTGATTGACGATGCCATCGTACAGGTGGGTGACAAGCTGCACTAAGCGGCGCGTTACAGACAGACAAAAGGCCCCGGTTCGTGCCGGGGCTTTTTCATTTCAGACATAGCTTTTACCGGCAGCAGACAATGATTTCTCTTTTTGTCTCTGCCATTCTAACATCCCCCACTTGGCGCCGTGATTTCACATAATGGGCGAGCTTTGGGTTAATCTAGGGGCACACATGGTATTTCGATGTGGACTTGCGATCATTTCATGTCTTCTGACGCTGACTTTTGCGCCCATGGTACAGGCAGACGATGCCGATCTGCCTGATGCTGGTCTACTAGATGTTGATTTGTTCCAGCCTGCGCTGGATGCGGTTTGCGGTGTGGGGCAACGGCTGGGTGAGGGTTGCGAGGCGATCCGCGCGCGGCCGATGTTGCCTTCCGCTGATTGGCCATGGCGCACGGTCGGCCGGGTCAATTCCACTGACCGCAATATCCGCAGCCATTGCACCGGGACGCTGCTGTCAAGCACCGTGGTTCTGACGGCGTCTCACTGCCTTTATAACTTTCAACGCAAGGCGTGGATTCCGGTTCAGAGCCTGTTTTTTGTGGCCGGATACCAACGTGGCAAGGGTCAGGCGACCGCACGAATTGCCCGCTACGTGGTTGATCCGGTGCATGACGTGAGCAGCCGGGATTTCAGGGCGGGCTTTGCACAGGATTGGGCGTTATTGATTTTGGACGAACCGATTTTGGATACGATGGGGTATCTGCCGCTTGCAGCGTTCAGTCCTGCCGACAAATCGGCCAAGGTGCAGCTTGCCGGATATCCTGCGCTGCGGTCCCATGTTTTGTCCTTGGTTGAGGCGTGCGGCGCAACGTCAACAGACCGGGCAAATCGGATCTATCTCAACTCCTGCGCGGCAATGCGGGGGGATTCCGGGGCACCTTTGCTGATCAATACAGGTGGGGCGTATCAGATTGCCGGCGTTTTTGTGGGAACATTCGTGACCCCAAGCGGTGTCTTCAGCCTGAGTGTGCGCAACGGCGTGTTTCGAAAGGCATTGCAGAATGCCCTCGACGGCGGCGGCGGATCATAAGAGCCGGCCCTATTACCCAGTCTCGTGCTGAAGCCTCTGGCGGGCGATTTCTTCGTTCCGTTCTGCTTTTTGTTGATCATTCAGGGACGCCTCAACAAAATTCAGATGTTTCTCTATCGCGGCCCGCGCGCCTGCCGGGTCGCGCCGTTGCAAGGCGTCGTTGATCGCGCGGTGCTGGTCCAACAACGCGGCGCGGCTGGTGCGCTGTTTGAACATCACCTGCCTGTTGTAGAAAACGCCGCCGCGCAGCAGCTCATACATCGACCGCATCATATGCAGCATCACCACGTTATGGCTGGCCTCGATGATTGCCATGTGAAACTGCGCGTCGAGCTGTGCCTCTTCTTCGGCGTTGCGTTTGCTGTGGACCGCTTCCATCTTGTCGAATACCGCCTGCACCACCGCGAGATCGGTGTCGGAGGCATATTTCGCGGCCCGCTCTGCCGCGAGGGCTTCCATGTCACGGCGAAACGACAGGTAATCAAAAACCGCTTCATCATGACGGCCAAAGAGATCAACCAATGCTGGGGCAAAAGCGCTCCCCAAGACCTCGGCCACATAGATTCCGGCACCCGGCTTGGCGGACAAAAGCCCTGAGTCCTGCAATTGCGCAATGGCATCCCGCAGGGAGGGGCGTGACACGTTCAACCGCTCGGCCAGCTCGCGTTCTGATGGCAGGCGCTCACCGGGGCGCAGGATTCCGCGCAGAATCAATTCTTCGATCTGGCGGACAACCGCATGGGATAGTTTTTCAGGCGCGACGGGGCGAAAGGGCATGCAGCATTTCCTTTGATTGGTCAAATTATATGACCACGAGGAACAACCCGCAATTCAAATTCAGTCTTAAGTTGTTTTGTCCCGTGACGGAGGCTGAAGGCGGAAAGAATTTGTTAACCAAATGCCCGGCAAGATTGGCTATGAAACCACTCTTGCCGCTTCTGATCTCTCTGGCCATGCTTTCGGCCTGTAACACCGCTGGGCCGCATTTCCGCGGGCTGCCTGCCACGCGGATCACGGTTGAGGGGTCAACCTTCGATGTGCGGGTGCGTGGTGAACTGGCCGAGGCCATTCGCATCAATGCGGAATATGCGCCCCGATTTGGCCCGATCCAGCGGCGTGCGGGTATCGCGATGGCGCAGGTCAGCGGTTGCACCGTCAAGGATGTGCGTGGTGATCAGGCACAGGCGACGGGAATATTGGATTGTGATTGAAAGGCCGCCAATGGGACGTTCAATTCAGGGTCGCAAGCTGGGGATAATCCCAATATCTTGGGGATAACCGGCGGAATACCCCCGCCTGTTGTGTGTTTTGGTTGACTTGAAGGGGGTGCAGCCCGCATTTTCGATGAACCCAAGGAATCATCGGAGCCGTCACACAGGTGCGCTTTTCCAAACTCAGATTGACGGGCTTCAAAAGCTTTGTGGATCCAACCGACCTGATCATCGCCGATGGTTTGACAGGGGTGGTGGGGCCAAACGGCTGTGGGAAGTCCAATCTGCTTGAGGCCTTGCGGTGGGTGATGGGGGAAAACCGGCCCACGGCGATGCGGGGCGGCGGCATGGAAGATGTGATCTTTGCCGGTGCGGCCACGCGGCCCGCCCGCAACTTTGCCGAAGTGGCCCTGCATATCGACAATACCGAGCGTTTGGCGCCCGCAGGTTTCAACGACAACGACCAGCTGGAGATTGTGCGCCGCATCACCCGTGATGTGGGCAGCGCCTATAAGGCGGCGGGCAAAGACGTGCGGGCGCGGGATGTGCAGATGCTGTTTGCCGATGCCTCGACCGGGGCGCACAGCCCAGCCTTGGTGCGGCAGGGACAAATTGCGGAACTGATCAACGCCAAGCCAAAGAACCGGCGGCGCATTCTGGAAGAGGCCGCCGGGATTTCGGGCCTTTATCAACGCCGCCATGAGGCGGAGCTCAAGCTGAACGCGGCGGAAACCAATCTTGCCCGTGTGGATGATGTGATCGAACAGTTGGCGGCGCAATTGGCACAACTGGCGCGGCAAGCACGGCAGGCGGCCCGCTACCGCGAGATCGGCGATCAGCTGCGCCGGACCGAAGGCATGTTGCTGTATCGGCGGTGGCGCGAGGCCGATGATGCCCGCGCCGCAGCGGATGAAGAACTGCGCAACCGTGTGAGTGCCGCCAGTCAGGGTCAGAGCATTGTGCAGCAGGCCGCGAAAACGCGCCAGATGGCCGAGGATGCCTTGCCGCCCCTGCGCGAGGAAGAGGCGATTGCGGTGGCCGTCTTGCAGCGCCTGACGGTGCAACGTGACACGCTGGATGATCAGGAAACCCGTGCCAAGGCGACGATTGATACGCTCACTGGCCGCATTGCCCAACTGGCGCGTGACATTGAACGCGAAGGTGGATTGAACCGCGACGCGGGCGAAACCATTGAGCGGTTGGAATGGGAAGCCCGCGAATTGGCAAAGGCCGGCGAAGGCCATGAGGCGGCGTTGGAGGCCGCGTCGGAAGCGGCCCGTGAGGCGGCGGCTGTGTTGCAGGCCCGCGAGGGAGATCTGGCGCAGCAGACCGAGGATGTGGCCCGCCTTGCCGCCCGGCACGGGTCGGCGGAACGCCTGTTGGAAGACAGTCGCAAGACCCAGAACCGGTCCGAAGCCGAGGCGCAAAAAGCCCATGATGCAGTTGCGCAAAGCCAGGCGGCATTGACCAAGGCTGGTGATGATTTCGAGGCGGCTCAATTGGCCGAAGCGGAGGCCGTTGCGGCGGCCAAAGCGGCGGACGAGGCCTTGATCCGCGCCGAAGAAACCCGCGCACAGACCCAAACCAGAGAGGCCGAAGCCCGGGCAGAACGGTCTGAGGCCGAAGGCGAGATGAACGCGCTGCGGGCGGAGACCACGGCGTTGGCCAAGCTGGTTGAGCGGGACACAGCCGAAGGTGGCCAGATTCTGGATCGTTTACAGGTGGAACACGGGTTTGAAAAAGCATTGGGCGCTGCCTTGGCCGATGATCTGCGGGCGCCCGAGGTGGACGCGGACGGTCCGTCAGGCTGGGCGGTTTTGCCAAGCTATGACACCGCACAGCCGTTGCCGGCAGGCGTGACGCCTCTGACACAGCACGTATCGGTGCCGGATGTTCTATCGCGGCGCATGGGGCAGATCGGATTGGTTGATCCTGATGACGGACCTGCGTTGCAGGCGGCCCTCTTGCCGGGCCAGCGGCTTGTCTCGCCCGAGGGGGATTTGTGGCGTTGGGACGGGTTTCGCGCCTGGGCCGAAGATGCGCCATCTGCGGCGGCGCTGCGGTTGCAGCAGTTGAACCGTCTTGAGGTGCTCAAGCAATCGCTTGAACAGGCGAGCCAGCGGGCTGAAGGTGCGCGCGCGGCGCATGACCTTTTGACCCGGACCTTGGCAGAGCAATCTGAGGCCGACAAACGTGCCCGCGAGGACCGGCGCATGGCAGACCGGATGGTCGCGGATGCGGGCCGAGCCCTGAGCCGTGCCGAGGCAGATCGCAATCTGGCGCAGGGGCGGTTGGAGAGCCTTGGTCTGGCGGTCAAGCGGCATGAGGATGAGGCATTGTCGGCGCGGGGCCGTGTGTTGGAGGCCGAACGCGCCCTGTCTGATTTGGGCGATCTGGGCGCGGCCAGGGCTGGCATCGAAGACATCCGCATGACGGTCGAAGCCGCCCGGATCACGATGATGTCGCGCCGGTCCGCCCATGACGAACTGCGCCGTGAGGGCGAGGCCCGCACGCGCCGTGCGCAAGAGGTGACAAAAGAGCTGAGCGGGTGGCGGCACCGTTTGGAAACAGCTGAGAAACGCAGCGCCGAGTTGTTGGAGCGCAAGACCGCATCTGAAGCTGAGTTGAAAGAGGCCAGCGCCGCCCCGGCCGAGATTGCAGCCAAGCGCGATCAGCTGAGCACCGAGATGTCAGCGGCGGAGAAGCGGCGCACAGAGGCCGCGGAGGTTTTGGCCAAGGGCGAAGCGACCCTGCGCGAGGCAACGGTGCAGGAGCGTGATGCAGAGCGGCTGGCCTCCGAGGCCCGCGAGGCACGGGCGCGGGCCGAAGCTTTGGCCGAGGCAGCGCGTGAAACTGTGGGTGCAGCGGCCGAGCGGATTGCCGAAGAAAGCCAGATGACGCCCAATCAATTGCTGACCTCCCTTGAGGTGAACCCGGACCGGATGCCCCCCTCTGGCACGCTGGAGGCTGACGTGAGCCGTTTGAAACGGCAACGGGACGCATTGGGCGCGGTCAACCTGCGGGCGGAGGAGGACGCCAAGGAGGTTCAGGAAGAACATGATACCTTGACCAATGAAAAGGCTGACCTCGAAGAGGCAATCAAGACCCTGCGCAGCGGTATCGCCAGTCTGAACCGCGAGGGACGCGAGCGCCTTTTGACGGCCTTTGAGCAGGTGAACTCCAACTTCTCGATGCTGTTCACCCATCTGTTTGGTGGCGGCGAGGCCAATCTGGTGATGGTGGAATCCGATGATCCGCTGGAGGCCGGACTTGAGATCATGTGCCAACCTCCGGGCAAGAAGCTCAGCACGCTGAGCCTGCTGTCTGGTGGAGAACAGACGCTGACGGCGATGGCGTTGATCTTTGCTGTGTTCCTGGCCAATCCTGCGCCGATTTGTGTTTTGGATGAGGTCGACGCGCCACTGGATGATGCCAACGTGACGCGCTTTTGCGATCTGCTGGATGAGATGTGCCGCCAGACCGACACGCGGTTTTTGATCATTACACACCACGCGGTGACAATGGCGCGGATGGATCGATTGTTTGGTGTCACGATGGCCGAACAAGGCGTCAGCCAGTTGGTATCGGTGGACCTCAAGAAAGCGGAAACACTGGTCGCGTAAACGTTTGTGGTTCGGCTGGGGCGGATCGCATAGGGTTGTCGCATGCGGATCTTATTGTTTCTTTTGTGTTTGCCCGGCGTGGCCATGGCTGGTGACTTTTCCCTGCTTGACGGGGATGCGGCCTTGAGCCGGGAAGAGGTTCTGTCTCTGACGGCCACTCAACGGGTGGAATTCTATGAAGGCGGCGTATCGCATTATTCCGTCGGCGGCGCGTACAGCTACACCTATGCGGGCGGGGGTACGGCCTTTGGTCGGTTTCAAGTTGGCTCGGATGGTGTGGTTTGTGTGGATTTCCGCAATGGCCGACACCGCTGCGATCAATTTGTGCACAGCCACGGTCGGGTTGTGATGATTACCGAAGATGGTCAAAGGTTCCCGATCCGGCCCTAGGATTTTTGGATAATACCTTCACGAGATTTCATTGCTGGGCTGTCCATGCCGCAACTTGTTGCGGTGCAAGAAGGTAATTGGATCGAGTGAAAACACGTTCTGGAAGTGGATAGTTTATCGCAAAGGCAACGCTGCTGGTGACGGTCATCCGGTCCTTGTTTGCGGTCCAAAGGTCTCGAATGAAGGTGACCGCGCAGAGTAACAGCTCTGCGGGGTCTTTTTTGCCGTGATTTGTTTGAATATGCACGTGCCGGAAACTCAAAGGTACTCAAAAACCCCTTCGGATTTCAATTTGCCTGGCACAGCATGGTTAACAGGGGCTTACTTCGCGGCTTTCTTTTCGACCGGACCGCCGGCCTTTTCCCAACCGGAAAATCCATCTTTGAGATGTGCAGCCTCAAACCCCATATCTTGCAACGTGGCCACGGAAATGGCCGAGCGCCAGCCAGAGGCGCAGTGAAAGACGAACTTTCTGTCCTCGCCGAACACCTCTTTGAAATAGGGGCTGTCCGGGTCGATCCAAAACTCCAGCATTCCGCGGGGGCAGTGGAAACTGCCAGGGATAAAGCCGACCCGCTCCCGCTCGCGGGGATCTCGGATATCGACGATCTGTACATTCGGATCATCGACCATGGCGATGCCCTCGGCGCTGTCAATCTCTTCAATGCGGGCGCGGGCGTCGGCGACCATTTGGGCAGAAGAAAGCTTTAGCGGCATATCAGTCTCCGATCAGAGTTTGGCAAGTAGGGCGGGGGTCGGCCATCCATCCACGGGCAGACCTAGCCGCGCTTGTTCCTTGCGCACAGCAGCGCGGGTTTTCGCGCCAAGGATACCGTCGATCTCACCCACATCATAGCCATAGTTCTGTAATTTGGTTTGCAGCAGTTTCATCTGACCGCCCTCAAGACCCGGCTCTGGATTGCCAGCGTCAAAGACTTTGGCGCCCTGCAAGCGGGTGGCAAAATAAGCGGCGGTCAATACGTAGGTAAAGCTTTGGTTCCACTCAAAGTAAACGCGAAAGTTGGGGTAGGCGATAAAGGCGGGGCCACCGCGCCCTTGGGGCAAAAGCAGGGAGGCGGTCAATCCATTGGCAAGATCACCGTTGCGCGGGGCGACGCCCATAGCCTGCCATTCGGCTGTGGTTTTTTGCACGTCCAACCCAGTCAGGGACCAATCAAAGTCCTGCGGTAGGCTCACCTCGTCCAGCCATGGCTCGCCTGCGCGCCAGCCAAGATGGTGCAACATCTTGGCCCCCGACATCAGGGCATCCGCCGCAGAAGTCTTGAGCGACACTATGCCGTCGCCATCTCCGTCCACACCGTTTTCCAGTATGTCGCGGGGCAGCATTTGCACCATGCCGATCTCGCCGGCCCATGCGCCTGTGGTGGTTTTGGGATCAAATCCGCCTTGTGCAAAAAGCTCTACTGCGGCAATGACTTGCGGGCGGAACAGCTCGGGGCGGCGGCAGTCATGCGCGAGCGTGATGAGGGCATTTGCGGTGTTGAAATCGCCCTGAAAACTGCCGTAGTCGGTTTCAAAGGCCCAAAACGCCAGCAATACACCGCGATCCACGCCATAGGTTTTCTCAATCCGGTCAAAGACAGCATCGTATTTCTTGCCGTTGGCGCGGCCTCTGTTGATCCTGTCGTTGGAAATCAGGCGGCGCGAGAAATCAACAAAGGGGATTTGAAAAACGCCCTGTTTGCGGTCGGCGCGCAGAACGGCAGGGTCTTGTTTTACGCCATTGAAAAAGGCATCTGCTGTCGCGGCGTCAATACCCTTGGCAATGGTCTCGGTCTTCAGCCCTTGCACAAACTTGGAGAATGACCCGCCACATGGCGCATCGGCGAGGGCGGTCAGTGGGGCTGCGATCAAAGCAGCGGCAATCAGAAAGCGGCGCATTTTCATCCTTTAACTCGTTAACAGACACAGCAGAATTGCAGCGCCCAACATCACAGCCCAAGCATGCCACAGACGGGCGATCGCCGCATCAATTTCGATAGGGCCGATGTTGCGCGATCCGGCGCTGTGCACCCATGCAAATTGCTGTGTCACACCATCATAAGTGCGCGGGCCAGCAAGGGCCACATCAATGGCGCGGGCCATCGCCGCTTCGGGCCAACCGGCGTTGGGTGATTTGTGTTGGGCGGCATCGCTGCGGATCAACCGCCATTGGCCAACCGCACCCGCGGGCAGGGCGATGAACAAAGCGGTCAGCCGAGCGGGCAACAAATTCAACAGGTCATCCATCCGCGCAGCCGCCCATCCAAACTGTTCATGCCGGGGCGTTCGATAACCAATCATGCTGTCTGCTGTGTTGACAAATTTGTAGATCAACAATCCGGGCAACCCGCCGATCAGGAACCAGAATGCCGGGGCGATCACCCCATCGCTGAGGTTCTCTGCGGCGCTTTCGATGGCCGATCGGGCGACGGCAGATCCATCCATTGCGGTGGTGTCACGGCTGACGATCATCGCGACATTGCGGCGGCCTTGTTGAACGGACATGCGCAGCCCATCGGCGACCTTTTGCACATGTTGAACCAGTGATCGTTGGGCCAGTAGCACAGCGGCGGTGGCGATTTCAGCTACGGGACCGAACGCGGCCAAGATCTGCCCAATCAGATAGCCTAGAAGGATCAACAGCAGCAGCGCCAAGAGGCCTTTGGCCTTGCGGCCATTGCCGGTATTCAGTCTTTCATCAAGCCAGCCCACGACGCGGCCCATCAGAACAGCCGGATGTGGCACCCGTTGCCAAAGCCACTTCGGCTCGCCCAGGATGGCGTCCAAAACCATCGCGATGATCAAAAGGCCTGCCATTGTCATGATATCGCCTTTTCAATTCGGGGCCATTGGTCCGGGGCGGGCAGGCCAAGCCGTAACCAACGGGAATTGTACGGGAAAACACGGCTCCAAATCATGTGCTTTGCCAGCATGTTTTGCCAATCCGCCGCATTTTCCACGTCGTAAAGCCGGAATAGATCTGTGCCGCCCAGCAGTTTGGCACCTTTGGGCGCAACCAATGCGTCAAGGCGCAGGGCGTCTTTGTGCAACCGGTTGCGTGTCTCCTCAGCCCAGCGTTCAGCGCGCAGAGCATCGGCTCCAATCGCCAGTGCAGGACCGGCAACGCACCATGGTCCCAGCATCGCACGCAGCTGGTTCACCAAAGCAGGATCGCCAATGACAAACCCCAGGCGCACGCCCGCCAAGCCCCAGAATTTGCCAAAGCTTTTCAGGATCAAAGTGCCGGGGACCAGCGATTGATCCATCAGGGTCTGGTCGGGTGTCACGTCACAAAAGCTCTCGTCGATCACGCGCAACGAACCGGTAAGATCGGGCGCTCGCCAAAGTTGCCCTGTGGGATTGTTCGGGTGGACATGGACACTCGCGGCGGCGCCTGAGGCCTCGTCGGTGACGCGCCAACCGGCCTGTGCGAAACTGGCCGCATGTTCATTGTAGGTTGGCCCGGGAATATGCACGGTGCCAGCGGGGGCGAGATGGGGAATATGAACGATCGCGGCGGAGGCCCCAGGCACCGCCATCACGGCGGCATCGTCTGGCACTTGCCAGAAGAAACGTGCGGCGGCCTCCAGTTCTGACAGGGCCGCCTCATCGGGCAATGCGGTCCAGGCATCCATACCGATCTGTGGCAGGGGGTAGGGCACGGGGTTGATGCCGGTTGACAGGTCAAGCCAGTCGCGGCGCTGCCCGCCGTGACGCGCCGCTGCGGCGTCCAATCCGCCGCCGTGATCCCGTTTGCCGTTGTCCACCTTGCATTTCCTCTTGTGCGTCACCGGCCAAAATTTGCCGGATGGTGCAAAGGTCAAAGCGGAAATGTGCCAAGTGTTCAAGTCATGTTGCAAAGGTTAAAGGTTTCGGGTTCGCGTTAACCTTTTGTTAACCAATTGGGCAGACCAGTGAGGTGCGGGTCTTTTTGATCCAATTGAAGGAGCCTCCATGCAAGTGTTGATCGTCCAAAGCTGCCAAGAACTTGGTCAGTTGTGGCAAAGGCACTTGGCCCGTTTGGGCATGGCGACAAAGCTGGTGTGCTGTCCGGACGATGCAATTGCCTGCCTCTCGGCCGAACCGGTTGAGACCATCGTGCTTGATCTCGAACTCAAAGGTGGATCGGCGATGAACGTGGCCGATTATGCCAGCTTTCGACAGCCAAATGCACGGGTGGTTTTTGTGACCGGCAGAACGTTTTTTTCGGATGGGTCGATCTTTGCACATTTTGCCAATGCACGGGCGTTTCTGCCTGTCACCACGCCGCCAGAGGATCTGGCGACGATGGTTGAACATTACTGTGCTGAGGGCTGTTAACCACGCCCGTGCGGGGCGTCGAAATCCAAAACAGGGTTGATCGGGATGATCCGGTTCGGATTAATCGTATCGTGGCTGTAGTGGTAATGGCGTACGATGTGATCAAAATTCACCGTACCGGCAACGCCCGGTATCTGATACAGCTCACGGGTGTAGGCCCAGAGGTTCGGATAATCGACAATGCGTTTTCGGTTACATTTGAAATGCTGGTGATACACCGGATCAAATCGCACAAGGGTGGTGAAGAGCCGCCAGTCGGCTTCGGTGATCTGGTTACCGGTCAGATAGCGTTTCTTTGACAGGATGCCCTCGATCCAATCAAGAGTATCAAACAGCGGTACAATCGCCGCATCATAGGCCGCCTGAGTTGTCGCAAATCCGGCCTTGTAGACACCGTTGTTGAAGGTGTCATATATCCGGTCATTTAGCGCTTCGATCTGGTCGCGCCGGTCCGCGGGCCAGAAGTCATCCGTATTCCCGGTGATACCGTCAAAAGCACTGTTGAACATGCGGATGATTTCGGAGCTTTCGTTAGAGACGATTGTGTTTTGGGATTTGTCCCACAGAATTGGCACCGTGACCCGCCCGGTGAATGTGGGGTTGGCGCGAATGTAGATATCGCGGGCAAAGGGTGTGCCAAACAGGGTGTCGCCGGTGGCACCGTCAAAATCGTCGTCAAAGGTCCATCCTTCGCCAAGCATATCAGGATGCACAACCGAGACAGAAATGTGATCTTCTAAGCCCTTGAGGGCGCGAAAGATCAAAGTCCGGTGCGCCCAGGGGCAGGCGTAGCTGACATAGAGATGATAGCGGCCCGATTCGGCTTTGAAGCCTGCTTCGCCTGAGGGGCCGGCGGTTCCATCTGGGGTGATCCAGTTGCGGAATTTTGCAGCGGAGCGTTTGAATGCACCATCCGTGGATTTGGTATCGTACCATTGGTCTTGCCATTTTCCATCTACCAAAAGGCCCATTTTGATCTCCTTGTGTGCTGTTAGGATAGATCTAGTGTCATTTGGGTAAATCTACAGGGATGCCGCTGCGCATGAGACTCTGCAAAATTGCACATCCAGAAGGGTGTCACAGAAATTTAACTTGATTTTGCCATGGTTTAGGGCAGTTTTTGATCAGGTGAATGGGGGTTTGCTATGGAAATTTATTTCTCCAAGGAAGTTCAGGCGGGGCTCGATGCGGCGCGGCGTGACAGTCTGCGCAAAGCCTCGCGACTGCGGATCGATGTGAATGGCGTGATCCATCCGGTGCTGCGCATGTGGAAAACCGGCTTTGCCGTGGACGCGCAGGACGCGCCAAAATTGCGCGGGTTGGTCGATTTGTACGATGGGGCCAACCACCTGTTTCAGTGCCTGATCGTCGCCAGCGAGGAAGAGGCAGGCGAGATGCGCTATGAATTCAAGCGCGCCACTGCCGTGGCCTACGCCGCTGCGCTGGACTTTGAAAAGGCAGCGGATGCCCCTGTTGGTCTGATTTCGGATGGGCGGGCCGGCTAGGACGCGTTCGAGATCAGCGCGACGCCAGCCACCCCGATGACGGCGCCAAGCCATGCCAATGCTTTGGGCCGAGACCGACCGATGATCCAAATCAACGGCAAAACGATCAGGGGCGTTGTTGCGGACAAGGTTGCAACAATGCCGACCGGCCCACTTGCCAATGCGAAAAGCTGCAACGACATGCCAAGGCCAGTGCCGACGACTGCGCTGAAGACAACCTGCTTTGCCACGGTGCGGCTCATGCTTTGAATTTGGTTTCGGCGCGGGGCAGATAGCAAGACGGGCAGGAGCAAGCTCAGCGCCCCGGCAACGGAACGCACAAAGGTTGCTGACAACGGATCAATGCCCTTGGCCATAACCGGAGCTGCGATCAAGACGCTGCCCGCTTGGGTGAGCGCGGCCCCAAGACCAAAACCGATGCCCGCCAAAAGCCCCGCAGGTTCGCCGGTAAATCTTGTGTCGCTGGTATTGCTGCGGGCGGCAGCAGCGGCCACGAGACCTGCAATGATCATAACTGTGCCAATCAAAGACAGGATAGAAACCGTCTGTCCTAAAACAAGAAACCCCAGAAGAAGCGCGAAGGGCGCGACCGCGGTGCCGAGCAGCGATTGAAATTGCGGACCCACCCGCGCAAGCGAGGCGTAGCGCCATGTGTCGGACAAGAACACGCCCATCACCCCCGAGGCACAAAGCAGCGCAACGTCATCGCCGTTCATCCGGCTGTCGAGCCCGAACACCAGCACCAACCCACCTGCGCCGATCGCAACCAGTGCCATCCGGACAAAGCTGAACACCGTCGCACCAAGCGCCCGCGCCGCGTCATAAGCAAGCAGGCCCGACACGGCAAAGCAGGTGGCGGTGGCAAGGGCGGCGATAATCCAGATCGGTATCATAGTTGTCTCTCAAAAAGGTCTGAGAGAGACCTTGCGGGCTTCACCTAACTTTAGGTCAAGGAAAAATTCGGCAAAGCGGATTCTCCACCCGGATGATCCAAGCAAGGTCAGTGCCTCGCTTGGATCTGCCCCAATTGGCAGTTTACTGGAGGTCTTTGAACGCCTCGGCCAGCCGATCGCAGGCCTCTTCGACACGGGCACGCGGTGTGGCGATGTTGAAGCGCAGGAAGCTTTCACCGCCTTTGCCAAAGGTTGTGCCATGGTTGACCGCAATGCAGGCGTCCCCTTCGACCCGTTTGGTGAACTCCTCGCGGCCCATTCCGGTGCCGTCAAAGTCCACCCAAGCCAGATAGGTCGATTGCAGGTCCATCGACGCCAGACCGGGAATTGCATTGACCGCAGCGTCAAAGAGTTTTCGATTGCCATCAAGGTAGGCAACCAGATCATCGACCCATGCAGCGCCCTCGGGAGAATAGGCGGCGGTCGCCATGATCAGGCCAAAGGAATTGGGCGATGATCCAAATGCGTTCATCCGTGCGGCAAACTTCGCGCGCAGGTCGGGGTCTTGGATGATCACATTGCCCGAATGGCCACCCGCAAGGTTAAAGGTCTTGGTGGTGGCCGTCATCATGATCAGGCGGTCAGTGATGCCATCGATTTTGGCCATGGGGGTATGGCTGTTGCCGGGCATCACCAGATCGTGGTGCACCTCGTCGGACACAAGGATCAGGTCATGCCGCTTGGCAAACGCGGCCACCTGCTCGAGCTCGTCTTTGGTCCAGACCCGGCCGCCGGGATTGTGCGGGGAACACAGCACCAGCATGGTTTCCTTGCCGGTCATTTGTGCATCCCAGCTGTCGAAATCCATCTCATAATGGCCGTTGTTGTTGACCAGCTCGCATTCGACAACCCTGCGGCCAGAGGCGTTAATCACCTTGGCAAAGGCGTGATAGACGGGCGTAAACAAGACAATTCCGTCGCCGGGGGCGGTGAAGGCGTCTAGGCACATGGCCGTGCCATTGACCAAACCATGGGTGGTAAAAATCCAATCGGCCTCCACGGTCCAGCCATGACGGTTCTGCATCCACCACTGGATTGCCGCGATGTATTTGCTGTCATCGCCAAAATAACCAAAAATACCGTGGTCAACCTGTGCCTGCATGGCGTCGCGCACCACTTGTGGCGGCTTGAAGTCCATATCGGCGACCCACATCGCGATACCGTCATCGGCGGGGACGCCATAAATCGCCTCCATCATGTCCCATTTTGCGCAATGGGTGCCGCGGCGGTCGATAATCTCGTCAAAGCTCATGAAGGTCTCCTGTGGAATTTGCGCCAAGCTACCGGGAAATACAGGGGCTGCAAGCCCCTGTTGCAGTGCGCAGGCCCATCGCCTACATCAGCTTCATGAAACGTAATATCCTTCTGCACCCCGATCCACGGCTCAAGAAAACCGCTGCGCCTGTTGATGATTTGTCCGATGCGCTGCGGGCTTTGGGCGATGATATGCTCGAAACTATGTATGACGCCCCAGGCATTGGGTTGGCGGCACCGCAGATCGGGTTGTTGCAACGCGTGATCGTGCTGGATTGCAACAAAGAGGAAAACGACAGCCCGCGCCCAGTGGTGATGTATAATCCCGAGGTTCTGGCCTCGTCAGAGGATTTGAACACCTACGAGGAGGGCTGTCTGTCGATCCCCGAGCAATTTGCCGAAGTGACGCGCCCCGCCGAGGTGGAGGTGCGCTGGATGGATCGGGATGGCAAGGAACATAAAGAAGGATTCGATGGGTTGTGGGCAACCTGTGTGCAGCATGAGATCGACCATTTGGACGGCAAGCTGTTCATTGACTACCTCAAACCGCTCAAGCGTCAGATGATCACCCGCAAAATGGTCAAGCTCAAGCGGGAGCTGGCGCGCGGATGAGCGTTCTGCCGATTGTCCTATGGCCCGACCCCCGTCTGGCCGAGATCTGTGCGCCGGTGAACAAGATCACACCGGAGATCGAGACACTGGCCCGCGATATGCTTGAGACCATGTATGCCGCGCCGGGCCGTGGACTTGCCGGGCCGCAGGTGGGGGCGATGCTGCGGATCTTTGTCATGGATATCGGATGGAAAGAGGGCAAATCTGACCCACTGGTTTGCATCAATCCGATGTTGCAGGAAATTGGCGAAGACCGTGCCGTGAACACCGAAGGATGTCTGAGCATTCCCGGTGTGACCGCCGATGTATCCCGGCCTTCACAGGTGCAGATGGTCTGGACCGGCTTGAACGGCGGGCGCTATGTGCAAAGTTTTGACGGCTTTGGCGCGGTCTGCGCTCAGCATGAGCTGGATCATCTGGACGGAGTTGTGACCTTTGATCATCTGGATGCGCAAACCCGCGCTGATCTGATTGCGGAGTATGAGGCCCAATGACCAAACGTCGATTTATCCCCTGGCCCGACCCCCGTCTGCGCCGCGCCGCAGAGCCGGTGAGCGAGATCACCGACGAAATCCGCAGGCTTTGGGATGACATGATCGAAACCATGGACGCCATGCCCGGTGTGGGGCTGGCCGCGCCGCAAATTGGTGTGATGTTACAGGTGGCCGTGGTGGATGCCTCCGAAGGGCGCAACCGCCGGGTGCGCATGGCCAATCCGCAGGTGATTGATGCCTCCGCCGTGATGCATGTGCACGAAGAGGCCAGCCCGAACCTGCCAGGCGTATCGGCCAAGATCAGCCGCCCGCGCGGCGTGTCTGTGCGGTTTCTGGATGAGAACGGCGTGATCACCCGGCGCGATTTTGTCGGGCTTGAGGCGACCAGCGTTCAACACCAGATCGACCATCTGGCAGGGCGGATGTATTTCGACAATCTCAGCAAGGTCAAACGTGACATGCTGTTGCGCAAGGCGCGCAAACTGAACGGATAACAGGGCCGGCACCTCCGGCAGTCAGGAGCCAGCGATGCGCATTGTGTTTATGGGAACCCCGGATTTTTCCGTGCCCGTGTTAGAGGCGCTGGCCACGGCAGGGCATGAGATTACGGCGGTCTATTGTCAGCCGCCGCGCCCGGCAGGTCGGGGCAAGAAGGATCGCCCAAGTCCAGTTCAGGCGCGGGCCGAACAGATGGGTTTCGAGGTCCGTCATCCGGTTTCGCTCAAGACGCCAGAGGCACAAGCGGATTTTGCCGCGCTCAATGCCGATGTAGCGGTCGTCGTGGCCTATGGGCTAATCCTGCCGCAATCTGTTCTGGATGCGCCGGCGCGGGGGTGTTTGAACATCCATGCCAGCCTGTTGCCGCGTTGGCGCGGCGCGGCGCCCATTCACCGGGCGATCATGGCTGGGGATGCAGAGACCGGTGTGTGCATCATGCAAATGGAAGCGGGGCTCGACACGGGGCCGGTCTTGTTGCGCAAGGCGACGCCGATTGGCGCAGAAGAAACCACGGCACAGCTGCATGACCGGCTCAGCCGGATGGGCGCAGACGCGATTGTAGAGGCACTGGACCAATTGGATCAATTGACCCCGGCCGCGCAGCCGGAGGAAGGCGTGACCTATGCTGCCAAGATCGACAAGGCCGAAGCGCGGATTGACTGGACCAAACCCGCCGCCGAGGTAGATCGTCTGATCCGGGGGCTGTCCCCCTTTCCCGGCGCGTGGTTTGAGTTGAACGGGGTACGTATCAAGGTGCTTGGCTCACGGCTGGCGGAAGGCACCGGCGCACCGGGTGAGGTGCTTGGCCCTGACCTGCGGGTGGCCTGCGGGACCGGCGCGGTGGCGTTGACGCGCTTGCAACGGGCAGGAAAAGCGGCGCAGGATACGCAAGTGTTTCAGCAGGGCGCACAGATCGGCGCTGGCCAGCAGTTGACGGGAGAGTAGCGATGTTTCTGACGATGTTTGGCACGGTCGTGATCGCCGGGATCGTTGGCTATCTGTCGGAAAAGACCGGTTGGACCCACAACGGCATCTTGCAGAGCATCATCATCTGTGTGGGCGGGGCTTTTGTGTTCTTCTTTGTGGGGATCATGTTCAACATCGGTTTTGACAGCGCCGGGATGAATGCAATCATATCTTCGATCGGGGCGCTTATTATTGTGCCGTTTCACTGGCGGCGCTGATGCAGGTGGCCTTGCGCGGCAAGGCCATGCCTCCGGCGGGAGTATTTGGGCCAAAAAGCGCAGCGGGTCGCGATCAGACCTTGGGCGGTGTGCTTTTGTAGACCGGTAAATGCCAACCCAGCGCCAGTGATCCTGCCCGCAAGATCCAGCTGATCAACGCGCAAGCAGACAGGGAAAACAGCGGATCGAGGCCGAAGTGACGGCCTGTCGCGGCGGCGGCGGCACCGGCAAAGGCGGCGGTTGCATAGAGCTCCCCCTGTTTGAGGATCAGTGGAACCTGCCCGACCACAACATCCCGCATCAGCCCGCCCATACATCCGGTGATCATGCCCATCAGGATCACGATCACCGCAGATTGGTCCTGACCGATGGCAACAGCTGCACCCGCAGCAACGGCGATGGCGAGAGCGAAGCTATCGAGCCAGATCAGAGTGCGATAACGGCTTTCGAGCAGGTGGGCGGAAAAGAACACCGCCAGTGCGGCAGCCCCTGCCACGGCCAGATAGGCGGGGTTGTCGATCCAGAAGATCGGATTGCGGTCCAGCAGCAGGTCGCGGATGGTGCCGCCGCCAAGGGCGGTCAGGCTGGCGATGAAGGCAAATCCGACAAGATCGAGCTGGGCGCGGCTTGCAACCAATGCGCCGGTGATCGCGAAGATCAGGACAGATCCATAATCCAGGAGGTCGATCAGGCTCACGGTTTGAACGGCTTCATGCCGTCACGGGCCAATTGATCGGCGCGTTCGTTTTCGGGGTGGCCTGCGTGGCCTTTGACCCATTCCCATGTCACTTTGTGGCGGGCGTTGGCGGCGTCCAGCCGCTGCCAAAGCTCCGCGTTTTTCACCGGCTTTTTCGCGGCGTTCTTCCAGCCGTTTTTCTTCCAGCCGTGGATCCAGCCAGTGATCCCGTTCTTGACGTAGTTGCTGTCAGTGACGATGGTGATCTCTGTCGCCCGGTCCAGTGCCTCTAGCGCGCTGATCGCCGCCATCAGTTCCATGCGGTTGTTGGTGGTTGCTGCCTCGCCGCCTTTGAGCTCGCGCTCCTTGACGACGGTATCCCCGTCCTTTGCCTGCATCAATGCGCCCCAGCCACCGGGACCGGGGTTACCTGAGCAGGCGCCATCTGTGTATGCGTATAATTTAGCCATATGCGCGCAGGGCTATCCAATCGGCGTAGGTGCCGTCCAGCCCTTTTCCGCGCCCTGAGGTGTGATCGGTGACAGAAAACCCTGCTGCCTCCAAAAGACCGGTGAGTTCTGCATCGGTATAATAGGTGTAGAGCCTGCCAATGGCGTCACGTTTGCTGCCGGTGCCGGATTTCAGGGCAATGTGGAAGACGCCGCCGGGTTTCAGCGCGGTTTTGAGCGCGGCAAGGTGGCGGGGCATATCGGCACGGGGTGCGTGCAGAAGGCAGAAGTTAGCCCAGATGCCATCATAGAGATCCTTCCCGGAGATTTCGTCAAAGGTCGCGCAATAGGCCGTGACGCCGGGGTGCGCATCTGCCATTGCGACCATCTCGGGCACGGCATCTGTCGCGGTGACATCAAAGCCACCATCGGCCAGCGCCGCCGCGACATGCCCGGGCCCACAACCGAGGTCGAGGACCGTGCCACCTTTGGGCAAAGCCTTGGCAAAGTCCGCCAGATGCGGATCGTGATCATCGCCGACAACGGCTGCATAATCGTCTGCCTTTTGGGCATAGACCTTGAGTGTTTCATCATCGCTCATGCCCATATCCCCACGGCAATACAGGCCAGCACAACGGATGACAGTTGCAGGCGCAAAGACATCCACCAACCGGGCGCAAGACCCCATTTTTGAAAGGCGTAGTCCAGAAACAACAGGCCTGCAAAGCCGCTGGCCAGGTTGATCAGCGCGGACATATAGCCCGTGCCGGGCATGAAGAACCACCAAAGCGCAGGCAGGACCGATAGTGCATAGGCCATGGCGGCCTGCGGCCCTTCAGCCTTGGTGGCGAATCCCCAAAGTACACCGGACATGAATGGCAGGATGATCCCGCCATAACGGATCATGATCAGCCGTCCATCCCCACCTAGGGATTGGGGCAGGATAACCTCTAACCCACCCGAAAAACCCAGAACCAGCAAGGCGCCCCAGAGAAACGGCAAGAGCCCCGCAAGGCCAAGCAGAAATGCCGGGGCGGGGATGCGGTGCATGTCAGGCACGTTCAAGCGCGAGGCGGCCCGCCAGCGCGGCAAAGATCGCAGCAAAGCTGCGGTTCAGTCCGCGCATCACCCGTTCAGAACCGAGAATCCATCTGCGGGCGGCGGCGGCGAAACATCCGTAAATCACAAAGACGGCAAAGGTCATGGCCATGAACACCAATCCCAACAGGGCCATTTCAGCCGTTGCCGTGGCAGCGTTACCGGACAGGAAGGGCGGCAGCAGGGCCAGAAAGAAGATCGACAGCTTCGGGTTCAGGATATTGATCAGCGCCCCGCGCCGGGCAATGCGCAGGCCGCTGTCGCTCTCGTCCTCTGCGCTGACAGAAAGCGCACCTCCGGATTTCAGGATCTGCCATGCCAGATACAGCAGGTAGGCAACCCCGGCCCATTTGACGATGGAGAACAGCAAGGCGCTGGTGTGCAATACTGCGGCAAGGCCGAGTGTCGCGGCGGCGAGGTGCGGCACGATCCCGAAGGTGCAGCCAAGCGCAGCCCACAGCGCGGCGCGGCGGCCCTGACCAAGGCCAAGCGCCAGCGTGTAAATCACGCCTGTGCCGGGGGCCAGAACAACCACCAATGCAGTGAGCAAAAATTGAAAGGTGATCATCAGGTGCCTCCAGCCGTTTCAGCCAAACCTATGCAAGGTGGGCGGGGGCGTAAAGGCCAATGCTCAGGCCGGTTGGCGCAACACACGCGGCACTTTGAACTCTACGTTTTCCTGTGCGGTTTCCACCAGCTCGCGGGTGACAGCGTACCGCTCGCAAAAGGCGTCGATGACTTCGTTGATCAGAACCTCTGGCGCAGAGGCGCCAGCGGTGATGCCGATCGAAGAGATCCCTTCAAGACCGCGCCAGTCGATATCGGCGGCGCGTTGCACCAGTTGCGAATAGGAACAGCCCGCGCGGGTGCCGACTTCGACCAGCCGTTTGGAGTTTGATGAATTGGGCGCGCCGACAACCAGCATGGCGTCGCATTTTGGGGCCATTGCCTTGACCGCCTCCTGCCGGTTGGTGGTGGCATAACAGATGTCTTCTTTGTGCGGGCCGATAATGGCTGGAAACCGGGATTTGAGCGCCGCGACAATCTCGGCTGTGTCATCGACGCTAAGGGTGGTCTGGGTGACATAGGCCAGTTTGGATGCATCGCGAACTGTTACCTCTGCCACGTCTTGCGGGGTTTCCACCAGCAGAACGTCGCCCTCGGGCAATTGCCCCATGGTGCCAACGGTCTCTGGGTGGCCCGCATGGCCGATCATGATCATTTGCAGGCCCGCATCGGCGTGGCGCTGGGCCTCGATATGCACCTTGCTGACCAGAGGGCAGGTGGCATCGACATAGATCATATTCCGGGCGGCGGCGGCGTTAGGCACTGATTTTGGTACGCCGTGGGCGGAAAAGATCACGGGCCGGTCGTCGGGACAGTCGGTCAATTCCTCGACAAACACCGCGCCCTTTTCCCGCAGGCCATCGACGACAAATTTGTTGTGCACGATCTCGTGGCGGACATAGACGGGGGCGCCCCATTTTTCCAAGGCCATTTCGACAATCTTGATCGCGCGGTCCACACCCGCACAAAAGCCGCGCGGCGCTGCAAGGTATAGGGTGAGGGGCGGTTTTGTCATGGCGGGCTCCTGCTCTTGGATGTCAGATAGGGGTTCGCGCGGGCCGGGTCCAGTCTGGCGGTGCTGGAAACGGAAGCGTTACAGGCCGTTGAGAAACACCTTGAGCAATGCGTTGAGCTGCTTTTGCTGATCCGGACCAAGATGCGAGACCAGCCGTGCTTGGGTTGCCACGTGATCCGTGACGGCGGCATTGATGATCTGTTTGCCTTTGTCTGTCAGGGCAACCATCACACCGCGTTTGTCGTCCGGGTTGCGGATGCGGCGCACCAGCCCGTCTTTTTCAAGCAGATCAATGCGGTGGGTCATGGTGCCAGATGTGACCATCATCGTAGCGAGCAGTTGATTGGGCGAAAGGGCATGCGGCGGGCCGGAGCGCAGCAAGGTGGCCAAAACATCAAAACCCGCGCTGGTCAGGCCATGCGCGTCAAAGGTTTTGCCCATTTCCTGGCTCAAGTGGTGCGACAGCCGTGAGATCCGCCCGATCAACGCCATCGGGTCGGTGTTCAGGTCTGGCCGCTGCTTGGCCCATTGGGCTTTGATCTTGTCAATGTCGTCCATCCGCGCAGAAAACATTGGTTATGTCTTGACGTCAAGATTTTCTCTATTATCTCCACATCAAGATTCTTTATATCAAGATAATGGAGATCCAAACCATGACCCGTACAACAGACCTTTTGCTGACTGCCCTGGCGCCTGCGATTTGGGGCAGCAGCTATATTGTCACAACGCAATTCCTGCCGAACCTTGATCCGCTGACGATCTCACTTCTCAGAGCCTTGCCTGCGGGGCTGTTGCTGTTGCTGATCGTGCGGCAGCTTCCCAAGGGAATCTGGGTGTTGCGTATGCTGGTTCTGGGGGCGTTGAACTTCGCTATTTTCTGGAGCTTGCTGTTCTACGCCGCATACCGCTTGCCGGGCGGTGTGGCTGCGGTCATGGGGGCGTTGCAGCCCCTTATCGTGGTATTTGCTGCACGTGGGCTGCTGGGTACAGCGATCCGGCCTCTGTCATTGCTGGCCATCGGGGCGGGCGTGCTTGGGGTGGCCTTGTTGATTTTGACCCCCGAGGCAAAGTTGGACGGTCTGGGCCTTCTTGCGGGGATCATGGGCTCTGCCTCTATGGCGCTGGGCACGGTCTTGAGCCGCAAATGGCAACCGCCGGTGCCAGCCCTGACGTTTACGGCGTGGCAATTGACGGCAGGAGGACTGCTCTTGCTCCCGTTCGCGCCTTTTGCCAGCACGGATTGGGCGACGCTGACCCCAAGCAATATGATCGGGCTTGGGTATCTCGGTCTGATCGGTGCGGCCCTGACCTATGTGATCTGGTTGCGCGGGATCGCGCGGTTGCAGCCTGACGCGGTGTCGGTTCTGGGTCTGCTGAGCCCGATCAGTGCAACGGTTCTGGGGTGGCTTTTTGTGTCGGAGACACTCACCCCGGCTCAAGGGCTTGGCATGGTCATCGTGCTGGGCAGTGTGATTGCCGGACAATATGCTTTGCGTCGTCCCGAACGTCCAAGCGCCAGCGGCAGAGTGGCGGCCTAACCTCGATTGCCTGTGGCCGCCGCGTGCAGCAATGCGGCGGCCTGTGCGCGATTGTGAACACCAAGTTTGCGGTAGGCGGCCTTGGCATAGTCCGAAACCGTATGAACCGAAATGTCACAAATCTCGGCGGCTTCCTGTCTGCTGCATCCGCGGGCAAGGAGCAGAACAATCTCACGCTCGCGAGGGCTGAGGTCATCAAAGGCCTTGGGCAGGGGGGTAGATGAGTCGGCGGCGAGATCTTCAAATCGGCGATGGATCAGGTGACAGAACAACCGCAATTCGTCCGCACGAGGCAGGATATCGGCATCAAAGCCCTTGCTGTCCTGGTCATTTCCAACAATGAAACCACCAAACCGGTCGAATCCCTTGAGGCGCACAGGAATGCCGAGGCCCGCATTGAGCCCCGCCTTGGCTGCGCGTTCGACAAAGGCCCGTTCGGTCTCGCTCACATAGGGGTGGCTGTCGATATAGGCGGCACCAAGGGTGAGGATATCGTAGCTGGTGCAGGAATGGCGTAGAAACGGATCACGTTCCGGGGGGTAATTGTCATAGAGGCCGGGGATCGTGCTGCGCATGAAAGGCGCGTCAAACTCGGCTCCGACGGTGAGGTAGACCGCATGACTAAGGCCAGCGTTGGCGAAGGTTTCGACAACGCCAAGCCACAATGCTTCTGTACACTGGATCTGCTCCAGCCTGGTCGCTTGGTCAACAAGCATCCTGTTTAATAACTCCCTCCCCCGTTTCGGGGGATCGCGTGAGGGTTGTAAATATGTATATTCTTAATGGGGCGTCGCAAAGCAATGCGCGGCGATTACTTCCCGAACAATTTCAGCACGCAAACGCGCCAGAAGCATTTATCCGCCTCTGGCGCGTTTTTTCAATAACTTAGTTGAGATTAGTCTTCGGCGTCGCCCATTGGTTCCCGAGGGGGGCGGCCGATGACATCTTTGAGGTCTTCCAGTTCGATAAAATTGTCGGCTTGGCGGCGCAGATCATCTGAGATCATCGGCGGCTGGCTGCGGATGGTCGAAACAACCGACACGCGCACGCCCTGACGTTGAAGGCTCTCGACCAGCGGGCGGAAATCACCATCGCCAGAGAAGATCACGATGTGGTCTACATGGGGCGCAAGCTCCATCGCATTGACGGCCAGTTCGATGTCCATGTTGCCCTTGACCCGGCGGCGGCCCATGCTGTCGGTGTATTCCTTGGCCGGCTTGGTCACCATGGTGAAGCCGTTGTAGTTCAGCCAATCGACCAATGGGCGGATCGGGGAATATTCGTCATTCTCCAGCAGCGCGGTATAATAAAAGGCACGCAGCATTTTGCCGCGGCGGACAAACTCCTGTCGCAGCAATTTATAGTCGATATCGAAGCCAAGGGTCTTGGCCGCTGCGTAGAGGTTTGAGCCGTCAATGAACAGCGCAAGACGCTCATCCTTGTAAAACATTTGATTTCCTTTCGGCGGTGCCGCCACTCATGCTGTTGATCCAATGTGCAGGTAGCTTATGAGAACAGTACGTGACCGAAGTATTCTCGCCCGATTGGCCGGGGCGCATTCCTAAGGATTTTTGACCATGCTGCAAGACCGAGAAGACAAAGAAAACGGCGGGAATCAGCTTAATTCAGATCAATTGGTCCTAATTGCACTTGGGGGTAACCTGACGTCATCGGTGGGAACGCCGGTCGAAACCACGCTGGCAGCGTTTGAAGCCCTGAAAAAACGCGGGGCAGTGATTCGAAAAACAAGTTCATTATATCACACTCCGGCCTTTCCCGCAGGGGCTGGGCCTGACTATATCAATGCAACCGCCGAGATAGCTGTGCCTTGGGGCGCGGCCGAGACGCTGGCGGTGTTGCACGAGGTAGAGGCGCAGCTGGGCCGCGAAAGGGTGCAAAGGTGGGGTCAACGCACCATGGATCTGGATATGATCGCCTATGGCAGCACCGTCCTGCCGGACCGGCAAACCCATGCCACATGGCGCGATATGCCGCTTGAGAAACAGGTGGGCAGTACGCCGGACCGATTGATCCTGCCGCATCCACGCATGCAGGATCGGGCGTTTGTCCTGGTGCCGCTGGCAGAGATCGCGCCGGACTGGGTGCATCCGATCCTCGGGATCAGCGTTGCGCAGATGCTTGACGCCCTGCCGGAGGAGGACAAATTAGAGGTCCGGCTCTGTCAATAGCGACTTGTATATCGTACAAAAGAGGCCTAGATAGCCTGCTTCTGAGATCCGATAGACTGAACGGAGTATTCCATGGCCCGCGTCACAGTAGAAGATTGTGTTGATAAAGTTCCAAACCGCTTTGAGCTGGTGATGCTTGCGGCGCATCGTGCGCGTGAAATCTCTGCCGGGTCCGCCGTGACAGTGGACCGCGACAACGACAAGAACCCCGTTGTCTCCCTGCGCGAGATTGCTGATGAAACCCAGTCTGCGG
This sequence comes from Sulfitobacter mediterraneus, assembly GCF_016801775.1. Lineage (NCBI taxonomy): Bacteria > Pseudomonadati > Pseudomonadota > Alphaproteobacteria > Rhodobacterales > Roseobacteraceae > Sulfitobacter > Sulfitobacter mediterraneus. The sequence continues at coordinate 2,239,979 of NZ_CP069004.1, read as the reverse complement.
ATGATCTGCGCGAGCGCCTGATCGAAAGCAACCAGAACCAGATCGAGGTTGATGAGCCCGAAGAGGACGCAATGGCGCTTCTTATGGGGGCCGAGCAGGACAAGCCTGAAGAAGACAGCATGTCCGAAGAAATGTTGCTGCGCCAGTTGATGGCTGCACAGGGGCAGGGCTAAGGCCCGCGCGCCCAAGGGCGCTAAGAAGGCAGCAGGCATGGACACCGCCGAAATCACTGCCGATGATCTTGTAGCCCTTGTTCAGGGCTACAATCCAAGAACAAATGAAAAACTGATCCGCGCGGCCTTTGATTACGGGGCCAAGATGCATGACGGACAGTTCCGCCATTCGGGTGAGGCTTATTTCACCCATCCCGTTTCCGTTGCCGCGATCCTGACCGAACAGCAGTTGGATGATGCCACGATCATTACCGCGCTGTTACATGACACCATCGAGGACACTCCTGCGTCTTATGCCGAGGTTGAGAAACTGTTTGGCAATGAGGTGGCAGAACTGGTCGATGGTGTGACCAAGCTGACCAATCTACAGCTGAACTCAACCCAGACCAAACAAGCCGAGAACTTTCGCAAGCTCTTTATGGCGATGTCAAAAGACCTGCGGGTGATTTTGGTCAAGCTGGCGGACCGTTTGCACAACATGCGCACGATCAAGTCGATGCGCCCTGAAAAGCAGCTGCAAAAGGCGCGTGAGACCATGGATATCTATGCGCCGCTTGCGGGCCGCATGGGTATGCAATGGATGCGCGAGGAGCTGGAGGATCTGGCGTTTCGTGTGCTGAACCCCGAGGGGCGTGCCAGCATCATCCGCCGCTTCATCACCTTGCAGCGTGAAACCGGCGATGTGATCCAGCGGATCACGGGTGACATGCGCCATGAGCTGGAAGAGGCGGGCATCGAGGCCGATGTGTTTGGCCGCGCCAAAAAGCCCTATTCAATCTGGCGCAAGATGCAGGAAAAGGAGCTGAGCTTCAGCCGGCTGTCCGATATTTACGGCTTTCGGATCATTACGGATACCGAAGAGGATTGTTACCGGACGTTGGGCACCATCCATCGCCGCTGGTTCGCGGTGCCCGGTCGGTTCAAAGATTACATCAGCCAGCCCAAGACCAATGGTTATCGGTCCATTCATACAACCGTGTCAGGGCGCGACGGCAAGCGGGTCGAGGTGCAGATCCGCACCCGGCAGATGCATGATGTGGCCGAAACTGGCGTTGCGGCGCATTGGTCGTACCGCGATGGTGTCCGGTCGAAAAACCCCTTTGCGGTCGATCCGGCCCGCTGGATTGCACAGCTGACCGAACAGTTTGACGCAGAAGAGGATCACGAAGATTTCCTCGAAGCGGTCAAACTGGAAATGTATGCCGACCAGGTGTTCTGCTTTACGCCCAAGGGTGATGTCGTAAAACTGCCCCGCGGGGCCACGCCAATTGATTTTGCCTATGCAATCCACACGCGGATCGGAAATGCCTGCGTGGGCGCCAAGGTGGACGGCATGCGCGTGCCGCTTTGGACGCGGGTCAAGAACGGCCAGTCGATCGAGATCATCCGCGCTGAGGGCCAGACCCCGCAGGTGACATGGCTGGACATTGCGACCACGGGCAAAGCCAAATCTGCGATCCGCAGATCCCTACGCGAAGAGGACAGGGCACGGTTTGTGAAACTGGGCCGCGAACTGGCGCGATCTGCCTTTGCCCATGTCGGCAAAGAGGCGACGGACAAGGTCTTGCGAACCGCTGCGAAGAACATGCGGCTTGACGGGATGCAGGATTTGCTGGCGCAGCTTGGCAGCTCCGAGATCACCGGTCATGACGTGGTGCAGGCGGTCTATGCCGATCTGAGCCCGCGCAAGGGGGAACAGGTTGATACGGCACGCGCTGTCGTTGGTCTTGAGCCGGGGCAATCGTTTGACCGAGCGCCCTGTTGCCACCCGCTGCCGGGAGAGCGGATCATCGGCATTACGTTCCGCGGTCAGGGTGTTACGGTACATTCCATCGATTGTGACCGCCTGTCGGCCTATGAGGACCAGCCCGAACGCTGGATCGACCTGCGCTGGCACGAGGGCAACCATCCGGCGGTTTATGATGCGGTGATTGACCTGACGATAGGCAACGGAACCGGGGTTCTGGGGCGGATCTGCACCTTGATCGGTGAGGCCGGAGCCAATATCTCCGATCTTGAGTTTCAAGAACGCAAACCGGATTTTTACCGCCTTTTGATCTATGTGTCTCTGCGGGATGTTGCGCATCTGCACTCCCTGATGGTCACATTGGAAGCCGAGAGCGAAGTCGCTGCCATTTCGAGGTATCGGGATGTAAACGCGGTGCAGCATGCTGAGAAAGGCGCGTGACCGAGGTGCGCGTGTGACCACGAGGGAAGCCAGGTTTGATCTTTAAGCGCCGCGATCCAAAGCCGACATTGCGCGCGGTGGCCGAGTTTCTTTGGCCGCGCGGTGGCTGGACGCGGGCGTTTCATTACGTCAAACACCGGATGCGGCGCCTGCCCGACAGTCCCGAACGCATCGCGCGGGGGATCTGGGGCGGGGTCTTTACCTCGTTTACGCCGCTCTATGGGTTTCACTTCATCATTGCCGCGCTGATTGCACGGACCATGAAGGGCAATATCCTTGCCGCCTTGATGGGCACGTTTTTTGGCAATCCCCTGACCTATGTGCCGATTGGCATTGCCTCTCTCAAAACCGGCCACTGGATCTTGGGCACGCGGATGCACGAAGGTGAACATCGTTCCTTTGTGGGTAAGTTCGCCGATGCGGGCGCGGATCTGTGGGTGAATTTCCGTGCGATCTTTACCCACGAAGAAACCGATTGGACCGGCATTCTGGTTTTCGCGGATGAGGTTTTTTATCCTTATATGATTGGTGGCATCCTGCCCGGCATCATTTGCGCGACGATCAGCTACTACCTGATGGTGCCGCTCTTGCGGGCCTACCAAAAACGCCGCCGCGGTCTGATCAAAGCGAAATTCGAAGCTTTGAAACAAAAAGCGGCACATAAGGCTGACGCCAAGCGCAAAGCGGACTAGGTTCCCTTTAACTAACTGATTCAAAGGGGGCGGTATGGCATCGCAGGAAAAGCTTCGGCTGGGTGTGAACATCGATCACGTGGCGACAGTGCGCAATGCGCGGGGCGGGGCATATCCTGATCCGTTGCGGGCGGCCAAGATTGCGGAAAAGGCGGGTGCTGACGGGATCACCGCGCATCTGCGCGAAGACCGCCGTCACATCTCGGATGCCGATATCGAGGGGCTGATGGATGTCCTGTCGGTGCCTTTGAATTTTGAAATGGCCGCCACGGACGAAATGCAGAAGATCGCCCTGCGCCACAAGCCGCATGCGGTTTGCATTGTTCCGGAAAAGCGGGAAGAGCGCACCACCGAGGGTGGTTTGGAGGTGGCCCGCGAGGAAAACAAGCTGGCCCATTTCATTGCGCCTTTGCGCGAGGCCGGCAGCCGTGTGTCTATTTTTATCGCCGCCGATCAACGCCAGATCGAAGCGGCAAACCGCATTGGCGCGGAAGTGATCGAACTTCACACCGGTGCCTATTGTGACGCCTTTTCCGAAGGCCGCTGGCCCGAAGCGCAGGCGGAGCTCAAAAAGCTTGAAGAGATGTCGACCTTTGCCCATTCATTGGGCTTGGAGGTACATGCGGGGCATGGTTTGACCTATGACACCGTATCGCCAGTCGCCGCCTTCCCTGAAGTGCGGGAGCTGAACATCGGGCATTTCCTGATTGGTGAGGCGATCTTCCTCGGGCTGGAGCCTGCGATTGCCGAGATGCGCCGCCTGATGGATGACGCGCGCGATCCGGTGTGAGGATGAAGGGACTTTTGCTCTCTGCCGCGATCTGCGTTGCGGGCTTGCCCGTAGCGGCAGAAGGCTGGGGCAATCTTGATGCGCTGCTGTTTTCGCATTTGACCCGCAGCGGCAGAGCAGAGACGTCCTATTGGTTGCCCAATTCCATTGATCCCGCACAGGCCACGGCGGCCCTTGGCGTGGTTTATGAACATATTGCTGGGTCCGCTGGAAACACGACCATCGCGGTTGGCCTGTTCCTGCGTCCATCTGGCGGCCAGTGGGGGTTTGCAGGGCCAGTGGCCCATCTCTTTGGTCACAACCCGAGGGATGTGGTCTTCGAGGGTGGCTTTGCGATGTTGACAACAACGATGCCGGGGCCGAATGATCCGCGCTGCTGCCCGACTGTGCCAACCCGTTGGCGGATCGATCTTGCCCGGCTGCAAGCCTGGCAGGCGCGATAGGTGCCGCAGATGATCCTTGGGATAGGCACAGATCTGGCCAATATCGAACGCATTCAGGGCACTCTGGACCGGTTTGGCGACAGGTTCCGCAATCGGGTGTTTACCGAAGTCGAACAGCGTAAGGCCGAACGCCGCAAAGACATTGCAGGTACCTACGCGAAACGCTGGGCCGCCAAAGAGGCCTGTTCCAAGGCGCTGGGCACGGGGCTGCGCATGGGGATCAGCTGGCGAGACATGGCAGTCAGCAATCTGCGCACGGGGCAACCGGTGATGGAGGTCACAGGCTGGGCGAAAGACCGATTGGACAGCATGACGCCGCCTGGGCACGAGGCGATCATCCATGTGACCCTGACGGACGATCACCCTTGGGCGCAGGCCTTTGTGGTGATCGAAGCGCGGCCTCTGACCTGATCACAAAGGCAAGAGGCGCTACGGCAGACCGCCGATGCAGGCGTCATTCCCTTGACAGTGGGGGCATCGCCCCGCATGTACCCCACACCCACGAATGAAGGATTGCGCCGCATGGCCGAGAAGGAAAAGACAGACAACGGTTTTGTCGAAACGATCAAGACCATTGTTTATGCCCTGCTGATCGCGGGCGTGTTCCGGACGCTGTTCTTTCAGCCGTTCTGGATTCCGTCAGGATCGATGAAAGAGACACTGCTTATTGGCGATTTCCTCTTTGTGAACAAAATGGCTTATGGCTATTCCTATGCCTCTTGCCCAAGTCTGATGATGCCGCGGTTTGGCATCGAAGTGGACGCCAAGGACATCTGCGGTGCCTTTGACGGTGACAATACGCGCCTGTTTGGTGGCGAGCCTGAGCGCGGCGATGTTGTGGTGTTCCGCCATCCGGTTTCAGGGCGTGACTACATCAAACGGCTGACTGGCTTGCCCGGTGACAAGATCCAGATGAAAGCTGGTGTTTTGCACATCAATGGCGAGGCGGTGAAGCTGAAAGAGGCTGGCACTTTTGAAGAGGTCATGGCTCCGCAAGGTCCGCAACGGTTGCGCCCGCGCTGTGAAAACGGCGCGGTTGGCGAGGGCGGCCTGTGCAAGAAAGGCCGCATGATCGAAACGCTGCCCGGCGGGTCCAGCCACGCGATCTTGAATATCACCAACCAAGGATCCGACCGCACGGGTGTTTATACCGTGCCGGAAGGGCATTACTTCTTTATGGGTGACAACCGCGACAATTCCGCAGACAGCCGTTTGGCCCAGCAGGCGGGTGGCGTCGGATTTGTGCCTTACGAAAACCTGATTGGCCGTGCGGACCGGATCATGTTCAGCTCTGCCGGGCGGTCGATGTTGTTCTTCTGGACATGGCGCAGCGACCGGTTCTTTAAAGGCATCGAATGAAGCTGAGCGGCGAACTCAAGGCCTTTGAAGGCCGGATTGGCCACCACTTTGCCGCACCGGAGTTGTTGAACCGGGCGGTCACCCATGCGTCGATGTCCTCGGCCAATCGCGACGACAACCAGCGGCTTGAGTTTCTGGGCGATCGGGTCTTGGGCCTTGTCATGGCCGAGGCGCTGCTGGCGCTGGACCCCGGTGCGACCGAGGGGCAGTTGGCCCCACGATTTAACGCGCTGGTGCGCAAGGAGACCTGCGCGGATGTGGCCCGCGAGATTGATCTGGGCACAGTGCTCAAGCTTGGCCGATCCGAGATGCTATCGGGGGGGCGGCGCAAACAGGCGCTGCTTGGTGATGCGATTGAGGCCGTGATTGCTGCGGTATACCTGGATGCCGGCTTTGATGCGGCCAAGGGGCTGGTACTGCGGCTTTGGGGCGGGCGGATCGAAACCGTCGAAGAAGACGCCCGCGATGCCAAGACCGCCTTGCAGGAATGGGCGCAGGCGCGCAAGCTGGCGCCACCAAAATACGTCACCACCGCCCGCAGCGGACCGGACCATGCGCCGGTGTTTACCATTGCAGCGCGGCTGGACAACGGGGCTGAGGCAAGTGCCACCGCCTCATCAAAACGTGCAGCCGAACAGGCTGCCGCCACAAGTTTGCTGGCGCAGTTGGAGAAAAACAAATGACCACCCGCGCCGGTTTCGTCGCCCTGATCGGAGAGCCTAACGCAGGCAAATCCACTTTGCTCAACCGTATGGTTGGGGCCAAGGTCAGTATCGTCACACATAAAGTGCAGACCACCCGTGCCCGCATTCGCGGCGTCGCGATGGAGGGGGATGCGCAGATCGTTTTTGTTGACACGCCCGGCCTTTTTCAGCCGCGTCGCCGTCTTGACCGTGCGATGGTGGCCGCTGCATGGGGCGGAGCTGCGGATGCGGACGTCGTTGTCTTGCTGATCGAAGCGCATCGCGGTGTTACCGAAGGCGTGGAGCGTATTCTTGAGGGGCTTGCCAATATCGGCGAGGGGCGACGCGTGGCTTTGGCCATCAACAAGATCGACAAGGTCGAAGCGCCGGTGTTGCTGGGTCTCAGTCAGGATCTGAATGCACGGTTCGATTTCGAAGAAACATTCATGATCTCGGCCGAACGGGGGCATGGCGTTGATGTACTGCGGCGCTATCTGGCGGGCGTGCTGCCGGAAGGACCGTGGCTTTACCCAGAAGACCAGATCGCCGATCTGCCAATGCGGATGATTGCCGCCGAAATGACCCGCGAAAAGCTGACGCTGCGGCTGCATCAGGAATTGCCGTACCAGATGACGGTCGAGACCGAAAATTGGGAAGAGCGCAAAGACGGGTCTGCCAAGATTGATCAATTGATTTACGTGGTCCGCGACGGTCACAAGGGGATCGTGCTTGGCCATAAAGGTGAGACCATCAAATCGGTGAGCAAGGCCGCGCGGGAAGAATTGGAAGAATTCCTTGGCCGCAAAGTACACCTGTTCTTACAAGTCAAAGTGCGGCCAAACTGGCTGGATGATGCGGAACGCTATTCTGAGATGGGTTTGGATTTCAAAGATGGGAATGGCTGAGCGGGTAAGCTCTGACATTTTTCACGCCTGCAGGAGTTACACCGGCGGATTGAGTTTCTTTGGCCAAATGAAGAGGGGCCGCAGATGGCGCGACTGACCTCCCGGTTTTGGGTTGATGCCTATCTTGCGCGTCTGCGGTTTCAGGATATCCCGGCCTTTGTGGTGGCTCATGGCGACGACACGGGCGGCGCGGTTCTGGTGAAATTGTCCACGCTGGATGGTCGCGCAATGGTGTTTCAGCGGTCTTTTGACCTGATGAGCGGCGAGCGACGCTGGATTGAACTCAGCAGCGGGGAAGAGGCCGAGGTAGACGAGGCCATTGCACGGCAGCGCGGGTTTGATCCGGATATCTGGGTGATTGAGGTCGAGGACAGGCAGGGGCGGCATCTGTTGGATGAAGAGGGGCTTGGCTGATGGAATGGCGCGATCAGGGCATATTGCTAAGCACGCGCCGCCATGGGGAAACCTCGGCCATTATTGAGATGTTCACGCCCCAGCAGGGCCGCCATATGGGCGTGGTGCGCGGTGGCACCAGCCGCAAAATTGCGCCGATCCTGCAACCGGGTGCGCAGCTTGACGTGGCCTGGCGGGCGCGTCTGGAAGACCATATTGGCAGTTTCACGGTTGAGCCGGTGCGCAGCCGCGCTGCTGCGGCGATGGGCGACCGGATGGCGCTGGCAGGGCTGAACACGGTGACAGCACTGTTGTCATTCTGCCTGCCGGAACGGGAGCCGCACTTAGCGCTTTATCAACGCACAGAGGCGTTATTGGATTTGCTGGGGGAAGACACCGTTTGGCCCTTGGCCTATCTGCATTGGGAGCTGACCTTGCTGGAAGACATGGGCTATGGGCTCGATCTGACGGTTTGCGCCGTGACGGGATCAACCGAGGATTTGATCTATGTTTCGCCCAAATCGGGCAGGGCGGTTTCCGCCAAAGGTGCAGGAGAATGGGCGGATCGTTTGTTGCCACTGCCGCCTGTTTTGCGGGGCGAGGGCGACGGGAAGGCGGCGCAGATTATGCAGGCCTTCAAAACCACTGGGTATTTCCTGAAGTCACATCTGGCGCAGGATCTGGGCGGTAAGCCCTTGCCCGAAGCGCGTGCGCGGTATGTTGAAGCGTTCAGCCGTCTGAGCGGAAAACCATAAGCATTCCGTCATCATCCGAAAGCATCAAGGTGTTGCCAAACACCTCGGACAGTGTGGCAGAGCCAAGTGCGTCGAAAAAAGCGACCTCGGTCTCCAACTCAGGGCAGGCGCGTTTGGTCGCGGCAATCGGCCCGGTCTCAAACCAGGGGTAGGGCACGTCCATCGTGGTACCGTAGCTGTTGCAGGGGGCTTGACCCACAATGCGCCCCTGTTCGGGGAATGTCAGCGTGATACTTGGCGTGGCGGTAAAATCCCGCGCCTCTGCCAGCACCCAGATTTTATCTGCCGCACCGTGTCCGCGCAGGGTTTCGTCGGCAAAACAGCCTGCGACCAAGCTGAGCGGGATAAGGGCGGCAATCCATTTCATTCCATTCAGGTAGGATGGGTGTTTGGCCACTGCAAGGGTCATTCCAAGGCGAGGATAAGATCAATCAAGGTGGTCAATGCCGGAGCGGGATCGCTGCCATCGCGACTGCACAGATCATCGCCTCCCACATAGGCGGCATAGATGATGCGGGCAAAAGCGGGGTTGGAGAGGCCCAGCTGCGCCAGTTGATCGGCAAGGTAGCCCTCGCGCTTGGCGTCAACCCGCGCAATGGCCTCGGCGACATTGGTATCGTCGCGGCCCCAGGCACGGATGGCGGGTTCAAGGTCTTGCCCGCCCATTTCCTCGGGTGCAGAAACTGCAGCAATTTGTCCCAAGGCCCGCAGGCGTTGCCTTGGGTCCGGCATGGTGTCCAGTTCTGCAACGATGCTGGAAAAGGCGCGATCCTCCCAAAGGGTCAACATGGCCTGATGAAACGCCGGAACGTCCGCAAAATGCCAATAAAATGAACCTTTTGTGGTTTTCAGGCTGCGCGCCAGAGGCTCCGCTCGCAGGGATTTCGGACCATTCTGGGCCAAGGAAAGAAAGCCAGCAGCAATCCAATTTTCAGAGGTGAGGCGGTTTGGTTTGGGCATGATTTACCATACGCCACCGTATTGACGGCGGCAAGGAGATATGCAACATACGCTGGCGTATGGATAAGGAGAAGCCAGATGTCCGTTGCTTTGATGATTGCCGCCTTTCTAATGCTGCTGACCAGCGCCATTCATGTGTTTGCGGGCGGTCCTGAAATTATGACACCCATTCGCCAATCCGACTTGAGCAAGCCGGTCAAGGCCGTTGCCGATGTGGTTTGGCACGGGATCACTGTGATGTTGTTGCTGATGGCAGCGGGTTTGGCCTGGCTGGCCTATGTGCCTAATCCAGCCTTGCTATGGATGATATGTGCCGTGCAAATCGGGTTTGCCGGATTGTTTATTGCTTATGGCATGGGCCGGCTTGGCAATCTCAAACAGATGCCACAATGGATCATCTTTTTGGGGATACCCGCGCTCAGCCTTTGGGCGGTCTACGGGTAAAGCCTTGGCCGGGGCGGAGTGATCCGCCCCGCCAGTTTAGCCCAAAAGACGGCGTGAGATCACCTGCGCCTGAATTTCTGCCGCCCCTTCAAAGATATTCAGGATGCGGGCGTCACACAAAACGCGGCTGATTTTGTATTCCAGCGCAAAGCCGTTGCCGCCGTGGATTTGCAGACCATTGTCCGCCGCCGCCCAGGCGACACGGGCGCCCAGCAATTTGGCCATGCCTGCCTCAACGTCGCAGCGGCGCCCCTCGTCTTTTTCAAAGGCGGAGAAATAGGTCAATTGGCGCGCAACCATCAATTCCACCGCCATCATTGCCAGTTTGGACGACACACGCGGGAAGTTGATCAGCGCCTTGCCGAATTGCTTGCGATCCTGCGCATATTGCATCGAAATATCCAACGCCGATTGCGCCACGCCGATGGCGCGGGCCGCGGTCTGGATTCGGGCGCTTTCAAAGGTCTCCATCAATTGCTTGAAACCCTTGCCCTCTTCACCGCCAAGAAGGTTCTCGCCTTTAACCTCAAACCCGTCAAAGCCCAGTTCGTATTCTTTCATACCGCGATAGCCGAGCACTTCGATCTCGCCGCCGGTCATGCCTTCGGTCGGGAAGGGGTCTTCATCGGTGCCGGGGGTCTTTTCCGCCAGGAACATGGACAACCCGCGATAATCGGTTGTGTTCGGATCGGTGCGGGCCAGCAATGTCATCACATGGGTGCGGGCGGCATGGGTGATCCAGGTCTTGTTGCCGGTTATCTTGTAGTTGTCGCCTTCTTTCACGGCGCGGGTTCGGAGGGAGCCCAGATCGGAGCCGGTGTTCGGTTCTGTAAAGACGGCCGTGGGCAAGGTTTCGGCAGAGGCAATGCGGGGCAACCATTTGGTTTTTTGCTCGTCCGTGCCGCCTGCGATGATCAATTCCGCCGCAATCTCGGAACGGGTGCCGAGCGAACCAACACCGATATAGCCGCGCGAGAGTTCTTCGGAGACCACGCACATGGAAGCTTTGGACAGGCCGAACCCGCCGTATTCTTCCGGAATGGTGAGGCCAAAGACGCCCATCTCGGCCAGCTCGTTGATAACCTCCATCGGGATCAGCTCATCGTTGAGATGCCAATCGTGGGCAAAGGGTTCAACCTTCTCCACTGCATAGCGGCGGAATTGTTCACGGATCATCTCTAGCTCTTCGTCAAGACCACTCGCGCCGACGGTGATATTTGCGGAGTGTTCCTGCATCAGCTCGACCAGGCGGGTGCGGGCATTCTGGGTGTTGCCACCTTGGGTCAGGGCCATGATGGCGGGGTCCATCATGTCGCGCATGTCGTCTTGGGACAGTCCAAGATCTTGCAGGCGCAGCATTTCCCCCTGATTCATCTGGATGCCGCCGTAGATCTGCCAGAGGTATTCACCAAAGGCGATCTGGTGGATCAGTTGCTCGGTCTCGCCAAAGCGACCCTCACCGGACAACTTTTCGGCCCATTTTTGCATTTGCCGTAGCGCCTGTGCGTAGGTCGCAAGCCATGCCAAACCATGCGCAGCTGTTTGATGTTGCTCAATAAGCGCAGCAGAAACGCGGCCATCGGCACTGACCAGGGCGCGGACGGATTTGACAGCTTTTTCCAGAACCGCATCAACCGGACCAACCGCAGCAGCCGTCAGTTCCAACAGGTTGTCGAGAATAATCGAAGTGTGCATTGTCACGTCCTGACCATCATGAGCCATGTTTCTGATCCTCTTTTTGCTTGGCCACGGCATATCTCTTTCGCAGGTGCAGCACAACAAAGATACGTTTGAATGTGACATTTTGTTCGAAAATTACGCGGCGAAATTGCGGGTGCAGCGAAAACCAGAGGTGTTATGTAGACGCATGGATGCGATTTTTCCCTTTTTGACGCCCGCCACCTTGTCGCTTGCCCTGTTGATCGCGGTTTTTGGCGGATTCGTAAAAGGTGTTGTGGGGTTTGCGATGCCTTTGGTCATCATCTCGGGGCTGACCACCTTTATCGCGCCGGAATATGCGCTGGCAGGGCTGATCATTCCCACGCTCGTCGCCAATACGGTTCAGTCCCTGAGGCAAGGGGTTGGGGCCGCCTGGCAATCAATCAAAGCGTTTCGTGTGTTTCTCGCCGTTGGCGGGATTGCTCTTGTGACATCCGCGCAGATGGTTCGGACTGTGCCGGTTGAGACCCTGCAACTGCTGATCGGGGTGCCGGTTATGGTGTTCGTGCTGATCCAGCTTCTTGGAGTGACGTTACGTCTCTCTGGCCAGTCTGCGGCGGTTGAAGCGGTGATCGGGGCAATTGCGGGCTTTATCGGCGGGCTGTCCGGTGTCTGGGGGCCGCCAACTGTGATGTATCTGACTGCGCTTGAGACCGCAAAACAGGACCAGATGCGCATTCAGGGGGTGATTTACAGCGGGGGGGCGTTGGCGCTGTTTGGCGCACATCTCGGGTCAGGTGTACTGCGTGCCGAGACGTTGCCATTTTCGCTGGCCCTTCTGCCGCCTGCGTTGTTTGGCATGTGGCTGGGCGGACGCGTCTCCGACCGGATAGATCAAAAGATCTTCCGGCGGTCTACGTTGATTGTCCTGCTGTTTGCTGGTGCAAATTTGGTACGCCGCGCTCTGTTCTAGAGCGCTTGGGCCGACCCTTTTTGGGGTCGCTGTTGCGCCCCAGATCTAGCCGCGCCGTGCGACGGTGACGCCTGAAACGTCTTCAATGAAGGTTTTGATGCGGGTTTTGACCGCTTCGTCTTTGATCGCGGCAAGTGCGGTCACGATCTCCATCCCGGCGTCCTGGGCAGGGGCGGCGTTGTTGTTGTCGTGCAGACCTTCGAAGAAGTAGGACGGCGGAACATCAAGGATTTGAGCCAATTCAAAAAGGCGGCTTGCAGCGACCCGGTTTGAACCGATCTCGTATTTTTGAATCTGCTGGAAAGACAGGTTCAGCTTCTTGGCGACGTCGGTCTGGGACAGGCGCCGCAATGTGCGGATCTGCTTCAGCTTGCGGCCAACGTGAATATCGACTGGATGTGACATAAAAAAACCTCTGGTTGTGCCTGACATTGATCGCGAACTTCTTAAGCGCGTTCAATTGAATAGATTTTTCCACTTTTGGGAGAAATATGTACAATTGATGGATGATTTTTGTTGCGCTAATGGATGATTTACATACTATAGGCCCGTTATGAACCAACATCTTAATCCCAAGCCCGAGGCGGCATCGGACGCGCCTGCTCCGCCACCGGCGCTCTTGTTTGAAATGATACGGTCTTTCGTAACCCTTGCTGCGACGCTGAACCTGTCTCATGCCGTGAAAGAGCTCGACAGCACGCGGCAGACTGTCAGGCGGCACATCTCTACGCTCGAAGAACAGATGGGTGCGCAGCTTTTCTTCGTCGATGACCGCCGCTACCAATTGACCGCCGCAGGAGAGGCCGCACTGCCGGGAGCCAAGGATTTATTGGCCCGCGGGACCACTTGGCTGCGCGGGCAGGTCAGTTCTGTTGGTCATTTGCAGCTTCTCAAGGCGCATGTAGGAAAGTGGGATTTCTATCAAGAACAGCAACCCATCGGCCGCATTTGGAAAGACCCGTCCTTGCTGTTGCGCGAAACATTTCGTGCTTGGGCGATGTCTGCGGGCGAAATTGAGAGCCCGCAATTTGCACATGTCCGTCCCTATCTGATCATCTATCGGCAGACCGAAGGGGCGTGGATCTGCGTCGAATTTGGCCAAAAATCGGTCTATGTGAATTGGTTCGGACAGGACTATGCCCGCTCAAGTATTGGCCGCCCGATCAGTCAAATGCCTGCCGGTGAGGAGTTTTCCTACCTGATTTACGAGGCATTCCACGAGGTTGAAGCCACCCAAACTGCGCGTCTGGACCACGTTTTTACCCGAATGCCGCGCCTTCCAAGCGATTCGCTTGCCCCTGTTGCCTATCAAAGATTGATTCTCAGCGGGTTCTTTCCGGATGGATCACCGGCGGTTATGTCGCTGATTCTGCCAGTGGATCAGGTCCGGATCAGCGGGCTCGACCCATCGCTGATCGAATCACTAGACCCGGTTACGCCCATCGCGTTCGACCCCGAAGATGCCGTATTCGAAAGGGGAATTTCCGGAAAATAACATCATATCTCAACAACTTTGGCCATCCGATTCAATTATCGGGTGTTTTTTTGCTGTTTGTACTAGTGTGAGAAACAATAGGCCAAAGGAGACAGAGTATGACGATCCAATTCCCTCAGGACGCGGCGCCGTTTATCGCGACCAGTCGCAATGTATTGCGGGCTCACGGGGTCGAAGTCACAATTGGTAGTGATTTCGAGGAATACAGCCGGATTATTTCAGAAGAACGCAAGGTTCAGAATCTCGGCGCGCCTTTCAATTACGAAATGCATGATCTGTCGAAGAAGAATGCCTTTTGGCTGATTGGGCGGAACAAAGAGGGCGAATTGATCCACACCCAAGCGGCGAAGAAGGTGCCTTTGCGCGGAAAAACACTGGCCAATCATCTACTTAGCCGGTTCCGGGATTTCCCGCCGCCAATTCCGGGTGTCAACCTTGAGCGGTCGCGGTTTCGCGCGACGCCGGGCTCCCACCGTATTGTTGGCAACGTTGTTTATCATGGCGAAGTTTGGATGGCCCCCGAGAAGGGCAAGTATCGCGGCTCTGGTTTGTCGACGGTTCTGGCGCGTACAGGCCTGCTTGAGGTGACGCGCCGTTGGAATCCTGACTTCATGTTCGGCTTTATGTTGCGCACCGTAGCGTTCAAAGGGTTCTCTGAGCGGATGGGCTATATGCACAACGAACCGAATGCATTGAAATGGCAGATCGCTGGCCGCGATGTGCCGATCGAGGCGTTCCTGACCTGGCTCAGCCAGGAAGACGCGCGGTTCTTGCTGGATATTCCTGTCGAAGATCTGGTTATGGAAGCGGCCTGACCTGACTATCCTTTGGCAAAAAGAAAAAGAGCCGCAGGTTTCTGCGGCTCTTTTTCTTTTTTGTTCTGCAGATCAGCCGATAGCGGCGGCTTTCACATCATCATCAATGAAGGGCAGATACTGTGCAAAGTTTTCGGAGAACATATTGACCAGCTTGGTCGCTTGACGGTCGTAGGCTTCAGCATTGTCCCATGTGCGGCGCGGATCCAGCAGGATGTCAGGGACACCGTCTACAGATACGGGTACTTCAAAACCGAAGTTTGCATCCTTGCGGTATTTTACATCCGCCAGAGCCCCTTCAAGCGCGGCGGTCAGCAAGGCGCGTGTGGCTTTGATCGGCATGCGTGAGCCGGTGCCGTATGCCCCGCCGGTCCAGCCGGTGTTCACCAACCAGCAGGTCGCGCCATGTTGGGCGATCTTTTCGCGCAGCAGGTTGCCGTAAACCTCCGGCCGGCGCGGCATGAAAGGCGCTCCAAAACAGGTGGAGAAGGTCGGCTCCGGCTCGGTCACGCCGCGCTCTGTTCCGGCCACTTTGGAGGTGAAGCCGGACAGGAAATGATACATCGCCTGTGCCGGGGTCAGCCGCGCAATGGGGGGCAAGACGCCAAAGGCATCGCAGGTCAGCATGATGATATTCTTGGGATGGCCGCCCACAGCCTTTTCTGATGCGTTTGAAATATAGTGCAGCGGATAGGCGCAGCGCATGTTGGCTGTCAGGCTGTCGTCGTTGAAGTCCAGTTCTTTGGTGTCTTCGTCAAAGACCATGTTTTCGATGACGGTGCCGAATTTCTTGGTGGTCGCATAGATCTCTGGCTCTGCCTCGGCGCTGAGGTTGATCGTTTTGGCATAGCAGCCGCCCTCAAAGTTGAAGGTGCCATTGTCAGACCAGCCATGTTCGTCATCGCCAATCAAGGTGCGCTGCGGATCGGCAGAGAGTGTCGTTTTGCCGGTCCCGGACAGGCCAAAGAATACCGCTGTGTCCACAGGATTGCCCGTCGCATGGTTGGCAGAGCAGTGCATTGGCATGATGCCCTTTTCCGGCAGCAGGTAGTTCAAAAGGGTAAAGACGGATTTCTTGTTCTCGCCTGCGTATTCCGTCCCGCCGATCAAGATCATCTTGCGGTCAAAATTCATGGCGATCACGGTCTCGGACCGGCAGTTGTGCTTCTTCGGATCTGCCTGAAAGCTGGGGCAGTTGATGACGGTGAAATCGGCGATGAATTCATCCAATGCATCACGCTCGGGCCGGCGCAGCATGGTGCGGATGAACAGGCCATGCCAAGCCAACTCGGTGACCATGCGCACGTTGATGGCATGCCGCGGATCTGCACCGCCCACCAGATCCTGAACGAAATACTCGCCGCCTTGCATATGGGCGATCATGTCTTCGTATAGGGCGTCAAACCCTTCGGGCGACATCTCCGCGTTGTTTTCCCACCAAATGCTGTCAGCGACGCTGTCTGTCTTGACGACATGTTTGTCTTTGGGGGAGCGTCCGGTGAATTTGCCTGTTGTAACAAGGAACGCGCCACCGTTGCCAAGGGTGCCCTCGCCGCGCTTGAGCGCGGTTTCGATCAGCGCGGGTTCCATCAGGTTATAATAGACATTGCCCAGCCCGTTGATCTGTTGATCCTCAAGGCGGAACTGCGGGTTTACCCGTCCAAATGTCATACAATGTCTCCTGTAGGCGCGCGCAAACTGGCGCTATCTGGCTTGATCGGGCCAACTGGCCCTGGGCCTCAAAGGGCCTTGAAACGCCTCATAACACGACCGCGAAAGATATGAACAGGCGGCTTTGCCGCAGTTAGCGCCATCATGGCGAACTTTGGCCTCAGGCCCCAAATTCCGCAGGGCAACGCCTGAAATCGCGGCAGGGTTCGATCGGGCAAACTGCGGCAATTTCGCCATTCCTAACCAAATTATGGCGAAATTACGGTGTGTTTCGGGACTGATTCGCAGTTTGAGATTGATTCGGGGGGCAAAAGTGTTGATCAATGGCCTCAAAACAAAAAATTAAAAATTGAGCAGCATAAGGAAACAGGCAATGTCAAAAATTGCATTGGTGGACGACGACAGGAACATCCTGACGTCTGTTTCGATGACTCTCGAAGCAGAAGGCTTTGAAGTTGAAACCTACAACGACGGGCAGGCCGCACTCGACGCATTCAACAAACGCCTTCCCGATATGGCCGTTCTGGATATCAAGATGCCGCGCATGGACGGCATGGACCTGCTCCAGCGGTTGCGCCAGAAAACTGCGATGCCAGTGATCTTTCTCACGTCCAAAGATGACGAGATTGACGAGGTTCTTGGCCTGCGGATGGGCGCAGATGACTACGTGAAAAAACCGTTCAGCCAGCGCCTGTTGGTGGAACGCATCCGCGCCCTTTTGCGTCGGCAGGACGCAGTTGCCACGGATGAGGTGGGCGAGACCGAAGAGACCAAGGTGATGGAACGCGGCGATCTGCGGATGGATCCGCTGCGCCACGCCGTCAGCTGGAAGGGCAAGGACGTGTCTCTCACAGTGACAGAGTTCCTGCTGCTCCAAGCACTGGCGCAGCGCCCCGGTTTTGTAAAATCGCGCGATCAGTTGATGGATGTCGCCTATGACGATCAGGTCTATGTGGATGACCGCACCATCGACAGCCACATCAAACGCCTGCGTAAGAAGATGCGCACCGCGGATGATGAGTTCTCCGCGATTGAGACACTGTACGGCATCGGCTACAGATATAACGAAGAATGATCTGAACCGATGGCACTGGCCGAAAGGAACTTTGTGCGGGACCTGAGCACCACCCCACGGGACGGAGATGTTGTTCTGGGCGATGATTGGGTCGCCCCGGATCAATCCGCCCCGGACGAGCTGCGCGTGCGGCGCGAACGGCGTGGGTTGTTTTCGCTGCGCACCTCGCCGCTGACCCGCAAGATCATCACGTTCAACCTGATTGCGTTGAATGTGCTGGTGGCGGGCATCTTGTATCTGAACTCCTCTCGGGATTCTCTGGCCCTTCAACGGGCGTCTTCGCTTTTGTCTGAGGCGGAATTGATTGCCGACGTGATTGAGGCACGGTTGCCGGAGGGGGGTGTTGTCGATCTTGCCACCGGCGGTGGCATTGACGTCGCGGCCACCTTGGAGGGGCTCGATCTGCGCAGCGGCGTCGATGTTTTTGTGTTCGATACCGCCGAGACACTGATTGCCACCAGCGAAGGGCGTTTGCCCTTGGCCGAAAAACTTGGCGCAGAAGGGGATGACAGTCGCACATTGCTGACAGACGGGCTGACCTTTGTCTGGGATGCCGTGTCCGGCGTGTTTAGCGGTGGTCAGGACGATGCCGCCGCCCTGCCATTGGAAGACCAGTTCAAACCGTTGATCGCCGGTAGCCTGACCTCCGGCACGCATATCGAGAACACCATTGATGCCAATGGCAACACCTTGTTCACGGTGCTGACCCCCATAATGCAGTCCGGGCAGCCGCTCGGCGTTGTGGCAATTGCCTCCGCCGCGGGTGAAATTGATAAGCTTGTCCGCAGTGAACGTGAACGTGTCTTGCAGATGTTTGTGATTGCCACACTGGTTTCCATTGGTCTGAGCCTTGTTTTGGCGTCAACCATTGCCAATCCACTGGCTGATCTGGCCGCTGCGGCCGAGCTTGGCCGTGACAAGGATGCCCGCAAGATGAACCCGGGGCGGATAAGGATCCCTGATCTGACCGCGCGGCCTGATGAGATCGGGCGCTTGTCCGGCGCGTTGCGCGGCATGGTTTCGGCGCTCTACAACCGGATTGACGGCAACGAACAATTTGCAGCCGATGTGGCGCATGAGATCAAGAACCCATTGGCTTCGCTGCGCTCCGCTGTTGGCACGCTGCGGATGATCAAGCGTGAAGATCAGCGCGAGAAACTGCTGGATGTGATTGATCACGACGTGCGGCGCCTTGACCGTCTGGTGAGCGACATTTCGAACGCATCGCGTCTGGATTCAGAACTGGTCAAAGAAGAAGAAGAACAGTTCGATCTGCTCAATATGGTTGGCAACCTGAGCCAGTACCTGGGCGAGGATGCCAAGAGCAAAGGCATTGATTTCATCACTGATCTGCCGGCCAACCCGATTCTCGTTCACGGGCTAGAGGCCCGTTTGGCGCAGGTCTTTGTGAATTTGATCACAAACGCCATTTCGTTTTGCGAAGATGGCGATGCTATCCGGGTTTGGGCGCGCAAGCGTGAGAACCGCGTTCTTGTCGTCGTTGAGGACACTGGCCCCGGTATTCCAGATCAGGCTCTGTCGAAGATTTTCAAGCGGTTCTATTCCGAACGGCCGGTCGAGCATTTTGGCAACAACTCTGGTCTGGGTCTGGCGATTTCCAAGCAGATCGTGGAAGCGCATGGCGGTGTGATCTGGGCCGAGAATATTCGCCCGACCGAGGCCGACATCACATCAGAACCACTGGGCGCCCGGTTTGTTGTGGGCCTGCCAACCTGATCAGAAAGCGATGATGACGGTATGGCACCGCTGACCGAGACCCTGCATGCCACCACCGTCAGTCTGGATGGGCATGGGGCACTCATACTTGGTGCATCGGGAACCGGAAAATCCGCGCTGGCGCTTCAACTGATCGCGCTTGGGGCGGTTCTGGTGGCGGATGACCGAACGCTCCTCACATCCGATGCAAAGACCGTCACCGCATCTGCGCCAGACGCAATCGCAGGCAAGATCGAGGCACGAGGCGTCGGTATTCTGAACGTGCCCTATGCGCATTCCGCACAAGTGGTACTGGCCGTTGATATGGGGCAGCATACCGCACAGCGATTGCCTGATCCTGTCAGTATCGAAGTGCTGGACATCCCCTTGCCCTGTCTGCGCCGTGTTGATGGGCCGCATTTTGCAGCAGCTATCTTGCTTTCCCTCCGGCGAAGTATAAATCTTCGATCATGATCCCCAATGACAACGCCTCAATGACCCCCGTTGAAGGGCCACAGCGCCGCATCGTGCTTGTGACCGGACCGTCCGGCGCAGGCCGGTCCTCGGCGTTGAATGTTCTTGAGGACGCGGGCTTTGAGGCCATCGACAACCTGCCACTTCGGCTTTTGCCTGCCCTGCTGTCCAGCCCGGAACAGGACCACCCGATGGCCTTGGGCATAGATGCGCGGAACCGTGATTTTTCGACCGATGCCATTCTTGATCTGTTGGGCGAACTGTCGGCCCGCAGCGATTTGAAGGTCGAATTGTTTTATCTCGACTGTGACACAGATGTGCTGCTTCGTCGGTTCTCGGAAACCCGCCGCAGGCACCCGCTGGCCCCCGAAGACAGCCCTGCCGCAGGCATTGAACGCGAACAGCTGTTGCTGCGCCCGCTTCGGACCCGGGCCGACGTTCTGATCGACACCAGCCAGCTGAACGTGCATGAGCTGCGTGCGGAGGTGGAGCATTGGTTTGCGCCCGGCGGCAAGCATGACCTGAGCATCTCTGTGCAGTCTTTTTCCTACAAGCGGGGGCTGCCGCGCAGTGTGGATTTGGTGTTCGATTGCCGGTTTCTACGCAACCCGTTCTGGGACGAAAGCCTTCGGGGATTGAATGGCACGGATGATGCGGTTGCAGGCTATGTCAGGAGTGATCCGCGCTTTGCGAGTTTCTCGGACAAGGTCTTTGAATTGTGCCAGATGATTCTGCCTGCTTCTCAGGATGAGGGAAAGTCACACATTTCAATCGCCTTTGGGTGTACCGGCGGGCAGCATCGGTCGGTGACGTTGGCAGAAGATCATGCTTTGCGCCTTGCACAGGAGGGTTGGCAAGTGTCAATAAGACACCGCGAGTTGGATCCTCAGGACCGGAAAGAGACATCGACGTGATCGGAATTGTGATAGTCGCACATGGCGGACTGGCGGGGGAATACCTTGCCGCGATTGAACATGTTGTTGGCTCGCAAAATGGGGTCCGGGCGATCTCGATCCACGCTGACCATGATCGCAGTGCCAAGGAATCCGAGATCTGCGCCGCCGCTGACGAGGTTGACCAGGGTGCAGGCGTGGTGATCGTGACGGATCTGTTTGGCGGATCGCCATCGAACCTGTCGCTTTTGGCGTGCCGTCCAGAGAACCGGCGCATTCTCTATGGTGCCAACCTGCCGATGTTGATCAAACTGGCCAAATCCCGCCAGATGGATGTGCCCGATGCGGTGCGCGCCGCGCTTGATGCTGGTAAGAAGTATATCGACAGCCAAAATGTGAGCGCAGGTTAGAAGGCCCAAATTTATGCCCGAATTTTCCCTAAAAATCGTGAACGAAAAGGGTTTGCACGCCCGCGCCTCGGCCAAACTTGTTGAAGTGGTTGAGGCATTTGACGCCCGCGCTGATGTCAGCAAGGATGGCATGACCGCCTGCGGCGACAGCATCATGGGATTGTTGATGTTGGCCGCGTCGCGGGGCAGCACGATTGACATTCAAACCACCGGACCGGATGCAGATGCCCTTGCTGAGGCGCTGAAGGCGTTGGTGGCGGACAAGTTCGGCGAAGGTTTCTGAGCATTTCAGGCGACCGGAAGAGGGTGACATGTCTTGGTGAAAGATCTGCAAACATCAGACGCGGCTGAAACAGGCACGCCTGAAGCGGGCGAAGTGTCATTTGTCACCTATGACCGCCGCAGTCTTTCTTATGCCTCGACTTTTGATGATCCGGTCAAATCGCGGATCATCAGCATTATCGAGCTGTTTACCGGCAAGCTGAAGATCTTGCGCATGATCAAGCAGTTTGAAAAGCGCGGCACCCCGTCAGGGCAACCGTTCTGGCGGGCCGCTCTTGATACGATGGGCATTGATTTGTTGACCCCTCAGGCGCAACTGGATCGCATTCCCAAGACCGGCCCCGTGATTGTGGTGGCCAACCATCCGCACGGTATGGTGGACGGGATGATCTTTGCCGATCTGATTGGCCGTGTGCGCCCCGACTACCGTATTCTGACGCGGTCGTTGCTGACTTCAATTGATGAGGTCGCGGGCAGCTACATGATCCCGGTGCCGTTTCCCCATGATCCTGATGCGCAGCGCAAAGGCGTTGAGATGCGGGCCAAGGCGATGGCGCATTTGAAAGAGGGCGGTGTCGTGGCCCTGTTCCCATCGGGTGTGGTCGCCTCATCAGAAACATGGTGGGGGCCAGCGGTGGAAGCGGAGTGGAATGTCTTTACCGCCAAGATGATCCGCAGGTCGGGCGCCACGGTGGTTCCGATGAAATTCCCCGGACAGAACAGCCGTGCCTATCAGATCGCAAACAAGGTCAGTCCGATGTTGCGGCAGGGTCTTTTGTTGCATGAGATTGTGCACAGTTGTGACAAACCCCAAGCGCCTATTGTCGGCCATCCTATCCCGCAAGAAGAAATCGACGCCCGCGCAGATGATCCGCGCGGATTCATGGCTTGGCTGCGCGAGCAGACCCTTGGTTTGACGGACTGACTACAGCGTTCAGGCTAACTGTTGTGCCGGACACATATTGGACGGTTGAGTTTGTCTGACAGGTCGGATTGAGGGGCCAGCCCCTCAAGCTCCCCGGAGTATTTAGAGCCAAAAAGGGGCAAAGGCCGTCTGCCCTATCTGGTGGGTACGGGCACGTCGCCTCGGTAGTCGTAGAAGCCGCGGCTGGTTTTGCGGCCCAGCCATCCGGCCTCAACATATTTGGTGAGCAGGGGGCAGGGGCGGTATTTCGTGTCGGCCAGACCGTCGTGCAGCACATTCATAATCGCAAGACAGGTGTCGAGGCCGATGAAATCTGCCAGTTCAAGCGGGCCCATGGGATGGTTGGCGCCCAGTTTCATCGAGCTGTCGATCGATTGCACCGATCCGACCCCTTCGTACAGGGTGTAAACCGCCTCGTTGATCATTGGCATCAGGATGCGGTTCACAATAAAGGCCGGGAAGTCTTCGGCGGAAGCGGCGGTTTTACCAAGCCGGTCCACCACGGCCCTGCAGGCGTCATAGGTTTCGGTGTCCGTGGCGATGCCGCGGATCAGTTCGACCAATTGCATCACCGGGACCGGATTCATGAAGTGGAAGCCCATGAATTTTTCCGGGCGGTCGGTGCGGCTGGCCAGGCGGGTGATGGAAATCGAGGAGGTGTTCGAGGTCAGAATTGTCTCTGGCTTCAGATGCGGCAGCAGATCTTCGAAAATGGCTTGCTTGACAGTCTCGCGTTCGGTGGCGGCCTCAATAATCAGATCGCTTTGCCCCAGATCGGTGAGCGTTTGTGTTGTTTTGATCCGGGCCATGGCGGCATTGGCATCGGCCTCCGACACTTTGCCCCGGCCCACCTGTCGACCAAGATTGCCTTCGATGATTTCCATGGCATTTTTGAGCGCCTCCGCGCTCACATCGGTGACAAGCACGTCATAGCCGGCCAGAGCCATCACATGCGCGATGCCGTTGCCCATCTGGCCTGCGCCGACGATGCCGATTGATTGGATGTCCATGGAATGTCCTTTTCTGCCTGCCCCTACAATAGGGCGCGGTGGGGGGCAGTCGCAAGGGCAGGGTTTGTCCAAAAAGCGTGGCAAATTCACCCGTTAAGCGAATCGCAGGAATAGCAGCTGCATGTTGTGTCTGGGTGAATGAAACAAGGTGGGTGTGATGACCATTGATGCATTAGGGCTGGGGGCCCTTGATTATCTTCCGTGCCGCTATGGCAATTCGAAGTTGCTGTTTCGGGGACCGAAACGAAGTTTGGACGAGCCCTATATCGCGTTTATCGGTGGGACGGAAACCTATGGAAAATTCCTCGCCAAACCGTTTCCTGTTTTGGTGGAAGAGGAGCTTGGCAAAACTGCCGCGAATTTTGGTGTGCCAAATGCCGGGATCGATGTTTTTGTGAATGATCCGTTCATTTTGGGCGCTGCAGCGCAGGCGGATGTTGCGGTGATACAGGTGCTGGGCGCGCAGAATATGACCAATCGGTTCTATGCTGTGCATCCAAGGCGCAATGATCGGTTTGTCTCTGCCTCATCGCTTTTGGCGACGATATACCGCGAGGTGGATTTTGCCGATTTCCACTTTACCAAACATATGTTGAGCAAGCTGCTTGAGGTGTCGCCAGATCGTTTTGCGACGGTCTTGCAAGAGTTGCAGCAAGCCTGGCTTGCGCGGATGCGGTTGATGTTGAGCCAGGTCAGAGGCAAATCCGTTCTGCTTTGGTTTTCGGAGCAAAAGCCAAGGGATGCCGGGCGTGGCCCGCCGCACTCCATTGGGAATGATCCGCTTTTCATCACGCGCCAGATGATGGACGAGATTGCCGGTCATGCCACACATGTGGTTGAGGTTGTTGCCTCCCCCCGTGCGCGGGTGATGGGAACCGAAGGGATGATATTTGCCGAGATGGAGGCCATGGCCGCCGAAGAAATGTTGGGCCAACAGGCGCATATCGAGGCCGCGGACGCAGTGGTGTCAGCCCTGCACAGGATCCTTTGACGCAAAACGGCCCGCCGGTGAGGGCGGGCCGTTTGTCGGTTGCTCAGAGGAGAACCTCTGACAATCAGAGTTTTTCGATCAATTCGGGCACGGCCTCGAACAGGTCGGCAACCAGACCAAAATCAGCAACCTGGAAAATCGGTGCTTCTTCGTCTTTGTTGATTGCGACGATGATTTTGCTGTCTTTCATACCGGCAAGGTGCTGGATCGCACCGGAGATGCCAACAGCAACATAAAGATCAGGTGCAACAACTTTGCCGGTCTGGCCAACCTGCCAGTCGTTCGGGGCATAGCCGCTGTCAACCGCCGCACGGGATGCGCCAACGGCGGCACCCAGCTTGTCAGCCAGTTTTTCGATCAGGGCAAAGTCATCTTCGGAGCCGACACCGCGACCGCCGGAAACCACAACGCCAGCCGACGTCAGCTCTGGACGATCGGATTCGGCGACCTTGTCTTCGACCCATTCAGACAGGCCGGGGTTTGCCGCCGCACCAATTGTTTCAACAGATGCAGAGCCGCCTTCGCCAGCCGCGTCAAATGTCGCGGTCCGGAAGGTGATGACCTTTTTGGCATCAGTGGATTTGACGGTCTGGATTGCGTTGCCCGCATAGATCGGACGCTCGAAGGTGTCTGCGTCCACAACGCCGGAGGCGTCAGAGATGATCTGCACATCCAAAAGCGCCGCAACACGTGGCATCACGTTCTTGGCGTCTGTGGTAGCTGGCGCGACGATGTGATCGTAATCACCCGCCAGAGACACGATCAATGCTGCTGTGGCTTCCGCAAGACGGTGACCCAGCGAGGCATCTTCCGCAACCAGAACCTTGGCAACACCGTCAATCTTGGCTGCCGCATCGCCCGCCGCGGCGGCAGAGCCACCGGCGGCCAGAACAGTCACATCACCCAATTGCTTGGCAGCGGTCACGGCCTTGGCCGTTGCGTCCATCGCCAGTTCGCCATCGGTTACTTCTGCAAGGAGTAGAACAGCCATTACACAGCCCCCGCTTCTTTGAGTTTCTCGACCAGCTCATCCACGGAGCCCACCTTGATACCGGCGGCACGCTCTTCTGGCTCAACTGTTTTTACGATTTCCAGACGGTTGGACACGTCAACGCCGTAGTCAGCGGCTGTCTTTTCTTCCAGCGGCTTTTTCTTGGCCTTCATGATGTTCGGAAGCGAGGCATAGCGTGGCTCGTTCAGGCGCAGGTCCACGGTGATGACCGTTGGCATGGACACCTTGATGGTCTGAAGACCGCCGTCCACTTCGCGGGTCACAACGGCGCTGTCGCCGTCGATATTGATCTCGGAGGCAAATGCACCCTGCGACCAACCCAGCAGCGCAGAAAGCATCTGGCCGGTGGCGTTCATGTCGTTGTCGATCGCCTGCTTACCTGTCAGAACCAGACCGGGCTGTTCTTCGTCCACGATCGCTTTGAGGATCTTGGCCACGGCCAGCGGTTCGATGTCATTGTGTACATCGTCAGAAGCCACAACCAGAATGGCGCGATCTGCGCCCATGGCCAATGCGGTGCGCAGTGTTTCCTGCGCCTGCTTGACGCCAATGGATACAACAACCACTTCATCCGCCTGACCGGCTTCTTTCAGACGGATCGCCTGTTCGACGGAAATCTCGTCAAACGGGTTCATCGACATTTTTACGTTGGCTAGATCAACACCCGATCCGTCCGCTTTGACGCGCACTTTCACGTTGTAGTCAATCACGCGCTTGACCGGCACGAGTACCTTCATGAGCGTTTTCTCCTTGATTACGACTCACCCAATGGCAAATCCTTGAACTTCCTCTCGGGTGGTTTAGCGAAAGGTTTACAACCGAAACAGGGCAAAATCGGCAATTGCGGCATTAAGTACGCCGCGTTTTTTATGTTAGCGCCTCAGCTTGGCAAAAATTTTCCGAATTGTTTCAAAAATTGGGATGTTTCGAAGTCAGGGTGATTTGGGACCAGCTGTTCGCGGCGTGGCCCTGGTCCTATGTCAGACGGGATGCATTGGCCGGGCTGGATTGCCTGTTTGCTCGGGCATGGTCTGTCCCGGGCTCAGCGGTTGGCGCCCGGCACCCAAAGCACGTCGTCCTTGCCGCCGTTGTTGGCCATACGTGCCGCGACAAAGAACCAATCGCTGAGCCGGTTGAGGTATTTCACTGCAACAGGATTGATGGGTTCTTGCTCTGACAACAAAACAGCCAGCCGTTCGGCGCGGCGCGCCACGGTGCGGCAAACATGCAATTGCGCGGCCAATGTAGTGCCACCGGGCAGAATAAAGCTGCGCAGGGGGTCCAGTTCGGCGTTCATGATATCGATCTCCGCCTCAAGGCGGTCGACCTGTTCTGCCGTCATGCGCAGCGGCGGGTATTCTGCTTCTTTGTCGGCCTCCATATCGGGGCGGCAAAGATCGGCACCCAGATCGAACAAATCATTTTGGATGCGCGACAATGCATCATCGGTTTCGCCGCTGGCCTCAAGCCGGGCCACGCCGACAAAGCAGTTCAGCTCATCGCTGGTGCCATATGCCTCAACCCGTGCGTTATGCTTGGCAACCCGTGCGCCGTTGCCAAGCGCAGTTGCACCTGCATCGCCGGTGCGCGTGTAAATCTTATTGAGAACAACCATCAGCCTGCGTCCTTGCGAAGATAGATATAGCCGAGGATCAGCAGTACCGCGACAAACTGGGCAATGATGCGCAGGCGCATGATCTTGTTGCCGTTACGCTTGTTGAACGCCCCGCCGCCGGCGAAACCGCCAAGCCCGATCAGCAGAACAACGGCAACCGCCAGCACGGCGAGGATCACGATGATAAATAGCGGGTCAGAGGGCATGGCCAATCCTTTCGGGTTCTATGGTGATGTAGCGGGCCACAATCTTTGCGCAAGTTTTTTCAGCCGCCCATGACCTTGTCGAGCAGGCGCGTGGGCAGCAAACGCCGCATGAAACCGGAGAAATAGGTGGGAACTGTGACGTAATAGCGCGGGCGGGGGCGGGGCGCTTCGAGGGCATGGATCAGCTTGTCCACCACGGCTTCGGGGCCAAGCTCAAAGGTGGTCTTTTTCACTGAATCGTAGAGGCGCGGGCGCAGTTGCGTCTCATATTGCGCGGCCCGGGGGGCATTCTTCCAATCAATCCAACGTTCGAATTGAATGATCGAGTTGGCCCGAAAAGCAGAGGTGATTGGCCCCGGTTCAATCAGCACCACGTCAATGCCCGTGTCACGCATTTCCATGCGCAAGGTGTCTGTCAGCCCTTCGAGGGCAAATTTACTGGCGTTGTAGGCGCCGCGCCAGGGCATTGTGATCAGGCCCAAAACCGAAGAGCATTGCACAATCCGGCCATGCCCCTGCGCCCGCATCACGGGCAGAACAGCCCGCGTCAGGCTATGCCAGCCGAAAAAATTGCTCTCAAAAATATCGCGAAGTGCCTCCGTTGGCAGGTCTTCCACCGCGCCGGGGATCGCATAGGCACCATTGTTGAACAGAGCGTCCAAAGTGCCACCAGTGGCCCCGAGCACCTCATCCAGCGCGGTTTTGATGCTGTCCTCGTCCTGATAATCGAGGCGCGGTGCATCAAACCCTTCTCCGCGCAGGCGGTCACAGTCTTCTTGCTTGCGGCAGGCGGCAAACACGCGCCAGCCGCGTTGGCGCAAGGTTTTCGCGGCGGCATAGCCAATGCCACTGGAGCAGCCGGTGATGAGGATAGTGCGTTCAGACATAAAAAGGCCTCCGGAGCGGAGGCCTTTCATGACGTGCGATGCTCAGATTGGCAATATCGTATCAGCTTTCAGACAGCAGGAAGTCGGCCATCCAGCCTTCTTCGCCCGTCAGGACCGAGCGCATCTTGACCCAGCCATTCCCGTTGTCTTCGAGGATCTCGACGGCGTCACCGCGCACCAGTTTGCTGACCACCGAGAAATTCGTGCTTGGCCCGCCACGCACATTGACGCGGTTGCCGGATACGGTGCGGATATCGAGGCCGGCCTCGGAGATCAGCGCTGCAGGGGTGGCGTTGTCCGTCACAGTATCGTCTTGCACGATCAGGCTTGGGATAATGGCAGGCGTGTCCGTAGATGACGTGGTGATTGCGACGTTGGTTGGCACAACCGCCGGATCAACCGTTTGTACAGCCGGGGCCACAACCGCCGCATCGCCCGATTGATCAAGCGCATCTTGCAGGCTGGTCAGGTTCAGGGAAACGCGTGTGACCGTGTCGTCTGCAAAAGGGTCGGTATCCACAATGTCGGTGGATGCAGAGGCAAGGACCACCTGATCGTTGGGGATGGCCGGAGTATCGAATGGAGTTTCGGCTGCTGGCTCAATACGCGCCATGCGGGTCGCAATCGGATCAAAATCCGAGCCGCCGCTCATCTCATAGAACGCCCAGCCCATAAAGCCAAAAGAAACCAACATAAACCGAAACATGACAAGAACCCCGAAAGTGCAGCTGTTTGGAGCTTAACGTCAAACTCCCCCCAAAAGTTCAATACCAAATTTAACGATTCACCGGGAGGGGAAATGATATCGACCTCTCCCCGTGGTAAATGTGTCGCAATTTGCACGTGTGTTTTGCTTTCGCGGCCAATGATGCGCTTGCTGCATCCGCCCCCCTTGGCTACACAACATCTATGTCTGACGTGACCGATCCCCCCAGCATGGACCCGCATAATCTGTCCGAACCCCTGCGCCGCGCGCTGGGTGAACGGTATTTGACCTATGCGCTGAGCACGATCATGCACCGGGCCTTGCCGGATGCGCGGGACGGGCTCAAGCCGGTACACCGCCGGATTCTCTATGCGATGCGGGAATTGCGGCTGGCCTCCAACGGCGGTTTCCGAAAATCGGCCAAAATCTCGGGCGATGTGATGGGCAACTATCACCCCCATGGGGATGCGGCGATCTATGACGCGATGGCGCGTCTGGCGCAGGATTTCAACGTTCGCTATCCGCTGGTCGACGGGCAAGGGAACTTTGGCAATATCGACGGCGATAACCCCGCCGCAAGCCGGTATACCGAAGCCCGAATGACCGCCGTTGCCGAGGCGATGTTGGAAGGGTTGACCGAGAACGCCGTTGATTTTCGGGAGAATTATGACGGCACCCTGACCGAACCCGTGGTCTTGCCCGCCCAATTCCCCAATCTGTTGGCCAATGGTTCCAGCGGCATTGCCGTTGGCATGGCGACGAATATTCCGCCGCACAATATCTCAGAATTGTGTGACGCCTGCATCCATCTGATCAAAATACCCGACGCCCGGGATGATACGCTGTTGAAATACGTGCCGGGGCCGGATTTCCCGACTGGTGGCATCATTGTGGAGCCGCCAGAAAACATCGCGACGGCCTATCGCACCGGCAAGGGTGGTTTCCGGCTGCGCTGCCGCTACGAGGTAGAAGATCTGGGGCGCGGGCAGTGGCAGATCGTTGTCACCGAGATCCCCTATCAGGTGCAAAAGTCGAAACTGATCGAAAAGATCGCCGAGGCGATCCAGACCAAGAAGATCCCGATCCTTGCCGATGTGCGCGACGAATCTGCCGATGACATCCGGATGATCCTTGAGCCGCGGTCCAAGAATGTCGATCCAGAGGTTCTGATGGGCATGATGTACCGCCACTCGGATCTTGAGGTCCGGTTCTCATTGAACATGAATGTGCTGATCGACGGGGTCACACCCAAGGTCTGCTCGATGAAAGAGGTGCTGCGCGCCTTTGTTGACCACCGGCGCGAGGTGTTGCAGCGGCGCTCTGTCCATAGAATGGAGAAGATCGACCACCGTCTTGAGGTGCTCGAAGGCTTTATCGTGGCCTTCCTCAACCTTGACCGGGTTATTGATATTATCCGTTACGACGACGATCCCAAAGCAGCCCTGATGCGGGAGGATTGGGGCAAGACCCACGTCCGCGCGATGAATGAGGCCGACTATGTGTCGCCTGCACCCGGAGAGGGGGAGCTGAGCGAGGTTCAGGCGGATGCGATCCTGAACATGCGTTTGCGGTCCCTGCGCCGCTTGGAAGAGTTGGAATTGCTGCGCGAGCAATCTGCGCTGATGGAAGAACGCGCGGGCCTTGAAGACCTGCTGGAAAGCGAAGACCTGCAATGGACCACGATCACAGATCAGTTGCGGGCCACGAAAAAGCAATTTGGCAAGGACTACGCTGGCGGCGCGCGCCGCACCACATTTGCCGAGGCAGGCGAGATCGAAGAAGTGCCAATCGAGGCGATGATCGACCGTGAGCCGATCACGGTGGTCTGTTCCGAGATGGGCTGGATTCGCGCAATGACCGGTCACATCGACCTGACCCGCGAATTGAAGTTCAAGGATGGCGACGGGCCGCGGTTTATCTTCCATGCGGAAACCACGGATCGTTTGTTGGTCTTTGGCTCAAACGGGAGGTTCTACACTGTCTCTGCCAGCGCCTTGCCGGGCGGGCGCGGCATGGGCGAGCCTTTGCGCCTGATGGTCGATCTGCCCAACGAGGTGCAGATCGTCCGGCTGTTTATCCACCGTCCGGATCGCAAGTTGCTGGTGGCCTCAAGTGCGGGCGACGGTTTCATCGTGCCTGAAAACGATGTTGTGGCGCAGACCCGCAGTGGCAAACAGGTGCTCAACGTGCGCGGCGATGTCACGGCGTTGATTTGCCATGAGGTCGATGGCGATATGGTCGCGACCGTTGGCGAGAACCGCAAAGTGCTGGTCTTTGGGGTGGATGAACTGCCCGAGATGGGTCGCGGCAAAGGGGTGCGGCTGCAAAAGTACAAGGACGGCGGGCTTTCCGATGCCACCACCTTTGACAGTGCGCAGGGGCTCAGCTGGCTTGACCCTGCCGGGCGCACGCGCACTGAAACGGATCTGACCGAATGGTCGGGCAAACGGGCCAGTGCCGGGCGCATGGCGCCGCGCGGTTTTCCTCGTGACAACACGTTCACCTGATCCGGACACGCCAGATGACTGACCGTTCCTCCAATGCTGGCCCTTGGGGGACACCGCCCACCGCGCCCACCACACCGATTGCCGCCAAGGCGCCGGGCTGGATGAAGGTGGAATTTGTCGGCAGCCGCTGGGCGCTGTTCTGGCTGGCGCTCAAGACCGGGTTTCTGACGGTCATCACATTGGGCATCTACCGGTTCTGGATGAAAACCCGCCTGCGCCGCTGGTATTGGTCCGCGATCCGGCCGGGTGGTCATCCGATGGAATATGTGGGCGATCCGATTGAAAAGCTTCTGGGGTTCTTTATCGCAGTGGTGATTCTGACTTTCTACATCGGCATCGTGAATCTGCTGCTGATGTTTGTCAGTTTCTCGGTCTTCAATTCGTCATGGGTCGGGTACCTGGCCAGCTTTGCCGGGGTGATCCCGCTTTGGTTTTATGCCCGGTATCGGGCGCGGCGATATGTTCTGGGCCGCACCCGCTGGCGCGGTGTGCGGTTCGGCCTGGAGAAAGGCGCATGGGGCTATGCATGGCGGGCCTTGGTGCATTGGGCCATCACGATTTGTACCTTGGGCGTCTTGTGGCCGCGCATGACCTTCTGGCTTGAGAAATACCGCACTGACAGATTGTTCTTTGGGTCGGCCCGGCTGACGCAGGGTGGGCATTGGACAATGCTGTATCGTGCGGCGGTGCCTATTGGAGTGTCCTTGGCACTGACGGTTGTCCTGACGGTCTGGATTATTTGGCTTGCACCTGTATTCCCACAAACAACATTCGCCGAGCTTGTAACAGAAGGCTGGGACGGTTTGTTTGACGACGATGCCGAATTGCCGGCTCTTGCCGATCCTGAACGCCTGTGGCTGTTTGTTCTCTGCGCTCTCGGCTTGATGTATGGCGCTGTTCATTACCGGTGGGCGGCCAAACGTATCCTGGCCAATTACAAGACCGCGCCCGGGATCACCTTCCATTCTGATGTTAAGCCGCCGCGCATAGCAATGATTTACGTTTTGGGCGTTTTCCTGTCGTATCTTGTGCTGACGGTTGCGATCCTTGCGGTGATCCTCATAGGCGCGGCGATGCTTGGCTTTGACAGTTTTCTGGCATGGTTCGGATTAGGCGGCATTTCGGCGGTCGGAGATTGGCCGCGCTGGGTGGCGGTGGTGCTGATGGGGATGCTCTATCTGTCTGCGTTTTTGCTTTGGGGCGTGCTCTACAACACCTTTGTGACCTTCCCGATCATGCGGCATATGGCGCTGACCACACGGTTGCCGGATTATCACGGTCTGGATCATATCAGCCAACGCGCCCGCGATGATTTTGCCGAGGCCGAAGGCTTTGCCGAAGCCCTTGATCTGGGGGCCGCGATATGACCGATGTTTTGGCAACCCGTGCGATGGATGCCACCGGAGCCAGCTATTTCGACGGGGATGTGCCGCAGCCGCGGGAGGTGACACTGGCGCTGACACAGGGGCAGAGCCTGCTTGAGATCACGCTGGACGACGGGCAAGTGGTGGAATGGCCTTTGACTGAGGTCCGCGCCTTGCCGGACATTTCGGGCCGTGCGCAATATGTGTTGCGCTGGACGGGCGACCCTTTGGCGCGGCTTGTATCGCCCAATCCGTTTTTGCTGTCCGCCCTGCCGCAGGCCACGCGCCGCGCCCCGCCCAAGGGGCGCGGGCGGTTGATCAAATGGGCTTTTGCTGCCGTGGCTGCCGTGGCTTTGCAAATCTTTGTGCTGGTGCCGTTGCTTGCGGATAACATGGCCAAGTTCATCCCGGTTGACGGGGAAAAGGCGCTGGGCGAGGCGACCTTTGGCCATATCCGAGAGGCGCTTGATGACACCGGGCTCAGCCCGATTGAGGTTTGTGCTTCTGAGGTCGGCACCACGGCATTGAACAAACTGGTTGCCAAGCTCAGCGGCGATCGCGCATTTCGGCAGGACGTGACGATTGCCGTTCTTGATCACGAGATGGTCAATGCCTTCGCCTTGCCGGGCGGCTATGTCGTGCTGTTTCGGGGTTTGATCGAGGCCGCAGATGGCCCTGATGAAGTGGCCGCCGTTGTCGCGCATGAAATTGGCCATGTGAACAGCCGCGACCCGACGCGCCATGCTTTGCGCTCTGCCGGATCTATTGGGGTGCTGGGCCTTTTGTTCGGAGATTTTGCGGGTGGGGCGGCGGTGTTGTTCCTGACGGAACGGTTGATTGCCGCTCAATATTCCCAAGCCGCAGAAACCGCTGCGGATGAATTTGCACATGAGGCGTTGGAGGATGCGGGGATCAGCCCGGCAGCATTGGGGCGGATGTTTGAGAACCTGCAGGGCGAGCATGGAGACCGCAGCGGCGTGGCCGCGCATTTCCTGACCCACCCGGCGATGGGGGATCGCATTCGCGCGGCGCGGGCAGCGGTCGATCCGGATGCGGCCTACGGCCCGTCAATGCCCGATGAGGATTGGGCGGCGCTGCAAAACATCTGCAAATGAGCCGAGCGGCAGGCCTGACCCGAACGATCCGTACCGTTTTGACTGAAGAAAACGCCGCCGCCGGATTAGAGCGGCTTGGCTGTCATCCAGACGCCGCCTTCCGGGCGCAGTGTCAGGATCATCACCGGTTCGGGGTCTTTGCCAGCCACAGGCGTGAACTCAAACCGTGACAGCAAGGTCGCCAGAATGATCACTGCCTCCTGCAGGGCAAAGGAGGCTCCGATGCAGATGCGTGGCCCGTCGCCAAAGGGCAGATAGGCATAGCGGTCAATCGCCTTGCGGTCGGCAAATCTTTCTGGGCGGAAACTGTCCGGATCGTCCCACAGCATCTGGTGCCGCCCAAGCGCATAGATCGGGATCATCACCGTATCGCCTGGTTTGATCTCGCGGTCGCAGAGGGTATCGGCCTTTTGGGCGGTGCGCGAAATGATCCCGGCGGCGGGGTACATGCGCAGGGCTTCGTCAATGATCATGCGGATGAACGGCAATTTCTCCACATCATCGCCGGTGCAGGCGCGGCCGTTCAAAACACTTTGTGCCTCGGCGCTTGCGCGGTCTTGCACCTCTTGGTCAAACCCAACCAGATACATCGCCCAAGCCAGGGTCAGGGCAGTGGTTTCATGCCCCGCCACAATAAAGGTTAGCAGGTTGTCGCGCAGTTCGCTGGTGGACATCTGGCGCTTTGTCTCAGGGTCGATCCCGTCAAGCAGCAGGTCGAGCAAATCCGGTGTGCCGTCATGGCCGCGATGTGCCCGCTCTACGATGGCATGGTCTGCCAGGGCTTTCATTTCCTTGAGCGCCTTGCCCGACATCACCCTGCCGGGGCGCGGGATCCAGTCTGGCAGGCCGAGTATATCAAACAGGCTGATCTTGCCCGCCTCGGCGATGTAATCGTCAATCGCGCCATGCACCTTGTCGCGGTCAAAGGTATCGCCCCCCGAAAAGGTCACATCGCCAATGACGTCAAATGTCGTTGTAACCATCTCGTCCAGCATATTGATCGCCCGTGGCCCTGCGGCGGTGATCCGATCTGCCGCACGTTCTGCAGCGGCTGTCATAATCGGCGAGAGGTTCATCACGTTGCGGTGCGAAAACACCGGTGCGGCGGCCCGTCTTTGCCAGCGCCAGTGCGCCCCTTCAGCAATAAACAGCGATTCGCCAATGGCCGGTTTCAGCAGGTTTTTGGTGACCACGGACTTTGGATAATCCTCCAGCCGGTCCAGCAGGATTTGCCGGATCGCGCCGGGGTCCATGACCATATGCCAGCGCTTGCCGGTTTTGCCAGAGACCATTGGCTGTGTCATGGCGATAGCGGGGATAATGCTCAGCACATTACGCCGCGCCATTTGCAGGCTTTCGAGAATGCTTTTGGGTTCTGTGACAAGGGGCACGCGTACGGGCAGGGGGCTGGCGGCGGTCATCTTGCGGTCCTCCGAATGGTCCTGTCTTCTAGATAGGGTTGAACTGCAGTTTGGCCAAGGCGGCAAATGATTGCACCTTGCGGGGGCTTGAGGTATCGAAATGCGGTCTCCTCCGCCTTGAAAGGGCTATGTTATGATGCGTGTTGTTTTGGTTGTGATGTCCCTTTTCATGCTGGTTGCCTGCAACGGTGCGGCTGATCTGAACAAGGCGGCGGTGCCGCTGGGGGATTTCAAACTGCAGCATAACATCGCTGTGGCGCCCAAGGTTGTGAAAGGCCCGCTCAGCCGTGAGGCCAGCAAAGAAGAGCTGACCAAAGCGTTGACTGATGCCACCGCCGAACGGTTCGGTCGTTACAACGGCACGCGCAACTATCATTTCGGGATGAGCATCGAAGGCTATGTGCTGGCCCAGCCCGGGGTGCCGGTGCTGTTTGCGCCGAAATCGATTCTCGTGATCAATCTGACGGTCTGGGACGATGCCAAGAATCTCAAGCTGACGCCCAAGCCGCACCAGATCACCGTCTTCGAATCTCTGGATCAAGGGCCAGTGGTGGGGTCGGGCTATACCAAAAGCGCCGAAGAGCAGCTCAAGAACCTGTCGCAGAATGCCGCAAAAGCCATTGAAAGCTATCTGGTCAAGCAAAACGCTGAAAACGGCTGGTTCAACGGGGACGCAGAAGGCGCAGTTACGGCAGAATAATTGCGGTTCCACGTGATCGCGCGAACTCCTGCTTGATTTTAGCCTCCAGACCCAATACATCGCCCGCCATATGAGGATCGGGTCCGATGGGCTCTTCAATTACAAAAGGGTGCTTGCAGCATGGCAAAGGAAAAGTTTGAACGTAATAAGCCGCACGTCAACATTGGCACGATTGGCCACGTTGACCACGGTAAAACGACGCTGACAGCGGCGATCACCAAGTATTTTGGTGACTTCAAGGCGTATGATCAGATTGACGGCGCGCCCGAAGAGAAGGCCCGCGGGATCACGATCTCAACCGCACACGTTGAGTATGAAACCGAAGCGCGTCACTACGCGCACGTCGACTGCCCCGGCCACGCTGACTACGTCAAGAACATGATCACCGGTGCGGCGCAGATGGACGGCGCGATCCTGGTTGTGAACGCCGCTGATGGCCCGATGCCACAGACGCGTGAGCACATCCTGCTGGGCCGCCAGGTTGGCATCCCTTACATGGTTGTCTTCATGAACAAGGTTGACCAGGTCGACGACGAAGAGCTGCTGGAACTGGTGGAAATGGAAATCCGCGAGCTGCTGTCCTCTTACGAGTACCCAGGCGACGATATTCCGATCATTGCAGGTTCCGCTCTGGCGGCGATGGAAGGCAACAAGCCAGAAATCGGCGAAGAGAAAATCAAAGAACTGATGGCGGCTGTGGACGAGTATATCCCAACGCCAGCACGTGCTGTTGACCAGCCGTTCCTGATGCCTGTGGAAGACGTGTTCTCGATTTCCGGCCGTGGTACAGTTGTGACCGGCCGTGTTGAGCGCGGTGTGATCAACGTGGGCGACGAGATCGAAATCGTTGGTATCCGCGACACCAAGAAAACCACCTGCACAGGCGTTGAAATGTTCCGCAAGCTGCTGGACAGCGGCGAAGCGGGCGACAACATCGGCGCATTGCTGCGCGGTGTGGACCGTGACGGTGTTGAGCGTGGCCAGGTTCTGTGTAAGCCCGGTTCCGTGACCCCGCACACCAAGTTCGAAGCCGAAGCCTATATCCTGACCAAGGAAGAAGGTGGCCGTCACACGCCATTCTTTGCGAACTACCGTCCACAGTTCTACTTCCGGACCACAGATGTGACCGGCACTGTTCAGCTGCCTGAGGGTACTGAAATGGTTATGCCAGGCGACAACCTGAAGTTCGACGTTGAGCTGATCGCGCCTATCGCGATGGAGCAGGGCCTGCGTTTCGCGATCCGCGAAGGTGGCCGTACGGTCGGCGCGGGCGTTGTGTCCAAGATCACTGAGTAACAACGCATTAGCGTTGTTACCGGTGCGACGCCTTGTGGCAGTGTCTTTTCCCCTTGAGGAAAAGAACACGAGAGCAAGACGAAGGCACACAGGTGCTGAAACAACAAAGGCCGCTCCTCACCGGGGCGGCCTTTTTCTTTGGGTGGTGCTGTGCCGGGGGTGAACCCCGGTCTGCGGTGACCAACATGCGCGCCGCCCACCAACCGGTGTTTTCAAAAACACCGGAGCGCATTCTCTCATAAACGCGGAGCGCGGGGAATTACTGCGCGGCAGTTTGGCTTTCGGTCTCACCCATGAACCATTGTTGGTGCATGGTCCATTCCTTGCGCATTTGTTTGAGGTCGATCCCGAACCGCCGATCCATATAGCGCCCAAGGTTTTGCGGATTGAATTTGAACGACTTCGTGCGCCGCCCGAAATTGCTCAATTCGCTGTCATTGTCATGATGTGATCCGCGAATGAACATCGGGGTCTCTTTCCATGTCAACGTGGGCATGTCGTGCCAGACCCGCATATGCGGAAACTCGAACAGTGACTTTGCCGTTTCCATGTCTTGAAAGATCATCATGCCGGGGGCCCAAAACCGCGAGGAGACGGAACGGATGTTCAGGCCGCTGTCGTCTGTCGACATGATGAAACCGCGCGTGTAGTCCAGCGCTGCAATGCCGTCTGCAGCAAAGAAAGGCCGCAGGTCCGAAAATATCTCCCGCGATTTGGCGACAAACTCCACGGCAACGGCATCGTCATCATCCAACCGATATTGCGCTATCACATCGCATTGATCGTCTTTGTATCGCGGGATCACCTCTGACAGCATGTCGCGTATGTCGTTGCCTTCGGGTTCGACCACGGCTTCAAGCTGCGGCAGGCTATCGACAAGGTCCAGAACGCGGGACCGCCACGGATCAGGAAGCTGATCCCCAATGACAACCAGGTGCAGAAAGTCAGGGTCGGTTTGATGGGCCAGGCAGGGGATCAGAAGTTGTTCAAGCAAGAACAACCGATGATCCAGCCGATGGGGGGCATAAAGTTGCGTGCGCAGGTGGTCCAAATCATCGGCAGACCGGCGAAACCCTCGAGATTGGCCGGGATAAGACCACCGAGTGACGCCAAGCGTTTGAATTTTTGGATCTGTCATCCAACTGGCCCTTGCGATCTCATGCACTGTTGCACTCTATGGTTGATGTTTCCACAGATTGCGCATCTTTAGCGTATCACCGCCCATGCAGGTCCGCCAGCGCTGATCCAAAAGTTCTCGGACCGCTTGGCCATCGCATTTCGAATTGTCCGCTGGCCAATTGCGCGGCTATGGCTTTACTTGTCATTCAAGACAGAACCGGCACCAAAGGCCGGTCAAACGTCAGCGCACAGGGGTACATGATGCATATTGATCCATTCGGCGTAGAGATTTGGATGAACGAGTGGGAGTTCAAATG
Organism: Sulfitobacter mediterraneus; assembly: GCF_016801775.1. Classification (NCBI taxonomy): domain Bacteria; kingdom Pseudomonadati; phylum Pseudomonadota; class Alphaproteobacteria; order Rhodobacterales; family Roseobacteraceae; genus Sulfitobacter; species Sulfitobacter mediterraneus. Next base: position 2,201,540 of record NZ_CP069004.1, on the reverse strand, counting down.
CGAACTGAACCTGGCTGAAACCTGTGTGGAAAGTCTGACAATCGAACAGTTGCTGGCTTTGTCCGGCAAGAACACGGCAGATCTGTCCGAGCTGCTTGGCCTCAAAATGACCTATGGCGAAATTCGTGGATCATCGCGGCTGATCCATGCGATTTGTGCTCTTTATCGCAAACAACAGACCGAAAACGTGATCGTGACCCATGGCACCATCGGGGCAAATATGCTGGTCCATAAGGCGATGATCAGCAGGGGCGACCGGGTTGTCGCTGTGGTGCCAACCTATCAACAGCATTATTCGATTCCTGCGAGCATAGGTGCAGATGTTCAACAGCTGAAGTTGCGTGAAGAGGATGGTTGGCTGCCGGATCTGAAAGCGCTCCGCCGTCTCGTCACACCGCAAACCCGGCTAATTGCCATCAACAATCCCAATAATCCAACCGGTGCTTTGATGGATCGCGCAATGCTGGAAGAGATCGCGCAAATCGCGCGGCAGGCCGATGCCTGGTTGCTGTGCGATGAGGTCTATCGCGGGACAGATCAAGAGGGCGGCGGCATGACGGATGCGGTTGCGGACATTTATGAAAAGGGCATCTCCACGGCGGGCATGTCCAAGGCGTTTTCCTTGGCCGGATTGCGTCTGGGATGGATCGCCGGACCAAGCGAGGTGATCGAAGCAGTGTCGATCCACCGCGACTACGACACGATCTCGGTGGGCAAGATTGACGACCATTTTGCGGCCTTGGCCTTGGAAAACAGCGATCGCATCTTGGCCCGCAGCAAGCAGATCACGCGGGACAATCTGGCCATCCTTGAGGCTTGGGTCGAAGGCGAGCCCAAGATCGCATGGGTTAGGCCAAAATCGGCCACCGTGACCCTGCTGCGCTATGATGTGGATATGCCGTCAGAGGCGTTTTGCATTCAGTTGCTGAAAGAAACAGGTGTGCTGTTGACCCCGGGGGCCGCTTTCGGGATGGAAGGTTATCTGCGGATCGGATTTGCCAATCCGCAGGCTGACCTTCGCTCAGGGCTGGCAAAAATCTCGGAATTTCTTGCGCGGCTTTAAGGGCTATTGCGCTTGGATCGCACCAATGGATAAAATGCGTGAAAGTGATGGAGGGTGACATGAACAAGACCGGGATCTGAGCATTAATCATACTCGATCAAAGGATTTGTCATGCCTGACCAAGACGACCTGCGCCCCTTTCCGGCGCCTGATACCTCTCATCCCGTTAGATTGCCCGATGGCAGCCCTCATGCGGGCACCGTATTTCTGAGTGCTGCGGTGGATCACGCTCGATTTGTGGTGGGGGATTACACTTACGCCAGTGCCTTTGACCCGCCAGAGGATTGGGCGGCGCGGCTGGCCCCTTATTTGTTCGACTTCAGCCCCGAGCAGCTTCACATCGGCAAGTTCTGTCAGATCGCGGACGGGGTCGTATTCATTACATCGTCGGCCAATCATCGCTATGACGGGATCTCAAGCTATCCTTTCGCGATATTCGGCGGTGGTCCGATTGAAGACCGGCCCTCGATGCCGGGACCGGGCGCGGACACATGCATTGGCAACGACGTTTGGATCGGTCAAGGCGCGCGCATATTGCCCGGCGCGAATATTGGTGATGGTGTGATTGTCGGTGCAGGGGCCGTGGTTGCCGGAAGGGTCCCAGCCTATTCCATCATTGGCGGCAACCCGGCGCGGGTTTTGCGCCAGCGTTTTTCGCAGGCAGATGCCGGGCGATTGCAACGGATCGCATGGTGGGATTGGCCCATTGATCTGATCCTCGCCCATGAGAGCCTGATCATGGCAGGGAATGTTGATGCGCTTGAGTTGGTTGCGCCTGACTGATTACGTCCGGTTCAGGCGGCCAATGCCCTTGGCCGCCAAAGCGGTGATGAACACCAAGACCGCGACGGTTGTCAGGCCCGCCTTGCTGACCGAGGCGGCGGCGGAGGTATGGATCAGGGGATCAGGCAGTGCAGGCCACAGCATGATCATCGACGCGATGCCGAGATTTTCAAGATAATCGGCAAGGGCGGCCAACCACGGCAGGATGGGCGCCACTCGTGTGATCCGGGATGGTGCCGTCCAGCCAAGCGCCCACCGGATCGCGGCAGACAGGCAAAGGCCAAAGAGCGTCGGATACAGCAGATCAAGGGGCAACTGCCGGGTGAGGTAATAGTGCTGGCCATCCGCGCCCAATGCTTCAAGCAAGTTACGAGCCTGCACGGGACCGTATCCAGTTGGGCGCAGATCGAAAGGCACCAGCCCTGCAATCTGATGCAGATGCGCAAGGGTGATTTGGGTCATGATCAGATAGACGGCTAGGGCAGCCAATCCGAAACGCAAGGCGCGGCGGCCTTCTTGCTGTGGGGAAAAGGGTTGCGTCATTTGCTATGCTCCTATGAATGGGTGATCCTTAGGGCGCTGGCGGTTGGCCTGCGTTAACATTTGATAATGGCCGCGACGAATGGACCTTCTTTCTTTTCTGACACAGGGCAACAACCCGATGGCCCGTGCGGCGGCAGCAGGATTTGCCGCCGATTGGAAGGTGGGCCGGGTAATGGCCGGAGCGCTGCTCTGCCGTCAGGGAGAGCCGGACAGGGGCGAATATCTGTTGCTGAACGGCAAAGCCACCCTGACGATTGGCGATACGGAGGGTGGGCTTGTCTGTGTCGGGCTTTTTGACAGCCCATGCGTGATCACGCCCAATCTGGCGCGGACCCGCGACGGCGATGCCTTCGCCACGCTGGAGATCATCGAAGAGGCGCTGATCGCACAGATGGACACTGAGGCCCTGACCGAGCGGATGCTGAGCAACGAAGAGATTCGCAATTGGGCCAATGCGGTGCTGCGACAGGAGATTCAGCGGAAGGCAGATCGCGAATGGGCGCTGGCTTCACTGGGCGGTGCGGGCCGTCTTGCGTGGTTTCGGACAAATTACCCGGAGTACGAAAACAGCTTTGCGCACGGGCTGATTGCGTCGTTTCTGGGTATGACGCCCGTCAGCCTGAGCCGATTGCGCAAGGAAACGCGATCCGGGGGCGATTAGGCTCTTGATCCTAGGCGCGTTTCCGACTACCCAACCCCCGGCGTAGGGGTTTAGCTCAGTTGGTAGAGCATCGGTCTCCAAAACCGAGGGTCGTGGGTTCGAGTCCCTCAGCCCCTGCCACGCCACTTCCATCTTTGCAGTTTACGATAATGCACCGGTTTCAACCTTTGTGCGGTCGCCATTATTTCACCATTTTTCGGCCCATTCCCTGTCCGAATGCACCGGTATCTTGATGTCGCTTGGGCGAGTGAGATGAAGATGAAACCTGAACCGAATACCACAGAGATACCGCAATCCGATGTCGCGATGACAGACGATCTAGACCCGCAATCCCTGGCGGCGATCAAGGCGTTGCTGGTCGAAGAAGCGCCGGAGGATGCGGCCGTGAACGCGGTGGCGGCGGAAGCTGCTTATCGCGAGGCACCACAACCGGAGCCAGAGCCAGAGCGCCGGGCGGCGCAGGCCTTTCCAGATCTGGCAGAAGCCGCCCCGGCGCAGCCTCCCAGGAAATCGAGGTTCAAGCGGAGCAAGCCGGCACCCAGGGCAGCGAAACAACAAAGCGCCGGATCTGGCTGGATCGGTGCGGTCAAGGCGCGGATCACCGGCTATCGGCCAACCCCGAGGCACATCCTGTTGGCCAGTGCGGCCCTGCTGATCGTGTTCCGGCCTTGGCTCGTTGTTGGTTTGCTGGTCTTGGGTTTGTTGCTTTTGGGTCTGGTCTTTCTGGTGCTCGGTTATGACGGCTTCTGGCTCAGGGCGATGGGCGCGGCGCGGTGGTATGCCAGCCGCCACCCGGATCGTGCTGAAGAACTGAACCGGAAATTCGACACTTTCGCGATGAAATGGGATGCGTTTCTTGACCGTTTTCCCGAAGGCACGGTGGACGGTCTTTACCTGCCGGATCTGGGCGATATGGCCCAGCGAGATGCCCGCCATGCAGAGGCGCTGGACCGCCGGATGCAGGACTTGCGCGAAAACGAAGTCTGATCATTGCGCAGGCGCGGTGCAGCGCAGGCTTGAAACCGCGTGAAACTGCCGTTAGATGCAGCAGGCAGACAATCAAGGATACCCGTCATGGCAACCACCAACCCTCTTCAGTTTATCCAGCAGGTGCGTGCTGAAGTTGCCAAGGTCGTTTGGCCAACCCGCCGCGAGGTGATGTTGACCACAGTGATGGTGTTTATCCTTGCGGCGCTGACGGCGGTGTTCTTTGCCATCGTCGATATCATCATCCGGAGCGGCCTTCAGGGCGTTCTTGGGATGTTTGGTTAAGCAGCACAGGTCAGCCAAAAATCGCTTTGCAGACTTGAATCATCGGGGTGCGCGGGCTATTGCGCAGACCTGACCAGAGAATAGGGCGTGCGGCGATTCGAGTTGCGCGCCGATTTTTTGTTCACAAGCGCCGGGTATTGGCCCGACATGATTTACGGTTAAGATGCCCCGATTGATGGGTTGCATCGCAAGACAGGGACCAGAGTTCAGATGGCAAAACGGTGGTATTCGGTCAGTGTTCTTTCGAATTTCGAAAAGAAAATCGCAGAACAGATCCGCACAACTGCTGAGGAGCAGGGTCTGAGCGAGCAGATCGACGAAGTTTTGGTTCCGACCGAAGAAGTGATCGAAGTGCGCCGCGGCAAGAAGGTCACGACCGAGCGTCGCTTTATGCCCGGTTATGTTCTGGTTCACATGGAAATGTCCGACCAGGGCTATCACCTGATCAACTCCATCAACCGCGTCACTGGTTTTCTGGGTCCGCAGGGCCGCCCGATGCCAATGCGCGATGCCGAAGTGCAGGCCATCCTGGGCCGCGTTCAAGAAGGCGAAGAAGCGCCACGTACGCTTATTCACTTTGAGATCGGTGAGAAGGTCAAAGTGGCAGATGGTCCGTTTGAAGACTTCGACGGCATGATCGAAGAAGTTGACGACGACAACCAGCGTTTGAAAGTGTCCGTGTCTATCTTTGGTCGCGAAACACCGGTTGAGCTGGAATATACTCAGGTGATCAAGCAGACCTGATTTTAGGCGGGGTTTTCCCCGCCTTTTTTACGCGGTGGCGGGGTGAACCCCGCCTTACGCTAACGCCCGGTGCAGTGACGCTGATTGGTTCGGGGCGGGTAAATCCTCCACCCTCGGTGTCTCCTCAACCAAACCCTTGCAATATGCCCCACACCGCTATATCCCGCGCAAGTCGCCCGCAATGGCGACTCGGTTTGTGGGAGGCGAGGGCACCGCGGTGACCAGACCGGACCACGCAACATACATCCTGAGGGACGCGTCCCAAGGGAGTTGAAAAGGAGAAGGCCAATGGCCAAGAAACTCGTCGGTACGATGAAGTTGCAGATTAAGGCGGGGCAAGCCAACCCGTCCCCGCCCGTAGGTCCAGCATTGGGTCAGCGCGGCATCAACATCATGGAATTCTGTAAAGCGTTCAACGCGAAGACAGCGGACATGGAGCCAGGCGCCCCTTGCCCGACCGTGATCAGCTATTTCCAGGACAAGTCCTTTACCATGGACATCAAGACGCCTCCTGCGTCCTACTACCTGAAAAAAGCGGCCAAGATCAATTCTGGTGCAAAAACCCCGTCCCGTGAAACCGTTGGTTCGGTGACCCCCAAGCAGCTGCGTGAAATCGCCGAAGCGAAAATGGTCGACCTGAGCGCCAATGACGTTGAACAGGCTATGAAGATCATTCTGGGCTCTGCGAAGTCCATGGGCATCGAGGTCAAATAAGATGGCAAAAGTAGGAAAACGCACCCGCGCCGCACGCGAAGCATTCGCCGGCAAAGAAGACCTGACAGTTGAAGAAGCCGTAGCGCTGATCAAAGCCAACTCCAACGTCAAATTCGACGAAACTGTCGAGATTGCAATGAACCTCGGTGTTGACCCACGCCACGCTGACCAGATGGTCCGCGGTGTGGTTGGCCTGCCAAACGGCACCGGCAAAACCATGCGCGTTGCGGTTTTTGCACGCGGTCCAAAAGCAGAAGAAGCGACAGCGGCCGGAGCCGACATCGTGGGCGCCGAGGATCTGATGGAAATCGTACAATCCGGCAAGATCGACTTTGATCGCTGCATCGCGACACCAGACATGATGCCAATCGTTGGCCGTCTGGGCAAAGTGCTTGGCCCACGTAACCTGATGCCGAACCCGAAAGTTGGCACAGTGACCATGGACGTTGCGGACGCTGTAAAAGCGGCCAAAGGTGGCGAAGTTCAGTTCAAAGCGGAAAAAGGTGGCGTAGTGCACGCAGGTGTTGGCAAAGCATCCTTCGGCGAAGAGCAACTGGCTGAAAACATCCGTGCCTTTGTTGGCGCGGTTGCCAAGGCCAAGCCATCGGGGTCCAAGGGGACATACCTGAAAAAGATCAACCTGAGCTCCACAATGGGTCCAGGCGTATCTGTGGCTGTTGAAAACGCCGCTGGCGAATAAGCCGTCCGTCGCGCCACTGTGGCGTGGACGTAACAAGTGATTTGGAAAAGGCGGACCTTCGGGTTCGCCTTTTGCTTTTGCGCCAAGGCTGGCGCAAATTGCCTTCATTAATTGAGCGTTAACTGGGCGGTAAGTTCAGGCGCTTTCCGCTTTGGGCGGGGCGAGGGGCAAAGCAGTGACATCCTTTTTGATGTCGCGATTCCAGTGTCCTTCGCCAAATGAGGGCAGGGTGCAGAATGCAGCACAGAAATTCAGAGGTCCGCCGGGTGGTGGCATGGCCATGCTGACGGTAGGGGCCATTTTGAAAGAACCGCTGGAGACCACGCTTCGGTTTGTGAGCTGGTATCTGGACGCGGGTGCCGATCAGATTGTGTTGTGTTTTGATGATCCGCTTGATCCGGCTATCGAGATCTTGCGTGATCATCCCAAGGTGCGCTGCATCCGCTGTACCCGTAGTTTCTGGATCAACCTTGGATGTCGTCCGCGCACGCGGTTCACGCGCCGTCAGAACCGCGCGATGCAATATGTGTATGACGGGCTGACCGAGGGCTGGTTCCTGAATGTGGACGGGGATGAACTGGCCTACGTGCAGGGGCGCAACCTTCGCAACCTGTTGGCCGCGCAACCCGATGAGGTCCGGTCGGTGACCCTGCGTCCTGCCGAGGCGATCCAATGCCCGCAAACGCCGCATTTGCAGTTCCGGCTTGCGATGTCGGATGAGGCTTGCGGGCGGGTCTATGGCGATCTGGCCCCCTTTATGGTCAAGCGCCGCGGGCTCAGCGGGCACACCATTGGCAAAACGGCAACGCGGGCCGGGCTTGTGGGATTTCAGATGCGTCAGCATTTCATGCAAGGCCCAGATGGGGAGCGTGTGCTGGATCAGGTGCTGGGGCATGGCGAGGGCGCCTATGTGCTGCACTTTTTTGATCAGGGCTATGATATCTGGCGCTCGAAACTAAACTGGCGGCTGAGCTCACGCGGATTTCGCGAGAACTTCAAAGACCATCTGCGTGCCTGCCTGAATGGACCAGACACCGAAGAGCGTTTGCGCGAGATCTATAACAGACTGCATGTGTTTGACGAGGATCGTATGGGTTTGCTAGAGCTATTGCAGTCACGTCTTGAGGTACGTCTGAACATGGCCGGATTGGTGGAAGACTACTTTCCCGGCCGGCTGGTTCGGGCAGCGTGACCCTGCGCAGGCAGAACAATTTTAGGTTGTTGACGTGACGGCATCGGGTTTTTTGTAAAAGCCCCTTCACATTTACCCCAAAACATTCTATTCCGCGCCTCTGTCCATAGGGTTGCATCTGTACCCCTGTGGGCGATTCGTCCGAGACGGTGGGTGTCACGCAACCGCATGACATAATTCCTGCCTGAGACGGGTAACGGCAGATTTTCTTCGGATAGCCACATTTGGCCATCCGCAGCGATGCGCAGGACCCCGTAAGGACCCGATTAGTCGGGACTTTCGTCCCGGCAGAACTGAGCCGGAGGGTCACCCCTCCCTTACTGGAGTGAAACTGTGGATAGAGCACAAAAAGAACAGTTGGTCGAAGAGCTCGGCCAAATCTTTGAAAGCTCTGGCGTCGTTGTGGTAGCCCACTACGTCGGTCTGACAGTTGCTGAAATGCAGGACCTTCGCGCGCGTGCTCGTGCCGCTGGCGGGGCCGTGCGTGTTGCCAAGAACAGGCTCGCCAAAATCGCCCTCGACGGGAAGCCATGCGAAAGCATTTCTTCCTTGCTGACGGGTATGACCGTTCTGACCTATTCTGAGGATCCTGTGGCCGCGGCCAAGGTTGCTCAGGAGTTCGCCAAGGAGAACCAAAAGTTCGTGATCCTTGGTGGCGCAATGGGCGAGAACGCTCTGGACGTCGCCGGTGTTGAAGCCGTGTCCAAAATGCCTTCGCGGGAGGAGCTTATCTCCACCATCGCGGGCATGCTGGGCGCACCTGCTTCCAACATCGCCGGAGCCATTGGCGCACCTGCAAGCAATATCGCATCCATTTTGTCCACGATCGAGGACAAAGCTGCGTAAAGCAAACGTCATATCGACGCGTTGGTTGAAACAACACGTTGGAACACACATATCGTTAACGGAAAGAGCTAAACATGGCTGATCTGAAGAAACTGGCAGAAGAGATCGTTGGTCTGACACTGCTTGAAGCACAAGAACTGAAAACCATCCTCAAGGACGAGTACGGCATCGAGCCCGCAGCAGGCGGCGCAGTGATGATGGCTGGCCCTGCAGACGCCGGTGGCGCCGAGGAAGAGAAAACTGAATTTGACGTCGTTCTGAAGAACGCTGGCGCATCCAAGATCAACGTGATCAAGGAAGTTCGCGGCATCACCGGTCTGGGCCTGAAAGAAGCCAAAGATCTGGTTGAAGCCGGCGGCAAAATCAAAGAAGGCGTCGACAAAGCCGAAGCAGAAGACATCAAAGGCAAGCTGGAAGCAGCTGGCGCCGAAGTCGAGCTGGCCTAAGTCGCGCGAAAAAGGGAACGCGTTGTTTCAAACAATGCGGTCGGAAACTTCTGAAGTTTGCGATGTTCCCGGAGAAAACAATGGCTGGATGGGGAGATTTCCCTGTCCAGCCAAACCTGTCTTGAAGGGTGCTTTTTCCAAAGCATCCCTCTGGAAAGGTCCAAAGGTCGGAAGAGGCGCGGTGGGACGTGTCTCAAGAATTGACCGGTAATTTCCGCTCTTATGGGCGCACACCACGGCCCCGGTGGTTGGTGCGCTCGGCAAGAGACACGAAAGGTGACACGACACATGGCACAAACTTTTCTTGGCCAGAAACGTCTTCGTAAATATTACGGCAAAATCCGCGAAGTGCTGGAGATGCCAAATCTGATCGAGGTGCAGAAATCCTCGTATGATCTGTTCCTGAATTCCGGCGATGCCGAGACCCCCACCGATGGTGAGGGTATCATGGGCGTTTTCCAGTCGGTTTTCCCGATCAAGGACTTCAATGAAACCAGCGTCCTTGAATACGTCAAGTACGAGCTGGAAAAACCAAAGTACGACGTAGAAGAGTGCCAGCAGCGCGATATGACCTATTCGGCGCCGCTGAAAGTCACCCTGCGTCTGATCGTGTTTGATATCGATGAAGATACCGGCGCGAAATCCGTCAAGGACATCAAGGAACAAGACGTCTTTATGGGCGACATGCCTTTGATGACACCAAACGGTACGTTCATTGTGAACGGCACCGAGCGTGTGATCGTATCCCAGATGCACCGTTCGCCTGGCGTGTTCTTTGACCACGACAAGGGCAAAACCCACTCGTCCGGTAAACTTCTGTTTGCCTGCCGTATCATCCCATACCGCGGCAGCTGGCTCGACTTTGAATTCGACGCAAAAGATATCGTCTTTGCCCGGATCGACCGTCGCCGCAAACTGCCTGTGACAACCTTGCTTTATGCGCTGGGTCTGGATCAGGAAAGCATCATGGATGCTTACTACGACACGGTGACTTACAAGCTGAAGAAGAACAAAGGCTGGGTTGCGCCGTTCTTCCCTGAGCGTGTGCGGGGCACACGTCCGACTTATGACATCGTTGACGCGAAGACAGGCGAAGTTCTGTTTGAAGCGGGCAAGAAGGTCACGCCACGCGCGGTGAAAAAGCTGATCGACGAAGGCGCGGTCAAAGAGCTGCTTTTGCCGTTTGATCACATCGTTGGCAAATTTGCCGCCAAAGACATCATCAACGAAGAAAACGGCGCTATCTATGTCGAAGCCGGTGATGAACTAACGCTGGAATACGACAAAGACGGAGATCTGATTGGCGGCACAGCCAAAGAACTGATCGACGCGGGCATTACCGAGATCCCACTCTTGGACATCGACAACGTCAATGTCGGCCCCTACATGCGCAACACCATGGCGAACGACAAGAACATGAACCGCGACACCGCGCTCATGGACATTTACCGCGTCATGCGTCCGGGCGAGCCGCCCACCGTCGAAGCGGCATCTGCGCTGTTTGACACGTTGTTCTTCGATTCAGAACGGTATGATCTGTCGGCGGTTGGCCGTGTGAAAATGAACATGCGTCTGGATCTGGATGCAGAAGACACCCAACGCACACTGCGCCGCGAAGATATCGTGGCCTGCATCAAGGCGCTGGTGGATCTGCGCGACGGTCGCGGCGACATCGACGACATCGACCACCTTGGCAACCGCCGTGTGCGTTCTGTCGGTGAATTGATGGAAAACCAGTACCGCGTCGGCCTGCTGCGCATGGAACGTGCGATCAAAGAACGGATGTCCTCCGTCGAGATCGACACCGTGATGCCACAAGACCTGATCAACGCCAAACCGGCCGCGGCTGCGGTGCGTGAATTCTTCGGCTCCTCGCAGCTGTCGCAGTTCATGGACCAAACCAACCCGCTGTCCGAAGTGACGCACAAGCGTCGCCTGTCCGCGCTTGGACCTGGCGGTCTGACGCGCGAGCGTGCCGGCTTTGAAGTGCGTGACGTTCACCCGACCCACTATGGCCGGATGTGTCCGATTGAAACGCCGGAAGGGCCGAACATTGGTCTGATCAACTCGCTGGCGACCTTTGCCCGCGTGAACAAATACGGCTTTATTGAAACGCCATATCGTGTGGTGAAGGATAGCGTTGTGACCGATGAGGTTCACTACATGTCCGCCACCGAAGAGATGCGTCACACCGTGGCGCAGGCGAACGCGAACCTTGATGAAAACATGAAGTTCGTGAACGATCTGGTTTCTACACGTCAGTCCGGCGATTACACGCTGGCGCCATCGGAAAACGTGGATCTGATTGACGTATCGCCCAAGCAGTTGGTGTCGGTTGCGGCTTCTTTGATCCCGTTCCTTGAAAACGATGACGCCAACCGCGCCTTGATGGGTTCGAACATGCAACGTCAGGCTGTGCCGCTGCTGCAAGCAGAAGCGCCACTTGTCGGGACAGGTATCGAAGAGGTTGTGGCACGCGATTCCGGCGCTGCGATCATGGCCAAACGTGGCGGCATCATCGACCAGGTTGATGCACAGCGTATCGTGATCCGGGCCACCGAAGATCTTGAACTGGGCGATGCAGGGGTGGACATCTACCGCATGCGCAAGTTCCAGCGTTCGAACCAGAACACCTGCATCAACCAGCGACCGCTGGTGAAGGTGGGCGATACGGTTCAAAAAGGTCAGGTTGTGGCGGATGGTCCATCCACTGACATGGGTGAGTTGGCCCTTGGTAAGAACGTGGTCGTCGCGTTTATGCCTTGGAACGGCTACAACTACGAAGACTCCATCCTGATCTCCGAGCGGATTTCACGTGATGACGTCTTTACCTCGATCCATATCGAAGAGTTCGAGGTCGCCGCGCGTGACACCAAACTTGGGCCAGAAGAGATCACCCGCGACATTCCGAACGTCGGTGAAGAAGCGCTGCGCAACCTCGACGAGGCGGGCATCGTTTACATCGGCGCGGACGTTGAGCCGGGGGATATCCTGGTGGGCAAGATCACACCGAAGGGCGAAAGCCCGATGACACCGGAAGAAAAGCTTCTGCGTGCTATCTTTGGTGAGAAAGCCTCTGACGTGCGCGATACATCGTTGCGCGTGAAGCCCGGCGATTTCGGTACGGTTGTAGAAGTGCGCGTCTTTAACCGCCATGGTGTGGAAAAAGACGAACGCGCACTGCAGATCGAACGTGAAGAAGTCGAACGTCTGGCCCGTGACCGGGATGACGAATTGGCGATCCTTGACCGCAACATCTATGCCCGTCTCAAGCAGATGATCATGGGTAAGATTGCTGTAAAAGGCCCCAAGGGTGTCAAACCGAACAGCCAGATCACCGAAGAATTGCTGACAGAGCAACTGACCCGTGGTCAGTGGTGGCAGCTTGCGCTTGAGGATGAAGACGACGCCAAAATCGTCGAAGCCCTGAACGAGCAGTACGAGATCCAGAAACGGGCCTTGGATGCACGGTTCGAGGACAAGGTCGAGAAAGTGCGCCGCGGCGACGATCTGCCTCCGGGTGTGATGAAGATGGTCAAAGTCTTTGTCGCGGTGAAGCGCAAGCTTCAGCCAGGCGACAAGATGGCGGGCCGTCACGGGAACAAAGGTGTTATTTCCAAGGTTGTTCCAATGGAAGACATGCCGTTCCTTGCGGATGGTACACCGGTTGATTTCTGTTTGAACCCGCTTGGTGTTCCATCGCGTATGAACGTTGGTCAGATCCTTGAGACCCACATGGGTTGGGCCGCACGCGGTCTGGGTGTGAACGTTGATGAGGCGCTGCAGGAATACAAACGCTCCGGCGATTTGACCCCTGTGCGTGAGGCGATGAGCCTGGCCTATGGCGAGGATGTCTACCAAGAGGGCATCACCGACATGGACGAGGAAACTCTGCTGGAAGCGGCGGGCAATGTCACACGCGGCGTTCCGATTGCGACACCCGTATTTGATGGGGCCAAGGAGCTGGATGTCAACGATGCGCTGATCCGCGCCGGCTTTGACACATCTGGCCAGTCGGTTCTGTTTGATGGCCGCACGGGCGAGCAGTTTGCGCGTCCTGTGACCGTGGGTGTCAAATACCTGCTGAAGCTGCACCACCTTGTGGACGACAAAATCCACGCGCGTTCTACTGGTCCATACTCGCTGGTCACCCAGCAGCCATTGGGCGGTAAAGCGCAATTCGGTGGTCAGCGTTTCGGGGAAATGGAAGTCTGGGCTCTCGAAGCTTATGGCGCGGCCTATACCCTGCAGGAAATGCTCACCGTTAAGTCGGATGACGTGGCAGGCCGGACCAAGGTCTATGAAAGCATCGTCAAGGGCGAGGACAACTTCGAAGCGGGCATCCCAGAGAGCTTTAACGTTCTCGTCAAGGAAGTGCGCGGCCTCGGCCTGAATATGGAACTCCTGGATGCGGAGGAAGATGAGTGAGGGATGGCGCGGGAATTTTGAAAATTCCCGACCGTTTTCTTTGAAAGAAAACGACCCCCAAACATTTGCCTAACGCTCCCCTTTCAAGGATTTGAAAATGAACCAGGAACTGACAAACAACCCGTTCAACCCGCTCACACCACCCAAGGTGTTTGACGAGATCAAAGTCTCGCTGGCATCGCCAGAGCGGATTTTGAGCTGGTCTTTCGGTGAGATCAAGAAACCAGAAACCATCAACTATCGGACGTTCAAGCCAGAACGTGACGGTTTGTTCTGTGCGCGTATCTTTGGCCCGATCAAAGATTACGAATGCCTCTGCGGCAAATACAAGCGCATGAAATATCGCGGCGTTGTCTGCGAAAAATGCGGGGTCGAAGTGACCCTGCAAAAGGTCCGCCGCGAGCGTATGGGCCATATCGAACTGGCCGCGCCTGTTGCGCATATCTGGTTCCTCAAGTCGCTTCCGTCCCGGATCGGCCTGATGCTGGACATGACCCTGCGCGATCTGGAGCGGGTTCTCTATTTCGAGAACTACGTGGTGATCGAGCCCGGTCTGACGGATCTGACCTATGGCCAGATGATGACCGAAGAAGAATATATGGATGCCCAAGATGCTTACGGCATGGATGCTTTCACCGCCAATATTGGCGCTGAGGCGATCCGCGAGATGCTGGCGGCGATTGATCTGGAAGCCGAAGCAGACCAGCTGCGTGCTGATCTGAAAGAAGCCACAGGCGAGTTGAAGCCGAAGAAGATCATCAAGCGTCTGAAGGTTGTGGAAAGCTTCCTGGAATCCGGCAACCGCCCGGAATGGATGGTGCTGACCGTGATCCCAGTGATCCCGCCGGAACTGCGCCCGCTGGTGCCGCTGGATGGTGGCCGTTTTGCGACGTCAGATCTGAACGATCTGTATCGCCGAGTGATCAACCGGAACAACCGTCTGAAGCGTCTGATCGAACTACGTGCGCCTGATATCATCGTCCGCAACGAAAAGCGGATGTTGCAGGAATCTGTTGATGCATTGTTCGACAACGGCCGCCGTGGCCGCGTGATCACGGGCGCCAACAAGCGTCCGCTGAAATCGCTGTCTGACATGCTGAAGGGCAAGCAAGGCCGTTTCCGCCAAAACCTTTTGGGTAAGCGCGTCGACTTCTCCGGTCGTTCGGTGATTGTGACGGGTCCAGAACTGAAGCTGCATCAATGCGGGCTGCCGAAAAAGATGGCACTGGAGCTGTTCAAGCCGTTCATCTACAGCCGTCTTGAGGCCAAAGGTTTGTCTTCTACAGTGAAGCAAGCCAAAAAACTGGTCGAAAAAGAGCGTCCCGAAGTCTGGGACATCCTCGACGAAGTGATCCGCGAACACCCTGTCATGCTGAACCGTGCGCCGACGCTGCACCGTTTGGGCATTCAGGCGTTTGAGCCGGTTCTGATCGAGGGTAAAGCCATCCAGCTGCACCCGCTGGTGTGTTCCGCCTTCAACGCCGACTTTGACGGTGACCAGATGGCGGTTCACGTCCCGCTGTCCCTCGAAGCACAGCTTGAAGCACGTGTTCTGATGATGTCCACGAACAACGTTCTGTCGCCTGCAAACGGTGCTCCGATCATCGTTCCATCGCAGGATATGATCTTGGGTCTCTACTACACGACCCTTGCGCGTGACGGCATGGTTGGCGAAGGCAAAGTGTTCGGCACCGTCGATGAGGTGCAGCATGCGCTTGACGCCGGTGAAGTGCATTTGCACTCCAAGATCAAAGCGCGGATCAAACAGATCGACGACGAAGGCAACGAAGTGTTCGTACGCTTTGACACCACGCCGGGCCGTGTCCGTTTGGGCGCTTTGCTGCCTCTGAACACCAAGGCACCTTTTGATCTAGTGAACCGTCTGCTGCGTAAGAAAGAAGTGCAGCAGGTCATCGATACGGTCTACCGTTACTGTGGTCAGAAAGAATCTGTCATCTTCTGTGACCAGATCATGACCATGGGATTCCGTGAAGCGTTCAAGGCTGGCATTTCCTTCGGCAAAGACGACATGTTGATCCCGGAAACCAAATGGACGCTGGTTGATGAGACACGCGATCAGGTCAAAGACTTTGAACAGCAGTACATGGACGGCCTGATCACCCAGGGTGAAAAGTACAACAAAGTTGTCGATGCCTGGTCAAAGTGTAACGACAAGGTTACCGACGCGATGATGGGCTCGATCTCCGCTGAACGGACGGACGAGAACGGCGCCGAAATGGAGCCGAACTCGGTCTACATGATGGCCCACTCCGGTGCGCGTGGTTCTGTAACGCAGATGAAACAGCTGGGCGGGATGCGCGGCTTGATGGCCAAGCCGAACGGCGACATCATCGAGACCCCGATCATCTCGAACTTTAAAGAAGGTCTGACCGTTCTGGAGTACTTCAACTCCACCCACGGTGCCCGTAAGGGTCTGTCGGACACGGCTTTGAAAACAGCGAACTCCGGTTACCTGACACGCCGTCTGGTGGACGTTGCGCAGGACTGCATCGTACGTATGCACGACTGTGGAACCGAAACCGCGATCACTGCAGAAGCGGCCGTGAACGATGGTGAGGTTGTTTCCTCGCTGGCCGAGCGTTTGCTGGGCCGTGTGGCTGCGGACGACATTCTGGTGCCGGGCACGGATGAAGTGCTGGTGCCTGCAGGCACGCTGATCGACGAACGTCTGTCGGATGCGATCGAAGAGGCGGGTGTTCAATCCACGCGCATCCGGTCGCCGCTGACCTGCGAGGCCGAAGAGGGTGTTTGCGCCATGTGTTATGGCCGTGACCTTGCACGCGGTACTTTGGTGAACCAAGGCGAGGCGGTGGGTATCATCGCGGCGCAATCCATTGGTGAGCCGGGTACACAGCTGACGATGCGGACGTTCCACATCGGCGGCGTTGCGCAGGGTGGCCAGCAGTCGTTCCTCGAAGCCTCTCAGGAAGGCAAGATCGTGTTTGAAAACGCACAGACCCTTGAGAACGCCGCCGGCGAGATCATGGTCATGGGCCGGAACATGAAGTTGTCCATCCAAGGTGACGACGGGGAAGAGCGTGCCAGCCACAAGGTTGGGTATGGCTCCAAACTGTTTGTCAAAGACGGACAATCGATTTCTCGTGGCGACAAGCTGTTTGAATGGGATCCTTACACTCTGCCGATCATCGCTGAGAAATCCGGTACAACCAAATTTGTTGATCTGGTTTCGGGCATTGCTGTCCGTGACGAGACCGATGATGCGACCGGTATGACCCAGAAAATCGTGATCGACTGGCGTGCAGCGCCAAAAGGCAACGAGCTGAAGCCTGAGATCATTCTGGTTGATGCGAACGGTGAGCCTGTGCGCAATGATGCGGGCAACCCAGTGACCTATCCGATGTCTGTTGATGCGGTTCTGTCCATTGAGGACGGTTCTGAAATTCAGGCCGGTGACGTTGTTGCGCGTATCCCGCGTGAGGGTGCCAAAACCAAGGACATCACCGGTGGTCTGCCACGTGTGGCCGAACTCTTTGAGGCACGCCGCCCCAAAGATCACGCCATCATCGCGGAAATCGATGGTTATGTGCGCTTTGGCAAGGACTACAAAAACAAGCGCCGTATCGCGATTGAGTCCTCTGACGATGCCGACGTGAAGGTTGAATACATGGTGCCGAAGGGCAAACACATTCCGGTTGCGGAAGGTGATTTTGTCCAGAAGGGCGATTACATCATGGACGGCAACCCCGCGCCGCACGACATCCTGTCGATCATGGGTGTTGAGGCCCTGGCCGATTACATGATCGACGAAGTGCAGGATGTTTATCGCCTTCAGGGTGTGAAGATCAACGACAAGCATATCGAAGTGATCGTGCGCCAGATGTTGCAGAAATGGGAGATCCAGGAATCTGGTGACACCACGTTGCTCAAGGGTGAACACGTGGACAAACAGGAATTCGATCACGCTAATGAAAAGGCGCTGTCGAAAGGTGGCCGTCCTGCCAAGGGCGAACCGATCCTGCTTGGCATCACCAAGGCGTCGTTGCAGACCCGTAGCTTTATCTCTGCGGCGTCCTTCCAGGAAACCACGCGCGTTCTGACCGAAGCGTCGGTGCAGGGCAAACGTGACAAGCTGGTTGGCCTCAAAGAGAACGTCATCGTGGGTCGTCTGATCCCGGCGGGCACCGGTGGTGCAACGCAGCAGATGCGCAAAGTGGCACAAGATCGCGACAACGTCGTGATCGAAGCCCGCCGCGAAGAAGCCGAAGCCGCCGCCGCGCTTGCCGCGCCAACGGCCAGCACGGATGACATCGTGGGTGGTGACGTGTTTGACACGGTCATCACGGACGACGACAGCCGCAGCTGATCTGATCCATACCTGAAATCAAAAGCCCCCGCAGCCTGACCGCTGTGGGGGCTTTTCTTTTGGACTGTTGTAAGGCTTGGCAGGGCGGGCCGCTGTGATAGCGTGGCAGGGACGTAATTCCGGCCCGGAGTACAAAATGCAGTACCATTATGATGGGTTTCACCCCGGCGATCCCAGTGTGAAACCTCAGGCCAAAGCCGCAGACTTTGATCGGTCTGCGGTGGATGTTCTGATCATCGGCTGTGGCCCAGCGGGCCTGACCCTTGCGGCCCAGCTTGCGCAATTTTCTGATATCTCGACCCGCATAGTGGAGCGCAAATCAGGACCGCTTGAGATGGGGCAAGCCGATGGGATTGCCTGCCGGTCGATGGAGATGTTCGAGGCATTCGGTTTTGCAGATCGGGTCAAGAAGGAAGCCTATTGGGTGAACGAGACCTGTTTTTGGCGTCCCGCTCAGGACGGGGGTATCGCCCGCGTGGACAGGATCAAAGATGTCGAAGATGATCTGTCGGAAATGCCGCATACCATTCTCAGTCAGGCCCGTGTGCATGATTTCTTTCTTGAGGAAATGGCCAAAGCGCCCAGCCGGCTAACGCCCGATTATGATCTGGAGCTGGATGGGCTGCGCATTGAATGTGGTGGGACGCATCCGGTAATGGCGCAGCTGCGCGGGCTTAACGGGGCTGCGGACGAAGTGGTGCGGGGGAAATATGTTGTGGGCTGTGATGGTGCCCGCAGCGCGGTGCGCAAAGCCATGGGTCTGCGCCTTGAGGGGCAATCCGCACGGCAGCTTTGGGGTGTGATGGATGTGCTGGCGATCACGGATTTTCCCGATATCCGGCTGAAATGTGCGATCCAATCTGCCGATGCGGGCAGCATGCTGATCATTCCGCGTGAGGGCGGGACCATGGTCCGGCTGTATATTGAACTAGACGCGCTCAAAGATGATGAGCGCGCGGCGGACCGCAATGTGACCTCGGATATGTTGATCCAAAGGGCAGGTGCAATCCTGTCGCCCTATCGCTTTGAGGTGAAAGAGGTTGTTTGGTGCTCGGCCTATGAGATCGGGCAAAGGGTCTCGGCGCGGTTCGACAATCTGGGCGGGGCTCTGAACAGCGGGGACGATCCGCATGTGTTTATCGCAGGTGACGCCTGCCATACTCACAGCCCCAAGGCGGGGCAGGGCATGAACGTGTCGATGGCCGATACATTCAATCTGGGTTGGAAACTCGCCGCCGTTCTGCGCGGGCAGGCGCCGTCAGCGCTTCTGAAAAGCTACTCGGAGGAACGGCAGGCAAAAGCGCAAGAGTTGATAGATTTCGACCGCGATATGGCCAAACTCTTCAGCTCGAAAGACCGCAAATCCAGTGATGAGGCGACGTTTCAGGCGTATTTTCAAAAGCATGGCCGCTACACAGCGGGTGTAGAAACGCGATATGATCCATCGCTGGTCATTGCAGGGGGATGTGATCAAAGCCTTGCCGCTGGATTGCCTGTCGGGGCGCGGTTTCACTCTGCACCGGTAATCCGTTTGGCGGATGCCAAGCCCATGCAGCTTGGTCATATGGTCCGGGCTGACGGGCGTTGGCGGGTGATCCTTTTTGCGCCTGAGGGGGATACCGGCGTAGCGGACGGGGCAGTGGCGGATGCCTGTGATGCGCTTTCGGCTGGTCCGATAACCAAGGTGACAATTGCCGGCGCAGACCGCGACGCGGTTATTGATCTGCGGGCCGTTTTCCAACAAGGCCACCGGCAGTTGGATCTTGGCATGATGCCAGCGGCCTTGCGGCCCTCTAAGGGGCGGCTGGGGTTGACTGATTATGAAAAGATTTTCTGCGCGGATCATTCCGGGGCAGGGGATGTTTTTGATATGCGCGGCATTGATCGGCAGCGGGGTGCGATCGTGCTGGTCCGACCCGACCAGTTTGTGGCGGGGGTCTATTCCTTGTCAAATCACGCAGGACTTTCGGCTTTTCTGGATCAGGTGCTTTTGCCAGCCCCGTCTTTGCCCTAGGTTGCAGGGAAAAGCAGCAGGGCGCGGATGGCACAGGCACATCGGATACAGATCAAAGGGCTGATACGGTTTTCATACCTGTCCGAAAACGGCTTTGCCCATTCGGCGCAAGGGATCGAGAAAACCCGCGCAACACTTTATGATCCGGAGCGGCTCAACCGGCGGTTTGCGCTGTTTGAACGTCTGGCACTGCATTCACTGGCGATACAGGATGATCCGGATTTTTCGGTGGCGATCCTCATTGGAGACAGCCTGCCCGATGCGGCGCGGCAACGGCTTGAGAACTTGCTGGTGGATTTCAAACAGGCCCATATCGTTGCCCTGCCGCCGATGGTGCATATTCAAGCCGTGAAGCAGGCATATGCCGCGCTGCCCGATCAGGCCAAGGCGACCCATATTGCGACGTTCCGGCAAGATGACGATGACGCGATGCACCGCAGCACGCTGGCCCGCATTCGCAGTTTGGGCGGCGCGTTGTTGCAAACCCGCGAGACCAAGCGGCCCTTTGTGATCGGGTTTAACCGAGGTTTCTACTTTGATCCCTCGGCGCCTGAACCGATCACCGAATGGTATGAACGGACGCCGCTGGGCATCGGGCTTGCGATGATTGCGGCGAAGGGAGATCCGGCCACCATTTTCCGGCGCAATCACCGGCAATTGACCGAATACTACGATTGCTACACAGAAACGACGCGGCCGATGTTTATCCGATCGGTGCATCAGGACAACGATTCAGCGGCCTCTACCACGGGGCGGCGCGGGCAGTTGCGCCCGGCGGGGATCCGGCGCAACTTGCGCGAGGGGTTCGATCTGACCCCTGAAATGCTGGAAGGGTTCTAAATGTCGCCAAATCTGGTGGGTGCGCTGTTGATGATGGCGTCAATGGCCTGTTTTGTGGTGAGCGATGCGGTGCTCAAACTGACCGGCGGCGCGGTGCCGCTGTTTCAACTTTTGTTTTTGCGGGGGCTGATCTCCTGCGCGTTGATCCTTGCCACGAAAGGGCGTTTGGGCGCCTTGCATTTCGATATTGCGCGGCGCGATTGGGTGCTGATCATGATCCGCGCGGTGACCGAAGCCTTGATCGCATACTTCTTTCTTACGGCGCTGTTCAACATGCCTTTGGCGAACCTGACAGCGATTTTGCAATGTGTGCCTCTGACCGTGACACTGGCATCGGCGCTCTTTCTGCGGGAGGCCGTGGGTTGGCGGCGGATGGTTGCGATTGCGGTTGGCTTTATCGGGGTGCTGTTGATCGTCAAGCCGGGGGCGGACGGGTTTAACGTCTGGTCCCTTTATGCCGTGATCGCGATGTTGGGCGTGACCTTCCGCGATTTGATCACCCGCAAGTTGTCGCCATCGGTGCCGTCGATGACGGTCACTTTGGTCACGGCGCTGACAGTTCTGATTGCGGCTGGTCTGGCGTCGTTGACAGAGCCCTGGGTGGCGGTTGATCCATCTGTTGGGCTGCTGATTGCCGCCTCGGCGGTGCTGGTTCTGGGCGGTTACTTCTTTTCCATTCACGTGATGCGGATCGGTGATGTCTCCTTTATCGCGCCGTTCCGGTACACAGGGCTGGTCTGGGCGTTGCTGCTGGGCTTTGTGTTTTTTGGCGAATGGCCCGGATGGATGACATTGACCGGAGCAGGGATCGTTGTCGGAACCGGGATCTTCACGCTTTACCGTGAGCGCAAACTAGCGGGCAGCTGAGGGCAGCGCGGCAAAGGCCGCCGCGACCTTGCCTGCATCTATGTTATAGGTCTTTTTGAAGTGCGTTTGGCCCGCAGCATCGAGCGGCGCAAAATCCGGTTGCTTGATGCCGGGCTTTTGCCGGGAATCGTTATAGGCGTTGTGCCCCCGCAGCAGCATATCCTCACCTGTGAAAGTGACAGTGGGCATTTTGCGCCCCACCTTCATATGGGCGAAGTTCATCACACTGAGCGGCAAATCATGGCGGATCATCAGGGCCAATGCCGCAGTAGCATAGGGCGCTTTGGTGGGCGCCGCCAACAGGCCGTCCGGTCCGGGCTGCACGATGTAGCCTTGGTTGAAATCTATTGCGATATGTCGATGCCGGGCCGCCATCGGTGCAACATCGCGGGCGGCTTGACGTAGTTTTTCGACATAGGTGCAGGCCACGGCATCATCGTCGTCCATGCGGAATTGAAGGCACGGCGCGTCATCGAATCGCCTGACGCTGTTGATGGCGTCTTGCATCACTTTGCGGTGCGGGCCGGGGGCGCGGGGCAAGATCACCGCCTGCGGCATATCGGCCAATAGCGCCTCAAGCCGGTCGCGGTACGGGGCAGGCAGGCTGTCGCCGATCACCACGGCCAGTGTGAAATCACCATCTGTCTGGGCGCGCAAGGGCGGCAGCATCATTGTCTCGAAGGTGGTAAAGCGTTCTTCCATGCGGGCAGGGGCATATAGATAGTCCATCCGCGCCTTGAGGCTGTCATGTTCAACCTGAAACCCGCCGTCACCGGGGTAGGAAAAGCGGCAAATGCCGATGGCTTGCATATAGGGGCGGGCCTTGTCACAGAAGGGTCAGCAATATGCCGACAGCATTGCAGCCTGCGCCAGTCTGCGCAAGGGAGGGGCAGCTGTTGACAGCTGGGCTGCAACCTCCTATACGCCCGCTATCTCGGAAGGTGGGGGAAAACCCGCCAAACCGACATCAGAACCAAAGTGGTCAAGATCCGGTCTAATGCTGACCCGATCCTCTGTAGCCCCACCGCCTCGTTTTCCCCGGTACGGAAACGCTGCGGTGATTTTGCGTTGCACGACGTGCGGCGCTGACAGAGGGCCACGCAGAAGTCTTTGCATGATGCAAAGCATTGAATTTGAAACCGCATGGGGGCCTCCTCGTGCACCATGTGAGCTAAGACGGGGATAACCTGAATGCCAACGATCCAGCAGCTGATCCGCAAACCGCGGCAGCCTAAAATCAAACGATCCAAATCCATGCACTTGCAAGAGTGCCCACAAAAGCGCGGCGTATGTACGCGCGTTTATACAACCACTCCTAAGAAACCGAACTCCGCGATGCGGAAAGTGGCCAAAGTGCGCCTGACAAACGGTTTCGAAGTGATCTCCTACATTCCCGGTGAAAGCCACAACCTTCAGGAACACTCTGTGGTTCTGATCCGCGGCGGTCGTGTAAAAGACCTTCCCGGTGTGCGTTACCACATCCTGCGCGGTGTTCTGGATACTCAGGGCGTTAAAGACCGTAAGCAGCGCCGTTCCAAGTATGGCGCCAAGCGTCCCAAGTAATCGCAGTGGCGGGGTGAACCCCGCCCTACCGTCCATTTGTAGGGCGGGGTTTACCCCGCCGCCCCAAATTCCAAGGAAGACAACGACATGTCACGCCGTCACGCCGCTGAAAAACGCGAAGTACTGCCAGACGCCAAGTATGGTGATCTGGTTCTGACAAAATTCATGAACAACCTGATGATTGACGGTAAGAAATCCGTCGCTGAGCGCATTGTCTATAGCGCGATGAACCGCGTTGAAGACAAGATCAAACGCGCGCCCATCGAAGTGTTCCACGAAGCGCTTGAAAACATCCAGCCATCCGTCGAAGTGCGTTCGCGCCGCGTTGGTGGTGCGACGTATCAGGTACCTGTCGAGGTGCGCCCCGAGCGCCGTCAGGCTCTGGCGATCCGCTGGTTGATCAAAGCGGCCCGTTCGCGCAACGAGAACACCATGGAAGAGCGCCTCGCAGGCGAGCTTCTGGACGCTGTTCAGTCCCGCGGCACCGCGGTGAAAAAGCGCGAAGACACGCACAAGATGGCCGACGCCAACAAAGCGTTCAGCCACTACCGCTGGTAATCTAGATCAAAAGATCGGGGCTCAGATCCGCTGGGCCCCATCGTTTCATTGGGCTTTGGCCCTTTTCAAAGCACACTCCTGAGGAAGCTTTTCAAATGGCACGCGACTATCCGCTAGACCGCTATCGCAACTTCGGCATCATGGCTCACATTGATGCCGGCAAGACCACATGTTCCGAACGTATCCTGTATTATACAGGCAAATCCCACAACATCGGTGAGGTGCATGATGGCGCCGCCACGATGGACTGGATGGAGCAAGAACAGGAACGTGGTATCACCATCACTTCCGCTGCGACCACCACGTTCTGGGAGCGTACAGAGGACGGCGCAACGGCGGACACGCCCAAGCACCGGATGAACATCATCGACACGCCTGGCCACGTTGACTTCACTATCGAAGTTGAGCGTTCCTTGGCTGTTCTCGACGGCGCTGTTGCTGTTCTGGACGCCAACGCCGGTGTCGAGCCGCAAACCGAAACCGTTTGGCGCCAGGCCGACCGTTATAAAGTTCCACGTATCGTGTTCGTCAACAAGATGGACAAAATCGGCGCGGACTTCTTCAACTGCGTTCACATGATCCAAGACCGTACAGGTGCCACACCTTGTCCGATCCAGATTCCAATCGGGTCAGAAACCGAATTGGAAGGCATGGTTGATCTGGTCACCATGGAAGAATGGGTCTGGGCCGGTGAAGACCTCGGCGCATCCTGGGAAAAACGCCCGATCCGCGACAGCTTGAAAGAGCTGGCCGACGAATGGCGCGCCAAAATGATCGAAGTCGCCGTCGAAATGGACGATGACGCGATGGAAAACTACCTGATGGACGGTGCTGAGCCGGATGTGCCAACACTGCGCCGTTTGATCCGTGCCGGTACTCTGGCCATCAAATTCATCCCCGTTCTGTGTGGCTCCGCGTTCAAGAACAAAGGCGTTCAGCCGCTGCTCAACGCGGTGATCGACTATCTGCCATCCCCGATGGATGTTGTTGACTACATGGGCTTCAAGCCAGGCGATGAGACAGAAACACGTAACATTGCCCGCCGCGCGGACGATAACATGGCGTTCTCTGGCCTTGCGTTCAAAATCATGAACGACCCGTTTGTGGGTACACTGACGTTCACACGCATCTACTCTGGTGTGTTGAACAAAGGTGACACGCTTCTGAACTCCACCAAGCAGCGTAAAGAGCGCGTTGGCCGGATGATGATGATGCACTCCAACGACCGTGAGGAAATCACCGAAGCATTCGCAGGCGACATCATCGCGCTGGCGGGTCTGAAAGACACCACAACAGGTGACACGCTTTGCGCCGTCAACGATCCTGTGGTTCTGGAAACAATGACCTTCCCTGATCCGGTGATCGAGATCGCGGTTGAGCCAAAAACGAAGGCTGACCAAGAGAAAATGGGCATTGGCCTTCAGCGTTTGGCTGCCGAGGATCCATCCTTCCGTGTTGAGACTGATCTGGAATCCGGTCAGACCATCATGAAGGGCATGGGCGAACTTCACCTCGACATCCTTGTGGACCGTCTGAAGCGTGAATTCAAAGTTGAAGCGAACATCGGTGCGCCTCAGGTTGCTTATCGTGAGACCATCTCTCGTGAAGCTGAGATCACTTACACCCACAAGAAACAGTCCGGTGGTTCCGGTCAGTTTGCTGAAGTGAAAATGATCCTGATGCCAACCGAGCCAGGCGAAGGTTATTCGTTTGAGAGCCGCATCGTTGGTGGTGCTGTTCCAAAGGAATACATCCCGGGTGTTGAAAAAGGTATCCAGTCGGTCATGGACTCCGGTCCGCTGGCGGGCTTCCCTGTGATCGACTTCAAAGTGGCCCTGATCGACGGTAAGTTCCATGACGTTGACTCCTCGGTTCTGGCGTTCGAAATCGCGGCCCGTATGGGTATGCGCGAAGGCATGAAAAAAGCCGGCGCGAAAATGCTTGAGCCGATCATGAAAGTCGAAGTTGTCACGCCTGAAGAATACACAGGCGGCATCATCGGCGATCTGACATCCCGTCGCGGTCAGGTACAGGGTCAGGACACCCGCGGTAACGCGATTGCCATCGACGCCTTCGTGCCTCTGGCGAACATGTTCGGCTACATCAACACCCTGCGTTCGATGTCTTCTGGTCGTGCGAACTTCACCATGCAGTTCGACCACTACGAAGCCGTTCCTCAGAACATCTCTGACGAGATTCAGGCAAAGTTCGCGTGATGATGAACCGGCGTTCATTCCTTGCAATGGCTGCTTTGACAGCCGTTGCAGCCTGTGCGGAACCGCTGCTGGATGAACAGACAGCGGGGAGCCTCAAGGTTGTGGATGTGTCGGTTGACGTTTCGCAAATCGAAGGTGTGAAGGGGCGGCAGATCACCGTCGCCCCCGAAAAAATCCAGGCGGATGTCCGCAATCACCTGCTGGCCTATCTCAAGGATGGGTCAGTCGGGAATCGGCCCGTCAAGGCAGAGGTCTCCATCACGCAATTCCACCTGGTCTCTCCAGGTCAGGCCTTGCTGGTTGGCGGCACAAGCACAATCTCCGGTGTGCTGACTGTCAAAGATGCCCGCAATGGCACGGTGGTTCTCGAACCTACCAAGGTCTACGGCACAGCCAAGGGCGGATGGGCGCTCGGTGGGTTGGTCGGTGCGGCTGTGAAGGCGGATCAAACCCCTGAGCAGGACTACAAAGCAACAATCGTGGGCTTCTCTCAGGATGTCCGCAAGCGCCTGCTCGGCGCAGAGAAATAACTGAATTAAGAAGGAGCCACTACCATGGCAAAGGAAAAGTTTGAACGTAATAAGCCGCACGTCAACATTGGCACGATTGGCCACGTTGACCACGGTAAAACGACGCTGACAGCGGCGATCACCAAGTATTTTGGTGACTTCAAGGCGTATGATCAGATTGACGGCGCGCCCGAAGAGAAGGCCCGCGGGATCACGATCTCGACCGCACACGTTGAGTATGAAACCGAAGCGCGTCACTACGCGCACGTCGACTGCCCCGGCCACGCTGACTACGTCAAGAACATGATCACCGGTGCGGCGCAGATGGACGGCGCGATCCTGGTTGTGAACGCCGCTGATGGCCCGATGCCACAGACGCGTGAGCACATCCTGCTGGGCCGCCAGGTTGGCATCCCTTACATGGTTGTCTTCATGAACAAGGTTGACCAGGTCGACGACGAAGAGCTGCTGGAACTGGTGGAAATGGAAATCCGCGAGCTGCTGTCCTCTTACGAGTACCCAGGCGACGATATTCCGATCATTGCGGGCTCCGCTCTGGCGGCGATGGAAGGCAACAAGCCAGAAATCGGCGAAGAGAAAATCAAAGAACTGATGGCGGCTGTGGACGAGTACATCCCGACACCTGCACGTGCGGTTGACCAGCCGTTCCTGATGCCTGTGGAAGACGTGTTCTCGATTTCCGGCCGTGGTACAGTTGTGACCGGCCGTGTTGAGCGCGGTGTGATCAACGTGGGCGACGAGATCGAAATCGTTGGTATCCGCGACACCAAGAAAACCACCTGCACAGGCGTTGAAATGTTCCGCAAGCTGCTGGACAGCGGCGAAGCGGGCGACAACATCGGCGCATTGCTGCGCGGTGTGGACCGTGACGGTGTTGAGCGTGGCCAGGTTCTGTGTAAGCCCGGTTCCGTGACCCCGCACACCAAGTTCGAAGCCGAAGCCTATATCCTGACCAAGGAAGAAGGTGGCCGTCACACGCCATTCTTTGCGAACTACCGTCCACAGTTCTACTTCCGGACCACAGATGTGACCGGCACTGTTCAGCTGCCTGAGGGTACTGAAATGGTTATGCCAGGCGACAACCTGAAGTTCGACGTTGAGCTGATCGCGCCTATCGCGATGGAGCAGGGTCTGCGCTTCGCGATCCGCGAAGGTGGCCGTACGGTCGGCGCGGGCGTTGTGTCCAAGATCACTGAGTAAGCACGGCGGCTTTGCGCCAGCAAAGCCTGCCGCGTGCGACGCCTTGCGGTAGTGTCTTTTACCCTTGGGAAAAGAACACGAGAGCAAGGTGTTGGCACACAGGTGCTGAAACAACAAAGGCCGCTCCTCACCGGGGCGGCCTTTTGCGTTGGGTCGTGCTGTGCCGGGGTGAGCCCCGGTCTGCGGCAGACCCCCAATCGGACCTTTCAAAAGGTCCGGTGCGATGTCTTTAAAGACATCGGGATATGGGGCGAATGACATTGTTTGAGCTATCACTCCGGGTGTACTCCACCTGCTTTGGTTGAACGCTGACGGTCCGAGCGGTCCCGTCCCAAGAGAAGCGATCTTGCGCACCGGTTCTGAAAACAGGGGAGTTTTCAAAACCCCCTTGCCATGCCCCGCGACTCCCCCTATAGCACCCCCACTGCCTCGGGGTGCGTTCATGCGCGCCCCGTTTCAGTTGACATATGACGCGATGAAGGTCTGCGATGAGCGTATATCTTCCTCTCCGTTAAAATCCCCAAGTAAGGGATATGCATATGGCCGCTCAAAGCCAAAACATCCGCATCCGCCTGAAGGCGTTTGATTATCGGGTGCTTGATGCCTCCACCCAGGAAATCGTCAACACCGCAAAGCGCACAGGCGCTTCTGTTCGTGGCCCCATTCCGCTGCCGAACAAGATCGAAAAATTCACCGTTCTGCGTGGCCCACACGTGGACAAGAAATCCCGTGACCAGTTCGAGATCCGCACGCACAAGCGTATGCTGGATATCGTTGATCCGACCCCCCAGACCGTGGACGCGCTGATGAAGCTCGACCTCGCCGCTGGTGTGGACGTCGAGATCAAGCTGCAGTCATAAGCGTAGGAGGGTAATATCATGTTGCGCTCAGGCGTTATTGCAAAAAAGATGGGCATGACCCGTCTGTTCATGGAAGATGGCAAGCAGATCCCTGTAACCGTTCTTCAGCTCGATAACCTGCAGGTTGTTGCACAGCGTACCATCGAGAAGGACGGCTATGTTGCTGTTCAGCTGGGTGCCGGTACAGCCAAAGCCAAGCGGACGTCCAAGGCGATGCGCGGCCACTTTGCAGCAGCAAAGGTTGAACCAAAGCGTAAGGTTGCTGAATTCCGCGTTGACCCGGATGCGATGCTGCCGGTTGGCGAAGAGATCATCGCGGATCACTACTTCGCAGGTCAGTATGTTGACGTTGCGGGCACATCCATCGGTAAAGGTTTTGCCGGTGCGATGAAGCGCCACAACTTTGGCGGTCTGCGTGCGACACACGGTGTTTCGATCTCTCACCGTTCGCACGGTTCCACCGGTCAGTGTCAGGATCCCGGTAAGGTTTTCAAAGGCAAGAAAATGGCCGGTCACATGGGCGCCGCCCGCGTGACAACCCAGAACCTTGAAGTTGTGAAAACCGACACAGCCCGTGGCCTGATCATGGTCAAAGGTGCGGTTCCAGGCTCCAAAGGTGGTTGGGTGACAATCAAGGACGCGGTGAAAAAGCCGTTCCCTGAGAACGCGATTGTACCAGCCGCGCTGGCATCCGCTGCCAAAGAAGCTGCGAAAGCCGCTGAAGAAGCAGCCGCCGCCGCAGAGGCCGAAGCAGAAGCAGCAGCAGCCGAGGCCGCAGCAGCAGAGCAGGCCGCGATGGAAGCCGCAGAAGCACCAGCCGGTGACGATGCAGACAAGAAAGAAGGTGACGCATGAAACTCGATGTCATCAAACTCGACGGCGGCAAAGCCGGTTCGGTAGACCTGGACGAGGCCCTGTTCGGTCTTGAACCACGCGCCGACATCCTGCACCGTGTTGTGCGCTGGCAGCGTAACAATGCGCAGGCGGGCACGCACAAGGTAAAGACCCGGTCCGAGACCTCCTATTCGACCAAGAAGATCTATCGCCAAAAAGGCACCGGCGGCGCACGCCACGGTGACCGCAACGCGCCGATCTTCCGTAAAGGTGGTATCTACAAGGGTCCAACCCCGCGCAGCCACGGCCACGAGCTGACCAAGAAGTTCCGCAAGCTGGGCCTGCGCCATGCGCTGTCCGCCAAAGCCAAAGCGGGCGAGCTGGTCATCATCGACGAAGCCGCATCCGAAGGCAAAACTGCCGCACTGGCCAAGCAGATCTCCAGCCTCGGCTGGAAGCGTGCATTGGTCATCGACGGTGCATCCGTGAACGAAAACTTCGCTCAGGCTGCCCGCAACATTGAAGGTCTGGATATCCTGCCGACAATGGGTGCAAACGTATATGATATCCTGAAGCGTGACACTCTGGTGATCACCAAAGCGGGTATCGAAGCACTGGAGGCCCGTTTGAAATGAGCGCCAAGCACAACCACTACGACGTGATCCGCAAGCCGATCATCACCGAGAAAGCAACCATGGCGTCCGAAGCGAACGCCGTTGTTTTCGAAGTGGCGATGGACAGCAACAAGCCGATGATCAAAGAGGCCGTTGAGGCGCTCTTTGGTGTCAAGGTGAAGGCCGTGAACACGACCATCACCAAAGGCAAGGTCAAACGTTTCCGCGGCCAGATTGGTAAGCGTAAAGACGTGAAAAAGGCCTATGTGACGCTGGAAGAAGGCAACACGATTGACGTGAGCACCGGTCTGTAAAGACCGCAGGGCGGGGTTCACCCCGCCACGCTGAAGATAGAAAAGCCCCTCGCGGAAACGCGGGGGGCTTTTTGCGTCCTGACCTTGGGGTGCGCTTTTGGCTCCCAACCCCGTTGGCAGTGCATTCAACCGACCTTGCAGCGGGCGGCATTGGTACACAGGTTAAGCCAAAACGAGAGCGACGTGACGCGGATGCCAGCGTTGTTAGCGCTGTCGAAGGAATGCCCGGATGACGTTTTATGAGCGGTTGGGTTAAAGACCTTCATGCTGGAATAGCGTTGGGCGTCTGCCTATGGTATTTTTATTGCAATTTAGAATTAAGTTTGAAGCTAGTTGGAAGCCTAGCGCAAACCAGTGGCAGGAGAGTGGATGCCAAAACCAGTACATCAGGAATGGCTGAAAGAAGGAGTCAAGGCTTGGAATAAGCGTCGAAAGCGCATCGACTTCTCGCCAAACCTATCGGGTGTTAACTTTTTCAATAATCTTCCACCTGATTTTAGAGAGTCCCCAAAAACCTCCAGAACATTTGAGAGGATTAATCTATCTGGGGCCGACTTGCGAGGTTCCGACCTTTCCCATCTAAATTTTCAAGGAGCTGATTTTACTGGTGCTGATCTCCGCGAAGCTGATTTGTCTTTGTCCAATTTCGATAACGCGAAGTTCAAGGATGCCGACCTGTCTTTTGCAGCCTGCGAAAACTCGACCTTCGCAGGCGCAGTTTTTGAACGGACCATTGCAAATGGTTTTGAATTTGAACAGTCGGAAGTAGCTAGCGCCAAATTTATTGGGTTAGATTTACGCCCGGAGCAAATAGGTAGCCTAGAAAGGCAAGGGGCGCAGGTGTTTGCCAGCAGGCAAGACTATCAGGCAAGTGTCTCAGGGCCGCGAATTGGGTTTCGCTTGAGTACGGGCATTGATTCTACCTCAACTGATGACAACCGCCGAACTTCCAAAAATAGATATGATGTCTTTTTTGGGACAAATCGTGAGCCCATAATTGAACGAGGAGCTCTCAGCGGTTTCAAAGCGACAGAAGCGGAAAAATTGAGTTTTGGCCTGTGCGAAGTTACTGTTCCAGAAGGCCATAGAGTAGGTTCGCTTGGCTCTCCATTGTGGAAGCGCCTAGTGAATATGAAAGACGACCGACTGCGTTTGGATTCCATCATTTCGTTGGATGAAGAGCTCTTCTTTCAACATATAATTGCGTCCACTAAGAAAATGAAAAATCAGGAAAGAGCCACAATTTTCATTCATGGGTTCAATAATTCGTTTGAAGACGCGGTAATGCGGGCGGCCCAGATTGGGTATGATCTCGGAATCGGACAAGGAGTGGGGCTTTTCAGTTGGCCTTCGAAGGGACGGAAGCTGTCGTATAGCGCAGACGAACGTGCTGCTGAGGCCAGCAAATACTCTCTCGCTGACTTCGTTGAGAAGTTTCTAAACAAGTCAGCAGTATCAGGCGTGAATATTATTGCGCACAGTATGGGGTGCCGTTGCCTTCTAGGTGCTATGGAGGTTCTGTCTCGGCGCGAGAATGAAGTCTTAGAGAAGGTGAATCAGGTCATCCTCGCTGCTGCGGACGTCGATACTGGCATAATGCCAAAGTTGGCTCAGGCATCGACCAAATATTCTACTAGAACGACTTCTTACGTATCAGGTCATGACAAGGCGCTGAAACTATCTGGATGGCTGCATGAGTTTCCCAGAGTTGGGTTCATTCCTCCAACTTTCGTAATGAGCGGGATGGATACTGTATTGGTGAACAATGATGATCTCGGGACTCTGGCGCATGGATATATCGGGAGTAGCCGGACAGTGCTATCCGATATATTCGCGCTTCTTGCGAGAAATGATGAACCTAGTGAGCGCTTCACTTTGGAAGACACCAGGCTTGGGTATTGGCGGATAAAGACATGAGGGTGAGCCCCCTTGACCCCACTCCCAATCCCTCCTAAACGACCCCATCGGCACAGCCCCAGATTCGTCTGGGGCTTTGTTGTTGTTTGCATTGCGGGGCCATAGCCCAACAAGCAGACATCCACCGGGGACCTTCGGGGCCCTATAACCATTGCCGCCTTTCGGGGTGGCACTACAGCTAAACGGAAGACAGACAACATGGCACTCAAGTCGTACAAACCGACGACGCCGGGCCAGCGTGGGCTGGTACTGATCGACCGTTCGGAGCTTTGGAAAGGTCGCCCTGTTAAGGCCCTCACGGAAGGTCTTACAAAACACGGCGGACGGAACAACACCGGACGGATCACAATGCGTCGCAAAGGTGGGGGTGCAAAGCGCCTTTACCGTATCGTTGATTTCAAGCGCAACAAGATGGACATGTCCGCTGTTGTGGCTCGGATCGAATATGACCCGAACCGGACCGCGTTTATCGCCCTGATTCAATATGAAGATGGCGAGCAGGCCTATATCCTCGCACCGCAGCGTTTGGCTGTGGGTGACAAGGTCATCGCCTCCGCCAAAGCCGACATCAAGCCAGGCAATGCAATGCCTTTCTCTGGCATGCCAATCGGTACAATCGTGCACAACATCGAGATGAAGCCCGGT
The DNA here is from genome assembly GCF_016801775.1 of Sulfitobacter mediterraneus. Classification (NCBI taxonomy): domain Bacteria; kingdom Pseudomonadati; phylum Pseudomonadota; class Alphaproteobacteria; order Rhodobacterales; family Roseobacteraceae; genus Sulfitobacter; species Sulfitobacter mediterraneus. Next base: position 2,168,831 of record NZ_CP069004.1, on the reverse strand, counting down.
AAGGGTGGTCAGATCGCCCGTGCCGCCGGTACATACGCCCAGTTCGTGGGCCGTGACGGTGGCTACGCTCAGATCCGTTTGAGCTCCGGCGAACTGCGTCTCGTGCGTCAGGAATGCATGGCCACCGTTGGTGCCGTGTCCAACCCTGACAACTCCAACCAGAACTACGGTAAAGCGGGCCGCATGCGTCACAAGGGCATCCGTCCTTCGGTACGTGGTGTCGTGATGAACCCGATCGATCACCCGCACGGTGGTGGTGAAGGCCGTACATCCGGTGGTCGTCACCCAGTGACACCTTGGGGTAAGCCGACAAAGGGTGCAAAGACCCGCAACAAGAACAAAGCGTCCAGCCGTCTTATCGTACGGTCCCGGCACGCCAAGAAGAAGGGGCGTTAATCAATGTCTCGTTCAGTATGGAAAGGTCCTTTTGTTGACTCTTATGTCCTCAAGAAGGCCGAAGCATCTCGCGAAAGCGGTCGTAACGAAGTGATCAAGATCTGGTCGCGTCGTTCGACAATTCTGCCCCAGTTTGTTGGTCTGACCTTTGGTGTCTACAACGGCCACAAGCATATTCCTGTTAACGTCAGCGAAGACATGATTGGTCAGAAGTTTGGTGAATATTCGCCAACTCGGACCTACTACGGTCATGCCGCCGACAAAAAAGCGAAGCGGAAATAAGCCATGAGCAAGGATAAGAATCCCCGCCGCGTGGCAGACAATGAAGCACGTGCAAAACTGCGCATGCTGAAGACGTCGCCGCAGAAACTGAACCTCGTTGCTGGCCTGATCCGCGGCAAGAAGGTGGACAAGGCCCTGACGGACCTGACGTTCTCCAAAAAGCGTGTCGCACAAGACGTGAAGAAATGCCTTCAGTCTGCAATTGCCAACGCCGAGAACAACCACAACCTTGACGTGGACGAGCTGATCGTGGCCGAGGCCTATGTCGGTAAGAACATGACACTCAAGCGTGGTCGTCCACGTGCGCGTGGCCGTTTCGGCAAGATCATGAAGCCGTTCGCAGAAGTCACAATCGTCGTGCGTCAAGTTGAGGAGCAAGCATAATGGGTAACAAAGTAAACCCGATCGGCATGCGCCTGCAGGTGAACCGCACATGGGACAGCCGCTGGTACGCCGACACCAAGGACTATGGTGATCTTCTTCTCGAAGATCTGGCCATCCGTGCCTTCATCAAAGAAGAGTGCAAGCAGGCCGGTATCGCGCGTGTGATCATCGAACGTCCGCACAAGAAGTGCCGCGTTACGATCCACACTGCCCGTCCTGGCGTTATCATTGGTAAGAAAGGTGCAGACATTGAAGGTCTGCGTCAGAAAATCGCCAAGATGACCTCTTCGGAACTGCACCTGAACATCGTTGAGGTCCGCAAGCCCGAACTGGATGCCGCACTGGTTGGTGAAAGCATCGCACAGCAGCTGGAGCGCCGGGTATCTTTCCGCCGCGCCATGAAGCGTGCGGTACAAAACGCCATGCGTATGGGTGCCCTGGGTATCCGTGTGAACGTTGCCGGCCGTCTGGGCGGTGCAGAAATCGCGCGTACCGAATGGTACCGTGAGGGCCGCGTGCCACTGCACACTCTGCGTGCTGACATTGATTACGCACATGTTGAAGCGACAACCGCTTACGGCATCATCGGGATCAAGACCTGGATCTTCAAAGGCGAGATCATGGAACATGACCCGGCAGCACGTGACCGCAAGGCACAAGAAATCCAAGACGGCCCAGCACCTCGCGGTGCCGGCGGTCGTCGCTAAGGAGGGCTGAAAGATGCTTCAACCAAAGCGTACGAAGTTCCGTAAGCAGTTCAAAGGCTCGATCAAGGGTCTGGCAAAGGGCGGGTCTGACCTGAACTTTGGCACCTACGGCCTGAAGGCTCTGCAGCCTGAGCGTGTGACTGCACGCCAGATCGAAGCTGCACGTCGTGCCATGACGCGTCACATGAAACGTCAAGGCCGTGTCTGGATCCGCATCTTCCCGGATGTGCCCGTAACCTCCAAGCCCGTCGAAGTACGTATGGGTAAAGGTAAAGGTTCCGTGGATTTCTGGGCGGCCAAGGTCAAGCCAGGCCGGATCATGTTTGAGATCGATGGTGTGAATGATGACATCGCGCGTGAAGCGCTGCGTCTGGCGGCAATGAAGCTGCCAATCAAAACACGCGTCGTGGTCCGCGAAGACTGGTAAACAGGTCGCACCGGCATCGCCGGTGCGGGCCAACCGGAGGCAGGGTATTTCGCAGAAATGCCCGTTCCGGCCCCGGTTTTTGAGGTCCGGTGCACATTTGATGCGCACCCACAGTTTTAGAATAAGCCCCCGCCGAGTTTTCGGCGGGGGCTTTTTGTTTTTGAGGGTGATCAGTGCGCGCCATTACTGCAAGCCGGCGGGCCGGCCCCCACAGCATCCCTCTGGCCAACTGCGCCTGAGCCGAGTAGCGTAAGCTACATACTCACAGCTGCCAGGCGGACCACATATGAAACATGTTCCAAAGCCCACCACTGATGCGGACCTGATCAAGGAATTTCTTGATAAGGGCGGGTCTGTCAAAAAGGGCAAGACCAAGCCGATGCCTGCTGACCTGGGGCTGAGCAACAATCAGTGGGGTAACAAGCTGACCAAAGAAGAAAAGGCCGCTGTGAAGGCGCAGGAAGAAGAGGCCATGAAAGCCGCGAAGAAGTAGTTTCGGTTCGGCTCAGGTCGCCGGTTACGGCCCCGCCCCTGGCATTAACCCCAGCTGTAGTTGAAGCTGACCGAGATCCGGTCGTCTTCGGCCATGTTCATTGGCACCTCATGGCGCAGCCAGCTTTCCCAGAGAAGCACATCTCCAACCGCCGGTTTGGCATAGAAGAACGCCCGCAGATCATCGGGCGCGTCTTTGGTCCGGCCCGGCGCGGCCATCATCATCGGCAGGCGTGGATCTTCGTATTTGATCGAAGCAGAGCCGTCCGGCAGGGCCACATAGGTGGTGCCGGAGATTACTGAATGCGGATGGATGTGGGAGGTGTGGATGCCGCCCTCAGGCAGGATGTTGATCCAGATGTCTTCGAGCTTCAGCTCTTTGCCGTCCAGATCAAAGGCCAGTTCCTTGGCAAATGCTGCTACATGTTCGTCCAGCACTTTGATCAGTGCCTCAAACACCGGGAACCGCCAGCCCAGATCCGTGAGCGATGCATAGGAGGTGTAGCCGGGATACCCGTTGTCCTCGCACCATTGCTGGCCCGCCTCATCGTCCTCTGCAATGGACCAGCAGGATGCTTCAAGCTCCGCTTGATCGACGGGTGTGCCGTGCTCGGTCAGCGCGGCGTGATAAAGGCGGGTCACAAACAGTGATTTGATATCTGACATGGGCCGTTCTTAACGCAGCTGAGATCCAGAGGCGAGAGGGGAAGGCGCTACCATGCGTTCTGAACGGCGCGGGACAAGAAGAACCCGTGACCGTCCTGATTGCGGCAATCCAGCCCCTTGGTCGAGGACTGGCAGGTGATGCCGCCAAACTGGCCTGTCACCCCGTATTCTGCGACGCTTTGCCCGCCGTAGCCCCGCTCTCCCGCCCCGAGACAGCTCATGCTGACATAGCCGCGGTCCAACATCTCGACCTTGATTCCGCGGCTTACAGGGCAACCGGCCATCTGCGGTACCGACGACGGGCCGCTGCGTTTGAAGATGCTGCAAATTATGTCTGATCCGTCAAACCCTTCGCCCACCGAACATTCGATGTTCCCCGAAGGGGTGCTGAAGGTCCAGACATCGGCAAGGGCCGGGGCGGTTGAAAGGGTCAGCAGGACAAGGGACAAACGAAACATGATCTCTCCAATTCATCGTGATAATAGGCCAAGTATAAATGAAAAATCCCGGATTCGGCTACCAGCGGGCGGATCATTGGAATACCGGCCCCCTAGGGGCTTGCATTATGATCGGGCAGGGCGTATTGGCACCCTTCATCATGAACTCCACCAGAATCATGGTCACCCTCTCGGGGCCTACTGGTGATGTTGAAAGGACAAGGCCGTGAAAGCCAACGAACTGCATGACAAGACGCCGGATCAACTCCGTGACGAACTTGTGAACCTCAAGAAAGAAGCCTTTAACCTGCGTTTCCAGCAGGCGACCGGCCAACTCGAGAACCCTGCGCGTCTGCGCAGTGTTAAGCGCGACGTGGCACGTGTCCACACTGTGTTGAACCAAAAAGCCGCTGCCGCGGCATCCGCTGAATAAGGAGCCTGAATAATGCCAAAGCGTATCCTGACAGGCACCGTAACATCGGACGCCAATGCACAGACAGTCACCGTATCCGTAGAGCGTCGCTTTACGCACCCGGTTCTGAAAAAAACCATCCGTAAGTCCAAGAAGTACCGGGCTCACGACGAGAACAACGCATACAAAGTGGGCGACAGCGTTCGCATCATCGAATGTGCACCCAAGTCCAAGACCAAACGTTGGGAAGTTCTGACCGCCGAGGCGTAACCAGATCTAACCAACTTAATCGAAACCCTAGGGATAAGGCACGCATCGCCCCCTACAGGTCGGGAGAAACCAAATGATCCAGATGCAGACCAACCTGGATGTTGCTGACAACAGCGGCGCGCGCCGTGTTCAGTGCATCAAGGTCCTGGGTGGTTCCAAGCGTAAGTACGCATCCGTAGGCGACATCATTGTTGTCTCGGTTAAGGAAGCCATCCCACGCGGTCGTGTGAAAAAAGGCGACGTCCGCAAGGCCGTCGTTGTTCGCACAGCCAAAGAAGTTCGTCGCGACGATGGCACCGCCATCCGCTTTGACCGCAATGCAGCGGTCATCCTGAACAACAACAATGAGCCCGTAGGTACACGTATCTTTGGACCAGTTGTTCGTGAGCTCCGCGGCAAAAACTTCATGAAGATTATCTCGCTCGCGCCGGAGGTGCTGTAATGGCTGCTAAACTTCGCAAAGGTGACAAGGTCATCGTGCTTGCCGGTAAGGACAAGGGCAAAACAGGGACAATTTCCTCTGTAGACCCAAAATCCGGTAAGGCCATCGTAGACGGCGTTAAAATCGCCATCCGCGCCACACGCCAATCCCAGGAAAGCCAGGGCGGCCGCATCCCAAAAGCGATGCCGATCGACCTGTCGAACCTCGCCATCGTGGATGCCAACGGCAAAGCGACACGCGTAGGCTTCAAAATGGAAGGCGACAAGAAAGTGCGCTTTGCAAAAACCACGGGGGACGTGATTGATGCTTGATACTGCAAACTACACACCCCGCCTTCTGAACGTCTACCGCGACGAGATCCGCGCCAAGATGAAAGAAGAGTTCGGTTACAAGAACGACATGATGATCCCACGTCTTGATAAGATCGTGCTGAACATCGGTTGTGGTGCTGCTGCTGTTCGTGACAGCAAGAAAGCCAAATCCGCTCAGGAAGACCTGACTGCGATTGCCGGCCAGAAAGCGATGACCACAATTGCCAAGAAATCCATCGCGGGTTTCCGTGTGCGTGAAGAAATGCCACTGGGCGCGAAAGTGACCCTGCGCGGCGAACGTATGTACGAATTCCTTGACCGTCTGATCACGATTGCAATGCCTCGTATCCGCGACTTCCGCGGCATCTCTGGCAAGTCTTTCGATGGCCGTGGCAACTATGCCATGGGTCTCAAAGAGCACCTCGTATTCCCTGAAATCGACTTTGATAAAGTTGATGAAAACTGGGGTATGGACATCGTCATCGCCACCACGGCGAAAACCGACGCAGAAGCGAAAGCATTGTTGACAGCGTTCAACATGCCTTTCAGCCAATAAGCGCGGGAAGGATTAGATATGGCTAAGAAATCCATGATCGCACGCGAGAAAAAGCGTGAAGCACTGGTCAAGAAATACGCAGCAAAGCGTGCCGCTCTCAAAGAGATCGTGAGCGACGAAAGCAAGCCAATGGAAGAGCGTTTCCGCGCCTCCCTGAAGCTGGCGAAACTGCCTCGCAACTCCAGCGCTGTGCGTTTGCACAACCGCTGCCAGCTGACAGGTCGTCCACACGCTTATTATCGTAAACTGAAAATCTCGCGTATCGCGCTGCGTGATCTTGGCTCAGCAGGCCAGATCCCCGGCATGGTCAAGTCGAGCTGGTAAGGAGCGCATCAGATGAACGATCCTATCGCAGATATGCTGACACGCATCCGTAACTCTTCTATGCGCGGCAAATCCACTGTCTCGACACCAGCGTCCAAGCTGCGTGCCTGGGTTCTGGATGTGCTTGCAGACGAAGGTTACATCCGTGGCTACGAAAAAACCACGGGCGCAGATGGCCACCCAGCCATCGAAATCAGCCTCAAGTACTACGAGGGCGAACCTGTTATTCGTGAGTTGAAGCGGGTTTCCAAGCCTGGCCGCCGCGTCTACATGGGCGTCAATGACATTCCAGTTGTCCGTCAGGGCCTGGGTGTGTCGATTGTCTCCACCCCAAAGGGTGTGATGTCGGATCAAAGTGCACGCAGCCAGAACGTTGGCGGCGAAGTGCTCTGCACCGTATTCTAAGGAGTAGATCATGTCTCGTATTGGTAAAAAACCGGTTGAACTGCCCAGCGGCGTAAGCGCCTCTGTCAGCGGTCAGACCATCGAAGTGAAGGGCCCTAAGGGTACTCGGAGCTTTAAGGCCACAGATGATGTGACAATGTCTGTTGAAGACAACGTTGTGTCCATCACGCCACGCGGCAAATCCAAGCGCGCGCGCCAGCAGTGGGGCATGTCCCGCACCATGGTCGCCAACTTGGTCACCGGCGTGACCGAAGGCTTTAAAAAAGAGCTTGAGATCCAGGGTGTTGGTTATCGTGCAGCGATCACCGGCAACACACTGAAACTGAACCTCGGCCTGAGCCACGACGTGGATTATGTTGCACCTGAAGGTGTGACTGTTACCGCGCCCAAGCAGACCGAAATCGTTGTGGAAGGCATTGACGAACAGCTTGTTGGTCAGGTCGCCGCGAACATCCGCGCATGGCGTAAGCCCGAGCCCTATAAGGGCAAGGGCATCCGCTATAAGGGCGAGTTCGTCTTCCGCAAAGAAGGCAAGAAGAAGTAAGGATAGCTCAGATGGCAAACAGCAAAAGAACTCTGTTTCTGAAACGCCGCCTGCGCGTTCGGAACAAACTTCGCCGGGTCAACGCAGGGCGCATGCGTCTTTCCGTTCACCGTTCGAACAAAAACATCTCGGTCCAGTTGATCGACGACGTGAACGGCAAAACACTGGCCGCCGCATCGACGCTCGAAAAAGATCTGGGTGTCGTTGGCAAGAACAACATCGAAGCGGCAACCAAGGTTGGCGCAGCGATCGCGGAACGTGCCAAGAAGGCCGGCGTGGAAGAAGCATACTTTGACCGGGGCGGTTTCCTGTTCCACGGCAAAGTCAAAGCTCTTGCAGACGCGGCCCGTGAAGGCGGTCTGAAGATCTAAGTCGCCATGGGGGCTTGCCCCCGGCGCATCACAGAAAACGAAGAGGGCGTATGATGCGCCCTCTCGATGATCCGGGGGCCGCAAAGGTCCACCAGGGTTGATCCAAATGGCGCAAGCCACCCAATCAGAGGATGTTCTCATGGCAGAACGTGAAAACCGTCGCGGCCCACGCCGCGATCGTGACGAAGCACCGGAATTTGCCGACCGCCTGGTCGCCATCAACCGCGTGTCCAAAACCGTAAAAGGTGGTAAGCGCTTTGGCTTCGCTGCTTTGGTCGTTGTCGGTGACCAAAAAGGTCGCGTCGGCTTTGGCAAAGGTAAAGCGAAAGAGGTGCCTGAGGCGATCCGCAAGGCAACCGAGCAAGCCAAACGCCAGATGATCCGCGTTCAGCTGCGCGAAGGCCGCACGTTGCACCACGACATGGAAGGCCGTCACGGCGCCGGTAAGGTGGTTATGCGCACAGCACCAGAAGGTACCGGTATCATCGCCGGTGGTCCAATGCGTGCCGTGTTCGAGATGCTGGGTGTGAAGGACGTTGTGTCCAAATCCATCGGCTCGCAGAACCCGTACAACATGATCCGCGCCACCATGGACGGCCTGAAGAAAGAATCTTCACCGCGTTCCGTGGCACAGCGCCGCGGCAAGAAAGTTGCCGACATTCTGCCCAAGACCGACGCACCTGCGCCGGCAGCTGAGGAGGCCTAAATCATGGCGAAGACTATCGTTGTAAAACAGATCGGTTCTCCGATCCGTCGCCCCGCAAAGCAGCGCCAGACGCTGATCGGCCTGGGCCTGAACAAAATGCACAAAACCCGCGAGCTGGAAGACACCCCAGCCGTGCGCGGCATGATCAACAAGATCCCGCACATGGTCGAGATCGTAGAAGAAAAAGGCTAAGCCGCCTCTTTTTCAAACGCGATACGCAAGATCAATCGCCCCGCAGCTTCTGCGGGGCGTTTTGCGTCTGACCGCCCGATGGAAGAGCGATCCGGCGAGCACTGCCGAAAGGGTAAACAGTTTGTTTACGCGCCGGGGCGGCCAGCTGCCTTATTCTTGCCCAATTCCGGCATCAAACCCGAACAGGCCTTGACCACCGGCTTTTTGCGGGCGCTGAAAAGAGTCCTGACTGGGGACTGATACCATTACCTTGACCTGCACTTTCTCCGACCACCTTAGCCATGATGCGCGGGACACAGGCGTGCCCGCGCGGCTCTATGCGATGGACACCGCCAAGGGCATCGGCATTGCCTTTGTGGTTTTTGGTCATGCCTGGCGTGGGGCTTATGATGCAGGGCTGCTAACCGATTCCGACCTGTTTCGGTGGGTCGATGCGGTGATCTATGCCTGGCATATGCCGCTGTTCTTTTTTCTGTCGGGGATATTCTTTCTTGAGCTCCTTAAACGCCGGGCACCTTTTGCCTTTTTCAAGGATCGCGGGTTGCGCCTTCTGTGGCCGATTTCCCTTTGATCCCGCTGCCACCCTATGAACATCTTTGGTTCCTCTGGACACTTTTCCTCGTTCAGGGGGCCGTTCTGGCCCTGTACCTTGCGCTCCGTGGGCGTCTGGACCAAAAGCGGCTGCGGCTATTGGCCGGGATCGGTGCGATGGGACTGGCGCTGCTCATGCCGTTGATTTACCTGCCTTCCACGGTTTTTGGCCCTGCCGTTGCCCATTTCCCCTTTTTCCTTGCCGGTATTGCGATGGCGGGCCACGGCAATGCCCGACCCTCTGGCCTGATGGCGGCGGCTGCGGCCGTGATCTTTGCAGTGCTGCTTGCGCAAGTCGCGCTGAGCGGTGGCGCGTCGATCAGCTCGCTGGCGCTCACGGTCTTGCTTTATTCCGTATGTCTCTGGCTGGACCCCAACCGGCGCGTGCCTGGTCCCACGTTGCGCCTGTTGCGCACCCTGGGGAGGTATTCCATGGCGATTTTTCTGGCCCATACGATCTTTTCCGCAGCGGTTCGGATCGGGCTGATCCAGGTTGGTTATACCGCGCTGGTGCCGCAGCTGCTGCTGGCAAGCTTGGCGGGGCTCCTTGGGCCGATCTTGCTGGTGCTTCTGGCGCGCCGCCTGCGCCTGCAGCGCCTGCTGGGGCTTTGAGCCGCGTCCGCGCCAATAGTTCCGCTTGATCCCGGCGCCATCGCCCTCTATACGCCCCCCGGTGGCCCGCATTCTGTGCGCCAGAAACGAATCGTAACGCCGTGTTTGACCGCTCCCGTCGCTGGGGGTCAGTTCCGGCAAAAGGAGAAGCGACATGAAACTGAACGAACTGTCCGACAACGAAGGCGCAACCAAGAAACGCAAGCGCGTTGGTCGTGGTCCTGGCTCCGGCACCGGTAAAATGGGTGGCCGTGGTATCAAAGGTCAGAAATCCCGCTCGGGTGTGGCGATCAATGGGTACGAAGGCGGCCAGATGCCCCTCTACCAACGCCTGCCAAAGCGTGGCTTTAACAAGCCGAACCGGAAATCTTTTGCCGTTGTGAACCTGGGCCTGATCCAGAAATTCATCGACGCCAAGAAGCTGGACGCGAAAAAGCCGATTGATGGCGCAGCACTGGTGGCTTCCGGCCTCGTGCGCCGCGAACTGGACGGCATCCGCGTTCTGGCGAAAGGTGAAATCACCTCCAAGGTCGATCTGCAGGTTACCGGCGCCTCCAAAGGTGCGGTTGAAGCAGTTGAAAAAGCAGGCGGTTCCATCACAGTTGCAGCCAAAGCGGCAGCAGCGGCTGAGTAACGCAGCCTAAAGACTTGTGAGCGGGGCCTGTCCCGCTTACATAGTTTTCTAGTTTTCCTGAACGCCGCCCGCCGGAAAACGGCCCGGGCGGCGTTTTCATAACAATAAAAGAGACCCAACATGGTATCTGCCGTCGAAAATATGGCCGCCAACACCAGCTGGTCCGCATTGGGCAAGGCCACTGATCTGCGCAACCGGATCCTGTTTACCCTTGGTTTGCTGATCGTTTACCGCCTTGGCACGTTTATCCCGGTTCCCGGCATTGATGGGCAGGCCCTGCGCGACTTTATGGAAAGCGCGGGCCAAGGTATCGGCGGCATGGTTTCGATGTTCACCGGCGGCGCACTTGGCCGTATGGGGATCTTTGCTTTGGGCATCATGCCCTATATCTCCGCCTCGATCATCGTCCAGTTGATGACCTCGATGGTGCCCGCGCTTGAGCAACTCAAGAAAGAGGGCGAACAGGGCCGCAAGAAAATCAACCAATACACCCGTTACGGCACTGTGGCGCTGGCGACAGTGCAGTCTTACGGCCTCGCAGTCTCGCTGGAGGCAGGCGATATCGCTGCTGATCCGGGCATGTATTTTCGCATTGCCTGTATGATCACGCTGGTCGGCGGCACCATGTTCCTGATGTGGTTGGGTGAGCAGATCACCGCACGCGGCATTGGCAACGGGATCTCCCTGATCATCTTTGTGGGCATTATCGCCGAGGTTCCTGCAGCGATTGCACAGTTCTTTGCCTCCGGTCGTTCCGGCGCGATCAGCCCTGCCGTGATTGTCGGGGTGTTGGTGATGGTGATCGCAACCATTATGTTTGTGGTCTTTATGGAGCGTGCCCTGCGTAAGATCCATATCCAGTATCCGCGCCGGCAGGTTGGCATGAAAATGTATGACGGCGGCTCCTCGCATCTGCCGGTCAAGGTAAACCCGGCGGGCGTGATCCCGGCGATCTTTGCCTCGTCCCTCCTGCTGCTGCCCGTGACGATCAGCACGTTTTCTGGCAATAGCACTGGTCCGATCATGTCGGTTCTGCTGGCCAATTTTGGCCCCGGACAACCACTGTATCTGCTGTTCTTCATCGCGATGATCGTGTTCTTTGCGTATTTCTACACCTTCAACGTCAGCTTCAAACCTGATGATGTTGCGGACAACCTCAAGAACCAGAACGGATTTGTGCCGGGTATTCGTCCAGGCAAGAAGACGGCGGAATATCTTGAGTATGTCGTCAACCGCGTGTTGGTGCTGGGTGCGGGCTATCTCGCGGCGGTCTGTGTGATGCCAGAAATCCTGCGCGGCCAATTCGCGATCCCGTTCTATTTCGGCGGCACCTCGGTCTTGATCGTTGTGTCCGTCACCATGGATACCATTCAACAGGTCCAAAGCCATTTGCTGGCCCATCAATATGAAGGCCTGCTGGAGAAGTCGCAGTTGCGCGGCAAATCCGGTGGCAAAGGTAAAGGTCCACGCAAGAAACGGAGCCCAATTCGCCGATGAACATTATTCTTCTAGGGCCTCCAGGCGCAGGCAAAGGCACCCAGGCGCGTCGCTTGGTCGAGGGCCGCAACATGGTGCAACTTTCGACTGGTGATATGCTGCGCGAAGCAAAAGACAGCGGCACTGAAATGGGCAACATGGTTGCGGGCGTGATGGCCCGCGGCGAGCTGGTAACGGATGAGATCGTGATCGGCCTGATCCGCGAAAAGCTCACCGGTGACAACAAGGGTGGCTTCATCTTTGACGGCTTCCCCCGCACGCTCGAACAGGCCGATGCATTGGCCAAGCTGATGGCGGATGAAGGTCAGACACTTGATGCCGTGATCGAGATGCGTGTCGATGACGAGGCTTTGGTGGACCGAATTACAGCCCGCTCGACCTGCGGCGGATGCGGTGAGGTCTACAACGACAACACCAAGCCGATCCCGGCGGACGGAAAATGCACCAACTGCGGTGCCAGCGATTTCAAACGCCGCGCCGATGACAATGAAGAAAGCCTCAAGACCCGGCTGATGGCCTATTACAAACAGACCTCGCCGCTGATCGGATATTACTACGCCAAGGACAATCTGAACGTCGTGAATGGTCTTGGTGCCATTGATGAGGTCCAAGGCGAAATCGCGGCTGTTCTGGACGCCTGATCATCCGCCTTTCTGGCCCTAAATAATCCGGGGGTTTGGGGGCTGGCCCCCATTCCCGCCATTGCAGCGATCACCGTCTTGACCTGTCTGCAAAAACCCCATAGTCAGCGCTATCTCGAAAGAGAATCAAATTGCGGGGCGGGTAGCGCCCAAACCGCAAGATCACCTGATCAGCTGTAGCCCGATGGCACCACGCCTCGGGCTTCACGTTGTGAAAAAAGGGTCTGGCATGACGGACCCGCAACGAAAAGGAAGAGAACACGTGGCACGTATTGCCGGCGTAAACATCCCGACTGCAAAGCGGGTTCCAATCGCCCTCACATATATCACAGGTATCGGTAACACCTCCGCAAAAGCGATTTGCGAAGCTGTCGGTATCGACGAAACCCGTCGCATCAACGAATTGTCTGACGCCGAAGTGCTGAAGATCCGTGAGCACATCGACGAAAACTACACCGTCGAAGGTGACCTGCGTCGTGATACGCAGATGAACATCAAGCGTCTGATGGACCTTGGTTGCTACCGTGGCCTGCGCCACCGTCGTAACCTGCCGGTTCGCGGTCAGCGTACTCACACCAATGCTCGCACCCGCAAAGGCCCCGCAAAGGCCATTGCCGGTAAGAAGAAATAAGGGAGGATCTGACAGATGGCACGCGACGCAAAACGCACCAAGCGTAAGGTCTCCAAGAACATCGCCGCAGGTGTGGCGCATGTGAACAGCTCCTTCAACAACACCAAGATCCTGATCTCGGATGTTCAAGGTAACGCAATCAGCTGGTCCTCTGCCGGCACCATGGGTTTCAAAGGGTCGCGTAAATCGACACCTTATGCCGCCCAGATGGCTGCTGAGGATGCAGGCCGCAAGGCACAGGAACACGGCGTGAAAACGCTGGAAGTCGAAGTGCAGGGTCCGGGCTCTGGTCGTGAAAGCGCATTGCGCGCTCTGGCGGCTGCAGGCTTTAACATCACGTCGATCCGTGACGTGACACCCATGGCCCACAACGGCTGCCGTCCACCTAAGCGCCGCCGCGTTTAAGAGGGCACGATATTGTCTGGGGCTGCGCACGTCACGCGGCCCCAAAAGCATTTTTGAAACCTCGAGCGTTTGCGCCTTTTGGACATGAGGCACAAACAAGGATGGAGGGACACATGATCCACAAAAATTGGGCTGAATTGATCAAACCACAACAGCTGGACGTCAAGCCGGGCAATGACCCTGCGCGTCAGGCGACCGTGATGGCAGAACCGCTTGAGCGCGGTTTTGGTCTGACAATGGGCAACGCCCTGCGCCGGGTGCTGATGAGCAGCCTTCAGGGGGCCGCGATCACATCCGTACAGATCGACAACGTGCTGCATGAGTTCTCTTCGGTGGCTGGTGTGCGTGAAGACGTGACCGACATCATTTTGAACCTCAAAGGTGTTTCCTTGCGCATGGAAGTCGAAGGGCCAAAGCGCCTGTCGATTTCTGCCAAGGGTCCGGGTGTTGTCACCGCCGGTGACATCAGCGAGTCCGCTGGTATCGAAATTCTGAACCGTGACCATGTGATCTGCCACCTCGATGATGGTGCCGACGTTTACATGGAGTTGATCGTCAACACCGGCAAAGGCTATGTCTCTGCCGAAAAGAACAAGCCGGAAGATGCGCCAATTGGCCTGATCCCGATTGATGCGATCTATTCTCCGGTCAAGAAAGTGTCTTATGATGTGCAGCCGACCCGTGAAGGTCAGGTGCTGGATTATGACAAGCTGACCATGAAAGTGGAAACAGACGGGTCCATCACACCGGATGACGCCGTGGCCTTTGCCGCGCGTATTCTGCAGGACCAGCTGGGCATTTTCGTGAACTTTGATGAACCGGAATCCGCGTCCCGCCAGGACGACGATGATGGTCTGGAATTCAACCCGCTGCTGCTGAAAAAAGTGGACGAGCTGGAGCTTTCCGTGCGTTCGGCAAACTGCCTCAAGAACGACAACATCGTTTACATCGGCGATCTGATCCAGAAAACCGAAGCCGAAATGCTGCGCACACCGAACTTCGGCCGCAAATCCTTGAACGAGATCAAGGAAGTGCTGTCGGGTATGGGGCTGCACCTCGGCATGGACGTCGAAGACTGGCCGCCAGACAACATCGAAGACCTCGCCAAGAAGTTCGAGGATTCGTTCTAAGAAACGTGAGGTGGGGTGAACCCCACCTTACATCCACCACGATCGGGCATCTTGCCCCAAGGAGAGCGGTTGACACGCATCAGCCGCCGGACAAAGCAAAACGGCCCGTAGAGGGCACCAAATTGGAGACTAGAAAATGCGTCACGCACGTGGATATCGCCGCCTGAACCGTACACATGAGCACCGCAAGGCGCTCTGGGCAAACATGGCCGGCTCGCTCATCGAACATGAGCAAATCAAAACAACTTTGCCAAAAGCAAAAGAACTGCGCCCGATCATCGAGAAGCTGATCACGCTGGCGAAACGCGGCGATCTGCACGCCCGCCGTCAGGCCGCGTCCAAGCTCAAGCAGGACCAGTATGTCGCGAAATTGTTCGACATCCTTGGTCCGCGCTACAAAGACCGCCAGGGTGGTTATGTGCGCGTTCTCAAAGCGGGCTTCCGCTATGGCGACATGGCGCCCATGGCGATCATCGAATTTGTTGATCGTGACCGCGACGCAAAAGGCGCAGGCGATAAAGCCCGCCTGGCAGCGGAAGAAGCCGCAGAATAAGTTAAGGCCGCAGATTGCGACCCGGAAAGCCCCGCCATTGGCGGGGTTTTTTGTTTTGGCCGGGGCGCATTGAGTATTTAGAGCCAAAAAGGGCAGGGGAGTTGCGCATTTCATCACGGCTGCGCATATCTGGGATATGAAGATATTTGTTTTAATTCTCGCGCTGATGGCTGGCCCCCTGACCGCGCAGCAACAGGTGCCGCAGAGCGCGGCGCAGATGCAGCTGAGCTTTGTGCCCTTGGTCAAAGAGGCAACGCCCGCCGTTGTGAACATCTACGCCAAGATCATTACCCAGGCACAGCGCACCCCGTTGCAGCGCGATCCGTTTTTCGAGCGGTTCTTTCGTGATCCCTATTCCGAAAAGCCGCGCGTGCAAAACTCGCTTGGCTCCGGTGTGATCCTGTCTGCGGATGGGATTGTTGTGTCCAATTATCACGTCGTTGGCATGGCGACGGAGATCCGTGTGGTTTTGAATGACCGGCGTGAATACAACGCGCGGGTCTTGTTGGGGGATCGGGATGCGGATCTGGCCATCCTCAAGATTGATGCCGAAGAGGATTTGCCGTTCCTGACCCTTCGCGGCAGCGAAACGGTTGAAGTCGGCGAACTGGCCTTGGCCATCGGCAACCCCTTTGGGGTAGGCCAGACCGTCAGCAGCGGGATTGTCTCCGGTTTGGCCCGCAGCGGCGCGGGAGGCGGCAATTCGGGTCTTGGTTATTTCATCCAGACCGACGCGCCGATCAATCCGGGGAATTCGGGCGGTGCGTTGATTGACATGGCTGGGCGGTTGATTGGCATCAACACTTCTATTCTCACGCGATCCGGCGGCAGCAACGGGATCGGGTTTGCCATTCCGGCAGATCTGGTTGCGGCCTTTGTTGAACGCGCGCGGGATGGTGCCACGGAATTTGACCGCCCCTGGGCGGGGATCAGCGGGCAGCCTGTCGATAGCGACATGGCGGCGACACTGGGATTGGACCGGTCGGGGGGTATCATCGTGTCGGGTCTGCATGCGGCCAGCCCCTTCCTTGCGGCGGGCTTGGAGGTTGGTGATGTGATTTTGGAAGTTGGCGGCGCTGCGGTGAACACCCCGGCTGAGATGGTCTACCGGATGAGCGTTGCGGGCCTCGCCCGCGAAACCCCGGTGCTATATCTGCGCGGCGGCAAGCGATTTGAGGTCCAGGTTGCGTTGATCGCCGCCCCCGACGAGCCGCCACGCGATCAGATCGTGATGACCGAGCGAAGCCTGCTGCCCGGTCTGGTGCTGGCGCGGATCAATCCGGCGGTGATCTCCGAAATGAACTTGCCACTTGAAGCAACCGGTGTGGTGGTGGTTGAGGCGGGCCGCTTTGCCCAGCGGGTCGGGCTGCGGCGCGGGGACGTGATCGTGCACATCAACGAGACCGAGATTTCCAGCCCCGAAGACGCTGCTGAATTGCTGAGCGGCAAAGTGCGCTGGATCGAGATGACCTTGCAGCGTGGCGACCGGCGTACGCTCTTGCGGTTCAGGGTGTAAGTGATGGCTGATCTGTTTGATGATGGCACGGCCGCGGCACCGGACAATGCGCATCGCCCCTTGGCGGATCGGTTGCGCCCACAGGCCTTGTCCGAGGTGATCGGCCAGCAAAAGGTACTGGGGCCGGACGCGCCGCTCACGGTGATGCTGGCCTCTGGCGCATTGTCCTCGCTGGTATTCTGGGGGCCGCCCGGTGTGGGAAAGACCACGATTGCCAGGTTGCTTGCAGATGAAACTGATCTGCATTTTGTGCAGATCAGCGCGATTTTCAGCGGTGTTCCTGAGCTGCGCAAGGTATTTGAGGCGGCCAAGATCCGGCGGCAAAACGGGCAGGGCACCTTGCTGTTTGTCGATGAGATCCACCGGTTTAACAAGGCGCAGCAGGACGGGTTTTTGCCGCATATGGAGGATGGCACGATTTTGTTGGTTGGTGCCACGACCGAGAATCCCAGTTTTGAGTTGAACGCCGCTGTGCTGAGCCGGGCGCAGGTGCTTGTGCTTGAGCGCTTGCCCCTGGCCGATCTGGAGTTGCTAGCGCAACGGGCGGAGAAGGAGCTGGACAAGGCTTTGCCGCTGGACGGGCCTGCGCGTGAGGCCTTACTTGAAATGGCCGATGGCGACGGGCGTGCCTTGCTGAACCTGATTGAACAAGTCTCCGCGTGGAAGGTGGAGGGCAAGCTTGATCCGGCCGCATTGTCCCAGCGGTTGATGCGGCGGGCGGCGCAATACGACAAGAGTGGTGATGCCCATTACAATCTGATCAGTGCGCTGCATAAATCGGTGCGCGGCTCAGACCCGGACGCGGCGCTTTATTGGTTTGCTCGGATGCTGGAAGGCGGCGAAGACCCGCGTTTTCTTGCGCGGCGCATCACCCGTATGGCGGTAGAGGATATCGGGTTGGCCGACCCACAGGCGCAGGCGGTGTGTCTGCAATCGTGGCAGACCTATGAGCGGCTTGGCAGTCCCGAGGGAGAATTGGCCTTGGCGCAGGCCGTGGCCTATCTGGCCCTGGCACCAAAATCCAACGCGACCTACGTGGCCTACAAGGGGGCGCGCCGCGCCGCCAAGGAGACCGGATCAGAGCCACCGCCGAAACATATCCTCAATGCACCTTCCAAATTGATGAAGGAGCAGGGCTATGGCGATGGCTATGCCTATGACCATGATGCCGAAGACGGGTTTTCCGGACAGAACTATTTTCCTGAAACGATGAAGCGGCCGGTGCTCTATGTTCCGGTAGAGCGCGGGTTTGAACGCGAGTTGAAAAAGCGGCTGGATTATTTTGCGAAACTGCGTCTCAAACGGGGCGATCCGGAATAACGGCGCGTCGCGGCCTGCAAAACTTGACAATCCGCGCCCAAAGCGTGACAGACCCCAGATGTTTTCAACCCTGTCCCTCGTTGCCCTTGGCGGTGCTGTTGGTGCCGCGCTTCGGTATCTGTCCGGTGTGGCCATGATGCGCCTGACCGGCCCGCAAGAGTTTCCGCTGGCGATCCTGACGGTGAATGTCCTTGGGTCGTTCTTGATGGGGGTTTTTGTGGTGGTGGCTGCGCATCGCGGTTTGACCCATCTGAGCCCTTTGGTGATGACCGGGCTTTTGGGCGGGTTCACCACGTTTTCGGCGTTTTCGCTTGAGACTGTGACGTTGATGGAACGGGGACAGATTGGTGCTGCGGGGCTTTATGTGGCGTTGTCAGTGGGCCTGTCTGTTGCGGGTTTGATGTTGGGCCTTTGGATGGCCAGAGGAGTTTTGGTATGAGCCGTGTTCAGACCCTGATTGTAGAAGAAGGCGATGGGGATCAACGTCTGGACCGTTGGTTCAAGCGTATGTTCCCGTTAATCTCGCAGGGGCGTATCGAAAAGATGTGCCGCAAGGGCGAGATCCGGGTGAATGGCGGGCGGGTCAAAGGATCGACCCGGTTGGAGGTCGGACAAGAAGTGCGCATTCCGCCATTGCCGGATGTCGAAGCGCCGCCGCCGCCGAAACGCACGCGTGTCACCGATGCGGATGCCAAGTTTATCCGTTCATGCGTGATTTACCGCGATGATCACGTGATTGCGCTGAACAAGCCGCCGGGCCTGCCGGTGCAGGGCGGTTCGGGGCAATCGGACCGGCATGTTGATGCGCTCGCCGAGGCGTTGATGTTTGATCTGGATGAAAAGCCCCGGCTTGTTCACCGGCTTGATAAGGACACATCGGGTGTCTTGATCATGGCGCGGACCCGCAGTGTGGCGGCGGCACTGACCGCATCCTTCCGGCACCGCGAGACCCGGAAAATCTACTGGGCCGCCGTTGCCGGCGTGCCGCATCCCAAGAACGGGCAAATCAAGTTTGGCTTGATGAAAGCGGGCGGGCATGGTGCGCGCGGTGAGGGCGAAAAGATGGTTGCGGTGCATCCGCGCGATGTCGATTCTACCGAAGGGGCCAAACGGGCCACAACCGATTACGCGGTTCTGGCGCAGGCTGGCACGCGGACCTGTTGGGCAGCCCTCATTCCGGTCACGGGGAGGACGCACCAATTGCGGGCACATATGGCCGAGATCGGTCATCCGATTGTTGGCGATGGCAAATACGGTGGATCAGGGCAGGACAACATGGGTGACGGTTGGGGGGCGCAGTTGGGCGGCGACATCTCCAAGAAACTGCACTTGCATGCGCGTTCTTTGACCATTGAACATCCGGTGACCAAGGCCAGTCTCAACCTTGTTGCGCCGCTGCCAGACCATATGCAACGGACTTGGGAGACCTTTCAGTGGTCGCCAAGTGACGTTCCCGCCGATCCGTTTGAGGAAGACTGGGGATGAGTGACAGATTGAAACTGGTTCTCTTTGATGTCGATGGCACCCTCGTCGACAGTCAGGGCGACATCGTCGCGGCGATGACCCGCGCCTTTGCTGCGGTGGATGCGCCGCTGCCGGAACGGGCGAAGTTGCTGAGCATTGTCGGGTTGTCGCTGGATGTCGCAATGCCAACGCTGGCCCCTGACCAGACCGAGGCGGCGCATCAGAAAATGATTGAAAGCTACAAGGCCGCTTATATGGAGCTGCGGGCGCAATTTGGTGTGGCGCAATCCTCGCCGCTGTATCCGGGTGCGATGGATGCTTTGCGCAGCTTGCAGGCTATACCGGAGGTCTTGCTTGGGATTGCCACCGGCAAATCCCGCCGCGGGTTGGACAAGTTGATTGAGGGGCATGCTCTTGAGGGGCTCTTCGTAACGCAGCAGGTTGCGGATTTTCACCCGTCCAAACCGCATCCTTCAATGATCTTGCAGGCCATGCAGGACGCGGGTGTTGAGCCTGCGGATACGGTGATGATCGGCGACACCAGCTTTGACATGGAAATGGCGCGCGCCGCAGGGGTGCGGGGCATTGGCGTCAATTGGGGGTATCACCCGGCAGAACGGCTTGGCGATGCTCATGTGGTGATCGATGATTATGCCGAACTGGCACCAACGCTTGATCGCATTTGGAGTGTCTGAAGATGGGTGAATGGAAAGCCAAGCGATTTTGGAAAGAGGCGCTGGTTGCAGACCATGAGGATGGCTTTGCGGTTCTGCTGGATGGGCGATCCATCAAGACGCCTGCCAAGCGTAATCTGATCCTGCCCACCCGCGCCATGGCGCAGGCGGTGGCGGTTGAATGGGACGCGCAGGAGGGTGAGATCAAACCCGAGACAATGCCAGTGACCAAGACTGCAAATGCCGCATTGGACAAGGTTGCCATTCAGCATGGCGAGGTAGCGGATATGCTGGCCGCCTATGGCGACAGTGATCTGCTTTGCTATCGCGCTGATACACCAGAAGAGCTGGTCGCGCGGCAAGCGGCGCAGTGGGATCCGATTCTGGACTGGGCTGCCGAAAATTTGGGCGCCCGTCTCGAGACGCGTACCGGGGTCATCCACAAGCCCCAGGACCAACAGGCGCTGGCGGCTCTCAGCGCCAGAACCCATGCGCTTGACGCATTTCAGTTGGCGGCGTTTCACGATCTGGTGAGCCTGTCCGGATCTCTTGTTCTGGGCTTTGCCGCGATCGAGAAACTGCATGATATCGAGGTTTTGTGGGAGATATCGCGGCTCGATGAGATCTGGCAGATTGAACACTGGGGCGTCGACGACGAAGCTGAGGCGCTAACATCGTTGAAAAAGTCCAGTTTTCTGCATGCAGAGCGTATGTTCACCCTTTGTTGCGATGTCTAACTGGGGTTGACTTTCAGAAGCAGGGTTCACCCATAGATTCGCACCGGTTTGCGCCTGCTTTTTGCGCAACCTACCCTTGACCTTACGGCCTGATTTCGAGCAGACTGCGATGCACTGAGCAGGCTCGCCCTGCGACGTATCGCCTCCGGCCCGATCAACGGGTCGGTATAACCGCCCAAAACGTGGCGGACTATCAGGAAGAGGTTAACATGAAAAAATCTGTAATTTTCGGCGCACTGACCGTTGCGGGTCTTGCTGCCGGCGCGGCAGCGGCCGGTACACTGGACGATGTGAAAGCACGCGGCAAGCTGAACTGCGGTGTGACCACGGGTCTGGTGGGCTTTGCTGCCCCCGACGCGAACGGCGAATGGAAAGGCTTTGACGTTGCGGTATGCCGCGCGGTTGCAGCCGCCGTTCTGGGTGACGCATCCGCTGTAGAATTCGTACCAACAACCGGTAAAACACGCTTTACCGCGCTGGCGTCCGGCGAAATCGACATGCTGGCACGTAACACCACATGGACATTCTCCCGCGACGTCGATCTGAAGTTCGATTTCGTTGGCGTGAACTACTATGACGGTCAGGGCTTTATGGTTCCCAAAGACCTCGGTGTTTCCTCCGCGAAAGATCTTGATGGCGCAACAGTCTGCATTCAGACCGGTACAACAACCGAACTGAACCTGGCCGACTTCTTCCGTGCCAACAACATCAACTATGAGCCGGTGCCAATCGAAACAAACGCCGAAGCGCAGCAGCAGTACCTCGCTGGCGCGTGCGACGTTTTCACAACGGACGCATCCGGCCTGGCCGCGACACGTGCGACATTCGAAGATCCTGCCGGTCACACACTGCTGCCAGAGATCATCTCCAAAGAGCCACTCGGCCCGCTTGTTCGCCACGGCGACAACGAATGGGGTGACGTGGTCCGTTGGACACTGAACGCACTGATCACAGCTGAAGAGCTGGGCGTGTCTTCCGCCAACGTTGGCGAAATGGCATCCAACACCAACAACCCTGAGATCGCCCGCCTGCTGGGCACTGAAGGTACGCTTGGTGAAATGCTCGGCCTGGACGCCGATTGGGCCAAGCGCGCAATCGAAACACAGGGCAACTACGGTGAAATCTTTGCCAAGAACATTGGCGAAGACACACCAATCGGTCTGGCCCGAGGCCTGAACGCTCAGTGGACAGACGGCGGTCTGCTGTACTCGCCTCCTTTCCGCTAAAAACCATACCAAAGGGCGCAGGAAAATCCTGCGCCCTTTGTGTATCACGACCGCGCTGCACATTTCATAGCAGCGACCAATAATGACCCGGAACCACGTCACGCTCAAAGTGGCAAATAACAAGGTCCGGGACACGGGGAACAGCTTCATGACAACATTTACCGACCCTCCTACGGAGTCGTTCCGGCTATCTATGCTGCTGAACGATACCCGCTATCGGTCCGGAACGATGCAAGCCATTGCCGCGATCCTGCTGGCACTTGCCTTGTTCTACCTTTACTCAAATCTCTCGGCCAACCTGAAGGCGGCGGGGCTTAATATCTCCTTTGACTTCCTAGGAAGCCCGGCGGGCTATGATATTAACCAGACGCTGATCGACTATAACAGTCAATCCAGCAATCTTCAGGCCGCCATAGTTGGCATTCTGAATACACTGCTGGTTGCCTCTCTGGCCTGTATCACCGCGACTGTCTTTGGTGTTCTGGCTGGCGTTCTGCGCCTGTCGAATAACTGGCTGGTGCGCAAGCTCATGGCGTTCTATGTCGAGATCTTCCGCAATATTCCGGTGCTGATCTGGGTCATCATTATCTTTACGATCATGACGGCCGTTTTGCCCGGGCCGCGGGAATTCCGCGGTGACAACGCGACATCTTCGATGTTCCTCGACCTCTTTGCCTTTACCAACCGGGGTGTTTACACGCCCGGTCCGCAATTCACCAACGGGTTTGGTGGTGCAATTGATTGGCTTTTGGTGATCGCGGTTCTTTTGGCCTCGCTCTTTGCCACCCGCGCTGTCACGGCCAGTGCCAATCAAAAGCAAGCCGACACAGGCGTGCGGCCCAAAACGCTTTGGGTTAACCTGGCGATCTGGTTTCTGCCGGTGATTGCATTGTTGACGATCCTGGGGCTGACCTGGGATGTGCCAGAGCTGAAGGGCTTTAACTTCAGCGGCGGTCTCAAAATTGGTGGTCCGCTGATCGCGTTGTGGTTCGCCCTGTCGATCTATACGGGTGCCTTTATCGCAGAAAACGTGCGTGCGGGTATTCAGGCGGTGTCCAAAGGCCAGACCGAAGCGGCAGGCGCCCTTGGTTTGCGGCCCAACAGGGTGATGAGCCTCGTTGTCTTGCCTCAAGCCCTGCGGGTGATCATCCCGCCGCTGATTTCGCAGTATCTGAACATCACCAAGAACTCGTCACTGGCGATCGCTGTTGGCTATGCCGACATCACGGCGACGCTGGGCGGTATCACATTGAACCAGACGGGGCGCGCCATTGAATGCATCCTGCTGCTGATGTTGTTCTATCTTGTGATCTCATTGGTGATCTCTGCTGTGATGAACGTCTACAACAACGCCATGAAACTGAAGGAGCGCTGAGATGTCAGATACACATGCACAGTCCGTCGCCTTCGTGCGCGATACGGCAATCCCGCCATCTCCGGCCCCGTCCAATGCGGCAGGCCCGATCAAATGGATGCGCGACAACTTGTTTGCCACCTGGGCCAATGCCCTTCTGACAGTTGCCTCGCTCTATGTGATCTTTCTGGTCCTGTCGGCAACGCTGCCTTGGATCTTTGGCGGGCTTTGGACAACCTCGTCCCTGGCTGAATGCCGTGAGGTGCTTCAGGGCAGATCCGCGGCCTGTTTCTCGGTTCTGACGGACCGTTGGAACCAGCTGCTGTTCGGGTTCAAATATCCGGTTGATCTGTACTGGCGTCCAACAGTGGCCTTTGTGCTGCTGTTTGTAGCGGGCGCACCGGTGTTGTTCTTTGATCTGCCGCGCAAGCTGCTGATCGTGACGGCGCTGTACCCTTTCATCGCTTACTATCTGATCTGGGGCGGCACGATCTGGACGCCCTTGTTTGCGCTGGCCGGTTTTGGTGTTGGCTACTACGTCTACAGCATGCTGGTGCACCGCAGTTTTGCGATCGGGTTTTTTGGCGGCATTGCTGCTGCGATCGTCGCCTGGATAGTGGGCAGCTTTCTTGCGGGTGCTTTGGCCTCTGAGACACCGTTCTTGGAAGCCGTGCCAAGCCGTGACATGGGGGGCTTTATGCTCAACATGATGCTTGGTGTGACCTGTGTGTCGCTGTCCCTGCCTATCGGCATTGCGCTGGCACTGGGCCGTCAATCCTCCATGCCGCTGATCAAAGTGGTCTGTGTGGTCTTCATTGAATTTATTCGTGGTGTGCCACTGATCACCTTGCTTTTTGTCGCAAACGTTATGCTGGCGTACTTCTTCCCACCCGGTTCCGGTGTGGATCTGTTCCTGCGTGTGGTGATCATGATCACCATGTTCTCTTCGGCCTATATCGCCGAAGTGATCCGGGGTGGCCTCGCTGCCCTGCCAAAAGGTCAGTATGAAGCAGCCGACAGTCTGGGTCTTGATTACCCGCAGGCAATGCGGCTGATCATTCTGCCACAGGCGCTCAAGATTTCCATTCCGGGCATCGTAAACATTGCGGTGGGTCTGTTCAAAGACACCACACTGGTTTCGGTGATTTCCATGTTCGACCTCGTCGGCATGATCCGGGGGCCGATCCTTGCGTCCACAGACTGGAACGGGGTGTACTGGGAGCTTCTGGGCTTTGCCGCGCTTCTGTTCTTCGTCGTTTGCTACGGCATTTCACAATATTCGCAGTGGCTGGAACGCCGCCTTGCGACAGATCATCGTTAAAGGGAGGGTTTAGGCATGGCCGAAACCGCACAGATGAAAGTTTCCGACGAAGTCGCGATTTCCATCCAACAAATGAACAAATGGTACGGCAGCTTCCATGTGCTGCGTGACATTGACCTGACCGTTTATCAGGGCGAACGCATCGTGATTTGCGGGCCTTCCGGGTCCGGCAAATCAACGCTGATCCGCTGCATCAACGCATTGGAAGAGCACCAGAAAGGGTCGATCACCGTGGATGGCACGTTGCTGTCTTCGGATCTCAAGAACATCGACAAGATCCGGTCAGAGGTCGGCATGTGCTTTCAGCACTTCAACCTCTTCCCGCATCTGAGCATTCTGGAAAACCTGACTTTGGCTCCGATCTGGGTGCGCAAAACGCCCAAGAAAGAAGCCGAAGAAGTGGCGATGCATTATCTCGAAAAGGTAAAGATCCCGGATCAGGCGAACAAGTACCCCGGTCAGTTGTCCGGCGGTCAGCAGCAGCGTGTGGCGATTGCCCGTTCGCTCTGCATGAAGCCGCGGATCATGTTGTTTGATGAACCGACATCGGCGCTTGACCCCGAGATGATCAAAGAGGTTCTCGACACCATGATCGAGCTTGCCGAAGAAGGCATGACAATGCTTTGCGTGACGCACGAGATGGGTTTTGCCCGTCAGGTGGCGAACCGCGTGATCTTTATGGATGAAGGTCAGATCGTCGAACAGAACGAGCCGGAAGAGTTCTTTAACAACCCGCAGTCCCCACGGACACAGTTGTTCCTGAGCCAGATTCTGGGTCACTAAAAACAGGGCGGGTTGAACCCCGCCCTCCAGATCAAAGCGCGCGCGGCACCACAAAGTGTCGCGCGTTTGCTTGTCCCCAGTCGGCATCTGCCCAAAGGTCGATGTCAAAGTCAGCCACCAGCGTTGCCCCCGTCGGATAGCGCTGAAAATCGGGATCATCTGGCATCTGCGTCACCAACTCCGCTGCGGCGATGGAAATGCCAGGGTTGTGGCCGATCACCAGAACGCAGTCACCTTCAGCCTTGCGCAGTTCTTTGAGAATCTCATGGTGGGTCGCCAGATAAAGTGTGCGGGCAATCGTGGTCTCAATCTCGGTTGGCAGATCGAGGCGCACCAAGGTTTCACGCGTGCGGATCGCGGAGGAACACAAGACTTGATCGGGGATCAGCCCCTCATGGCGCAGCCAATCGCCCAGTGACGCGGCACCCTTGCGGCCGCGCGGGTTCAAGGGGCGGTCATGATCGCTGCTGGCGCCGCCGGACCAATCGGATTTGGCATGCCGCATCAATATCAGGCGTTTCATCTCAGTCCCCTTTGAATTGTTGCATGTGATAGGCCGATTGCGCGGGCAGGCGGCCAAAGCGTTGCGATACCGGACAGCTCCGCCGTACGCCGCAGCCATTCTGCAGGCTGTCTGCGCCCTCTGGCGTGCCCAGATAGGCCCGGCAACGTGCCGTGTCGTATCCCGATGGCACCAACGCCCCGATAGGGCAGGCGGTGCGGCAGGGCTGGTCTGTGCAGCTTTCACAAGGGCCTGCAGGGGGCGGCGGCAGGTCGATGCTCTCGGTCAGTGCCAACGCCCCGCGAAAGGACACAAACAACCCGGCCTGGTCGTGGACCAGAAACTGGACGGGAGAGCTGTGAATGCGGCCCGTGCGTAGCGCCCAGCTATAGAATGGCAGGAAGGGTGCGCCGCCAAATGGAAAAAGCGGCGTTGCACCCAGTTCTGTGGCCCAGTTGCCAATCACCCGTTCCGACCAACGGTCCACCGGATCGGGAGCGCCATCTTGCCATTCGGGGCTTTGGGTTATTGCCGGCCAAAACGCCGGTTCGTCTGGCCCCAGCAGGATCAGCGTCGCGCATCCCTCGGGGGCGCCATCATCAGGGGTAGGGTGAAAACCGCCAAGAACGGTCAAATGCCGCGCGGTCGCGGCTTGCTGCAGCCGCGCCAGTGTCATCCCTTGCGGATGATGCTGCCTGCACCATGTTCGGTGAACAGCTCAAGCAGGCAGGCGTTCGGTGCACGTCCATCAATAATCACCGCCGCCCGGACACCCCCGTCAATCGCGGCCAGCGCGGTCTCTGTCTTGGGGATCATACCGCCCGCGATGGTGCCATCCGCGACCATGTCGCGGATCTGATCTGACGTCAGTTCGGTCAGCACCTCGCCGGCGCTGTTTTTGACGCCAGCAACATCTGTCAACAGCAAGAGGCGATCCGCCTTGAGCGCCGCGGCAATTGCCCCCGCTGCCGTGTCACCGTTGATATTAAATGTCTCGCCATTCGCGCCCATGCCAAGCGGGGCAATCACCGGAATAATGCCCTTGTCCGCCAGATCACGCAGGATGCGCGGATCGACCTTGCTCGGCTTGCCAACAAGGCCCAACGCGGGGTTCTCAGGCTCGCACATGATCAGCCCGCTGTCCTTGCCGGACAGGCCCACCGCACGGCCACCCTGTTCGGTGATCGCCTGAACAATACGCGCATTGACCAGACCGGAGAGGACCATTTCCACCACTTCCATGGTGGCGGCATCGGTCACACGTTTGCCATCCACAAATTCCGACTGAATATCGAGCCGTTTGAGCATGGCGTTGATCATTGGCCCGCCGCCATGCACAACAACAGGGTTCACGCCAATCTGCCGCATCAGGGTCACGTCACGGGCAAATTCCTGCATTGCCTCATCACTGCCCATGGCATGCCCGCCAAGTTTGATCACCACAGTGGCGTCGGCATAGCGTTGCAGATAGGGGAGCGCCTGACTGAGCGTCTGGGCGGTGGCAATCCAATCGCGGTTCATGTCTTGTTTTCTCATCTTCGGGCCTTTGGTCCAGACAGCATAGGTGCCTGTTTCAGATCATTCCAGCGTGGCGATGATGGCACGCAATGTGGGAATGCCCCAGCCTTTTTCGGAAGAAGTGACAACAATTTCAGGATAGGCGGCAGGGTGTTTGGTCAAGGCGCCGCGCACCTGTTCCAAAATTTTCTCGCGTTCCTTTTCCTTGACCTTGTCAGCCTTGGTCAACACCACCTGAAACGTCACGGCAGAGCTGTCGAGCAGGCTCATAATCTCGTCGTCGACCTTTTTCACGCCGTGTCGGGAGTCAATCAGTACAAAGGCCCGACGCAGGGTCTGACGGCCCGACAGATATTGCTTGAGCAGCCGTTGCCACTTTTCGACAACGGGCAGGGGCGCATTGGCATAACCATAGCCCGGCAAATCCACGAGGTAATGGCTTTCCCCGGCGGTGAAAAAGTTGATCTCTTGTGTGCGCCCCGGCGTGTTCGACGCCCGCGCGAGGGCTTTGGTGCCAGTCAATGCGTTGATCAGGCTTGATTTCCCAACGTTGGAGCGCCCGGCAAAGCAAACCTCCATCCGGTCGGGATCCGGCAAGCCGGACATCGCCACGACACCTTTTACAAATTCGGTTTCGCCCGCAAACAAGAGCCGGCCATGTTCGGCGGTCTGTGCATCCGGTTCTTCGGCCAATGTGAAGGTCATCTGCATGTCAGAGCACCACCAATGTATCGCCAAGCGCCACGCGTCCGGCCTGTGTTACCTCGGCATAGATGCCAAAATCCTGATGGTCCCAATTGCTGTTCAGCAGGGCCAATGTGTCCACGTCGCGCACGCCGGTCTCAGGGTTCGCTGTGGTGGCAAGGCACCGCAGGATCGGTTCGCGGACGGTCAGCCGCGCCTCGCCCAGGGCAAGTTCCTTACCGATCCAGTTCAGTTCTTCCCAAGCCTCGGCGCCCTTGAACCAGATGTTGCCGCGCCAGCGCAGCGGCGACAGGTCTTGTCCTGCCTTCTGGGAAACGGCGGCATGGGAGGCCGTGTTGCACAGGCTGATCGAAGCAAAATCGGTGTCGGTAAATCCGCGGTTGTCCAGACGCAAAATGCGGTCTGGCAGGGCGCGGTTCTGCGGCACCAATGGCGCGACCCAATCCATGAACCGGTCGCCTTCGCTGTCCGGTGCGAAGGTCAGATCTGGCCGCTCTGGATGGGTCAGGGTCAACTGTCCCGTGCTTTCGTTCAGCACGGCATTGATCGCCATCAGTTTGGGCGCTTTGGAGCCGCGGCTGAAGTTGGCGCAGGGCGCCCATTCTGTGCCATCCGCCTTGGACGCGTCATGCGCAACCGCCCAGGTGCGGTCAAACGGCATGGATTGGCCTGCGCTTAACGTCACCGCGTCAAGGGCTTCGCGCCCATGACTTTTGAGCGGGTGACGATAAAGCGCGGAAACCTGCATTACTTGTCCGCATCCGCCTTTGGTTTACGCTTGAAGCTGCCAGTGATGTTGCCCAACAGATCAGGCTTGTAGCCCTGGCTGCGCATGATCAGATACTGCTGCGTAAAGGTGATGGTGTTGTTGGCAATCCAGTAGACCACCAGACCGCTGGCAAAGCTGCCGAGCATGAACATGAACACCCAAGGCATCCAGGCAAAGATCATCTGCTGTGTCGGGTCTGTGGGCGCCGGGTTCAGCTTTTGCTGAAGCCACATGGAAATGCCCAGCAGCAGCGGCAGGATACCGATAAAGACCAGCGCCATGATGCTGCCAGCCTCTGGACCACCCCAGGGCAAGAGGCCGAAGAGGTTGAACAATGAGGTTGGATCAGGCGCGGAGAGATCCTGGAATGGGCCAAAGAACGGTGCATGGCGCAGTTCGATGGTCACAAAGATCACTTTGTAGAGCGAGAAGAAGATCGGGATCTGCAAGAGGATCGGCAAACAGCCCGCTGCGGGGTTCACTTTTTCCTTCTTATAGAGCTCCATCATGCCCTGCTGCATCTTCTGACGGTCTTCGCCAGCCTCAGCCTTGAGCTTCTCCATTTGCGGCTGAAGCTCTTTCATCTTGGCCATCGACACGTAGGATTTGTATGCCAGAGGGAACAGGATCGCCTTGATGATCAGCGTCAAACCGATGATCGACCATCCCATGTTGCCAATCAGTTTGTTCAACTCATGCAACAACCAGAAAATCGGCTTGGTCAGGAAAAAGAAGATGCCCCAGTCAATACTGTCGATGAATTTGGCGACGCCTGCGGATTCGTATGCGCGCAGGATGCCCCATTCTTTGGCCCCTGCAAAAAACTGGGTGCTGACTTCGCTGGATCCACCCGCCGCGATGGTTTGCGTGGGCAGGCGCGTGACGGCGCGGTAGACCTCGGAGCGGGCGTCGTAGGTCAAGGCCTGGTCAAAGGTCTGGCCTTTGGACGGAATCATGATGGCCTGCCAGAAGTGGTCGGTAAAGCCGATCCAGCCTTCTTGCACGTCTTCCTGAACAATGGCCTGGCGGCCCCATTTCTGGTTCAGGTCCGCTTCGGCGATGTCGTCCCAATCGGTTTCGCTAAGTTCGCCATCGGCGACGGCAACCGCGCCCTCGTGCAGGATAAAAAAGTTCTCCAGATCGTCAGGCAGGGTGTGCTGCACGATCATACCATAAGGCGCGATGCTCACCGGTGCGTCGCCATTGTTGGTGACGCTTTGGGTCAGCGTGAACATATAGTTGTCATCGACCGCGATCGTGCGGCCAAAGACCTGTCCTGCGCCATTGTCCCAGGTCAGGGTGACGGGTTGGCCAACGGCAAGCATGTCACCGCTGGCCAGTGTCCATGATGTTTCCGGGCCGGGGACGGCAGAGGGGTCGATGCCCGCGCCTGCGGCCCAGCCTTGCAGCGCGTAATAGGCATCCGAAGATCCTTGTGGGGACAGCATGGTGACAATCGGCGCGTCGTCATCCAGCGTGGTGCGATAGTCCTTGAGCTTCAGATCGTCGATCCTGCCACCCAACAGCGAGATCGAGCCGGTGAGGCGCGGCGTTTCGATCTGCACGCGCGGTGCCTCGGCCAGGGCCGGAGCGGGCGTAGTTGCGCCCGTGGCTATGGGCGCGGCGGCGGTATCGGCAGGGGCGGCCGGGACTGTGGCATCTGCCTCCGTGGTCTGGACCGTGCCGTCGATGGGTGTGTCCGGCTCTGGCGGCGGGAAAAACACGAACCAAACAAGGATCACGATGAAACTGAGTGCCGTTGCAAGGATTAGATTCTTGTTCTGTTCGTCCATTGGGACAGCCACCTGATGTCTCTTAATATCAGCGTGGGTTGAACAGAGTGCAGACCTAAAGGTCAAGCAGATTCGGGTCTGGCGGGCGGGTCCAAAGGCCGCAACAGCGCGGTTTTTGGGCTTTGGGCGCGATTGCGGGCCCATCAGGGGGCTGCGGGCGGGTTACTTTCCCTTTCCGTCCATGATGCGCGGTACGTCTTCAAGTTTGGCGGTATGGCGGGTAATCCAATCGAGTGTCTGTTCAAATGGCATTGGGCGTGCGATGCCGAAACCTTGGACGTGATCGCAGCCCAATTGCGCCAAAAGCACGTGTTCGCCAACGGTTTCCACACCTTCTGCCAACGTCTCGATCCCTAGTCTTTCCGCCATGGTCAGGATGGCGCTGATCATGCGCTGCTGCTCGGGGTCGCGGTCTGCTTTCATTACGAAGGAACGGTCGATCTTGATCCGGCTGACCGAAAAACGCCGGATGGAAGCGATGGAAGCATGGCCCGTTCCAAAATCATCCAGATCAATGCGGCAGCCCAATTGCCCCAGTGCGTTGATGTTGCGGGTGATCACGTCATCGGGTGAATTGGCGACCACGGTTTCCAGAACCTCGACCGCCAATCGGTCCGGGGTGAGATCAAAGCGGTCAAGCTCCCATTTGATTTTCTCGGTCAGGCGCGGATTGTTCAGCTCTGATCCGGCAAAATTAACGCCAACTTGCGGCACATCGAGGGATGCACCATCCCATGCTTTGAGCGCGGCAAAGGCGTGATACATCATCACCTCGGCCAGACGCTCAAGCAATCCGGCCTCTTCGATCGCAGGCAAAAACTCTGCCGGTGAAATCAGCCCGCGAATGGGATGTGACCAACGCGCCAATGCTTCAAAACCGGTGATTTGTCCGGTGTCCGTTGAGATTTGCGGCTGGAACCATGGTTGAATTTGTCCAGCCTCCAGTGCGGCGGCAACTTCTTCGCGCAGTTCCGCGCGGGTGCGGGTTTCTTTCTTCATCTGGTCTGAATAGGCGCGGATCGCAGACGGGGCATGCCGCCCGGCGTCTTGCAGGGCCATCAGCGCCGCGTCGAGCCAAGCTGCGCCGGATGTTCCTGGTGCCCGCTTGATGTGGCAAAAGCCCACCGATGCAGAAACATAGATGCTGAACCCTTCAACCGATACCGGATCTTCGATGGCCGTCTGAATGCGGCCTGCCAACTGGATGCACAATTCCAGATCCAACTGCCGCACCGAGGACGTGCAGATCGCGAATTGGGCCTCGTCATATTGGCCAATTGCGTCATCTGCCCGCAAGGCAGACGCCATGCGTTCGCCCACCCGGCGAACAACCAGATCTGCGGCGGACTGGCCATAGCGATCCACGACCTGATCGTACTCGTCGAGCGCCACACAGAGGATGGCCGCATTCTGTCCCTTGGCCTGTACGGCCAGATAGGTTTGTTCAACGAGGTCTTCGAAAGCGCTGCGTTGCAACAGGCCGCTGATCGCGTCCCTTGGATAAAAGAACCCTTTTTGCATCCGTCCGCTGGCCAGATAGATCAATGGCAAAAGCGCCGAGATCATGATCAGGGCACGTTCACCGCCGAACCAAAACACCATGAGCGAAATCGCCGGAAGAAAGGCAAAGAGCGGCGGCCAAGCGAGCGCCCTGACCAAAAGCTGGTGCATGCGGGTCAGCAGAGAGATCTGTTTTCTTGCCATAACCAAAGCCTAAGCCATGGCCGGTCAGGTGCGGGTTAATGGCCCACAGTTTTTTGATTTTGATTTAGTTCGAATTTTTCAGGTCTTGAGCGAAAGCCCGGTGAAATCGAACAGTTTCGGGTCAAGCAAATGCGATGGTCTCGCGTTCATCAAGGCGCGAAACATCACCTGACGGCGACCGGGACTGTTGCGTTCCCAGCTATCGAGAATAGCCTTAACCTGTTGACGTTGCAGGCCATCTTGCGATCCGCAAAGGTCGCATGGGATGATCGGGTAATTCATTGCGGCCGCAAATTTCTCGCAGTCCACTTCGGCCACATGGGCGAGGGGGCGAAACACAAACAGATCGCCCTCTTCATTAACCAGTTTTGGCGGCATCGTGGCCAATCGCCCGCCGTGAAACAGGTTCATGAAAAATGTCTCTAGAATGTCGTCGCGATGGTGGCCCAGCACAACGGCGGAACAGCCTTCCTCGCGGGCAATGCGATAAAGATTACCGCGTCGCAGGCGTGAACACAGGGCGCAGAAGGTCCGCCCTTCGGGCACTTTGTCCATCACGATGGAATAGGTGTCTTGATATTCAATCCGGTGCGGCACGCCCATTTTCTCAAGGAATGCGGGAAGAACCGTGGCCGGAAAGCCGGGCTGCCCCTGATCCAGATTGCAGGCCAGAATGTCGACAGGCAAAAGACCGCGCCATTGCAGTTCGTGCAGGACAGCAAGCAGGGTATAACTGTCTTTGCCCCCTGACAGGCACACCAGCCATTTTGGCTTGTTTGCACCCGCGTCATGGGCTTCGGGGGGGATCATGCCGTATTGCTCAATCGCCTCGCGGGTATAACGCACGATACGTTTGCGGAGCTTCTTAAACTCCGTGGTCTGCGGGGCGCCGTGGAACAGGGCGTGAATTTCATCGGTGTGATCAAGCATGGGCTTTCTCTAGCTGTTGGCGCGGCGCGGCACAATCCACCGAATAATTGGGATGGGTGCCACAGGACACGCCCTGCGCTGCTGACGTGAGTGTGTCTTGACCCTTGGCGCGGCGCAGCACAATTTGGGATAGAGGCAAAACCGCCAAAGAATGAGGTCTCTTATGGGCAAGGGCAGAAGGCAACTTGCATGGGTGTTGGCCGTTGCGCTGACGCTGGGTGCAGGCGGCGCGCAGGCCTGTGCCTTCCACGGCTATACGCCCAATCCGACGCTTGTTGATGTTCTGCTGGCGACCGAACAGGTGGCGCTGGGCCAGCCGGTGCCGGGCCGGGCAGGGCATTACCGGGTGAGACAGACCCTGGCAGGACCGCCCCTGACAGAAGTGGAGGTGCCACCGGGCTGGCGCTTGAACACCCCGCAGGATGGTCTGGTGCTGCTGGCGCGGGATGGGGCCTATGGCCATTGGCTGCCTCTGGCGGTGATGGAAGAACGCTTTGCCCAGGTGATCATGCAGGTGATGGCGCAGCAATCCAATTGGATCTACGGGGATGACGGGCCGCGCCTGCGGTTCTTTGCCCGGTTGGTGAACGATCCCAACCAACAACTGCGGGATCTGGCCCTGCAAGAACTGGACCGCGTGCCCTATGCCACCCTGCGCGCCGCGCCGCTGCCCAAGGTGCAGCGCCTGCCTCAGGATCTGGCATCAGGCGATGAGGCGCTATTGCCGATCCGGGTGTTGCTTGCCGGTCTGTCCAAAGACCGCGCCTATGCCGCATATCTCAGGGCCGAGCTGGACAAGGCGGTGGGGCAGGATCTGCCCTATCTGGGGGCCTTTGCGGTGGCGTTGACGGAGCTGGAGGGCAAAGCGGGCGTACAGCGGATTTTTGAGGAATATCTACAGCCCGAGACTCTGCCTGAAAGCACGCAGGCTCGTCTTGTGCAGGCACTGGCGCTGCAATACCGCAATGGCCCGCGCGACACCCGCCGGATGATCGGGCGCGAGATGGCTGCCCATGCCCGCCGCTCGCCCCAGCTGGCCCGCCTCGCCAAAGAACATTTTGCCCTAGGCAGCCGTTGGCGACCTCCAGTTGCCACGAGCACGGATGAATTTGTGCTGGAACGGTGAAGGGCGGGTGCGATTTCTTGCAAGAAATCGGTTCGGAGATTTTGAAATCTCCGGGGGTTCACCCAAAATCAGGCGATTGCGCATTAATCGGGGACGTTATCGATGCCGCTGTGGCCCCAGGGGTGGCATCGGGCTATGCGCCGTGCAGCCAGCCAGCCGCCTTTTAGGCCGCCATGCTTTTGCAGCGCTTCAAGGGCATAGGCGCTGCAAGTGGGGTGGTAGCGGCAATTATGGCCGACCCAAGGGCTGAAGATGGCGCGGTAGGCCAGCACCGGCCAGGACAGAATGCGTGCAAGCGGGGTCACCGGCGTTTGCCGTGTAGAATGCCAAGCGCCTTGTGAAAATCGGCAAGAAGCTGATCAAACGGCAAATCAGCGGTGGCGTTCTTACGGCCAATCAACACGTAGTCATGGCCGGGTTTGCCCTGCTGCGGCAGGATCAGGCGGGCCACCTCGCGCAGGCGCCGTTTGGCGCGGTTGCGAGCCACGGCATTGCCGACCTTCTTGGAACAGGTAAAACCCACGCGGACCTGATCCGGCGCATCCGGTGTTTCACTCTCGCGCCGCTTGCGCATTTGCACGACAAAACCGGGCGTGGCCGTGTGGGCGGCGCGGCTGGCGCGCTGAAAATCCGGGCGTTTGGTGAGGACCGTCAGACATGACGAAACCGCCGGCGGCGTATCCCGCAGCATGGCGTCAGTGCCATCTTTGGGTGCCTCCGGCGGTGTCATGTTACGTCAATCCGTCTGGCGCGATTACGCGCTCAGCGATTTCCGGCCCTGGGCGCGGCGTGCGTTGATGATCTTACGGCCCGCTTTG
This sequence comes from Sulfitobacter mediterraneus, assembly GCF_016801775.1. Classification (NCBI taxonomy): domain Bacteria; kingdom Pseudomonadati; phylum Pseudomonadota; class Alphaproteobacteria; order Rhodobacterales; family Roseobacteraceae; genus Sulfitobacter; species Sulfitobacter mediterraneus. The sequence continues at coordinate 2,133,553 of NZ_CP069004.1, read as the reverse complement.
GTTGCCATGCGTGCACGGAAACCGTGGCGGCGCTTGCGCACAAGGTTCGAAGGTTGATAGGTGCGTTTCATCGCTCCGTCTCCACTTAATACTTACTGGATCTTCGGAATCGTTCCGGCCAGCGTCAATTCAAGCCCGTCCTCTAAAGCTGCTGGGGCGGCAAGTCAAACCCTCTGGGGCGGAAATCTGCGAGTCTTGCAACAATTTCCAAAAAACACGCTGCATATGTTTCAATGCGGGGGTTTGGACGGGTGCCAGGTGCCAAAAACCACACCGCTGATCAAGCGCCCGTGATAGACCTGTCGCCATGCGCTGCAACAGTCCATGTAGATAGGAACGCTACCCTGTTCCCCTTCCCGTGGTCCGAGACATGAGCCTGATGACTGATTCTAATGACGAAAAATCTACCGTGGCCCGTTATGCGCCCCTGATCGCGATTGCGGTGGTTGCGGCCATCGGGGCGTTCACCTTGCGCGATTACCTCAGCTTTGACACGCTGCGTGACAACCGCGAGGCGCTGATCGCCTTTCGCGACAGCAATTATCTGCTGACCGCTTTGATATTTGTGCTGTTTTACGTGCTGATCGTTGCCTTTTCGCTGCCCGGTGCAACCATTGCCACGCTGACCGGCGGCTTTCTGTTCGGCACCGCGCTGGGCACGGTTTTCAACGTGACCGGGGCGACAATTGGCGCGATCGTTATCTTTCAGGCCGCCCGCATGGGGTTGGGGGAACGGCTCAAGGCACGGATGGATGCCTCCGAAGGGATGGTGCGTAAGATCAAGCAGGGTATCGATGACAACCAGTGGTCGATGTTGTTCTTTATCCGGCTGGTGCCGGCGGTGCCGTTCTTTGTGGCCAATCTGTTGCCGGCGTTTCTGGGTGTGCCGCTGTACCGGTTTGCGGTTTCAACCTTTCTGGGGATCATTCCGGGGGCGGTTGTCTATACTTCGGTTGGTGCGGGGTTGGGCGCGGTGTTCGCCGCTGGTGAAACGGCCAATCTGGGGATCATCTTTGAGCCGCATATTCTTCTGCCGATCCTTGGCCTGTGCGCATTGTCGGTATTGCCCATCATCATCAAAGCCGTGACCGGCAAAAAGGAGCTGCTGAAATGAAGCGGATCAAAACAGATGTGTTGATCATCGGCGCTGGTTCTGGCGGGTTATCGGTTGCCGCGGGGGCCGTGCAAATGGGGGCGGATGTCACCCTTTTGGAAGGTCACAAGATGGGCGGCGATTGCCTGAACTATGGCTGTGTGCCTTCCAAGGCGCTGATTGCGACCGGCAAGGCGGCCCATGGCCAAACCCATGCGGCGCAATTCGGTGTTGCCGATGCGCCCGGCGAGGTAGATTACGCGGCGGCCAAGGATCACGTCGCCGATGTCATCGCGCAGATTGCCCCGGTGGATAGCGTTGAGCGGTTCGAAGGCCTTGGCGTGCGGGTGATTGAGGAATACGGGCGGTTTGTTTCCGAGACCGAGGTACAGGCGGGCGATACCGTAATCACCGCAAGGCGGATCGTGATCGCCACGGGATCGTCACCCTTCGTTCCGCCGATCAATGGTCTGGATCAGGTGCCATACGAGACCAATGAGACATTGTTCGAGCTGCGCGAGAAGCCCGCGCATCTGTTGATTGTGGGCGGCGGTCCGATTGGGATGGAAATGGCGCAGGCCCATGTTCGCATGGGATGCAAGGTCACTGTCATCGAAGGGGCAACCGCGCTGGGCAAGGATGATCCGGAGCTGGCCGAGATCGTTCTGCAATCGCTGCGCGATGAAGGCGTGGTGATCGAGGAAGGCGCGAAGGTTTCCGAAGTGCGTGGCAAGGCGGGCGCAATTGAAGTGCTGGCCGAAGATGGCCGGCGTTTCAAAGGCTCGCATCTGTTGATGGCAGTGGGCCGCAAGGCCAACACGGAGAGGCTTGATTTGGAAAGGGCCGGGATCGAACCCCTGCGCAACGGGATCAAGGTTGATGACGGCCTGCGTACCACAAACCGCAAGGTCTATGCCATCGGCGATGTTGCGGGCGGGCTGCAATTTACCCATGTGGCAGGCTATCATGCCGGAGTGATCATTCGGTCCATGCTGTTTGGCCTGCCCAGCAAGGCCAAGACGGCCCATATCCCATGGGCCACCTATACCGACCCTGAGCTGTCTCAGGTCGGGTTGTCCGAGGCGCAAGCGAAAGAGCAACACGGCGACAAGTTGGAGGTCGTGCGGTTTCACTACAACCACAACGATCGCGCCATTGCCGAACGCAAGACAAAGGGCCTGATCAAAGTGATGGTGGTCAAGGGCCGCCCGGTCGGTGCGTCGATTGTCGGCTATCAGGCGGGCGAGTTGATCAATCTTTGGGCCTTGGCGCTGGCCAATAATATGAAAATGAGCCAGATTGCCGCTATGGTTGCACCCTATCCAACCATCGGCGAGATCAACAAACGTGCGGCGGGTGCCTATTTCAGCCCGCGCCTTTTTGAAAGCCCAATGGTCAAACGGGTGGTGGGGCTGGTACAGCGGTTTCTGCCCTGAAGGGGGCGAACATGGTGTTTTGTGCGAAGGGTTAGAGGGTGAAGGCCACGATGATCAACTCCCTGTCCGGGCGATTGCTGATCCTGACGACAATCTTTGTGATGGTGGCCGAAGTGATGATCTTTGTCCCCTCCATTGCGCGGTTCCGCGAAGACTACATGCTCAACCGGCTTGAACGGGCGCAGATCGCCTCTCTGGCGTTGCTGGCCGATGATATGCTTGATCCCGCACTTGAGGAGGAGTTGCTCAAGAACGCCGAGGTGTTCAACGTGGTGCTGCGCCGCGATGAGGTGCGCCAGCTGATGCTGTCCTCCGATATGCCGCAAACCATCGCCGCCACTGTCGATCTGCGCGATGCAACGGCGATGGTGCTGATCCGCGATGCGATGCGCCGCCTGTTCCGCCCTCAGAACGAGGTGATCCGCGTCATGGGAGAGCCTGTGCGCGAAGCCGGTCTACTGATCGAGATCACGATGGAAACCGCGCCGATGCGCATGGCGATGATCGACTATGGCCTGCGCATTCTGGTTCTGTCGGCGGTGATATCGGTGATCACCGCGTTGCTGCTCTTTCTGGCGATGCGGGCCTTACTGCTCAAACCGATCAAGGGCGTGGTTGGGCATATGCAACGCTATGCGCGTGCGCCCGAAGATGCCCGGCGGATCATTGAACCCTCGGCCAGCGTGACGGAATTGCGCGAGGCAGAGGTGGCGCTGAAAATGATGCAGACCGATTTGACCCAGGCGCTCAAGCAAAAGGAACGCCTGGCGCAGCTTGGCTCTGCTGTCAGCAAGATCAGTCACGATCTGCGCAACATCCTTGCCGCGGCGCAGCTGTTTACCGACCGTATCGAAACCTCCGAAGACCCGACCGTGCGGCGGCTTGCACCCAAGCTGGTTGGCTCCATCACCCGCGCGGTTCACCTGTGCGAGTCGACGCTGGCCTTTGGCAAGGCCGAGGAACCGGGGCCGACCCTCACGATGATGTCCATGGCCGAACTGGTCGAGGACGCGATCGAGGCAGAGCGGCTGGCGAGCCGCGACCAGAACCTCAGCTTTGCAGTGAACGTGCCAGCGGGCATGCAGCTGCGGGCTGATCCGGAACAGATGTACCGCGTTCTGTCGAATTTGGTGCGCAATGCGCGGCAAGCCTTGATGGCAACGGGGCAAGAGGGCGAAATCGGCGTCACGGCACTTGAAGATGATGCTGCCTGGCACATTGACGTCTCTGACACCGGGCCGGGCCTGCCACCGAAGGCGCAGGAACATCTCTTTACGCCTTTTCAGGGCGGTGCACGCAAGGGCGGCTCCGGTCTGGGCCTTGCGATTGCGGCCGAGCTTGTCAAAGGCCACGGCGGGTCATTGCACCTTGTGCGGACTGGTCAGGACGGTACATGTTTCAGAGTGACCCTGCCAAAAGGCGACGGCACCTTGTAGGGCGGGCACTGGTCAGCCGGTCGCAGGCCATTGCAAATAAGGCGTCCCGAGTGCCGGTTCGATGGTGCTGGAGTATGAAAATCACCTAATCGTAAAAAGTCGGGAAAACAGGCTTGCAAACCCCGCGCGGGCCGACTAAACCGCGCCTCAGTGGACCGATAGCTCAGCTGGATAGAGTACTTGACTACGAATCAAGGGGTCGGGGGTTCGAATCCTCCTCGGTCCGCCAACATTGCAAATAATCCTTTAAAGACAATGCCTTATAGGAATTTTGTTCAGGATTCTTCGATGCGAAAAATTTGCCTTCCCGCTTCGAATTCTGTGAGCAGAAACCGAGCGCTTTGTTATTTGGCGATCAATTTGATAGTGCCTGCACCCTAGCGTTGTAGAATCGGCCTGATCGACAGAAGATTGAGTTGTGCAGTGAAAGCGAAGCAATGACTCAACCACCAAAATATGGCTATGTTCTTTACATTGATGAAGCTGGTGACGATGGCCTCAAACGTGTGCAACCTATTGACGCGAATGGAGCGTCCGAATGGTTAGTTCTTTCAGGCTATCTGGTGCGCGCAGAAAACGAGTCCAAATGCGCTGAATGGTTAGACGCTCTGATCAGCGATATTAACTGTCGATCACGTGCACTTCATTACCGAAAACTAAGCCCCAAAAAACAAGAACGAGCGGCTGCTGTACTTGCATCGCATCCTGGGCGAGCTTTCGTAGTGGCTTCAAACAAAAAAAACATGAAGGGCTATAGTAACGAACGCGCAGCTCAGGCAGGTGGCCAGCAATGGTTCTACAACTGGTTGGTTAGGGTGTTGTTGGAACGAGTGACTGATTTTTGTGCGCGTGATTGCTCAGGTCACCCGGGGCAAGATGACAAAATTCGAGTGATTTTCAGTCAGAGGGGCGGGCATTCTTACAGCCAAACGAAAGCCTACTTTGAAAAGTTAAGATATCAGCACGTCCCCGTTCTCGACAAACGACAGATCGACTTTCGGTTTATCAGCTTTCGGTTGGTTGACTACGTTCCTCACTATATGGAAGCCGGATTGCAATTTGCTGATATTGTTGCCAGCGCTTCGTATCAAGCGATCAATCCCGAGGGGAAGCGATGGACCAACAAGCCTGCGCTGGCACTTAGATCTGCCATTTGTAAAGATGAAGTAGGGGAAAGGCGTGATTTCGGAGTGGTTTTGCTTCCTCCGCACTATCGCTCCATCGGGCTAACCTCCACCCAAGCAGAGTTTTTCAAACACCATGGTTTTTCTGCAAGAGAGTTGTAGAGTTGGTGCAGGATCGGGGCCATTTTGACTGATCGCGATAGCCCAATATCCTATGAGTCGAGCGTCCATCAGCCCGCCCCTCATCTGTTGTTCGGAGCAGCGGTTACCAAGCGATCCTGCATGGCGATTCTAGCAGTAGATAGTATTAAATCAATACCGTAACTTTAGTCGAGAATATCGCCGACTTCGAACTTGAGAGACGTTCTAAAGAACGCCGCAACATTGATGTAAATAGTATGCCGTGTTCCCATCAGCTGGAGTGCTGGCGCAATGGCATCCCTCAAATCCAACATCCCAAAAGAACATTCTTGATTCGAGTGATCTTCTGAGCTGTGGTGCGATGAAGAGACCTAGATCTCTGCCAGAAAACCTGAACAGTTGGTAATATAAGTCATTGACAAATATAGGTGCCAAAAAATGTTCAGGAGGCATTTTGCTTATATTTTTCAACGCTTAGAGCCTTTCTCCTCGGTCCGCCACTACCCCCAAATGATTTGATCATGTCGAGCCTGGCCCGAATTTCCGCGTGATTTCTGGCTTGGTTGCGCACAGGGTGGAGTGGGCCACTATATGACCGAGCCACCCCGCAATCTGGACACTGACATAAGCTGCGATTTCCGGCAGCTTTGATCCGGATCTTGCACTGACCGACCCCTTGATTGCGCTTTTGATCTCAGTCCCGGAAGTGCCAGAACCCTATTTCTGTTGCTCGGGTCAGGGACTTATCCCTCTTCGCGCATCTTGAGACGGTGGCCCACTTCTACGATGGCCTCAAGCGCAGGCACTAGTTCGCTGCCCAGCTCCGTCAGGGCATATTCAACCGAAGGGGGCGAGGTTGGCTGGACATTGCGTGACAGCACACCGCGTTGCTCAAGTTCCGTCAAACGGGTCGAGAGCACCTTGGCCGAGATTGGCGGAATATCTGTGCGCAGCTCGTTAAAGCGGCGCGGGCCGGCACGCAGCGACCAGATGACATTGGCCGCCCATGCCCCGGAAATCACGCCCATACAATGCGTCAACATGCACGGCTGCGGCGGCTTGGGACTTTGGTTCTTGCGCACTTTGAGGGGCATGTTTGGTGACCAGGTTTCTGCGGGGTAACTCAATAGTTAAGTATCCATGAGAAACCAAGTTGTCAACGGTAAGCCGATGCGCCATCTCTTGCCCATGACCGCAAACAACCGGAGCGATTACAGATGAAACTCTACTACAAACCCGGTGCCTGCTCGATGGCATCCCACATCGTCTTAAACGAGCTTGGCGTCTCGTTTGATCTCGACAAGACAGACACCGATGCACGCAAAACCGAAGCAGGCGGCGATTTCCTCAAGATCAGTCCGAACGGCTATGTGCCCGCGCTTGTGACCGATGATGGCGACATCATTACCGAAAACCCCGCCGTGTTGCAGTATTTGGCAGACCAGTCACCCGTTGCTGGCTTGGCCCCTCCAAGCGGGACAATGGCAAGGGTCCGCCTTCAAGAAACCCTCAACTTTCTGTCGTCGGAGTTGCATACATCTTTCGGGCCGTTTTTCTCTGGCGTTGAAATGGATGATGCCCGACGCAAGAAAGCCGAAACTGGCGTCAATCGCCGCGTGGCGCATATTGAACGAATCCTTGCGGATGGCCGCGATTATCTCATGGGTGACAGGTTCACGGTTGCGGACGCCTATGCTTTCGTCGTGCTCAACTGGGCCAGCTTTGTCGGGATCAATCTTGACGCGCATCCAAAGACCCAGGCATTTGTCGCGCGTGTCGCGGCGCGACCGGCAACAATCAAGGCGATGGTGACTGAGGGCCTGATGGAGCGGGCGGCATGACCAAATTTGTTGCACTTACCGGCGTGATTGAGACCTACTTTGATGGTCTTTATCATGCCGACGCGGGCAAACTGGCCACCGTCTTTCACCCAAAGGCGATCTACGCAACGGCAGATGAGATGCCGTTGCTTTACCGCACGATGGATGAATACCTGCCGGTGGTGGCGGCACGAAAATCTCCAGCGTCGCAAAATGAGCCGCGCCGGGATTTGATCGAATCCATCGAGTTTGCAGGAGAAAACACCGCCTTTGCTCGGGTGCGCTGTTCCATCGGTACGAAAGATTTCATTGATTTCCTGACCCTTGTGCGCACGGATGGGGCATGGTGGATCATGGCCAAAGTTTTCCAAATCACCGAACGTGAAGCCTGAAGGATTTGATATGCCCTATGTAAACATCAAGGTGACACGCGAAGGCGTCACCCCCGATCAAAAAGCCGAACTGATCAGCGGCGTTACCGACGTGTTGGTGCGGGTTCTGGATAAAAACCCGGCAACCACATTTGTCGTTATCGACGAAGTTGCGCTTGAGAATTGGGGTATCGGCGGGGTGCCAGTCGAACAATACCGCAACACTTCGGCGCGTTGACCGGTATGGGTATTCGCACATCTCTTTGTGAATTGCTGGACATCGAACATCCCGTTTTGCTGGCACCGATGGCAGGTGTCAGCGGCGGGGCGCTCGCCGCCGCGGTGAGCGATGCAGGCGGTATGGGTCTGATCGGCGGCGGCTATGGCGATGCTGACTGGCTCAACCGTGAATTTGAGGCGGCAGGCGATGCAAGGGTCGGCGTGGGTTTCATCACTTGGTCACTCGCCCGTCAGCCCGATCTGCTTGATCTGGCGCTCGAAAGGAACCCGGCTGCAGTGATGCTCTCATTCGGTGACTTTGGGCCCTTCCTCGGTCAAATTCGCGCAGCGAAGACCAAATTGATCCTTCAGGTGCAGACACTGGACCAAGCCCGTAAAGCGGTGGATGCTGGCGCCGATGTGATCGTGGCGCAAGGCACCGAGGCGGGCGGTCACGGCGGCGCCAGAGCGACCTTGCCGTTTGTTCCTGCAGTGGTCGATATCGCGCAAGGAATACCTGTCATCGCTGCGGGCGGCATTGCGGATGGACGCGGTCTGGCTGCGGCCTTGGCGCTGGGCGCGTCAGGTGCATTGTGCGGCACGATATTCTTTGCCAGCGACGAATCCCTTGCAAGTGCGGATGCCAAGGTGGCGGCTGTTTCGGGGTCGGGAGACAATACCGAACGCAGTTCGGTGTTTGATTTGGCGCGCGGCCTCAACTGGCCACCGGATTGGAACCTGCGCACAATGCGCAATTCCTTCACCCGAAAATGGAGCGGCAATCTGGCCGGCTTGCGTGAAAACCTCACTGCGGAGCAGGCCCGCTTCAACGCCGCATTGGCGGCGGGGGACATGGACGTCGCGGCGGTGATTGTCGGCGAGGCCGCTGATCTCATACAGGCACGCGAACCCGCGCGAGTCACGCTTCACAGAATGGTCTCGCAGGCGGAGGATCGTATGCGCGGCCTTGGCCAATTGGTTGGCCCGCTCAGGGAGGACGATGAGAATGCAGAAACTTAAAGGCAGTTGCCTGTGCGGTGCGGTTTCATATGAGGTCGTCAACGCGTTCGAAAAGATGTTCTTGTGCAGTTGCGCGCAATGCAGACAGATCACCGGGTCGGCTTTTGCATCAAATCTGTTCACAGATGTCGGTGGTTTCAAATGGTTGTCTGGGGGTTATGACGTCGTCACCTATGAAATGCCGGGGCGGGACATCTCCAAGTCCTTTTGTCCGAAATGCGGCTCGGGCGTGCCTTGGCTCAGTGGTGATGGTACAAAAATGATCGTTCCTGCGGGGTCTTTACAGGGGGAACCGGAGGTTGCGCAGATGTACCGGACATTTATCAGCGAGCAACCGTCGTGGTCATCCACCCTCGACCAGGTCGAAGCGCACAAAGGGTTTCCAAGCTAGGGTCCGGGTCCAAGATCCGCAGTGCGATAAGAAAAGCATAGGAGAAGGCCAAGGCTGTGATAGGCCTTTTGCATGACGGTTTCCCTTTCAGACCCAAAAGCACTGAATACCAAGCAAACAATGGCCGCGCTTGGGGTGCTTTTTGCGTCGGTCTGTTTTGGCATCGTCCCCTATTTCAGCAGAAATCTGACCGATGAAGGGCTGGCCGCACATTCGGTGGCCTTTTACCGGTATATCATCACCGCAGTGATCTTGTTACCTGCGTTTCTGAGCCAGTTGAAGGCATGGCGCGAGCTGGTCTGGGGTCTTTGTGCAGGCGCAGGTATGGGGCTGGGTTGGATCGGATATGTAGGGGCGGTTGAAACGATCCCTGCTTCGACAGTTGGCGTACTTTATATGACTTATCCTGTGTTCACGGTCGTCATTGCATGGGCAATGTTTGCCGATCCACCATCCCGCAAGGCCTTGCTTGCCTCCGGCCTGATCTTTCTGGCCGCCATCATCGCCGGAAATCCAGCTGCGGTTCCTTCTCAAGACTTGCCGACATTGATCTTTTCGCTGGCGGCGCCTTTGGGGTTCGGTTTTGGCATATGCGTCCTTGTGCATCGCCTTTCGCGCATTCCGCCGCTCGCGAGGATCGCGTCTGTTTCACTGGGATCGGTACTGGCGCTGTCGCCTCTTGTTGCGACGTCGACAGCGGCGGAAATCCTACCCGCGGACGCAGATACATGGATCATGATTCTGGGAATTGCGGTTGTCTCCGCGTTTGTCCCACAGCTGATTTATACTGTCAGCTCTCCTATCATTGGCGCGTCGCGCACCGCTGTAATTGGCAGCGTTGAACTGCCGACCATGTTTCTTGTCGGGATGTTCGCATTTGGCGAGACCCTGACGTTTGCGCAGCTCAGTGCCTGTGCGTTGGTCATCACCGCAATCGTTCTGACACGAAGCCGCGCTACTCGGAACGTAACGACCAACATCGCCAGAACCCCCTGACCCCGGTGCAAGGTCAGGCGCGCATGCGGGAGTATTCTGGGTCATAGGGCGAGGGGCTGATGACCTCTGCCGCCACCAATTCTCCGCAGAGATCCAGCTGCAAGGCGGTGCCGACCGCCGCCAGTTCTGGCAGGACAAAGGCATAGGCGAGGTTCGTGCCCACGCGATGCCCCCATTCGCCCGAAGTGACCGTGCCCACTACCGCATCACCTTGCATCAAGGATGCACCACCATGCGCAGGCGCGGTTGTGCTGTTTACCTTTAGCGTCACGAGGCGGCGTGTCGGTCCGTTTCTCATTCGCTCCCGCAAGGCATCCTGTCCGATGAACGCCCCCTTGTCCGGGCGAACAAAGCGGTCCAGCCCTGTCTCAAACGGATCAAACTCGGTTAGCAGATCGGCTTTCCAATGCAGAAAGCCTTTTTCGAGCCGCATGGATTCCACCGCGCGCGCGCCGAAAAGTTTCATGCCATGTGCTTTACCCGCCTCGCGCAGGGCAAGATAGACCACATAAAGAGAGGCGTTCGGCACGTGGATTTCATACGCCAGTTCACCGGAAAAGCTGACACCTAGCACGGTTGCGGGCGAGAAACCGATGAAACATTCGCGCACCGACAGCCAAGGGAAGGCCTCTTTGGACCAGTCGCCTCGGGCGCAGTCCGATAGCACATCGCGTGCTTTGGGTCCGGCCAGAACGAGGATTGTCTGATCGTTTGTCATGCTGCGGATCTGGACGTCTTCGTCCGATCGTAAATGCTGGGTCAGCCAGTCCATGTCGTGATATTCGGAAGCCGCGGCCGATCCATACCAACAGCGGGCCGGGCCGCGATCCGAGGCCGGGATATTCGCAATCGTTGCCTCACCTTTGATCATGCCGTGATGGTTCAGCAGATACCCAAGGCCCACGCGGCCATCCTTTTTGGTGACGGCCCCACAGAACATCCGGTCAAGGAAACTGTGCCGGTCCGCGCCGGCAATCTCGAAGCGGTTGAAGCCGTTCACCTCGCACAGTCCAACGTTTTCTTGCACGTTGCGGACCTCTGCGCCGACAATGTCGAAGGTCTCGTCGAAGTTGAAGCTCAGGCTCGGGTGGAAATCCGGTGACGGCTTTACGTAATCCACCCGCTCCCATCCATTCACGACGGTAAATTCTGCACCTTCGGCGGCCATGATCGGCGTGAGCGGTGTTGTCTTGGCGTTGCGTCCGGCGGGGCGGTGTTCGTGAGGGAAATGAAAGCGGAATTCGTTCTGGTAGTCTTCGATTGCTTTCAAAGCGGTCAGTTCGACATTGGTGTGGCCCGTGAACCGCCGTGGATCGATACACCAGGTGTCATACTGCGCCTCACCATGCACGATCTGTTGCGCAAGCAGCCAGCCGTGGCCGCCGCCTTCACCCACACCCGCCCGCAGTCCGATGATGCAAAAGGCGTTTCGCTTGCCGGGGATTGGACCGACCAAGGGTGCACCATCGATGGTATAGGTAATCGGCCCGTTGACCACGCGCTTGATGCCCACTTCGGTTAGCGCGGGCATCCGTTCAAACGCGCCCTCCAGCACGTCCATGACGCGGTCAAGATCATCCGGACACAGATCATTGGCAAAGCTCGGGCTGATGCCATCCATGCCCCATGTTTTGCAATCCTGTTCGTAAAACCCGACCAAAAGACCGTTCTTTTCTTGGCGGGAGTAATAGTCTGAGATTGGGCAGCGCAGGAGGGGCATTCGGTGACCGGCTTCGACAATGGCGGGGATGTCTTCGGTGACGAAATACTGGTGCTCCATGGAGGCGACAGGGTGATGCACCCCCATCATCTTGCCAACTTCGTTCACCCGATAGCCGCAGGCATTCACAACGATATCAGCGTCAATGCTGCCCTTGTCGGTTTCGACCGTCCAGGTATCATCGGTATGCTGGGTCAGCGCGGTCACGTTTGTGTGGCGGTAAACTTCTGCGCCGGCCTTCCGCGCGTGGAACGCCAGAGCCTGGCACAGTTGCGCCGGATCGATGTCACCGTCTTCGCCGTCCCAGAGACCTCCCAGCAGGTTGTCCGTCGAGATCAGCGGATGGCGGCGGGCGCACTCCGCGGCATCAATAACCTCAAAAGTTACGTCCATACCGCGCGCCATCGATGCAAAATGGCGATAGGCCTGCATCTGTGCTTCGGTATTGGCCAGCCGGATCCCGCCGTCGCCATGGTGGTAGCCAACGGGGTATTCAGGATCATCACGCAATTTCTTGTAAAGGCTGATGGAGTGGGATTTCAGACCGACCATTGTCTGGTTCATACCAAAATTTGTCACCTGAGCCGCCGAATGCCACGTGGTGCCAGAGGTGAGTTCGTCCCTCTCAATCAGAACAACGTCAGACCACCCTTCTTCCGTCAGATGATACAATGTTGAGCAGCCGGCGATTCCTCCCCCTATGACCACAACCTTCGTGCGTGACTTCATTTTTGCCTCCCGAAAAATGCAGAAACGAACTGAGCAAGAATTGCACTTTCGGCACAAGGGTTGGATAGGTGTTCCGAAAAAATCAGAATTAAACTACGAGAATATCGGCCTAATGGCACATAGTTCGCGGAGTTCGATAACCGTGCAGCTCCTCAATGATGTCGAATGATCCTATTCGATCAGGGTGAATTGCTCATTGAGCCAAGGAAACGCACGGTGCATGTCGGAAAGGATCTGCCGGTTCAGTTCAATGCGCAGTTTGAATGCCACCAAATCAATTGCGGATTGGGCACAATCAGGGCTGGCAATCAGTGACAACGTCCGTCCAAAACTCTTACCGGGAAAGGGATGCAGGCGAAGTTGTTTGTGGAACCGCCGCGCACGTGAAAACATCAATGGGGTCGTTATGGTCCACCCGGAACCCGCGGCGACCATGGCCATTAAAGTTTGATTATTTCCGCATTCAAACTTGTTGGGCAATTGCACCCCCAGACGGCGCAATTGCGCTTCGATCTGCGCCGCGATGATGAGATCACTTGAGAACTGCAAAAATGGCAGATTGATGCGCCCTTCAACAATATCGGGCAGCGACAAATCCATCGAAACCGGCAAGGCAATGACAAATGGATCACGCAACAGGGGCCAGTCGACAAGATCGTTTGTGGACTTGAGGGGAGTTGTCACAACCCCTAAGTCCAGTTCCCTATGGCGCAGCATCCGGATGATGTCGTTGCTGGTTCCGGTATGGTACAGGAAATTGCAATCCGGCATGTTCTGAGAAAGATAGACTGCAAGTTCTGGCGTAACATCGCTATCCAGATCTTCGATCGTGCCAACCCGTAGATAAGAGGCGTCTGCCACATTGCCTGCAGATGCTTCTGCCGTCGCTTTGCGGATCGTTTGCATGGCCTGCGCGATGTTGCGCAAGTAGTTGCGACCTGTCGGCGTAATGACCATCGGCCTGCGGCTGTGATCAAACAGAGCAATGCCAAGATGCTCTTCAAGATTGCGCAAGTGATGAGAAACCGTGCTGATGGACAGGTCGGCCTCTGCCGCTGTCGCCTGCAACGATTGAGTCCTTGCATAGGTTTGGAACAACTCAAGCCATTTCAGGCTAAGGTCTTTGTTCGAAGAATGTGTTGGCATTGGAGTATGGGTCCGGTCACCAAAGGTCTTTTCATTTGATCACGTAAATCACAGGATAAAGCCAACCAAATCGGAAATGTTGGGCCAGTTGGCCTGCGCTTGACCGCTGGCAACAGCCGGGCAAGTTCGCATCAAGTCTCCCCCAAATCGGGCAACTCTGGATCGAAAATTGCCTTCGCATCGCATCTCGCCGTGAATATTCACCCTGTCAGGCACTCGGATTTGGGGCTGGGCCATTAGGAGCATTCAGCGCCAGATCCACATGGGGCAAGGACGGTTGCGCCAGATATGGAAATCAGTTCTAAATAACCTTTGATTGTTCACAGGCCCTAAACACCGCATGCAGACATTCCCTCTAACGGCGTGGCAACATTTCAACCTTCTGCTTGCACAACACCCTGAGGCCAATCGCAACTTTTTGACCCATACAACCCATTCGATTGCGATGCGTGTCCGCCCCGGTTTGAGTGAACGGAGATTGCGCCGCGCCTTTGCGCAGCTTTGTGCGCGCCATGACGTCACCCGTCTGGTCCTTGATCTCGATGGTGCAAAACCCAAGTGCTGCATTCGAGATGCACGTGCTGCGGGGATCGGTGTCCATGATTATTCAGGTGCCTCCGTAGAGGCTATCGAAAGGATCACACACAGACATGCACGCGACCTTCTGCCGCTTGCCGGGCATGAATTGGTTCAGCTTGATCTGCTGTTATTTGGTGATCTTGGTGATGTTGTGGTTTTCCGTGCTCATGCCTGCCTGACGGACGCCTTTGGCATGACTGTGATGCGTGACGATCTTATGAAGTTCTATTTTCAGGTGCCAATAGTGACCTCAGCCGTTGGCTATGCCGCATATTATCAAGGTTGGGGCAGGGATCGCGCCATGAGCGGACCTTTGGCCCAGCAGTTTTGGGAAGAGAAGCTATTTCCTGCGCCGCCGCCGCCAAAAATAGGACGGGTCAAACGCGGCTTGCCCATCTTGCAGGGCGGCCTGACTTGGCAAAAGGGTGCTGACTTCTTTTGTGATCTTACCGCAGATCAGGTGGCTCAGTTAAACGCGCAGGCCCAAGCGGTGGGCACAACGGCGTTCATGCTGGCCAACACAGCTTTTATGCAGACTGTGGCGCGGGCAGGGGATGTTGAGGATGTGCTTTATTCGCTAACCCTCGGACGTCACGACAACCGCCTGTTCCAATACGCGGGTCATCATGCGTTGCACCCCTTGATGCGTTTTCGGCATCGTGAGGGTCAACCGGTTGTCGAGGCCGCGCAAAACCATGCGCAGCAATGGCGCGAGACTTTGGATCATCTGCCGGCGATTGCCGCCCGGCGTGAAGGGACATGGGACCGCAGGTTGCTCGACGCAGGCAGTTATCCCCGCCAGATTACTACCGGCAGCCGGATGCCCCTGAATGGCAATCGCCAACCCCCTGACGCCGTGGCGCAGCCTTCGGCAGACGGCACCGTTCGCATCTGGTCAATGGAATTGAGTGAGATTGCTATGCCGCATTATCCGGGTGATTTTGATGAGTTGGTTCTGCGGGCCGAATTTGAGCCGGGGCGCAGTGCGCTGCAATTCAGATATGACGCGGACGCCTATAGCGAGGATGAGATCGCGGGACTTGCCCAAGACACATTCGCCCGCTTGGGGGTAGATGTGGGCGCAACCCATAGGTTTGTCTAACGGGCGAGCGGCGCTGCTGCCTTTCTCGCAGCTTTTCTCGATCTGCCGCTATGGGAGCGCCGGATAGACGTCACGGAACAGGTGTTGCCGCTCTGCATAGGCTGCGGCCAAGGCAGGGTCCGGGGTGATACGTTCCTGCAACTGCGGGGTTTGGAATACGTCGTTCATCCCGGTTGCGGCCATGGCGAGGCGGGCCGCCCCAAGGGCTGCACCTTGTGATCCGCTTGCTGGAACTTTCAGTATCAGACCCGTCGCGGCGGCAATCATGTTGAGCCATGCCTTGGATTGGCTGCCGCCACCGGCAACCCATGCGCTTTCCAACTTGGCGCCGCTTCCGTCGATGGCGCGGCGGCAGTCATTTAATGCAAAGGCCACGCCTTCCATCACGGCTTGGGTCATTTCGGTCAGCCCGTGTTGGCGCTTGAGGCCAAGAAAACTGGCAGAAGCATCGGGCGCGTTGTGAGGTGTGCGTTCGCCCGACAGATAGGGCAGGAATGTCACGGGCGAGGGGGCGCTGGGCAGATCGTCGATGGCGTTTGTCAGATCTTTGGCAGATCGGCCCACCAAGTCAGCAAGCCAATTCAGGCTGTCGGTGGCCGACAAGATAACACCCATTTGGTGCCAAGTGTCTGGCACCGCGTGGCAGAAGCTGTGGACGGCAGATTGCGTGTTGGTGGCATAGTGATCCGTTGTGGTGAACAAGACACCGGAGGTGCCAAGCGAGACAAAGGCATCGCCCGGTTTGGTGATGCCCAGACCGCAGGCTGTCGCGGCATTGTCGCCGCCGCCGCCCGCCACCACGACAGGTCCGACGCCCCATGCACTGGCCAGTTCAGGCCGCAGATTTCCAGCCGCTCCGGACCCCTCGACAAGGGCGGGCATATAGCTGCGATCCATCCCTGTTGCCGCAAGCAGAGCATCGGACCAATCGCGTTTGCCCACATCGAGCCACAGCGTGCCAGCGGCATCGGACATCTCCGACATATGCCGCCCGGTCAGCCAAAGACCAACATAGTCTTTGGGCAAAAGTACCTTGCGGGTCTCGGCAAAGATCTCGGGCTCGTTCTGGCGTACCCATTCAAGTTTCGGGGCGGTGAAACCCGCCATGACGATATTCCCGCCAATTCCTCGAAAATCGGCGCGGGCCTCCAGGGCTTCGCATTCTGCGCCAGACCGCCCGTCATTCCACAAGATTGCCGGGCGCAATGGTTTGTCCGCTTTGTCCAGCAAGGTTGCGCCATGCATCTGACCCGATACCGCAATGCCTTTCAGCGCGGCAAACGCCCGGGGCGCAGTTGCACGCACGGCGGCGATGGCATCATCGCAGGCAGAAATCCATGTGTCAGGATCTTGTTCTGACCAATTGGGGTGGGGGCGCTGCACGGTGAGCGGCGCATGCCCTTCGGCCACGGGGTTTTGCGCCTCGTCGATCAGAAGCGCTTTGACACCGGAGGTGCCGAGGTCCAGCCCCAAAAACATATCATTTCTCTTTCATCTCTTGGCATCTTGACCGTTTGATCTGCCGGCCAAGACTGTTTCAAATTCCCGCTTGGACCGGGGCCTTAGACGATCAGGGGCCTATGACCCATATCTGCCGCAGTTTGGGATTGCCGCGCATGTGCTCTGCGACATGACCTCTGATCTTTTTCACTGTAACTCCGGCCGAATGTGCCGCTTCAGACGAAGCGGTTGACGATGTTCTCCAGAATTTCCTGACGGCCCGAACGTGGCTGCGGATCAATCCCATCGGCCTCGACCTGCGCGGCGATGGTTGCCAGATCACTGTCCAGCAAGGCGCCGTGCCCGGCGGTGTCCCATCCCGCATATCGGGCTTTGCGCATCTCCTCCAACGTACCGTCCTGCAGCATCGCGGCAGCCGCTTTGAACCCGCGTGCGCAGACGTCCATTGCACCGGCGTGGGCGGCAATGAGATCAAGAGGATCAAGGGATTGGCGGCGCAGCTTGGCGTCAAAGTTGGTGCCGCCTTTGGTGAACCCGCCCGCCCTGAGCACTTCGTAATAGGCCAATGCGACCTCGGGCACATTGTTGGGAAACTGGTCCGTATCCCAGCCCGATTGGTAATCATTGCGGTTCATGTCGATGGATCCGAAGATGCCCAAAGATGTCGCCAATGCCAGCTCATGCTCAAAAGAATGACCGGCCAAGATCGCGTGACCCTGTTCAATGTTCATTTGAACGTCGTTCTCCAGGCCAAATTCCTTGAGGAAGCCGTAGACCGTGGCAACGTCGAAATCATATTGGTGCTTGGTTGGCTCCTGCGGCTTCGGCTCAACGAGGATCGCACCTTTGAACCCGATCTTGTGCTTGTACTCGACAGCCATCTGCAAGAACCGGCCCGCCTGTTGGCGTTCGCGCTTGAGGTCGGTGTTCAGCAAGGTTTCATAGCCCTCGCGCCCGCCCCACAGAACGTAGTTCTCGCCGCCCATCTTGTGGGTCGCGTCCATGCACAGTTTCACGGTGGCTGCCGACCAGGCAAATACCTCTGGGTCGGGGTTCGTGGCGGCGCCTGCCATGAAGCGGCGGTGACTGAACAGATTGGCGGTCCCCCACAGCAGCTTGGTTTTGCCGTTTTCCATCTTGCCCGTCAGGTAATCGACCATTTCCTCAAAATTGCGACGACTCTCGGCAAAGGTTGTGCCCTCGGGACGGATGTCCGCGTCGTGCCAGCAAAAGAACGGCACGTTCAGCAGGTCAAACATTTCAAAGGCCACGTCGGCCTTCATCCGGGCCAAATCCATCGTGTCGCCAAACCAAGGGCGTTCAAAGGTCTGGCCGCCAAACGGATCACCGCCCGGCCAAGCAAAGGAATGCCAATAGGCTACGGAAAAGCGCAGATGATCTTCCATCCGCTTGCCCATGAACATTTCGTCCGGATCGTAATGACGAAAGGCAAGACCATTGGCATCTGGATCAAACCGCAGGGGGCTGAGGTCTTCGAAAAAAGTGGTCATTTGGGAAGGGCCTTTCTGTCAAAGCGGCTCATTGGGAAGATTGTCACGCAAGTAGATCGCTGGGATCAGCTCCGGCGCCGGTGGGGGCGGCAGGTCATCCACAATGGCTTGCAGCAGGGCGAGCGCACGGTTGAGTTCAATCTCGGGGCGCTGGTCGATGGCCACGTCGATGGTGCCGTCTTCCAATGCGTCGCGGGTACAAGCGGAAAGTTCATGAACCACGCAGATGGAAAGGCCATCACGGCCATTCATCCGAACGGCATCCACCAAGCCTTCGTTGCCCGCGCCGACATTATAGATTGACGTGTAGCCATCGTCACCGCGCAGGCGTTCGGACAACAACGCGCGCATCTGGCGGGGTTGGTCCTTGGTTTCGATCACGGATGTGATTTCGATGCTCGGAAAATCCTGTTCCAGCACCGCTGTGAACCCTTCGATCCGGTCGGAATGGTCGCGCGCATCCAGCGAACCAGCGGTGACAATCACGCGGCCTGCTTTGCCACCGTGGCCCATACCAACCAGACGTGCGGCGGTGCGCCCGGCCTTTTTATTGTCAATGCCGATGTAATGATCACGGCAATCTTGAGGGCCGTCAGAGACCAGTGAGACGACCTTTACGCCCGAGTTGCGCAATGCCACCAATGGCATGAGCGCGGTTCTCTGGCCCAGTCCGACAAAGGCAACGCCGTCGTAACCCGTTTCCGACAGCCCTGAGACGGCGACCTCCAACGCGTGAGCGTCAAAAGCCTCAAATTCAATTACGTCAATGGCGACGCGGGCGGATTTAAGATGCAGTGCCGCCTTTTGCAGTTGTTCATGCATGCGGCCAAAAAAAGCGTGCGAACGGCGCGGCAGCACAAACGCCAGGTGATACCCGCGTTTTCTGGATAGGTTGGCGGCAGCAATATTGCGCACATAGCCCAACTGCGCGACGGCCTCTTCGATCTTTCGGACAGATTTCTCTGCCACGTTTCCACGCCGGTTCAATACGCGATCAGCGGTCGCAGAGCTGACACCAGCCAGCCGCGCGACGTCATGGAGCGTCGGATTTTTCATTGGACCTCCTCCAATCACCGAAGGCTTGATGACCGTGCGGGATAGGTTGTGTTGTAAAATGATGGACGTCAATCAATTTTTCAGGATTTTTATATGTTGATCAAAGTGTTTGAAAAATTTTTCCCTAATAACAGTCTATTAAGGAAAATATTCGACGGTATAGAAAGAGCCATATTTGTAATTCGTCAATCATTTCATCCAAATTCGCCTTCCCGGAACCTTCGTCTGATTGGCTTGCATCCTTCGCAGGGGACAAAATGCTTGCCGCCTGATTCCAATGTGCCGGCTCGTTCAAGGGGTGCATCGCTTCTCGGAGAATCCTTTGCCTGCCGCAGGCAAATTGTCATTCACCGACCAACTTTGGGGATCGACGACCCGGGCGTGTCGCTGCTTGATCGGCAAAGTGACGTTCCTGTTTTAGCCCACCTCTAGATGTGGGGATCGTGCCTTGCTGCACACAAGATCTGGTGTGGATTCGCTCTTCGTCGCTCTTGATCAAGTGGGGTTTTCTCAGAATCTGCCACATCTGCCTGAGTGTCTTTTCGGGCGCTCGATTGGTCGCAATTTGAAACGACTGACTGCTTAGGGCCGGATTATTTGCAGCTTGTAAGGTGCTGCTTTTCTCAAACCTTGGGGGAGGCGGAGAATTGGGAAGCTGGTGCAAATCCGGCGCTGCCCCCGCAACGGTAAGGAAGGGAAGGTCGCAACCAAACGCCACTGAGAGAGGACCTCGGGAAGGCGATGCGACCGTGCCATTGGCACCTTCCAAGCCCGGAAACCAGCCTTGCAAAACGTCAATCCGCGGGCGGCGGTGCAGGCGCTGGCTTGGGTGCACGTCCTCCTTGTGGCGCCCACCCCCGCGCTGTGCTGCCGATCGCTCCAGCAACGCCGCGCCCAGCGGCCGGGAAGCACAAGATGAACAACGATATCAATGCATTGCTTGCGGGACGCCAGATCGGTTACGCGTTGGAGCAACCGTTCTACAATGATCCGGCGGTGTTTCAGACCGATCTTGAAACGATCTTCTACCGTGATTGGTTGTTTGCGGTCGCGGCCTGTGAGTTGGAAAAGCCCGGCAGCTATATCACCCACACCGTTGGTGCCTATCGCGTCATCATCGTTCGCGGTGCGGATGGCCAGATTCGCGCGTTCCACAACTCCTGCCGCCACCGTGGGTCGGTGATTTGTACCGCCGCCAAAGGCAACGCGCCAAAGCTGGTCTGCCCTTATCATCAATGGACCTATGAGCTGGACGGTTCACTTCTATGGGCGCGTGACATGGGACCGGACTTTGACCCTTCCAAACATCGTTTGAAGTCGGTGCACTGCCGCGAGCTGGCTGGGCTGGTTTACATCTGTCTGGGGGACGAAGCGCCCGATTTTGACAGTTTTGCAGAACTGGCCGCACCTTATCTGGAACCCCATGATCTGGGCAATGCCAAGGTGGCGTTCGAAAGTTCGATCATCGAGAATGGCAATTGGAAGCTGGTCTGGGAAAACAACCGCGAGTGCTACCATTGCGGTGGCAACCATCCCTCGCTGTGCCGAACCTTCCCCGATGATCCATCTGTCACTGGAATTGAAGCTGGCGACACGCCACCCGCCTTGGCCGCGCATTTCCAACGTTGTGAAGCAGCGGGCATCCGGTCGGATTTCCAGCTGGACGCAGGCGGCCAATACCGGCTTGCGCGGATGCCACTGAAAGAAGGCGCCAAAAGCTATACTCTGGATGGGAAAACCGCCGTGCGCCGCTGGTTGGGCCGCGTGCCATTTGATGATGCTGGCACCTTGCTGAAGTTCCACTATCCCTCGACGTGGAACCATTTCCTGCCGGATCATTCCATCATCTTTCGTGTAACACCCGTGAGCCCGACGGAAACCGAAGTCACCACCAAATGGCTGGTTCACAAAGATGCGGTTGAGGGCGTGGATTATGACCTGAAACGTTTGACCGAGGTCTGGATGGCCACCAATGACGAAGACCGCCGCGTTGTCGAAGACAATCAAAAGGGTATCAATTCGCCGGCCTATACACCCGGTCCCTATTCGCCCACGCAGGAATCCGGCGTTGCGCAGTTTGTCGATTGGTACTGCGGGACCCTGTCCGCGCGGCTCGCCCCTAATTCACTTGCGGCGGAGTAGGCGTAATGAACGATATGAGCAACAAACCCATGCGCGGGACATGGACCGATGATGAAATGCTGGAGTGCGTTTCGGTCATTCCGGAAATGCCGAATGTGGCCAGCTTTACCTTTCGTGCGCCATCTGGTGCGCTGTTTGACTATCAACCGGGGCAGTTTCTGACGCTTGAACTTCCTGTGCCGGGCGGCACGGTGCACCGGACCTATACGATCTCGTCTTCGCCCTCGCGGCCCCGGTCCATCACCATCACCGCCAAAGCGCAGAGCGACAGCATCGGCACACGCTGGATGCTCGATAACCTCAAGCCCGGCGTGCGGCTCAAGGCGTTTGGTCCGGCGGGTCTTTTCACCAATGCGGACAGCAAGGCCGACAAATATCTGTTCATTTCGGCAGGCTCCGGCATCACCCCGATGATGTCGATGACCACCTGTTTGTGGGATGAAGGCACGGATCTGGATGCCGTGTTCATCAATTGCGCCCGCGTGCCTTCGGAAATCATTTTTCGTGAGCGGCTTGAGCAGATGGCCAGCCGCGCACCGGGGCTGGAAGTGAAATTTGTCGTCGAGGCGCCCGATCCCTATGCGCCATGGACCGGGTATCAGGGTATGTTCAACCAGCTGATGCTGGGTCTGATGGCCCCCGATTATCTGGAGCGCGAGGTCTATTGCTGCGGGCCGGAGCCTTTCATGCAGGCTGTGCGCGACGCGCTGGCGGGGCTTGGCTTTGACATGGACCACTATCATCAGGAAAGCTTTGGCGCACCTGTTGAGGAAGAGGCGGATCAGCCTGATCTGGATGATGTGGTCCCGGATGAGGAGAGCACTGCGGAAGTCTACTTCGCGCAGTCGGACGTGCGTCACAAATGTACCGAAACCGATACTGTTCTGGCCGTGGCCCGGGCGGCAGGGCTGAACATCCCGTCGGGCTGTACTTTCGGGGTTTGTGGCACCTGCAAGGTCAAAAAGACCGGGGGTGATGTCCATATGGTCCACAACGGCGGCATCTCGGAGGATGACATCGAGGCGGGATATGTCCTGGCCTGCTGTTCACACCCGATGGGCAAGGTGTCGATCGAGATTTAGGGGATCCCCCTCCGGCCTTGGTGTCGGAGGGGGCGTTCCTCAGACAAAGGCAAAGGGGTCGTCAATCACACCCACAAGCGGCATCAAAAACTCGCCGTCTGTCGGGCCCGTTGCGGAAACGTGAAATGCATCAATGGCGTTCTTGGCCGCCAGAAGGCTGTCGTCGGACCCGTCAAAGAGTTGCATGGCTGTGCTGGCATTGCCGACCTCTGACATGCCTTTGATCACTGCAAAATAGGCGCCGATGTCGGATTTGTTTTCCAGATAGGCCTGATCGACATAGGATTGCGGCACAGGATCAGCAGGAAACTTGGCCCCTTGAATGATCGCCAGGATAAAGTTGGGCGGGGTCACATCGGGGCTGTTTTCCAGAACATCGACCCAGAAATCGAAACCGGCCTGATCCGCCTGACGGCCCAGAACGTTTTGGTAGACGGCGGTCACAAAGGCACTGACATCGGTGAGGTTGCCCGCGTCGTCCATCACAGCCGCATAGGTTTCCTGCGTCTCCTGCTGCGTGAAAAAGCTCGCCGCCATATCGGCAATGCTCAGCCCCTCGGCGTATTTTCCGGCCCAGAAGAACAACCCCAAAGCATCAGGTGCCCGGTTGAAATAAGCCACGTAAAGCTCAACAATTTCGGAGAATTCTTCGGCATTCAGGCTGGCTGGTCCGTCAAAGATATCCAGATGCATGGGCTGGCCGCCAAAGACATCCATTTCTGTTCCAAAATCCAGAAACTCCACATCAATCAGGGTATCGATATCCGTATCGGAGGACAGGCGATTGGTGATCGTCGTGGCCTCTGCTGACAGCGTCAGAGTGTAGCTGCTTTGATCTCCGGTATAGAGGACGGTGTCATCCCCCGCACCGCCATCAATTGTGTCGTGCCCTGCGCCCGGATCAATCGTGTCATTTCCAATGCCCGCGCTGATCGGGTCAGGTCCGGGTGAGCCGACGATAAAGTCATCTTCGGTTACCTGAGTACCGGCTGGGGCATCAAATGGGATATGCTGGCCCGGTGTGAACGGCCCTTTGCGCGGTATGGCGGCTTCGGCAAAAGTGCCAAGCCAGGCTTCTGCAACCGCAACGGAGGTGAACTGTGGCACCTCGGCCCCACCAAGCAGAACCGACACCTCATGAACCTCACCGCCAAGGATCACCTGCGTCAAATAAAGCGTGGAGAAGTTGTTGCCGCCCCATTTGATATCGACAACCATTGCAAAGTCGTCATCGCGGATTTGCCGCGTGCCATCAAAATAGGTCGCAGAATAAATGTTGCGGTCGAAGGTGATATCGGTAGGGTTGCCAAATGGATCCGTCGGGACGGAATAGGAGAACCCAGTTTCGTTGTCCTGTGCCACGATCACGAGCTCTGTAGGTGCGACCCCAACAAGGGTGCCGGTGTAGGTATTGCTGCGGATCACCTGTGCGGGAATTCTATAGGTCGTCATCGGCTGCATGTCCTTGCAAAATGGAGAATCGGCGCGTCGACGCCTGCGTTGTGCGGGCCTCCATATAGTTCAACGTATGCGTGTCAACTGAGGGTAGGCGCGAATTCGCTGATCGAGCGGAGACTGGGGAAAAGGCTGTCCTAAGGGTATGCGCGATGGAAAGTGGACTGACAGTAGATCAGCGGCACACCTATCAACAAAATGTGTTTGTGGCGGCTGTAAGGACATCTGACACCGACGAGGGGACCGCCGCACAGCAGCAACTCGAAGCGATCGCTTTCTTTGCATCCGGTGCCAACAGGTCAAATGGCCGCCGGATCGGGCTGACGGTCAGAACTGCCATCCTAGGAGTAAAGGATGCTGTGCCGGGGCGGGATTATGCGATGCTGGTGCGCGGTGTGGACGTTTGACGCGGGTGGATCAACGCGCCGGGATCGCGCAGTCTTTTCGCCGTGCCCGATCTGGCGTTGTATGATCGTACCGTGGCGGATCAATCTGTCACACTTGCTGCAGGGTCGATGGGCGAGCTGTCCATGTACGGCGCAACAGAAAAAGGGAGAGCGAGCCAATGACAGATGCAAATCCAAAGGTGTCTTTCACTCAGATGAAGGACGGCACCAAGGAAGAATACCTGCTGTTGCATGAATTGGAGAAACCCTATTTGGGCCTGACCGCTGATCGGGTTCTGGAGGAGCTGCGTCGCCAGGGCGAGGCGACGCTAGAGGGGTATCAGATCACCCGACTGGAACATGGCTTGCAATCGGCCAGCCGGGCCGAGGCGGAAGGCGCCGACATCGACTGGATCGTTGGAGCGCTCCTGCATGACATTGGTGATGGGCTGGCCCCGCAGAACCATGACCGTTTTTCCGCCGAGGTGATCCGCCCCTTTGTCCGCTGGGAGGTGGCCTGGACGGTGGAGCATCACGGGATTTTTCAGATGGTCTACTACGCGCATCATTACGGCTGGGACAAAGATGCCCGTGACCGGTTCAGGGATCACCCCTGTTTCGACACCTGCGCGGCATTTTGTGAACGTTGGGATCAGGCATCCTTTGATCCGGAATATCCGTCAAAATCCTTAGAACATTTTGAGCCAATGGTGCGCGAGGTGTTCGCCCGAAAGGCCTACGATCCTGCCGTGATCCGTGAGGACGAGGTGATCGGGCTTTAGGCTCTGCGTCTTAGGTCAAATTGACTATCGGCGGCATGACGTCACAATTGGACAAGGTCATTTTGGCCGATTTCTGCAAAATGCCGCTTTTGGTATTTTGCCCGCTTCAATGGCGTGTTTACTGTGCCTGCGTTCGGGGCCGAACGATGTGGGGAAAGGCAAACATAGATGTCGGATTTATGGGGCGGGTTGTCCCAGGCTTTCTATATGCTTGTCTCGCTGGATGCGGACCTGGTTGAGATCACGTTGCGGTCACTTCAGGTGACGCTGACGGCCCTGGTGATTGCATCGCTGATCGCATTGCCATTGGGCGCCTTGCTGGCCGTGCGCCGGTTTCGGATACGGCGACTGACCATTGCGGTACTGAATGCGTTAATGGGGCTGCCGCCTGTGGTGGTCGGTCTGATTGTCTATATCATGCTCAGCCGCTCTGGCCCGTTTGGGGTTTTTGGCCTGCTGTTCACGCCCACGGCCATGATCATTGCGCAGGTGATCATCATTGTGCCGCTGATTGCCTCCATCGCGCATCAAGCCCTTCGCGAATTGTGGTCGGATTACCATGACCTGCTGATTTCAATGAATACGACCCACACCCAGCGGATAATGACCCTCCTATGGGATGGGCGGCGGGCCTTGCTGACGGCGGCATTGGCAGGCTTTGGCCGGGCCATCGGTGAGGTCGGCGCGATCATGGTGGTGGGCGGCAATATCGACCACCACACACGGGTCTTGACCACGGCAATTGCACTGGAAACCGGCAAGGGCGATTTTGCGCTGGCCCTCGCCCTTGGTTTTGTCCTGATCGCAATGGCGATTGCCGTCAATCTGGTGATCCACTGGTTGACCCAGACCGAGAAGGAGGGCCGCTGGTGAGTGCAATGTTCCCTCTGATTGTTGAAGGCGCGGTGACCCGGCGTGGCGGGAAAGTGCTGGTTGGCCCTGTTGACCTGCGTCTTGAGGCCGAAGGCATCACCGTGGTGATCGGGCCCAACGGGGCCGGCAAAACCTCGCTCCTGCGATTGCTGCACGGGATTGCCCGGATCTCTGCGGGCCGGGTGACATGGACCTGTGACGAGAGTGAGGCGCGGCGCAGACAGGCGTTTGTGTTCCAGACCCCGGTGATGCTGCGCCGGTCAGTGCGGGACAATCTGGCCTATCCCCTGCGTCTGACGGGTGTGGACCGCAAGACCGCGCGGGCACAGGCCGAACTCTGGGCACAGAAAGTCGGCCTTGGTGATGCCCTGACGCGTCCGGCGACCGCCCTGTCGGGAGGGGAGCGGCAGAAGCTGGCGTTAGGCCGTGCTTTGATCCGCTCGCCCGATGTGCTGTTTCTGGATGAACCCTGCGCCTCCCTCGATGGGCGGGCGATGCGCGACGTTGAGGCCATTTTGCAATCTGCTGCCGCCGCAGGCACGCGGTTGGTCATGTCCACCCATGACATGGGCCAAGCGCGGCGTTTGGCCAGCGAAGTGGTGTTCCTTCTGGGCGGCAAGATCCATGATCGCGGTCCCGCAGAAACGTTCTTTGACACCCCCAATACCGCGCAGGCCCGCGCGTTTCTAAAAGGAGATATTGTAGAATGAAGACCCTGATGATGGCGGCTGTGACCACATTGGCGATGACCGGCGCGGCATGGGCCGATGACATCAAGATGGCGGTCACGACCTCCTTTCACAACTCCGGCCTGTCGGACATTCTGGTGCCTGCGATCAAGCGCGATCTGGACCTTGAGGTGCAGCTGCTGGTGGTGGGCACGGGCCAGGCGCTCAAGCTTGGCGCGGCGGGGGATGTTGATGCCATCCTGGTACATTCCCGCAAGGCTGAAGAGAAATTTCTGGCTGCTGGCAATGGCACCCACCGGCGCGAGATCATGTATAACGACTTTGTCTTTATCGGCCCGAAATCGGATACGGCGAGTGCGGGTAGCGCTGCATCCGCAGCAGAGGCGCTTTCGATGATAGCAAATGCCAAGGCCCCTTTTGTCAGCCGCGGTGACGACAGTGGCACTCACAAAAAGGAACTGAGCCTTTGGAACGCAGCAGGCCTTGATCCGGCGACGTTCGGGGGGTGGTACAAGGCCGTGGGTGCAGGCATGGGCGCTGCGCTGAACACGGCAGCGGGGATGGACGCCTATATCATGTCGGACAGGGCCAGCTGGCTCAACTTCGGCAATAAGGCTGATCTGGCGCTGATCTTTGCGGGCGACCCGGTACTGTTCAACCAATATGCCTATCTGCCCGTGAACCCGGAAAAACATGCCCATGTGAAGCATGATCTGGCGCTTAAGTTGGAGGGGTGGCTGGTGTCAGACACCGCAAAGACGCTGATCAATGATTACAAGATCAACGGCGAAACACTTTTCGTATTCAACGCGATGCAATGACGGTCCGGCACCCGGGTTGAACTTGCAAAAAAGCGAGAAGCGCGACCGGGTGTTGCGCTTCTTTTACCCCTCAAGATCCCCATGTACCGCAAATTGCTCAAGCCCTGCGCCCTGGGGCTCGATCACTCGGTAGGCTTCGCGCACGCCCGAAGGCGTCAGTTCACGCGCAACCGTCAGCAGGGTGTTGGCGTCATGCCCGTCACATAGATCCAGCATCTGGCGAATTTCCTCTGCGGCCACGGGGTGGGCGGCAGCGGCATCCGGGGCGCCGTAGTATGTGACAAAATGCTGGGCGAGCAGATCAGTGAGCGTTTCAATCTCTGCCGCCTCAACCTGCGTCACCGCGACAAACGTCACCCGGCCCGAGGTTTCCAAACCAAACCATCCGTTTGCAAAGGCCTGCCGCGCCTTGCCGGACAGATCGGCCTCCGACCAGTCTGAAAATTCAAAACCACCCGAGATACACCATTCGCCCGTCCGGGCGGCATTGGCGTAGACACGGGTATCGCTTTCGTCAAAATGAATGGCGCGGGCCAGTTGCATCACAGATCCTCCAACAGGGTGGTGAGCGGGATGAGGGTTGTATCGCCCTTGTGCCTCAGCAGCATACCAAAGCGCTCATCGACGCCGAGAAAGCTACCTGTTTGGCCGTTTTGGGTGATCTCTTCGCCCATGCCATGCACCAAACCGCGCCATTCCCCATGCACAGGTTTGACGCCTTCTTCGTCCCAGCGGGCGATCCAGTTCAGCGTGTGCCGCGCCCAACTTTCCAGTAGCCTTGGCGCCTCCACATCTGAGCAGCCTTCGGCATATAGGGCGGTCTGATCCGGGGTGTGGCCGGTTTCATCGTTGTTAGGCCAAAGCGGCAGGGAAAGCCCGACAACCAGCCAATCGGGCACTTCGCCCGGTGCTTTCGTACCGGCGGCGACACGCAACTGGCCGCATTTCGCACCGTTGATCCGCAGACCGCCGCCCCATTCCAGATGTACGGCAACCTCCGGCGGGGCCAGCGCCCCAAGCGCGTTTTGAAAGCCAACGCCGCAGACCGGCAACATCGCCAAAGCATCCTGCAGGGGCACTTCGGGGGCAAATACAATGGCCGCCCTCAAGCTATCGGGTGACAGGTTGTACACCACCAGACCAGCGTCACAGCCTACCGCCGCTTGCAGACAGGCGGTGTGAAACGGATCTTCGCGCCCGGTGACGGCAAGACCGGACATTAATGGAGGGAAAATCACCTCGGTCATGCGATACCTTTGGCAATAAGCGCCTGCGCCACATCGACAAAGCCCTTGGCCTGCGCACTGTCCGGTGCGGAAACAACAATCGGCGCACCGCCGTCTGCGGCCAGCCGGATATCAAGATGCAGAGGGATTTCCGCCAGCAAGGGCACATTGAGCTTGGCCGCCTCGTTAGCAACGCCGCCATGTCCAAAGACATGCTCCTCATGTCCGCAGTTGGAACAGATATGCGTGGACATGTTTTCAATCATTCCCACAATCGGCACGTTCAATTGCTGGAACATATCAATGCCTTTGCGGGCGTCGATCAGGGCGACATCCTGCGGTGTCGAGACAATGATTGCGCCGTCCACCTGCGCCTTTTGGGCCAGGGTCATCTGCACGTCACCGGTGCCGGGTGGCAGATCCACAAGCAGCACATCCAAGGCGCCCCATTGCACCTGCATCATCATCTGTTGCAAAGCGCCCATCAACATTGGCCCGCGCCAGACCACCGCCTGATCGTCGTTGGTCATCAGACCAATCGACATCATCGTGACCCCGTGATTGCGCATCGGCAGAATGGTCTTGCCATCCGGGCTGGCGGGGCGGCCCGACACGCCCAACATGCGCGGCTGGCTTGGGCCGTAGACATCTGCATCCAAGAGGCCAACGCGTCGGCCCTGCGCGGCCAATGCGCAGGCCAGATTGGCCGAAACCGTGGATTTGCCTACGCCACCCTTACCGCTGGCAATGGCGATGATGTGGTTCACACCGGGGATTTTCTCGGGGCCCTTGGGTTCGGATTTGTGACCCAGTTTCAGATCAGGCGGTGCCGGTTGGGCGCTGTGTCCGGTTAGAACCACCGATAGGTTTTCAACACCTGCGACACCTTTGACCAATGCCTCGGCCTGATCGCGGGTCGGCCCATAGGCGTCAGCGCGGCTTGGATCAATCTCAAGCACAAAACGGACATTACCGCCATCGACGTTCAACGCCCGCACCACTCCGGCTGAGACAATGTCGCCCTTGCCGGTGGGATCTTCGATGGTTTTCAGGGCCTCAAGAACGGCCTCACGTGTCACGCTCAAGGGTCAGTCCTGACCTTTGATGGTGCCGGTCACGACATGTTCCATGTCCAGCCCGTCGATGGTGACGACGGCCCGCGCCGTGAATTCCTTGCCGCCGGTTTCAGCGCTGCGCATTGCCTCTTCGATGGCTTGCTGCGAGGTCACTCCGACCTGTTTGAGAAACTTGCGCATCGACATGTTGAAATCATCGCTCATCTTTTGCTCTTTCCTGTTGGTGTTGACGAAAGAAGTCAGGAGTTCCTAACATCTTATATGTTTTTACGCCTGCGTCATCTCGTTCCGGGTCTGGTTTCCATTGCCATATGGGCCGGACAAGCCGTTGCAGATGAAAGAAATTTTCGCCTCTATGCGCCGCCCGATCTGATCGAAAGCGGGCTGCTGAAATATCTGCTTCCACGGTTTTCTCTCAAAACGCAGGTAAGGATCGAACTGGTCGAAGATCCCGCGCAGGCCGAGGCCAGTTTTGGCCCGGAGGGCAATCCGGTCTTTGACGGGTTGGGGCAGCGCTGGCATTTTGCAGTGCCGGAAGGCGGCCACGCGGGGGCTGCGCGGTTTGGCGATTGGATTGACTCTGAGGTCGGACGCAGGACTGTGACAGGGTTTCAAATAGACGGTGCCGCCTTGTTCAGCCTGCCGACGCAGGCACAAGTCAGTGCTGAAACCGTGACCTATAACGGGGACGCCGTGGCGGGCCGCGTCAAGGCGCGGGGATTGTGTGGGCGCTGTCATGTGGTGGTTGCGGCGGACCGGATGAATGCCATCGGATCGACACCGTCCTTCTTTGCGCTGCGCAGCTTGGGAAATTGGGAAGACCGCTTTGCCGCGTTTTTTGCTCTTAACCCGCATCCCGCTTTCACGCAGGTTAAGGAGGTCACCGACCCTTTTCCGGTGGATCGCCCGTCGCCCATCGTTCCGGTCGCGATGACATTGGACGATCTGGAGGCAATCATCGCTTATGTTGCCGCGCTGGAGCCAGCCGATCTGGGGGCACCGCTTGATCATCAGTGATCCTTGCGCTTGCTGAGGTAGTCCGCCGTGGTTCTGGGTCGGGGTCGCTCAGCGCCTGCAAAGGGGCTGTTTTTGGCGTGATATTGCGCGTTGACCCTGCAATTGTCGCACATCTGGATCATCCGTGCGGCATCGCCGGTCTTGAACATGGAATGTTTGCCCGCCAGCTTTTCCGTAATTTTCTCGATGGTGGATTTCACACCAAACAGCGCACCACATTCAACGCAGGCAAAGGGTTCTTCCTCGTTCAGGATCACCTGTTCCAGGGCGCTGTTGTCCAAATTCATGCGTGGTTCATAGGTGATTGCGTCTTCGGGGCAGACATTGGCGCAGAGCCCGCATTGCAGGCATGCGTCCTCCTGAAAACGCAGTTGCGGCAGGTCGGGGTTGTCGCCCAACGCACCAGAAGGGCACAGCGAAATGCACGAGAGGCAAAGCGTGCAGGCATCAGTGTCCACCAAAACCGCGCCATAAGGGGCATCGTCCGGCAATGCGATCTGTGATGCATCCGGGTTCAACGCCTTGGCGGCGGTACGGGCAATTTGCCTCCGCGTGCCCATCGGGCGCTGGGGGGTTGCGTCGGTAGGGGTGGTTTGTGCCGCGAACAATTGATCGGACAAAACATCAGGGTCACTGGTGTCCAGCAGGGTGATCCGATCACCGCCCATGGCGCGGGCAAGGGCTGCTTCACCGATGATAACATCGCGGTCTGATTTCGGGGTGAGCAGGACAGTCACCTCTGAGAACCCTGCGGCCAATGCGGCCAGCATTTCAGCATGGCCAATGGTGGCGAGGGCGTCGACTTCCAGAGGGATCACATTGGCAGGCAGGCCGTTGCCGTATCGCGCGGCAAGGCGGATCATCTCGGCGCCGGTTTCATTCACAGTCAACAGGCGCGGATTTTGACCGCCCGCATCCAGATAGGCTTTGGCCAATGTTTGAATGCGGCGGAAGGTCAGATCTGCGGGCGGGGCGTCATAGCTGATCGCGCCGGAGGGACAAAGCGATGCGCAAGCGCCGCAGCCCGCGCAGATCAGCGGATCAACCGTCACATGGTCGCCATCCGGCGTGATCGCCCCGGTTGGGCAGACATCCAGACAGCGTGTGCAACCGGTCTGCTCCGCCCGCGAATGGGCGCAAAGCAGAGGTTCGGCCTTTATATAGAGGGGCTGCTCAAAGGTGCCGGTCAGATGCGATGCTTCGAGCACCGATGCGGCCACGTCCAATGGGTTGCCGGGGTCGGGGCGGAGATAACCCTCGCGTTTCTCATGGGCCGGAAACAGGGGTGTCTCACCGCGCAGATCCAGCAGGATATCGCATTGCGAACGCCCGCCATTTCGCGGATCAGAGAACACCATATCGCCGCGACCGGCAGGATCGGGAATTTGCAGCCCGTCGATGGTGACATCAAATTGTCCCAGCGATCCTTTTGCGGCTTTCAAGCGGCCCACAACAACATCGAAATTGCGGCTATCCAATCCATCGGGAGGGGTCGGCAACAGGACTGTCACGCTCAGATATTGGCAAAGCTGCGCGGCAATTTGCAGGGCCGTTTCGTCCCGCGCGAGGATCAGGCAAAGCCCCTCAGAAACGACATCAAGGGTCTTGGCGGTGGCGGCGGGTAAGGTCGCCTCGGCCACCAGCGCGGCCATTTTGGGTAGTTTTGGGGCGTCATCTGCGCTCCAACCTGCCCTGTCGCGCAGGTCTAGAGTGGCGGGGGCAGGAGCGTCCAGACTGTCTGCAAGCTCTGCAAAAAGAGCCGATTCTTGGGCACAGCAAAAAATTGCATCCCCGGTCGAGATCGCCTCTGCAGCAGCATTTGACTGGACCGTGCAGAGGGCGGAATGCACCTTTGAGCAGGGCAGGCCGGAGGCCGATGTGAGGCCCTCCGCGTCTATGGTTTGGGTGTTCGAGCAATTGCATAAAATCAATGATTTAGACATGTATTTGCCACCCCATTTCTTGCCTGTTTCGGGGCGCATTTTGCGTCCCGAAGCCAATCTAAGTAGGCATGATTCCTGTGGCCCGTAAACCGGCTTTTTGGTGGTGCCTCTGCCGGATCGGGGGCGAATCAGTTGGGATGATTCGGCGGTTCTGCGACGAGGTATATTTCCGATCATTTTGGTCGAGATAGACAATAAGTCCGAACCGGCCCTGTCCGACTTTTACAATTGCCCAAATTGTCCGCAATCTGATCAAAGCCTGTGCCAGCCCCAATTCGCGCTTTGTCCAAGAGCGACGTTAGGGCAGGCTTTACTGGCAATACGAAAACTCCGGGGCCAAGTGATCCACAATCCGCAACAGTATGAGACGATGCCGATGGGCGTTGTGCTGCGCCGCACACCGGGCGTGACCCGTTGGGCGAAGTGGTCATGGCGGGCTGTTGGTGTGTTGCCCGGCGCAGCAGAGGCCAATTGGGCCGCCCTGCGCAAGGATGGCGAGATCACCGAATTTCATGCCGCGACACTGATGCTTGAGCTGCATGGCGCTGAAACGGATGCATATCTGCACGGGCTCGCCGCGCAGGTGCCTTGTCTCTATGTGGTCATGCGCGAAACCGACGATGCGGCGCGGCCCTTTGATTTGGTTCTGATCACCGCCTCGCCCTATGAGGCGCAGGATTACGCGGACAACGGAGAGGACGTGGTCGAAAAGATCGCGATGCCCCCGATTGTGATCGGTTGGGTCGAAGCCTTCGCGCAGCGTTTCCACACCGAAGAGGTCTTCAAGAAACGGCGCCGCGACAAGAAAGATATCGGTCTTGTTGAAGACGGGATCGGCGATGTGCGGATTGCCCAGATGGCGGATGTTTACCGCGCCCCGAGCAAGGCCAAGAAGGAGCGCCTGCAATGAGCCGCAGTGATTTTTGGTCGCGGCGCAAGGCCGCGGTGGAGGCGGAAGCCGAAGGGGATGCACAAGCGCTGTTGCAAGCTGAGGCCGCGGGGCAGGGCGCCGCTTTGGCGGAAAAGACCGACGCAGAGATCCTTGAAGAGTTGGGCCTGCCTGACCCGGATACCTTGAGCGAAGGCGACGATTTCAAAGTCTTCCTGACCCAAAGTGTTCCTGCCCGCATTCGTGACCGTGCCCTGCGCCGCCTTTGGATCAGCAATCCGGTTTTGGCCAATGTCGATGGGCTGGTCGATTATGGTGAGGATTTCACCGATGCGTCTTTCCTGCTGGGCAATCTGCAGACGGCCTATCAGGTCGGCAAAGGCATGACAGCCCATGTTGAGGAACTGGCCCGCCAAGCGGAGGCAGAAAAAACCGCCGGCGAAGAGCCTGTGGCGCTTGAAGACGAAACCGAGACCGCACCTCAAGAGCCTGCGCAAGACACGATGCCAGAGGATGATCTGATCGCCGCAGCTGAGCCGCAGCCAAGTGCAACCGAAGAAACACACGAGCCTGAGTTGGCCGCCGCGCCCCGGCGGATGCGTTTTGTATTCGACACGCCCCAGCAGGTGTCTGCGTGACCAAGGAGACCGATATGACCGCCACCGCAGAGCAGATCACCATTGCGCCCGAAGACCGGCAGCGGGCCGATCTGTACAATTTCCTAGGTCTGCTTCTGGCCGGACCACCCAATGAGATGCTGCTGGAACAATGCGCCGATCTTGGCGGTGATGATGGCCCGCTTGGCACAGCAATCAATGCGCTGGCAAAGATCGCCAGGCTGTCCAAGCCCGCGCAGGTGGAACGCGAATTTAACAAGCTGTTCATCGGTTTGGGCC
Organism: Sulfitobacter mediterraneus; assembly: GCF_016801775.1. NCBI lineage: Bacteria > Pseudomonadati > Pseudomonadota > Alphaproteobacteria > Rhodobacterales > Roseobacteraceae > Sulfitobacter > Sulfitobacter mediterraneus. Next base: position 2,098,925 of record NZ_CP069004.1, on the reverse strand, counting down.
GGGGCGAGCTTTTGCCCTACGCAAGCTACTATTTGACCGGTTTTCTCAATGAAAAGCCACTGGCCAGCCTGCGACGCGATATGGCAGCGCGGGGGATGCGCCGTGCGCCAAATGTCTATGAGCCGGAGGACAACATCGCCTCCTTGATGGAGTTGATGGGCGCGATGATCGTTGGCCGTTTTGGCGCGCCCGCGCCGCTGGACGATCAAAAAGTGTTTTTTAACAGACACATCACCCCTTGGGCGGGGCATTTCTATTCGGATTTGGAAGCTGCAAAGAACTCGGTTTTCTATGCTGCGGTCGGCGCTGTTGGCCGGGTGTTCATGGAAATCGAGAGCGAAGGCTTTCGGATGAGCGCGGGCTAACCCCCGCATTTTTGGCGGGCAACCGTCACCCACCAGAGAGGAGGACTCTCATGACCAAGAAAAACGAGGAGGCAACAAGCCGACGCGATTTTCTCAAGCTGGCGGCGACCGGCGCACCTGCTGCGGCAGTTGCCGTTGTTGCCACCGGGGGCACGGCCGAGGCCGCGGAACCCGACCTGTCCTTGGAAAAGATGCAGGATACCGCGCACACCCGCGCCTACTACGACAGCGCCCGTTTCTGACCGGAACCGGACGATGTGAACTGCCACAGGCGACTGGTTGCGATTGGCCCGACTGCCTGCGGATTTCGTTAACCCAGCTCAGTCCAAAGATGGACAGCAAGGGAGGTTTAAATGCTTAGGAAAAAGACCAACGGGGTAGCGAGACGCCCCCAGCGGACAAGTATCCTGTCTGACGTCGCGGAGAAATCCGTCGACCGCCGTGCGTTCCTGCGCGGCAGCGGTCTGGCCATTGGTGGTCTTGCCGCAATCAGCGCCACCGGCGGTACGGTGACGCAAGCCAGCGCGGCATCCGCTGCGAGCGCGGCTGTTGAAACGATCAAATCGGTCTGCACCCATTGTTCGGTGGGCTGTACCGTTGTGGCCGAGGTGCAAAACGGTGTTTGGGTCGGGCAGGAGCCCGGCTGGGACAGCCCGTTCAACCTTGGTGCCCATTGCGCCAAGGGGGCGTCGGTGCGCGAACACGCGCACGGCGAACGCCGTCTGAAGTATCCGATGAAGAAAGAGGGCGGTGAGTGGAAGCGCATCAGCTGGGAACAGGCGATCAACGAGATCGGCGACGGCATGATGAACATCCGCGAAGAAAGCGGCCCTGACAGTGTCTATTGGCTGGGTTCGGCCAAGCACAGCAACGAACAGGCCTATTTGTTCCGCAAGTTTGCTGCCTATTGGGGCACCAACAACGTGGACCACCAGGCCCGGATCTGTCACTCGACCACAGTTGCCGGTGTTGCAAACACCTGGGGCTATGGCGCGATGACCAACTCCTACAATGACATCCACAATTCCAAGGCGATCTTCATTATCGGCGGCAACCCGGCCGAGGCGCATCCTGTCTCGCTGTTGCACGTGTTGAAAGCCAAGGAACAGAACAACGCGCCTCTGATCGTCTGCGATCCGCGGTTCACCCGCACGGCGGCCCATGCCGACGAATATGTGCGGTTCCGTCCCGGTACGGATGTGGCTCTGGTTTGGGGTATTCTCTATCACATCTTCGAAAACGGTTGGGAGGACAAAGAGTTCATCCGCACCCGTGTCTGGGGCATGGACCAGATCCGCGAGGAAGTGGCCAAATGGAACCCCGAAGAGGTCGAGCGTGTCACGGGCGCGCCGGGTTCTCAGCTGCGCCGCGTGGCGCGGACCATGGTCAACAATCGCCCCGGCACTGTGATCTGGTGCATGGGCGGCACGCAGCACACCAATGGCAACAACAACACCCGTGCCTATTGCATCCTTCAGCTGGCGCTGGGGAACATGGGCACAAGCGGTGGCGGCACCAACATCTTCCGCGGCCACGACAACGTACAGGGTGCGACCGACCTTGGTGTTCTGTCCCATACCCTGCCGGGTTACTACGGACTTTCCAAAGGGGCCTGGGCGCATTGGGCGCGGGTCTGGGAGGAAGATCCCGAATGGCTGGCCGGTCAGTTCGACAAGATCACTGGCGCAGATGGCAAGGACAAGAGCCTGCAAAATCTCAAGGGCATTCCGGTCTCGCGCTGGATTGACGGCGTCCTTGAGGACGAAGGCAACATGGACCAGCCCAACAAGGTGCGGGCCATGGTTCTGTGGGGCCACGCCCCGAACAGCCAGACGCGCGGTCCCGAGATGAAGACAGCGATGGAAAAGCTGGATATGCTGGTCGTGATTGACCCCTATCCAACGGTTTCTGCTGTTTTGCATGATCGCACGGACGGTGTTTACCTGTTGCCTGCTGCAACCCAGTTTGAAACGCGTGGCTCGGTCACCGCATCAAACCGGTCGTTCCAGTGGCGCGACAAGGTTGTGGACCCGCTGTTCGAATCCAAAACCGACCATGAGATCATAGGCCTGTTCGCCAAGAAGTTCGGCTGGTCCGATCGTTTCTTCCGCAATATCGAAATGGAAGACGATGTGACTCCCAATGTCGAAAGTGTCACGCGCGAGTTTAACCGCGGTCTTTGGACCATCGGTTACACCGGACAAAGCCCGGAACGGCTCAAGATGCACATGGCAAATCAGCATACCTTTGACCGCACCACCTTGCAGGCCATCGGTGGTCCGGCAGATGGCGATTACTATGGTCTGCCATGGCCGTGTTGGGGCACCGCCGAGATGAACCATCCCGGCACGCCGAACCTGTATGACATGTCCAAACCCGTGTCTGAGGGCGGTCTGACATTCCGCGCCCGCTTTGGTGTGGAACGCGATGGCGATAACCTTCTGGCCGAAGGGGTCTACAGCAAGAACTCGGAAATTCAGGACGGCTATCCCGAATTCACGATGCAGATGCTGATGGATCTGGGCTGGGACAGTGATCTGACGGATGATGAACGCGCTGCCATTGACGCGGTGGCCGGTCCCAAGACCAACTGGAAAACCGACCTTTCGGGCGGGATTCAGCGGGTCGCGATCAAGCATGAATGTGCGCCCTTCGGGAATGCCAAGGCGCGTGCGGTTGTGTGGACCTTCCCCGATCCGGTGCCATTGCACCGCGAGCCGCTCTATACGCCGCGGCGCGATCTGGTGGCGGATTATCCGACCTATGAGGATCGTCAGGACTACCGCCTGCCGACGCTCTATGCCTCGATCCAGAAAAACGACTTTTCCAAGGAGTATCCGATTGTCCTCACCTCCGGCCGTTTGGTCGAATATGAGGGCGGGGGCGAGGAAAGCCGTTCCAATCCCTGGCTGGCCGAGCTTCAGCAAGACATGTTTGTCGAGATCAACCCGCGTGATGCCAACAACATCGGGCTGCGGGATGGCGCACAGGTCTGGGTCGAAGGGCCAGAGGGCGGCAAGGTCAAGGTTATGGCGATGGTCACAGAGCGGGTCGGTGAAGGCGTTGCCTTTATGCCGTTCCACTTTGGCGGACATTTCCAGGGTCAGGATCTGCGGGACAAATACCCCGACGGTGCAGACCCCTATGTCCTGGGTGAAAGTTCAAACACAGCCCAGACCTATGGCTATGATTCCGTAACGCAAATGCAAGAGACCAAGACCACTCTTTGCAAAATCAGCGCAGCATAAGGAGAACGAGAAATGGCAAGAGCTAAGTTCCTCTGTGACGCCGAACGCTGCATTGAATGCAACGCCTGTGTCACCGCCTGTAAGAACGAGCATGAGGTGCCCTGGGGGATCAACCGCCGCCGCGTGGTGACCCTCAATGACGGCAAACCGGGCGAACGTTCGCTGTCGGTGGCCTGTATGCATTGTTCGGACGCACCATGTATGGCCGTCTGTCCGGTGGATTGCTTCTACCAGAACGAAGAAGGCGTCGTGTTGCATTCCAAAGATCTGTGCATCGGTTGCGGCTATTGCTTCTATGCGTGCCCGTTTGGCGCGCCGCAGTATCCGCAGGCGGGCAACTTTGGCAGCCGTGGCAAGATGGACAAATGTACCTTCTGCGCGGGTGGTCCCGAAGAGACCCACTCCACCGCCGAATTCGCCAAATACGGCCGCAACCGGATCGCAGAGGGCAAATTGCCGATCTGCGCCGAGATGTGTTCGACCAAGGCGCTTTTGGCTGGGGACGGCGATGTTGTGTCAGCGATCTACCGTGAGCGCGTTGTCGCACGCGGCTTTGGCTCGGGTGCATGGGGCTGGGGCACGGCCTATGACCAAAAGGGTGGCTAAGCCGCTCCTTTGGTTTTGAACCAACAGGGTGGCCCGTGGTCTTGTTACCTGCCGGGCCACCCGACCTTGATTTTAACCCTTTCAGATTTGGGAGGTGGGCCCATGCTTCGCGTGGCACTCGCACTCGTCCTTTCCCTGATGCTTGGCCTGACGGCGCAAGCACAGACAACCCCTGACCGCAGCGCCACCGGCGGGGCACAGACCCTTGCCGATATTCTGGCCCGTCAACGTGGCGAGCCTGTGGATGACAGCGCAATGCGCAGCGATACGGGCAATCCGGCGGATGTCGCGGGCGCGGCGCAGCTTGGCCCGATCGGGGGCACCTCTGATCCAGAGGTCTGGCGGGCGATCCGCTATGGCTCTGCCGAGACCCGCGTGTCTGCGGGTGGTGAGGTGGCCAGCGTTCTGGTGCAGGATGGCGGCATGAAATGGCTGAGCTGGCGCGACGGGCCACTGCGGACCTACGGCGGCTGGCTTTTGATCGGCACGCTGGGGGCGCTGGTGCTGTTCTATCTGCTGCGCGGTCGCATCCGCATCGACGAAGAGATGACAGGCCGCACAGTGACCCGGTTCAAGGCGATTGAACGCTTTGGTCACTGGTTGCTGGCGGGATCGTTTGTCCTGCTGGGGCTGACCGGGCTGGTGTCCCTCTTCGGGCGGGTCTTTATCGCGCCCTATCTGGGCCGAGAGGTGAATGCGACCTTGCTGAACGCATCGAAATGGATTCACAACAACGTGGCTTGGGCGTTCATTATCGGGCTAGTGATGATCTTTGTGATGTGGGTGGTTCACAACATCCCGAACCGGACTGACCTTGTTTGGCTGCGTCAGTTTGGCGGCATCATCGGCAAGAACCATCCGCCGGCGAAGAAGTTCAACGCCGGACAGAAGTTGATCTTTTGGTCGGTGATCCTGTTCGGTACATCCATCGCCGTTTCGGGTGTGTCGCTTCTGTTTCCCTATGAGCTGCCGCTGTTTGCCAAGACCTTTGCCATTCTCAACGATCTTGGGTTGCCAGGGTTGGTCGGTATGGAGCCCTTGCCCGTGATGTTGTCACCGCAGGAAGAGATGCAGTTTGCCCAAGGTTGGCACGCGATCATGGCATTTGTTCTGATGGCGATCATTCTGGCGCATATCTATATCGGCTCGGTCGGGATGGAGGGCGCCTATGACGCCATGGGCAGCGGCGAGGTGGATGAAGCCTGGGCGCATCAGCACCATTCGATCTGGTTGGATGAGATGAAAGAGGCGGGCAAAGATGGCCCGCAAAAGGCCCATCCGGCAGAATAGGCGATGCGGCTTTTTGCGACGATGTCTTTGATTGTGACGCTTTGCGCTGGCGCGGCCTTGGCGCAAAGCTTTACCACGCTCAAGGGGCACGGCGGCCCGATTATGGGGCTGGCCGTATCCAGCAGGGGGCAAGTCGCCACCGCCAGTTTCGACAATTCTGTGGGCCTTTGGGACGGACGCACTCCGCAATGGCTGGAGGGGCATGAGGCGGCGGTGAACGCAGTTGTATTCCTGCCAGACGGGGGGGTGGTCTCGGCCGGGGATGACTTTACGGTGCGGCTTTGGGAGGGCGCGCAGAGCCGGATCATCGGACAGCACAAAGGCAAAGTGACTGCTCTGGCAATTGCGCCCGATGGAGGGCTCATTGCCTCGGCCAGTTGGGACGGGACCATTGGCCTTTGGCCGCTGGCAGAGGGCAGTGGTAGTGTCATGAAATTGCGCGACAGCGGTGTGAACGATATCGTGTTCGGGGATGGTGGCGACAGCCTGTTTGCTGCGACCACGAAGGGCGAAGTGCTGTTGTTTGACCTGACAAAAGACGCACAGCCGCGGCCATTGGTGAAACACGGATTTGGCGTGAATGAGCTGGCGCTGGGGCCGCAGGGCCGCTGGCTGGCTTACGGCGCGGTGGACGGCGGCACGCGCATTCTGGATACAGTCACCGGCGTAGCTTTGGCTGACTTTACCCTGGACCGAAAGCCGATCCTGTCCATGGTGTATCATGACGGTGCTGGCTTGTTGGCGGTGGGTGACGGGCAGGGCTACATCATGCTGGTGGACACCCGATCCTGGCGCATCCGACAGGATTTTCGTGCCACGCGGCAAGGCCCGATCTGGGCGCTGGCGTTTTCACCGGATGGGGCGATGGTCTGGGCGGGCGGGCTTGATGACCTGGCCTATGGCTGGCCGATTGCTTTGATGGACCAGTTTGATCCTGCGATTGGGCAGGAGCGATCCTTTCTCAAAGAGGCCAGCGAGATGACCAATGGAGAGCGGCAATTCATGCGTAAATGTTCGATCTGCCACGCGCTTGACGCCGGTGCCTCGCGCAAGGCCGGTCCGACCCTGTACGGGGTCTTTGGCCGCACTGCGGGCCGCCTGCCGGGCTATCCCTATTCGCCAACGCTGGCAGGATCGGATATCGTTTGGACAGATGCGACAATCGACCAATTGTTCGATCTGGGACCAGATCACTATATCCCCGGGTCGAAAATGCCGATGCAGGTCATTGCCGCGCCGCAGGACCGGCGGGATTTGATAGAGTTTCTAAAGATCCATTCCCAGACAAAGGAGACAAAGCCATGAAAGCGATGTTCACCAGTTTCGCCGCCATCATTGTTATTGCGGTTGTTGCCAGCTTCGGGCTGGAAAGGGCGGGATTTTCGTCTGAAGAAGTCAACGCGGGCCCGTCCGTGAGATTGGGCAAAGGCAGCCAATGAAACCTGCCGCACCGGACGAATACGGCGAAAGCCTAGCCCATGCTTCGATCCTTGTGATCGACGATGAGCCTGGCATGCGCAACTTTCTGATGAAGATCCTCAAGCCGCGTTGCAAACGGGTGGAGCAAGCGGCCTCAACCGTCGAGGCTACTGCGCTGCTGGATCGCAGTTTCTTCGATCTGGTGATCCTCGACAATATCATGCCGGGGAAAACCGGGCTGGACTGGGTGCGCGAGCAACGCAATGTCGGGCTGTTTTCCGATACGATCCTGATCACCGCCTATGCGGATCTGGAAACCGCGATCAAAGCGGTGCGGACAGGTGTCGCAGACTTTGTACTCAAGCCGTTTCGCGCCAATCAGATCCTCAATGCCGCCGCACGGGCGCTGGACCGCCAGAATCTGCGGCGCGAGAATTTCCTGCTCAAACACGAGCTTGCTGGCGAAGGCAGCCATGCGCGGGGGCGGCTTTTGGGCAATTCTGCCGCAATCAGCGAAGTGCGCGATATTCTGGAACGGCTTGCTCCATTGCCAACCTCGGTCTTGTTTACGGGCGCCACCGGCACGGGCAAAGAGGTGGCCGCGCGGACCTTGCATTCGCTGTCAGACCGGGCCGACAAACCCTTTGTTGCGGTGAATTGCGCGGTGATTTCTCCTGACCGGATTGCGCAGGAACTGTTTGGTTTGGTCGACAATCAGGACCGCCGCAGTGATGGGCTGTTCCTGCATGCCGAGGGTGGGACGCTTTTCCTTGATGAGGTGGTGCAAATGCCCGAACAGGTGCAGGCCGCCTTGTTGCGGGTGCTGGAAGAACAGCGCATTCGCCCTGTCGGGGCAGAGCGGGAAATTCCGCTGAACCTGCGGTTCCTGTTCGCCACCAACGCCGATCTGGATCAGGCCGTCGCCGAAGGGCGGTTCCGGGCCGATCTCTATCACCGTATCAACGTGATGAAGGTCGAGATGCCCCCCTTGCGTGACCGCGCAGGCGATATATCGGAACTTGCGGCGCTGTTCTTGCGGCAATTTTCCAAGACGCTGGGTCTGCCCGCGATTGAGCTTGACGAAGAAACCTTGCTGAAATTTGCCCGCTACGATTGGCCCGGAAACGTGCGGGAATTGCGCAATCTGATTGAACGTTCGGTGATCCTTGGCACCTTTCCGGACAAGTTCGCCGGGGGGGGGCAGATCACCGGAACCCGTGCCATTGAATCGCTTGATCTGGTGATGCAACGGCACATCATGCACATACTGGATGAATGCGATGGCAACCGGGCAGAGGCCGCGCGGCGGCTGGGCGTTTCGCGCAAGACCGTGGATCGCAAATGCGCGGCTTGGGGTGTCTGATTGTCAAAAACTGTCTGGCGCTTCGGGCAGCCAGATTGAAAAGGCCGCGCCCCGCTTGCGCCGGTTGCGCACCCGGATCAGACCACCCGCCCGCTGAATCAATGTCTGGCTGATAGACAGACCCAGCCCGGTGCCTTCTGCCAGTTTGGTCGTAAAAAACGGATCAAACAGGGTATTGAGATTCTCATCCGGAATGCCCGGCCCGGTATCGGCAATTTGCAGGCATGTTCCGGCCTTGCCTTCAAGTTCCTCTGGAAACAGAGAAACAGTCAGCCTGCCATCCTGCTCCATCGCCTGTACCGCATTCACCAGCAGGTTCACGATCACCTGCTGCAACTCCCCCTCGTCAATCCGGACGGGAGGGGCGGGCGCAAGGTCAGTTTCAACCGTGATCTGGGTGTTGGATAACGTGTGGCCAATCAGAACAAGGCTGTCTTCGGTGACGCGGCCAATGTCCACAGTTTCCTCAGAGCTGCTGAATTCACTGGGGCGGGCAAATTGCAACAGCTTGCCAACGATGGCCCCGATCCGCTGCACCTGTCGGTCGATCAGGGACAGTTCGGTTGCCACCTCTTCGGCGCGGGTGTCGAGGGTTTGGCGGATCACGTCAACGTTGCCTTGGATCACCGCAACGGGGTTGTTGATCTCATGGGCGACACCTGCGGTGATCTCGCCAATCGAGGCCAGCTTCTCTGACATGACCAGTTGTTTGAAGGTCTCTTCCAGCTTGTAATTGGCTTCTTTTAGCTCCGCTGTGCGATCTTCAACCCGTTCATTCAGCTCATCCGCCCAAGATCGCAACGCCTGATCCCGCTCCTGTACCTGATCGAGCAGGGTATCGAGGTGGCTGGCGACAAGGCCAATTTCATCGTTTGACCCCACATCGCCATTGCGGGCATTCAGATCACCCTTCTCCACACGGGTCATGGTCTGGATCATGCGTTCGAGCGGCGAAAAGATGCCTTTGGCCATGCGCAGAAAAAACGGGATCGACACCGCAAGCAGCAGCAGAAACGCGATAAACAGCGCCAGATAGGCTTGTTGTTTTGCGGCGACAAAGGGCGCTTCGAGAAACCCGACATAAAGCATGCCGACACGTTCACCAAAGCTGTCGGAGATGGGCAGGTATCCCGAGATGTACCAATCATTCACCACAAAGGCGCGGTCGAGCCATGTTTTGCCGTCATCCAGCACTTTGCCGCGCACGACGGCAGAAACCCGGGTGCCCAGGGCGCGGACATCCTCGAACAGGCGCACGTTGGTCGAGACCCGGACATCCTCAAGAAACAGGGTCGCCGTGCCTTGCCGGTCGCCCCCCGTGGCAGCGTTGAGATAGACCAGCGCGTTGATCGTATCGATGAACCCCAGATTGCGGTTCAACAGGATGCCGCCCACCAGAACACCGCGATTGCCGCCTTGGCCCACGGGGCTAGCGGTGTGAACCACCATGCCGCGGTCTTCGACCGTGCGGGTGGTGGGTACGGCAGCTTGGGTCTCGATCAAGGGGACGCGGGCCCGCGTGGCCAGATCGCCGGGCAGGGCAGCGAGATCGGCGGCTGAGAAAATGTCGATGGCGGTGGCTGGCCGCCCGCGTTTGGCCGATGCGATCACAGGCCATTGATGTGCTGGTCCGGCGGTCTGATCAGGTGGGAGGTAATACAGAAAATCCAGTTGATACGCCCGCTGCTTGGCCTTCAGAAAGGTTGCCAATTCGGCCCGGTTTTGATCCAGCTCTGCGAGAAACTCGGCGGATTCGGTGATCCCCGTCATGTGGGTTCCGGTGCCATCCAGGATGCGGCCCAGATATTGCTCTGCGATCCGCAAATCACTGGCGACATTGGCAATTAGGATGTTGTCATATTCCGATGTCCAACGGTTCATGCCCAATAGCAGCATCAGCGGCATCAACACGACCATCGGCAACAAGGCCAAGGTCAAAAGGCGCAGCCGGACGGACTTCAACAGTGCGTACTGATTGGAAAACGGATCATGGCAAAACCCTACTTTGCCGATGCAGCCGATGCAATTTGTGTCATTTTTGCCAAAGTACTTTTCGACAAGTCAAATACCTTTTTCGTGAAATATTATTTTGTGGTACCGTTGAGGTAGTATCAGCCAACTTCGGCGAAACCGGAAAGTTGGGACATGTTTTGAGGTCTATGTATGTGGTGCACGGCAAGTTAAAAAGTCAGGTACGATCAAAGCGAAGTTCAGTTTTTTGGCGTCAACAAAAGGCAAGCGCTCTTGCCATAGGTCTTTGCGCGTTTTTTGGGAATGACGGCGCAATGGCTCAAGAAGCCGAAGTTTCGGCGCCAAAGACCGCACCGATAGCCGCATCCGCAAGCGACACGGCAAACGGCGCAGCACGCCAAACCCTCCCGATTGATTGCGGCGAAAACTCAACCACCATTGAACGTCAGGTGAAAAACCCAATGCGAATGGAGGTCGTCGATCCGACCAAGGCAGATTGGGCGGAGTACGAGCGCCGCGTTCTGGAGCAGTTCAATACAGACGGCGCATCCAAGCAAAAGACCGCGCCACCGGAGCCGGAGACGATAACAGAAACCACCGAGGGCTGCGCACTGGATGAGTGGGACGCTGAGCGGATGGCACCGGGTCTGGACCCCGAAAACGAGATAATGGTCACATACACCGGCAAAGTTACCAACCGGACCCAGGAAGGCCAAGGCACGGAGAACCAATCCGAAAGTGCAGGCGGGCGCAACCAAAAGGCCGGTGAAACCCTGCCAAGCGCCAAGGATATTTCACTCATGAAATCCATAGAGGATTTCTTGCAATCCGCGGTTTTTCGGTACGGGCTTGTCGCTGTTTTGGGCATTGCGCTGGTTTTGGTGTCAAAAACGCTGTTCCAACTGGCTTTGGGGTTCTTCTTTCGCCGGAGAAATTGCAGAATTGAGGCGGTCTTGTTGACAATCAATGACGAGTTTCCCGGGACTATCCTGATCTTGGGCAAGCTGGGTTGCCGATTTGCTGCTGATGATTTTGGCAAGATCGACCGGCTATTGGACACGCCCGACTTTGTCGATTTTTCGATCTCAATCGGGGGAAATGTGCGGCCAGTGTTCATCAATCGCACGCATGGCGCCGCATTCGCAGCCTTTTTCGTCGACCCACTCAAACGAAAAGAACAAGCCGAGATACTGCAACTTTCAACGATCAAGCCTCAGTTTGCCAGTTGGAAACCGGCAAAGAACGGCGGCAGGGGCGGGGTAAAGACGGTAAGGGCGAGGCTGGCGCGGCTGCAAGAAATGCGCGAGGAGGAACTTGCCCGCAAGGCAACGTCCTAACCGAACGGCTTAGCTCAGTGGATCGTCTATCAACGGGTCCGGCTTGGCCAATGAGGCCAGATCATCGGCATCTGCGATATGAACACTGGTTCCATTCACGGTCACACCATAAGGCTTGAGCGCCTTGATCGCGCGGGACAGGTTTTCCGGCGTCATACCCATTTGTGATGCGATTTTGCGTTTTTCGATGTTCAGCTCGAAAGTGCCGTTGCCGTTGCCATTACCATTGGCGCGGTTGTGATGCTTAAGAAGGTAGTTCGCCAGGCGTTCGATCGACGTGCGCAGTTTGAGATCTTTGCTGTTTTTGACGACCCCGCGATAACATTGGGCCAGTTCGGTCACCAAGGCACGCGAAAATCCGTTGTCGATATCGTAGATCTGCCGCACGTCCGTAGATGGCAGCAAGACAATGCGGCTTTTCTCCAAGGTGCGGGCTGACATCAGGTACGGCGCATCTTTGATCGTTGCTGCAAGGATGAAGGTCGAAACCGGTCTGACAATGGCCATTGTGGATTCGCGGCCATTCCAGGTGGCAAACAGCTCAACCGCTCCAGAAATGATCACATGCAGAAAATCGCTTGGCTCACCTTCTGAAATCAGCTCGATCTGCGGCGGGAAGTTCTGGACGTAGGAACCGCGCATAAGCGATTCAAAATTGTCGTCGGCCATCTCGGCAAAGATCGGCAATGCCCGAATATTCGTGGTTTCCGACTCATTCATGCTCAATGTTCACCCAAGCGAAGTTCGGACAGTTATCATATGTCTGCTTGATATATGTCAAACCAATTTGGGAAATTCTTTGATCTCTGGATTTGCGCGCCTCAAACCCGCAGATGACAAATTTCTGAGAAAGCCTTGTTTTGGCCCAATTTCTTAAAGACTTGATCCAGATCAAAACCGGCCAACTTGAAACGGCACAGGTTCCTCCAAAAGCAGCTCAGGACGGCCAATACGGGCCTGTCTGGGGATCGGAAGGAGAGACCAATGGAGCTTCAGAACAAGGCCACAAGTCTTTGGGGCAATTTCTTTAACGTAAAGATGGTGCAGATCAGAACGTTCCACATGACGTGGTTTGCGTTCTTCTCGTGCTTCTTTGCATGGTTTGGTATCGCGCCGCTGATGTCTGTTGTGCGCGATGAGTTGCAGCTGACAAAGGATCAGATCGGCTGGGCCATCATTGGCTCGGTGTCCGCAACCATCTTTGCGCGGCTGTTCATCGGCTGGCTCTGTGATCGGATCGGGCCAAGGAAATCCTACACATGGTTGCTGATCCTCGGGTCGCTGCCCGTAATGGGGATTGGCCTGGCGCAATCCTTTGAGACCTTTTTGCTGTTCCGGGTTCTGATCGGCTGTATCGGTGCATCCTTTGTAATCACCCAATACCACACATCCGTTATGTTCGCGCCCAACGTGGTCGGACAGGCCAACGCCACTTCGGCGGGCTGGGGGAACCTAGGCGGTGGTGTGACACAGTTTGTGATGCCGCTGTTGTTCTCGGTGTTCGTCGTTGGCTTTGGCTTTTCCGAGGCTGTCGGCTGGCGTGCGTCGATGATGGTTGTTGGCTCGATCATCTTTGTCACCGGGATCGCGTATTACTTCCTCACTCAGGATGCCCCTGACGGCAACTTTGATGAGCTCCGTGCGCAAGGCCGCATGGGTGAGAAAAAGAAAGTCACCGGCAACTATATGGCCGCATTGGCTGACCCGCGCGTTTGGGTTCTGTTTGTCATCTACGGTGCCTGCTTCGGGATCGAGTTGACCGTCAACAACGTCGCCGCGCTGTACTTCATGGATTACTTTGACCTGACCCTTGTCACCGCCGGTCTGGTGGCCGCGTCCTTTGGTCTTATGAACATGTTTGCGCGGACCCTTGGCGGGATCTTCGGTGACAACTTCGGTTCGCTCTGGGGCCTGCGTGGCCGCGCGTTCTGGCTGTTCGTCTGTATCTTCTGTGAAGGTCTGGCGCTGATGTTGTTCAGCCAGATGAGCGTTCTGTTCCTGGCTCTGCCTGCGCTGATTGTTTTCTCGCTGTTCACCCAGATGGCCGAAGGGGCGACCTATTCGGTGGTGCCATTCATCAACAAGAAGGCACTGGGCGCTGTGGCCGGTGTTGTGGGCGCGGGCGGTAACGCCGGTGCGGTTCTGGCGGGTTTCCTGTTCAAGAACACAATCGACTGGTCCGAAGCGTTCTTCATCCTTGGCATTATCGTGACCTGCGCATCCTTCATGGCTTTCTTTGTCCGGTTCTCGACCCGGCAGGAAGATGAAGAACGGGCCAACTTTGCCGCCGCCAATATCGAAACTCTGCGCGCCCGTGCCGCCAAGGCCAATGCCGCGCTGGAAGAAGGCATTCAGGCCATTGCCCGCAAGGACGGGCAGGCACCTGCAGCCGATTAATCACTGAACACGGCGGGCCAGGATCGGCCCGCCATCACGCTCATCTTGGAGGTATCAAGTGGGACAAGATCTAAGAAACTGGAACATTGAGGACGAAGGCTATTGGTCCTCTACCGGCAAGGCGATTGCCACACGCAACCTGTGGATTTCGATCCCCAGCCTGCTCTGCGGCTTCGCGGTCTGGCTGTACTGGGGCATCATCACCGTTCAGATGATCAACCTCGGCTTTGCCTTTGACCAGTCGCAGCTGTTCACGCTGGGCGCCATTGCCGGTCTGACCGGTGCGACCCTGCGCATTCCGTCAACATTCTTCATCCGTATCGCGGGCGGCAAGAACACCATCGTTTTCACCACAGCATTGCTGATGATCCCCGCTGCGGGTGCGGGTATTGCACTGCAAGACCCTGACACGCCGCTGTGGTATTTCCAGATTCTCGCCTTCCTGTCGGGTATCGGTGGCGGTAATTTCTCGTCCTCGATGTCCAACATCAGCTTCTTCTATCCGAAGAAAAAGCTGGGCTATGCGCTGGGCATGAACGCCGGTCTGGGCAACTTTGGTGTGACCACCATGCAAATCCTCATCCCGCTGGTAATGACGGTTGGTATCTTTGGTGGCGAAAGCCGCACGCTGGTCAACACATCCGGCACGCTGATCGGCAAGATTCCTGCCGGCACAGAGACCTATATCCACAACGCGGGCCTGATCTGGCTGGTGTTCCTGATCCCGTTGGCCATCATCGGCTGGATGGGCATGAACAACATCCGAGACGAACATGTCTCGCCTGACATCCCCAACCCGCTTGGTGGCTTTGCCATCATCACCGGTATGCTGTTGCTGGGCCTTGGCGCCGCTGCATTCGGCCTTTGGCTGCTGCTGCCGCAAACCGAAGGTGGGTTGCCAACATCAGGTATGGGCGTGTCCAAATGGATCGTGCTGCCCATCGTCATCGCTCTGACCGTCGGTCTGTTGAAGTTGATCCCCGGTGCCGTTGGCCAGAACCTGACACGTCAGTATCGGATATTTGGCAACAAGCACACTTGGGCCATGACCGTGATCTACACAATGACCTTCGGTTCGTTCATCGGCTTCTCGGCCGCACTGGCGCTGACCATCAAGGTGGTCTTTGGTTTCAGCCACATCGAAGTGGACGGGCTGATGACCCACGACACCGTGAACCCCAATGGCCCCTCGGCCCTGATGTTTGCATGGATGGGGCCGTTCATCGGCGCACTGATCCGTCCGATCGGTGGTATCTGGGCTGACAAGGCCGGTGGCGCGAAAGTGACGCAGATCATCTCGATCGTCATGGTCGCATCTGCCCTGGGCGTCGCTTACTTCATCCAGGCGGCCTACAACTCGGCCACGCCGGAACAGTACTTCTACCCGTTCCTGGGCCTGTTCCTGATCCTGTTCGCCGCCACCGGCATCGGCAACGGATCGACCTTCCGGACAATCGGTGTGGTGTTCGACAAAGAGCAGGCTGGCCCTGCACTGGGTTGGACGGCTGCTGTGGCTGCCTACGGTGCCTTCATCATCCCCAAAGTCTTTGGTGAGCAGTTGAAGGCCGGCACCCCCGAACTGGCGCTTTACGGTTTCGCGATCTTCTACGCGGTCTGCATCGTCATCAACTGGTGGTTCTACCTGCGCCCCGGCGCCTATGTCAAAAACCCATAATTCCACGCCATTGACGGCCTGCGCCGCCGTTTCGGCGCAGGCCCACCCCCTTAACGATACCTCAGGAGAGGAGCTAGCAAGATGAGCCACCTGCTCGACAGATTGAACTTTCTCCAGTCAAAAGAACTGGAAAAATTCTCGAACGGCCACGGGCAAGTGACCCGCGAGAACCGCGATTGGGAAGAGACCTATCGCAACCGCTGGCGCCACGACAAGATCGTGCGCTCGACCCATGGTGTGAACTGCACCGGCTCATGTAGCTGGAAGATCTACGTCAAATCCGGGATCGTCACATGGGAAACCCAGCAGACGGACTATCCGCGCACCCGTGCGGGCCTGCCCAACCACGAACCGCGTGGCTGTGCACGTGGCGCATCCTACAGCTGGTATCTGTATTCCGCGAACCGGGTGAAGAACCCGCTGATCCGCGGCAAACTTTTGAAAGTCTGGCGCGAGATGCGCAAGACCATGACCCCGATCGAGGCCTGGACCAAGCTTCAGAATGACCCGATCCTGCGGGCCAACTATGTCAAATCCCGTGGCAAGGGCGGCTTTGTCCGCGCGACATGGGATGAAAGCACCGAAATCATCGCGACCGCCAATGCCTATACGGCCAAGACATACGGTCCGGACCGCGTCTTCGGCTTCTCGCCCATTCCGGCGATGTCGATGGTCAGCTATGCCGCCGGATCGCGGTATCTGAGCCTGATGGGCGGCGTCTGCATGTCCTTCTATGACTGGTATTGCGACTTGCCACCGGCCTCTCCGATGACATGGGGCGAACAGACCGACGTGCCGGAAAGTGCCGATTGGTACAACGCGGGCTTCTTGCTGCTTTGGGGCTCCAACGTGCCGCAGACCCGGACACCGGATGCGCACTTCTACACCGAGGCACGCTATCGCGGCACCAAATCCGCTGTGATTTGCCCGGACTATTCCGAAGCGGCCAAGTTTGGCGACGTCTGGTTGGCCCCGAAACAGGGCACCGACAGCGCCTTGGCAATGGCCATGGGTCACGTGATCCTGCGCGAATACCATCTCGACCGTCAGGCCGAGTACTTCGAGGATTACACCCGCAAATATTCCGACTTCCCAATGCTGGTAAAGCTTGAGGAAAAAGACGGCCGGTACGTGCCGGGCCGCTTCCTGCGGGCCGATGATCTGGACGGCAAACTGGGCGAAGACAACAACCCCGAATGGAAAACTGTCGCCCTTGACCGCAAGGCGGGCCTGGTCGCGCCAAACGGTTCGGTTGGCTATCGCTGGGGTGAAGACGGTGAATGGAACCTTGAGGAACGTGCAAGCGGCAAAGACACCGACTTGATGACCTCGCTGGTTCTTGAAGAGGACCATGACAAGATTGTCGGTGTCGATTTCCCCTACTTCGGCGGTCAATCCACCAAGAACTTTGCGCAGTGCGATTTCCCTGATGTCATGACCCACAACATCCCTGTGAAAACCGTGAAAACGGCAGACGGCGATGTACAGGTTGCCACTGTGTTTGACCTCTTCTGCGCCAACTATGGCCTTGATCGCGGCCTGGGCGGGGATTGGGTCACCAAGGACTTTGCCGAAGACAAACCTTATACGCCTGCATGGGCCGAACGGATCACCGGTGTTCCTGCCGACAAGATTATCGCGGTTGCCCGTGAGTTTGCCACCAATGCCGAAAAGACCAATGGTAAATCCATGGTCATTCTGGGTGCCGGTCTGAACCACTGGTACCACATGGACATGAACTATCGCGGCATCATTAACATGTTGGTGATGTGTGGCTGTATCGGTCAGTCGGGCGGTGGCTGGAGCCACTACGTGGGCCAGGAAAAGCTGCGCCCGCAAACCGGATGGCAGCCGCTGGCCTTTGCGCTGGATTGGAACCGTCCACCACGTCACATGAACTCCACCTCGGCATGGTATGCGCATACCGATCAGTGGCGTTATGAGACCCTGACGGCGGATGAGATCCTGTCGCCAACGGCGCCAGAGGGTGATTGGAACGTCAATCTGATTGACTACAACATCCGCGCTGAACGCATGGGCTGGTTGCCATCGGCACCGCAGTTGAAAACCAACCCGCTTGAAGTGACCAAAGCGGCCAAAGCGGCTGGCAAAGAGATCAAAGACTACATCGCAGAACAGCTGAAATCCGGCGATCTGGAAATGTCTTGCGAAGATCCTGACGCACCCGAAAACTGGCCGCGCAACCTGTTTATCTGGCGGTCCAACCTGTTGGGTTCTTCGGGCAAAGGCCACGAGTATTTCCTCAAGCACTTGCTGGGCACCGACCACGGCGTGCTCGGTCATGACCTCGGTGTTGAGGGCGGCCAAATGCCATCAGAAGCCAAATGGCATGAAGAAGCGCCAGAAGGCAAACTGGACCTTTTGGTCTGCATTGACTTCCGGATGAGCACCACAGCAGTCTATTCCGATATCGTTCTGCCAACAGCAAGCTGGTACGAGAAGAACGACCTGAACACATCGGACATGCACCCGTTCATCCACCCGCTTCAGGCGGCTGTTGATCCTGCCTATGAGAGCAAATCGGACTGGGAAATCTTCAAGGCGATTGCCAAAAAATTCCAAGAGGTTGCACCCGAGGTGCTGGGCAAGGAAACCGATGTGGTTGCCCTGCCGATCCTGCACGACACACCGGCAGAGATTGCACAGGATCAGGTCCGCGACTGGAAGAAAGGCGAATGCGAACTGATCCCCGGAAAGACCGCACCAAACTATGTGCCGGTTGAGCGGGATTATACCGCGATCTACGACCGGTTTGTGGCTGTTGGTCCGCTGCTTGATAAGCTTGGCAATGGCGGCAAAGGTATCACCTGGAACACCGAAGTTGAGGTGCAGCATCTGCGCGATCTCAACGGCGAGTGGGAGGATGGCCCTGCCAAGGGTTGCCCGAAACTGGTGACTGACATCGACGCCACCGAGGTCATCTTGATGCTGGCCCCGGAAACCAATGGCGAAGTGGCTGTGAAAGCATGGGAACAACTGGGCAAAGCCACCGGCATTGACCACAGACATCTGGCGCTGCCGAAGGAAGACGAGAAAATCCGTTTCCGCGATATTGCCGCACAGCCGCGCAAGATCATCAGCTCGCCCACATGGTCCGGTATCGAAAGTGAACATGTCTGCTACAACGCCGGCTATACCAACGTGCATGAGTTGATCCCATGGCGCACCCTGACAGGCCGCCAGCAGCTGTATCAAGATCACCTGTGGATGCGCGCCTTTGGCGAAGGGTTCACAACCTACCGCCCACCTGTCGATCTGAAGACCATCAACAGCGACGTGATGGATGATGGCGACAGCCTGGTGCTCAACTTCATCACACCCCACCAGAAATGGGGCATCCACTCCACCTATTCGGACAACCTGTTGATGCTCACGCTCAACCGGGGTGGTCCGGTGGTCTGGCTGTCCGAGGTCGATGCGGCCAAGGCGGGGATTGCGGACAACGATTGGGTCGAGGTTTACAACACCAACGGGGCGCTTACGGCCCGTGCGGTTGTCAGCCAGCGCATGAAAGACGGCACGCTGTTTATGTACCACGCGCAGGAAAAGATCGTGAACACGCCCGGTTCTGAAAAGACCGGCAACCGTGGCGGCATCCACAACTCTGTGACCCGCACCACGCTCAAACCAACCCATATGATCGGCGGTTATGCCCATCAATCCTACGGCTTTAACTACTACGGCACCGTCGGGTCGAACCGGGATGAATTCGTCATCGTCAGAAAAATGCGGAAGGTCGACTGGCTCGATACACCCGCCAAAGTGGAGGCAGCAGAATGAGAGTTCGCGCACAAATCGGCATGGTGTTGAACCTGGACAAATGTATCGGGTGCCACACATGCTCTGTCACCTGCAAAAACGTCTGGACCAGCCGCGATGGTGTTGAATACGCATGGTTCAACAACGTGGAAACCAAACCGGGCACCGGCTATCCGACCGACTGGGAAAACCAGGCGCGTTGGAAAGGTGGCTGGGAACGGACACGATCTGGCAAGTTACAGCCCAAGCAGGGCAGCAAATGGCGGATTCTGGCCAATATCTTTGGCAACCCGGACCTGCCCGAAATTGACGACTATTATGAGCCGTTTGATTTCGATTATGACCACCTGAAATCGGCGCCCGAAATGACGGCCTTCCCGACTGCACGTCCAAGGTCCAAGATCACCGGCGAGCGGATGGAGAAGATCGAAAAAGGTCCGAACTGGGAAGAGATCCTTGGCGGTGAATTCGCCAAGCGCAGCGAAGACTACAACTTCGAAGGCATCCAGAAGGAGATCTACGGGGAATATGAAAATACATTCATGATGTATTTGCCCCGCCTTTGCGAACACTGTCTGAACCCGGCTTGCGCGGCATCCTGCCCGTCCGGCGCGATCTACAAACGCGAAGAAGACGGCATTGTTCTAATCGACCAGGAAAAATGCCGCGGCTGGCGGATGTGTGTGTCCGGCTGCCCCTACAAAAAGATCTACTACAACTGGCAGTCCGGCAAATCCGAGAAATGCACTCTGTGCTATCCCCGGATCGAAAGCGGCAACCCGACCGTTTGTTCGGAAACCTGCGTTGGGCGTATCCGGTATCTGGGCGTGATGCTTTATGATGCGGACAAGATCGAAGATGCGGCCAATGTGCCTGCTGAGACCGATCTTTATGATGCGCAGTTGGATGTTTTCCTCGATCCAAATGATCCCGCCGTCATCGAAGCGGCCCGTCGCGACGGCGTGCCGGAGGACTGGATCAAAGGCGCGCAGGAAAGCCCGATCTGGAAGATGGCGATGGAATGGAAAGTGGCGTTCCCGCTGCACCCCGAATATCGCACCCTGCCAATGGTCTGGTACATCCCGCCATTGTCACCGATCCAGAACGCTGCCGAAGCAGGCAAGATTGGCATGGACGGCGCAATGCCTGACGTTCAATCCCTGCGCATCCCGGTCAAATACCTCGCCAACATGCTGACGGCAGGGGACGAAGCCCCGGTTGTCACAGCGTTGGAGCGGATGATGGCCATGCGGTCTTACATGCGGTCAAAAACTGTGGATGGCGTGATCGATGAAGGCATCGCACAACGTGTGGGCCTCGAGCCGCGGATGATCGAGGACATGTATAAAATCATGGCTTTGGCCGATTACGAAGATCGTTTCGTGATCCCAACAACCCACCGTGAGCAGGTCGAAGAGGCCTATGACCTCAAGGGGGGCTGCGGGTTCACCGACGGCAACGGCTGTTCCACTGGTATCTCCAAAGGATCGCTTTTTGGCGGCTCCAAGAAACCTCTGAAAATGCCACAGGAGGTGCAGTAACATGGACCGTACACTGAAATCCTTTTCCCTACTTCTGAGCTACCCGACGCGCGAGCTGCAGCATGCGATGTCCGAGATCGGAGGCGTCCTTGCCTCGGATACGCGTTTGACAGCAGCAGCACGTCGGGCGTTGCGCCCGCTGGTTGAGGGGCTAGCCGGGCGCGACATCTATGACCTCGAAGAGCAGTTTGTCCTGCTCTTCGACCGCTCGCGGACCTTGTCGTTGAACCTGTTTGAACATGTTCACGGCGAGAGCCGCGACCGGGGTGGCGCGATGGTGTCGCTGATCGAAACCTACCGTGAGGCAGGGTTTGATCCGGCCACATCGGAACTGCCGGACCACTTGCCAGTCTTGTTGGAATTTCTGTCGACCCGTCCGTCACGTGAAGTGCGCGACACATTGACCGATGCCGCGCATATCTTTGAGGCCCTGCAAACCCGCCTTGAGCGGCGCGAAAGCCCCTATGCGGCGGTATTTGCAGCGCTGATCCAGATCGCGGGGGCCAAGGCCAATAAAGACGTGGTCGAGGCGATGCTCGCACAGCCGGACGATGATCCAACCGATCTCAAGGCGCTGGACGAGGTTTGGGAAGAATCCGAAGTGACCTTTGGCCCTGATCCAAACGCGGGCTGCCCGCAGGTGCGCGATATGCTTGCGCAGATGGACACACCGATAAACCCAGCGCCGCAAGCCGCGGCCAAGTAAGGGGATCACAGATATGTTTACCAACTTTGACATCGACTACTTCATCTTTGGGATCATGCCCTATATCGCGCTGACCGTGCTGATTGTGGGGTGTATCGCCCGGTATGAGCGTGATCCGTTCACTTGGAAATCGTCTTCCAGCCAGCTTTTGCGGCGCAAACAGTTAATTCTCGGGTCGGTGCTGTTTCACGTCGGCATTCTGACGGTGTTCTTTGGCCATCTTGCGGGTCTGTTTACCCCGGTCTGGATCCTCGACGCGCTGGGCATTCCCTATGCGCTCAAACAATGGATGGCGGTTGTCATCGGCGGCATTGCAGGTGTGACCGCACTGATCGGCGCGACCATTCTGTTGCACCGCCGCTTGACCGATCCCCGTATCCGCCGCCACTCCAGTTTTGCTGACATTGGCATTCTGGCGCTGATCTGGCTGCAATTGCTGATCGGTATCGGCACCATCTTCCTGACACTGCAACACATGGATGGCGCGGAAATGGTGCGCTTTATGACATGGTCGCAAAGTGTGGTTCTGTTGAACCTCAACGCCTGGGCGATGGTTGTGGATGTGCATTGGCTCTACAAGGCGCATATCTTCCTTGGCCTGCTGATCACCTTGCTGTTCCCGTTCACACGGTTGGTTCACATGGTGTCTGCCCCGATCCGTTATCTGTGGCGTCCCGGTTATCAGGTGGTGCGGTCGCGCCGCCAGACACCGTTGCCTGCACGCAATGAAGGGGCGAAGTGATGACCAAAGCGCTTTTCCCTGATGTGATCGTGAACGGCGTCACAATCGCTTCTGCCGCAATCGCGGCGGAGGCACAAAACCACAACGCGCCGAAGAACAAGCCGGGTCTGGCATGGCGGCAGGCGGCGCGGGCGTTGATCGTCCGCGAGGTGCTGCTGCAAGAAGCGGGCAAGCTTGGCGTGGTAGAGCCGCCGCGCCGCATGGGCGACGGGCTTGTGGAAACCCAAGAAGAGGCATTGATCCGCGGTGTCATTGATGCCGCGATCAAGGTCGCACCGCCCACCGATGAAGAAGTGCGCGCGGTCTGGAGCAAAGACCCCGATCGCTACCGTGCCCCGCCCCTTTGGGAGGTGTCACATATTCTGGTCGCGGCAGATCCGTCAGATGATGAAGCCCGCGGCAAGGCTTTGACCAAAGCGGCGGCTTTGACCGAACAGGTCTTGGCCGATCCCAAATGTTTTGGCCGCATCGCCAAGAACGACAGCGATTGTTCCTCCGCCCAGAACGGCGGGCTTTTGGGGCAGTTGTCACCAGGCGATACCGTGCCAGAATTCGAGGCCGCACTGCGTGATCTGAACGAAGGTGAGATCACCGCAGACCCCGTGGCCTCACGGTTTGGTTTTCACATCGTTCGGATGGATGCGGTTGCCGAAGGTGCCGTGCTGCCCTTTGAAGCGGTTGCCCCCAAGCTGCGCGCAGCGATGGAAAAGAACGCCTGGGTTCACGAAGTGCAAGCCCTGACCCAACGTCTGACCGATGCGGCCGAAATCGTGGGGATCGACTTAAAGGCATTTTGACGGTTGGAAGGGAGATGAATATGCGCCTCAATCCTTCCCAAAGGGGAGACTGGCTCAGCCCGGCTGAAATGGCGCGGCTTGGCAGTCCGCTCGACCTGATCAATGAAGATCACTACCGGCTACGGCACATTTGTGCCGTGCTGGACCGCTTGTCCGGCAAGCCCTCGCGGGAACCAGTGGATCTGGAACAAACCCGCGGGTTTCTGCGGATGGAGCTTTCGGCCCATATTGCTGACGAAGAAGAAGACCTGTTTCCGATGCTGCGCAAAAGATGTGAACCTGAAGATCAGGTGGAGCGGACGCTGGACCGGCTGAGCAAAGACCATTCAGACCATTTGAGGGGGGCCAAATACTGTCTCGCCATTCTGGATGGCCTGCGCTCCCGACGGCCTGAGCTGACAATGGATGAGCGGGCTGTGCTGCGCGGCTTTGCAGACAAGAAGCGCCGCCATCTGATCCTGGAAAACGCGATTCTGCTGCCGCTGGCACGGGCGCGATTGATGACAACCGATCTGCGCCAGATGCTTGAGCATATGCTGGATCGGCGCGGCTTGCCCGGAGGAGGGTATCATGCGGGTTGATCTTTGGGAGCTTGATGGGCCGTTTGGGCGATACCGAAAGGGCGCGACATGACAAAACACGAAATACTCGAATTGCCCGGTTGCGGCTGCGCGGACGCGCCGGAGGCCAAGCCTTTGTTGTCTGTGCAAGAGGCGCTGCGGCAAATCCGGCAGGCAACGGGCCGCGTTTCCGACACTGAAGAATTGCCGGTTGGAGAAACGCTTGGCCGGGTTCTGGGCCGCGATGTGCAGGCACAGATCATGATGCCGCCTTTCGACAATTCGGCGATGGATGGCTATGCCCTGCGGCGGTGCGACAGCCCAGAGGACGGACCTTTCCGCTTGCCCGTGGCGCAGCGGATCGCGGCGGGGCAGGCGGGGCAAACACCGCTTGAGCCGGGCACATGCACGCGCATTTTTACGGGTGCGCCGATCCCGGCGGGTGCTGATACGGTGGTGATGCAGGAGCAGGTGCGGCTCGACGCTGGATTTGCCATTTTTGAACGCGCACCCACCGAGGGCCAGAACATCCGCCGCGCCGGGGAAGACGTGGCATTGGGCGATGTGATCGTGCCTGCAGGGCAGGTGATCACCACCCGCGAATTGGCCGCGATCACCGGCGCTGGGTTGGCCAAGGTGCAGGTGTTCCGCAAGCTGCGTATCGCCGTGATCTGCACCGGATCAGAGCTGGCCCGCGCCGGAGAGACCCTCGACCCGGGTCAGATCTATGATGTGAACGGGCCTATGTTGAAATCTGCCGTTGCGGCCATTGGCGCGGATTTGGTCCATCAATCCAATTGCCCTGACAACAAACAGGCGCTGGCCGCGGCCACAGCCGCCGCATCGGAGATTGCCGATCTTGTGATCACCACGGGCGGGGTATCGGTGGGCGAAGAGGACCATGTGCATGGGGCAATCGCCCTTGCGGGCGGAGACCTTAAATTTGCGGGCGTTGCGATCAAACCGGGCAAGCCGCTGTCCTTTGGGCGCATCGGGCAAGCCGCTTTTCTTGGCTTGCCGGGCAATCCCGTGGCGGCCTTTGTGACCTGGACATTGTTTGCAAAACCGCTTTGCCAGCGTTTGTCCGGGGCTGCGGATGGCCTGTGCACTGCGCGATTGGTGCGGGCCGATACGCCATTGCGACACAAAACCGGACGTTGCGAATACCGCCCCGCGACGATTGTTGGCCGGGATGATCGGGGCCGTGAGGTTGTACACTTGGGGCCGCAGGTGCATTCTGCGCAACTGGCGCCGCTTGTCGGCTGTGACGGGTTGGTGCGCCTGCCCGGCGATGTGAGAGAGCTGCCCTTGGGCAGCATGTTGGAATTCTTACCATTTGAAGGCTAATGAAGATGAACCTTGCCTATACAATAACTGAACACAAAGGCGACCTTGACCTGCTGTTGGCCAGCTTGGCCGATGAATTGGCGGCAAAGGGAATGAAGACCGCCGGGATCGTGCAAATCAACTCGGAGCGCGAAACGTGCCATCCCTGCGATATGGATGTGCAGGTATTGCCCGATGGCCCCGTGATCCGCATTTCGCAATCGCTGGGCGCCGAGGCCAAGGGCTGCCGGTTGGATCCTGCGGCGTTGGAAACGGCAGTGGGCGAAGTATCGGCACGTTTGGATGCGGATGTGGATGTGTTGATCATCAACAAATTCGGCAAGCACGAGGCCTCGGGCCGCGGCATGCGCAGCGTCATCGCAACCGCGCTGGCGCAGGATATTCCGGTGATTGCCGGGGTGAATGCCCTGAACCGCGAAGCATTCTTGGAGTTTTCCGAAGGCTTGGCGGTGCAGGTCGCGCCGGATGTTCCGGCGCTGGCCGCTTGGTTAACCGGCACCCACGAAAAGACCGCCGAAGTCGCCTGAGGACGGTAAATAGGTCACGTTCAGAGCCACATCGGATTTGTCCCAGATCAAATGCGAGGTCTGATGGCTATGTTACAGTCCCTTTGGGGCGCATGGAGGAACCGTGATGGCATTGACGTTTTCACAGATGACAATCGAGAAATTCGAGGAACGGATGCGCCTGCGCCGCAGGATGCTGCAATCCACCGGGGCAGACCTCGGCAAAGGGTCTGCCTGGCCGACCACCGAACAAGACATTCGCGCCAGCGTTCAGAATTGTTGCGCCTGCGATAGCGAAGTTGACTGCCAGGCTTGGCTGGCGCGGCATCCGATTGCCGATGCGCCGCCCAGCTTTTGTAAGAACCAGGATGCGATCCTGCGTCAGAAGAAGGCGCTGTGATCCCACCTGTTGTCTCTTTGCGACATTTGGGATGGCAGGCCAACCGAATTAAATTTGATTTTTGAAGTCCTTGACGGGTGAAACGGGTGCAGATTCTTGCGCCGATTTGCCCGCAATTTGACGTTGTGCAGGCCTGTGCGGCACCCGTCGAAAGTTTCCAGATGAACAACTGTTTGTGCGCGAATGAGTGGGTAAGCTATTGAATTAAAATTGTTTATCGTCACAAAACTGTAACAAAAAATTTGACCTTCGGGACAAAAAACAACTCGAAAAGAGTTGTTCTTTGCCCGGACTGTCCCTACCAATATGCCATGTTGGTGGCGACCATGTGGGGCTGATGCGCCAACATCCAATGCAAAATCAATTTGCGTCCACGGGAGAGTGACATGAAATCGACTGTATTATTTGCGACCGGCGCTGCGCTGGCGCTGACGACATTTTCGGCGCAGGCAGACACCCTGCGCCTGCTGACATGGGGCGGATATGCGCCCGAAGACGTGGTGGCCAAGTTCGAGGCGGAAACCGGCCACACCGTTGAGGTGACAAAGTCCAACAACGAAGAAATGGTTGCCAAGCTGCGTGCGACAAACGGCGGCGGCTTTGATCTGGCACAGCCAAGCCAAGACCGGATCGCCGGGGCTCAGGCCGAGTTTGGGATCTACAAGCCGCTGGACATGTCCAAGATCGACACCAGCCTGTTCATTCCGTCAATGCTGGCCGCGACCAAGGGCAACACCATGGTCGATGGCGAGGTCTATGGCGTGCCGCATGTTTGGGGCACTTCCGGTTTGGTGGTGAACACTGCCGAAGCAGGTCAGGTGCAAGACTATATGGATCTGTGTGATCCCTCCGTCGCGGGTAAGGTGTCTTATCGTTTGAAGCGTCCAACGCTGATTGGATTTGCCTTCTCCATGGGCATGGACCCCTTTGCCGCCTACGCGGACCCAGATGCCTATCAGGCGATCCTGGACAAGGTCGAGGCGCAGTTGATCGACTGTAAATCCAACGTCAAAACCTATTGGGGCGGCGGTGACGAGATCAAGAACCTGCTGCGCTCTGGCGAAGTGACGGCGTCAATGGCATGGGACACCGGTGGCTGGCAGTTGAACGATGACAACGCCGACATCACCTTTGTTGCGCCCAAGTCCGGCGCGCTGGGTTGGATCGACACATTTGCCTTGCCTGCACGTGGTCGCGCGGATGATGCCGCTTACGCTTGGATCAACTTTGTGATGCAGCCCGAAATCGCGGCGATGATCACCACAGCAGCGGGCAACTTCACCGCCTCGCAAGGTGGTGATGCTGGCGTAGACGACGCGCTGAAGGCAAAGTATCAGGCCAGCTTCCCGCAAGAGGCGATCGACAACATCAAATGGTATCCTGCGGTGCCTGCGGGCCTTGAGGCGCTGGAAGGTGCCACCTTGGACCGGATCAACGCGGCCAAGTAAGCCAGTTTGACAAAACTACGGTTGGAGCGCGATCTTCGCGCTCCGCTTCTTTGTGTGAAAGACCCCTCTGATGCCTGATACTGCTGATCTTGAATGCCGTGCGATCTCAAAGAGTTTTGATGATTTTCAGGCTGTCAAAGAGGTGAGCTTTGACGTGCCGCCGGGCACGTTTTTCTCCATTCTTGGCCCGTCCGGATGTGGCAAGACCACGCTGTTGCGGATGATCGCGGGGTTTCAAGCGCCCAGCGGCGGTGATCTGTTGATCAAGGGCAAGAGCATGCTGAACGTGCCGCCGAACAAGCGGCCCGTGTCGATGGTGTTTCAACACCTGGCGCTGTTCCCGATGATGAGCATCGGCGCGAATGTCGGCTTTGGCCTGCGCCAACGCGGCGTGAATAAAGTGGATATCAAGAGACAGGTCGAACGGGTGCTTGAGCGTGTCGGTCTTGGCGGTGTGGCAGACCGGCCGGTGGATTCCCTGTCTGGCGGCCAGAAACAGCGTGTGGCGATTGCCCGCTGTATGGTGCTGGAGCCCGATGTGCTTTTGCTGGATGAACCGCTGGGCGCGTTGGATCTGAAACTGCGCGAACATATGAAGATTGAGCTGAAAAAGCTGCAATCGGAGTTCAACACGACTTTTGTCTATATCACCCATGACCAATCCGAAGCCTTGGTGATGAGCGATCAGATCGCCGTGATGAACCATGGTGTGTTTGAACAGGTCGGAACGGCCCGGGATCTTTATTACCACCCTTCCACAGCCTTTGTGGCCGGGTTCGTCGGAGAGGCGAACAAATATCAGGCGAAGGTGCAGGTTGCAGGCGCAGGCAGCTTGCAACTGCTGACCCGTGACGGTGTCGCGTTGCAAGGGGTCGATGCGGGTGAAGGATTGAAAGAAGGGGAGATGACGCAAGTGTTTGTGCGCCCCGAAGCGGTGCGATTGTCCCGCCGCCAAGAGGACGTTGCCAATCTGGGCAATACCGGCAATGGCAAAGTGGAAAGCGTGTTGTTCAACGGTGCCAACAGCCAGCTGATCCTGCGAGACAGCGCCACGGGCAGCGAGATGAGCGTGGCCTTGCCGCAAACCAGTGAATTCCGTGATCTGACCAAGGGCGATCCGATCTTTTTCGGGTGGGAGCCAGACCAGACACGTTGCTACAGACAGGCTGCTGGATGATGGCCTCTGACAAATCCCGACTTGGGCTGATCCTGCTGATGGCCCCGCTGGCGATCTGGCTGATGACGCTGATCGTTCTGCCGCATGTGGGGATGTTTCTGGTGTCTTTGCAGGAAAAGATTGGCATCCGGCAATATGAGACCAGCCTTGCCAATTATGCTGTGTTCTTTAACGAGCCGCTCTATTGGAACACCTTTGCCCGCACCGCCTATATGTCGATCACGGCAACGGTTTTGACCCTGCTGATCGGGTTTCCGGTGGCCTATTACATTGCCAAGCTGACACGGGGGCGGACCAAGACAACCCTGTTCCTTATGTGTCTGATCCCCTTTTGGGTGAGCGAGTTGGTGCGCACATTCGGTTGGATGATCCTTTTGCGCGAAACCGGTGTTCTGTCGTCATTCCTGCAATATATCGGTGTGTTGGCCGGTCCTGTTGAGTTTCTATATAACGATGCGGCGATCATGACGGGGCTGGTTTACACGTCCATGCTGTTCATGGTGGTGCCGCTGGTCACGACCCTCGATAGCCTTGATGACAGCCTGATCGAGGCGGGCTATGACCTTGGCGGCAGCAGCTTTAGCATCCTGCGCGAGATTGTAATCCCTCATGCCATGCCCGGGATCGTATCTGGCTGTATCGTGGTGTTCATGCTGTCACTGGGCAATTACCTGACGCCGATCCTGCTGGGCGGGAAAGACAGCCTTTGGTTCACCGGGCTGATTTATGACCAGTTTATCACCCGCTTTAACTGGGAGTTGGGATCGGCCTTTGGCTTCCTTTTGTTGGGCTTGTCTTCGCTGATCGTGTTTCTGGCTCTGAAATTGTCCGGCCAGTCGCTGGGCAAGACGATGGGGCGCTGAGATGATCACGGGTATTCCACAATCGTCGGGCTTCAAATGGACCTATAGGGCCTATGTGACGCTGTTCTTTATTTATCTGGCACTGCCATTGGTGACGGTCTGTGTCTTTGCTTTCAATGACAGTGTCTTTCCCTCGCTGCCATGGGACGGGTTCACATGGGACTGGTTCTTTGGCACCGAAGCGCCGCGGCTGGGGGTGTTTCATGAACGGCCCATCTTGCGCTCCATCGGCACCTCGGCCTTTGTTGCGGTCTGGGTGTCGGGGCTGGCCGTGCTGGTGGGCACCTGCAATGCCTTCTTGTTTGTCCGTCACGATTTTGCGGGCAAGGATTTCCTTTATATCCTGATGCTGTTGCCGCTGATCATTCCGGGGATCATCCTTGGGATTTCGATTCTCGTGTTCTCGAGCACCATCGCCAACACGTTGGAAGAGGCGACGGGCCTGTGGTTTGACGGGCTGCGCCCCGGTTTGATCCTTGTGATCCTTGGGCAGTTTTCCTTTATCACCACCTTTGCAACGCTGGTGATTTCTGCCCGTCTGCAAAAATTTGATCGTTCGCTGGAGGAGGCCGCGCTGAACCTTGGCGCGACCAAATGGGGCGCGATCCGGCAGGTGACGCTGCCATTCTTGCTGCCTGCGATGATTGCGGCGGCGGTTGTTGCGGTGCTGATGAGCTTTGAGAATTTCAACACAACGCTGATGCTGGTGGGCTCGGATGCGCCGCTGACGGTGACAATGTTTGACAGGCTCAAACAAGGGTCAACGCCGGTGCTGAACGCGGTCTCGCTGCTGTTGATCGTGGTCTCTGCGATCCTTGGCTTGGCGTCCTTATTGTCGCGGCGGTAGGTCTGGGCCTTGCTTTTGGCGGCACAGGGCCACACAACATCGGCAAAGCAAGGAGAGTATGGATATGGAAAACTGGGCAAATGCAGTGGCGGTTGTCACCGGGGGCGCGTCAGGTCTGGGCGCGGCCAGCGCAAAAGGTCTGACCGAGGCTGGTCTGAAGGTCGCGATCTTTGATTTGAACGAAGAGCAGGGGCAGGCCAAAGCCGCCGAACTGGGCGGGATTTTTCAAAAGGTCGATGTGTCGGATGCGGCCAGCGTCAAGGCCGGCTTTGCCGCCGTGACGGAACAATTGGGCGCACCACGCGTGTTGGTCAATTGCGCGGGCATCGGCCCTGCGGCCAAGACGGTTTCGCGCGGCGAAGCCCATGACGCGGGGCTGTTTTCCAAGGTGATCGGCATCAACCTGATCGGATCGTTCCATTGCGCCTCCGAGGCGGCGGCAGGCATGGTCGGGGCCGAACCGATGGCCCCGGACGGCCAGCGCGGCGTGATTATCAACACGGCGTCCGTTGCGGCCTATGAAGGCCAGGTTGGGCAGGTGGCCTATGCCGCGTCCAAAGGCGGCATCGTGGGGATGACCCTGCCGATGGCACGTGATCTGGCGGACAAGGGCGTACGGGTCTGCACCATTGCCCCGGGGCTGTTCCTGACGCCACTTCTCGAGGGGTTGCCGCAGGAGGTTCAGGATTCTCTGGGCGCGCAGGTGCCGTTCCCGTCCCGATTGGGGCAGCCTGCGGAATACGCCAAACTGGTCTGTCACATTCTCGACAATCCAATGTTGAACGGTGAGGTGATCCGTCTTGATGGTGCGATCCGCATGGCACCGCGGTAATCAGCAGGAAAAGCGTTGGCCGGGCAGATGCCCGGCCTAAAAATCAGTCCGCTTTTGCAATCTCGCGATCTGCTTCGGGCACGTTCAGGGTTGCCCACATATCATCCTTCGGCGGCGAAGGGGGCGTGTCGCATGTGCGTTTGTGGATGTTCACCTTGGCGATGAAATTGGCCGAGATTGGCGCGGTCACAAACAGAAACGCCATGATCAGCAACTCATGTAGCGACCCATCGGCAAAGACATAGCTGTGGATCATCGACGCCAGCAGCAACGCCCCGATGCCAATGGTACCAACCTTGGTCGGCGCATGCAGGCGGGTCATGGAATCGTTGAACTTGAGCAGGCCAATGGTCCCGATCAGGGCAAAGGCCGCCCCGACCAACAGGCAGATGCCAACGGCATAAATTCCGATCAGTTGGAGTGTCATTCGATGATATCCCCCCGCAGAACAAACCGTGCATAGGCCACGGTTGAGACAAATCCCAGCATGGCGATGATCAAGGCGACCTCAAAGTAAATCCGGCTGCCTTGCGAAATTCCCAAAAGGATGATCAATCCGATCGCGTTCACCACCATGGTATCCAGTGCCAGAATCCGATCTCCCGTGCTGGGCCCGATCACAAGACGCACCATCGATAAAACCTGAGACAGCGCTACCAGCGCAAAGGCGATAACCAAGGCGGCATTCATGAATTGCATCGCAGGTTCCATCAGAAAATCTCCTTCAGGCGGCGCTCATAGCGGTCTTTGATCTCGTCCCGGACACTGTCAGGATCGTCGGTGTGCAGCACATGCACCAGCAGGCTGTGCCCTTCGTCAGACAGGTCCGCAGACACGGTGCCGGGGGTCAGCGTGATTGTACCGGCCAGGATTGTGATCGCCTCGGGTTGGCGAAGATCCAGCGGGACAACGATCCAGGCGGGTCGCAGTTTTGAGTTCGGCTTTGTCAGCACAATCCAGGCCACCTGCACATTGGCGACCAGGATATCCCACAGTACGACGAGCATATAGCCGACCATTTGGCCCAGATGAAGCCGCACAGGGCGGTCAGGCCACCACACAACGGTCAGGCGCGGGATCAGAATACCAAGGATCAAGCCAAAGACGGCCATACCAGCAGAGAAATTATTTTGTAGCAGAATCCAGACCAACGCCAGAAGCAGTGTCAGCAACGGATGTGGAAACAGCCAGCGATAGGCGCGCATCAGCATATCAATGGCCCTCCTTCGGTGTGCTCAGCTTGCCCGGCGTGCCCAACACTTTGCTGATATAGGGCACTGGATCAAACAACTGTTTGGCGGTGGCATCGGCATAGCGATAGGCCGGTCCTGCAAAAACCGTGTGCAAAATCAGCAATGCCAGCAACCCGCCAACCGCGGAATAGGACAAAATGCTTGGCCGGGGGACGGGCAGTTGGCCTTCTTCCTCCGGCAGGGGTTCGGCGCTGGCTTTCCAGAACAGAACGCTGCCCGCGCGGGCAAAACCGACCACGCTGATCAGGCTCGCGGACAGAATGATCGCCCAGGTCCAGACCGCCAGCGGAGTGCCAAAGGCGGCATCGAGGATCATCAGTTTGCCGATAAAACCTGACAGCGGTGGCAGGCCGGTCATGGCTATCGCCGCAACAAAGAACAGTGCCGCCGTCAGGGCCGCGCCTGAAACGGGCGGCGCCGCGGTCAGGTTCAAATGAGCCCGTCCGGCCCGGACCAGATCAGAGATCAGGAACAGTGCCGCCGCCGCCAGTGTCGAATGAACGATGTAGTATAGCGCGGCGGCAATCCCCGCCTGCGTGAACAGCGAGATAGAGATCATCACCATCCCCATGGACCCTATCACCGCAAAGGCGACCAGACGGTCCAGTTTGCGTGCGGCCAACACGCCAATCATTCCCAGTGCCAGCGAGACCAGCGCAGCAGGCAGAAGCCACAGCCCGTGCAGGCCCGCAGTCACATCCAGATCAGGCGCAAAGACCATCGTGTAGACACGGATAATTGCGTAGGCGCCGACCTTGGTCATGATTGCAAAGAGCGCGGCTACGGGTGCGGGCGCTTCGGCATAGCTGGACGGCAGCCAGAAATGCAACGGCACCACCGCTGCCTTGATCGCAAACACGAGCAGCAGCATGACGGAAGCGATGCGAATGCCCACCGATTCTGCGGGATCAATCAATGCTACACGTTGGGCCAGATCGGCCATATTCAGGGTTCCGGTTTCGGCATAGATCGCGCCGAGGGCAAACAGGAACAGGGTTGAACCAAGCAGGTTGAACAGCACATATTGCACCCCCGCCCGCAGGCGCAGATTGCCGCCGCCGTGGATCATAAGCCCGTATGAGGCGATGAGCAGCACTTCGAAAAACACAAACAGGTTGAAGACGTCGCCAGTCAGAAAGGCGCCCATGATCCCCATCAACTGAAACTGAAACAGCGCATGGAAATGCCAGCCGCGTTTGTCCCAGCCCGATCCGATCGCATAGAGGATCACAAACAGGGCGAGCACCGCAGTCAGCAAGATCATCAAGGTCGACAGCCGATCCCCGACCAAGACAATGCCAAAGGGCGCGGCCCAATCGCTGAGCTGATAAAGGATGATCGTCCCGTCAGAGGCCTGCCATGCCAATCCGGCGGCAATCGCGATCAGGGACAGAACACCAGCCACAGAAAACACCCGCTGGATGCCGATGTGGTAGCGGGCCGCCAGCACGATAAACGGAGCCAGCAGCGCGGGTAGGACAACGGGGGCAATGATCCAATGGGTCATGTCGCATCCTCCGCTTTGAGGTCCGCTTCGGGCGGGGCTTGATCGTCTACATGATCGTCATCAGCGCCCAGATAGGCCCCCAGCGCGATCATTACCACAACAGCGGTCATCCCGAAGGAGATCACAATCGCGGTCAGAACAAGCGCCTGAGGCAGCGGGTCGGTGTAGGTCGCCGCATCGCCTAGGATTGGCGGTGCGCCAACGGTCAAACGGCCCGAGGCGAACAGAAAGACGTTCACAGCATAGGTCAGCAAAGACATGCCAATGATCACTGGAAAACTGCGCAAGCGCAGCACCAGATAGATACCCGCAGCGGTCAGGATGCCAATGGCGGAGGCAACAAGAAGTTCCATGTTATGCTCCTTCTTTCGCGGGGTTGGTGACATCGGCGGGATCGCGTGAGGGGTCGATATCCATCGGATGTTCGCTGTCCTGGGCATCCCTGCGCCGCGCCAAGCGCGAGAAGCTTTCAAGCGACAGCATCACCGCGCCGACAACCGCAAGGAACACACCCAGATCGAAAAGGGCCGCTGTGGCCAGTTCAAACTTTTCGAAGGGCGGGATGCGCACATAGGTGAAATCGGAGGTCAGGAACGGCTTGCCCACAAACCATGATCCGATCCCGGTCAGGCCCGCCGTCAATACACCCGCGCCGATCACCCCGTGGTAGGGATAGCGCAGCCGCGCCGAGGTCCAGGAAAAGCCGCTGGCCATATATTGCATCACCACCGCGATGGAGACCACAAGCCCGGCAATAAACCCGCCGCCCGGCTCATTGTGGCCGCGCCAGAAGATGTAGAAGCCAACCATCAGGACCACGGGCATCATCACCCGGGTCAGGACCACCATCATCGTGGGATGCATGTCGCCCGCGCGCGGTTGATCAGGCTTGCGGTTCAACAGCCGCGCCCGCACCGGACCGTCGAGCAGTGTTTCGGTCAAGGCATAGATCAGCAAGGCGGCGATCCCCAGCACGATAATCTCGCCAAAGGTGTCAAAGCCCCGGAAATCCACCAAGATCACGTTCACCACATTGGTGCCGCCGCCACCCTTGTAGGAATTGGCGAGGTGGTATTCGGAAATGGGCGAGGTAACCGCCTCGCGCAGCAGAAAATGATAGGACATCGCCAATGTCGCCAGACCGCCCGCAATGGCCACAAGCGCGTCGCGGGTGCGGCGCAGGACAGTGCTTTCAACCGGGGTGCGGTTGGGCAGGAAATTCAGCGCCAGCAACAGCAGGATGATGGAGACAACCTCAACCGTGATCTGCGTCATTGCCAGATCAGGTGCACTGAAGAAGACAAAACCGACAGAGACCATGAGCCCGACAATACCGATCAGGATCAGCGCCAGCAGACGGTTGCGATGCAAAAAGACCAAGCCGCCGGTCGCGGCGACCAGCATCACCCAGGCGGCGATCTCGACCGCTCCGGCGGGTTGCAACGTGCGGGTGGCCGCCGCCAAAGTGCCCGTAGACCAAGCATGATAGCCCGCAGCAATGACAGTCACGACCATAAAGGCGGCGTAGCGCGAGA
Organism: Sulfitobacter mediterraneus; assembly: GCF_016801775.1. Lineage (NCBI taxonomy): Bacteria > Pseudomonadati > Pseudomonadota > Alphaproteobacteria > Rhodobacterales > Roseobacteraceae > Sulfitobacter > Sulfitobacter mediterraneus. The sequence continues at coordinate 2,063,413 of NZ_CP069004.1, read as the reverse complement.
AGGCACCATTGTGCAGTGGATGGATGATGCCCCGAGTTAAGGCAACTGCGGCCTCAATTGTCGCGTCAAAGATGGTTTTGGCCTCGGGTCTGGGGGCGGCATCCCACAGGCGCAGTGCCGGGCGATAGACCATCAACAGCAGCAGACCACCCAGCACCGCGACAATTGACATATAAAGCGGCGGCGTCAGCCCGTGCCAGATTTTCAAATGCGCCTTCGGCAGCGCCGCGGCTTCACCCAGAACGGCAGAGGTCACAAGCTTGACCAGCGGCTCTGCCAGAAACGGTGCAACGCCGATGGCTACAACCAGCACCACCAAGATGGCAGGCGGCAGCCACAAGCCGGGGCCGGGATCATGGGGTGCACTTGGGTAATCGTCGCGTTTGGGACCAAGGAAAGTGTGGCCAATCAGGCGGAAGCAGTAGGCGGCCGAAAACAGCGACCCCACAGTCGCCAGCGCAGGCACGAGCCAGGTTGTGCTGAACAATGCGGTATGGGTGGCCTCTTCCAGCATCATTTCCTTGGACAGGAACCCGTTGAGCAGGGGAATACCCGCCATCGACAGTGCGGCCAGTGTCGCGATCACGAATGTCACGGGCATCAGGTGACGCAGGCCGCCAAGCCTGCGGATGTCGCGGGTGTGGGTTTCGTGGTCGATGATACCGGCGGACATGAACAGCGCCGCTTTGAACGTGGCATGGTTGAGAATGTGAAACACCGCCGCCATCGCGCCAAAGGCTGTGCCCGTGCCAAGAAGCATTGTTATCAGCCCCAGATGGCTGACGGTGGAAAAGGCCAGCAAGGCTTTGAGGTCGTGTTTAAAGAGCGCGATTACCGCGCCCAGCACCATGGTGATCAATCCAGCCGTGGTGACAATCAAGAACCATTCCGGCGTGCCAGACAGGACCGGCCACATGCGGGCCATCAGGAAAATCCCGGCTTTGACCATGGTGGCCGAGTGCAGATAGGCCGACACAGGGGTGGGGGCCGCCATGGCGTGCGGCAGCCAGAAATGAAACGGAAATTGCGCCGATTTGGTAAAGCACCCCAAAAGGATCAACAGCAAGGCGGGCAAGTACAGCGGTGAGCTTTGGATCAACTCGCGGTTTTGCAAGATCACGCTGAGATCATAGCTGCCGACAATCTGGCCAAGGATCAGCATGCCACCGATCATCGCCAGACCGCCCATCCCCGTCACGGTCAGCGCCATACGTGCGCCCTGTCGTCCCTCGGGAAGATGTTTCCAGTAGCCGATCAACAGGAAGGAGGACAGGGATGTAAGCTCCCAGAACACCAGCAAAAGCAGGATGTTATCGCTTAGGACAATGCCGACCATCGCGCCTTGGAACAGCAGCAGATAGGTAAAAAACTCGCCCATATTGTCGTCGCGGGCCAGATAATACCGCGCATAGGCAATAATCAGCAGACCAATACCCAAAATCAGGCTGGCAAAGAAAAAGCCGAGACCATCCAGCATCAGGTTCACGTTGAGACCCAGCATCGGCAACCAATCAACGCCTGTGGTCACGACCTCTCCGGCGAGAACGGCGGGCAGGTTGGTCATGAGGCCGATGAAGGCTGCCAAGGTGACGGTAAAGGTGACGCCCGCACAGGCCTGACGGCCAGCGGAATTCATCAAACCGGGTAGCAAGGCCCCCAGAAAAGGGAGGGCAACGACAAGGAAGAGGGACACGCGAACTCCTGATCTTGGGGCCTGAAAGGTTGCCTTTATCTGGTTCAGTTTAAGGGTTTTCTCAAGGGAAACCGAACAGAATTGTCACAAAACCATCATTTGACCCGTTTGGCGGGTGATCTGCCGCGATCTGTCGCAGGATTTTGCGTGTCAGGGGCGGGGTGAACTCTTGCCAAAGATGCCACGCTCTGGCCTTTTGCGGGCAAAATCGGAAGGACCAGACATGCGCGCAATGCAAATCACCGCCTATAACGCCCCGCTTAGCCTTCAGAACGTGCCTGTCCCTCAACCAAAGGCGGGCGAGGTCTTGGTCAAGGTTGAAACCTGCGGATTGAATTTTGCTGATCTGCTGTCTATCAAGGGAACTTATCAGGAAAAGCCCGAGCTGCCCTATGCGCCGGGTATGGAACTGGCCGGTGAGATCACCGCATTGGGCGCGGGGGTGGACCATCTGGCGGTGGGGCAACGGATTGCGGCCTATACCGGGCAGGGGGGTCTGGGCGAATATGTGGCGATCCCCGCCGAGATTTGCGTGCCGATCCCCGATGAGATGAACGCGGTTGATGCGGCGGCTTTCCTCATTGCCTATGGCACCAGCCACGTGGGTCTTGACTACAAGGCGCAGCTGAAGCCGGGAGAACGCTTGTTGGTTCTGGGGGCATCGGGCGGCGTTGGCCTTACGGCGGTGGAACTGGGCAAGCTGATGGGGGCGGAGGTGATCGCCTGTGCGCGTGGAGAAGCCAAGCTTGAGATTTGCCGCAAAGCTGGTGCGGATCATCTGATCAACTCGGAGACCGGTGACATTCGTGAAATCGTGAAATCACTGGGCGGCGCGGATGTGGTTTATGACCCCATCGGCGGCGATCAATTCAAGGCGGCGATGCGGGCCTGTAACCCTGAGGCGCGTATCCTGCCGCTTGGCTTTGCCTCTGGCGAAGTGCCGCAGATTCCGGCCAACATCCTGCTGGTGAAAAACCTGACTGTGCTTGGGTTTTATTGGGGCGGCTATGCGCGGATCAATCCTGCGGTGCTAACCGACAGTTTCAAAACCCTGTTTGGTTGGTATGTGGCGGGCAAGTTGAAACCTCATGTCAGCCATGTCGCGCCTTTGGAGCAGGCCAATGAGGCATTGGAATTGTTGCGCAGTCGCAAGGCCACGGGAAAAGTGGTGGTGCAGGTGGCCTAGCGCTCAAAACCGGCCTCGCACTCGCCCTTCGACCTGCCGCGCCTTTTGTCGCTCGCGCAGGAAAACAAACAGGCCCGATCCCATGATCAGGGATATGCCGATCCAGACCTCCCATTCGGGCAAATCGCCAAAGATCACCAAGCCCCAGAATACGGCCAGTGGCAGGCCAACATATTCAAACGGAGCGACAGTGGCAGCGTCGGCCAGCCTGTAGGCCTGGCTCAGCGCATATCCGATGATTGCGGCGTTGAAGCCGAGCCCGCCAAAAATCAGCCAGTCCTCCTGCGGGGGCGAGACCCATGCCCGTAGAAGAAATTGCACAGAAGGATTGGCGGTTTCGGCGGCAAACCGGCCATCCCCGGCCACGACAAAAAATCCAACAGAGACCACGATAAACACCGCTTGAATGTAAACCGACAGCACGGAGGCCTTGGCTTTGACGCCCAACTTACGGGTCAGAAGCTGGTTCAATGCATAGGTGAGTGCGGCAATGATCGGCATTAGCAGCACCAGCCGCGAGGCTTGCAGCGTCTCTGTGCCTGCCCATGGCCGCTGCATGATCACCACGCCAATGAAGCCGACAAACACCGCCGCCATCCGTATCGGGCCAACCTTTTCGCCCAGCATCGGAATGGACAGAAGGGTGATGAACAAGGGTGCGGCAAAGAACAGGGCGGTCGCATCCGCAAGTGGCAGGGCGGCCAGTGCCACAAAGAAAGTCATATTGGCCACGACCACCAGAAGCCCCCGCAGAATATGCAAGGCAGGTTGATCGGTCTTGAGCAGATGCCAGCCGCCTTCGATCTTGACGAAAATCAAACTGAACAGAATGCCGATTGCAGAACGGGAAAACACGATCTGGTGCAGGGGATAGCCGCCTGACAATTGTTTGATCAGCATATCATTGATCGAGATTGCCGCGACCCCGCCCAGTACAAATGCAATGGCCAGTCCGGCCCGGTTCTGCAATCCTTCTGTCATAGGTTTGACCTATCAGCCCCGTTGCCCCTGTCCAGAGAAATGCGTAGCGTGAGACCAACACCAAAAGGAGCCGCCTCATGCATATGTCAGACACCCGCCAGATCGCTGTCCCTCCGGCCGAGGTTTATGCCGCGTTGCTTGACCCTGAGGTGCTCAAGCAATGCGTGCCCGGCGCACAAGAGGTAACTGGTACTGTAGAAGACGGGTTCCAGGCGACCGTTGTGCAGAAAGTTGGCCCCGTAAAGGCGACCTTTAAAGGCGAAGTGACCATTTCGGACATGGTGCCGGGCGAGGCGATGAAAATCGATGGATCGGGCAAAGGGGGCGCGGCAGGGTTTGCCAAGGGCGGCGCCGATGTGCGGTTTGCGGCCAAGGATGGCGGCACAGAGCTGAGCTATGATGTGGACGCCAAGGTGGGCGGCAAGCTGGCGCAGCTTGGCAGCCGGATCATCGACGGCTTTGCCAAGAAGATGGCCGATCAGTTTTTTGACAATCTGCAGACCGCATTGGAGGGGCCGGCAGAAGAGACCGACGCGCCAGATGCGGAAGAGGGCGGCAAAAAAGGCTGGTTCGGGCTGAAGAAAAACTAAACAGGTCTGTTCACTTTAATTTATCCGGTCTAGGTTCCCCGCCACAACAAGCGGAGAAGAGCATGACGGACATTGTCCAGATCAAGGATTTGCGTAAATCCTACAAGGGTGGCTTTCAGGCCTTGAAGGGCATCGACCTTGCCATTCGCAGGGGGGAGATTCTGGCGCTGCTCGGCCCGAATGGTGCGGGTAAAACAACCCTGATTTCAACGATTTGCGGGATCACAACCGCAACATCCGGGTCTGTCACAGTTGCCGGGCATGACATTGTCACCGATTACCGCGCCGCGCGGTCGATCATTGGTCTGGTGCCACAAGAGATCAATCTGGAACCCTTTGAGCGGGTGATCAATACCGTGCGATTCTCACGTGGTTTGTTTGGCAAGCCAAGCGACGATGCCGCCATCGAAAAAGTGCTTCGCCAACTGTCGCTCTGGGACAAGAAAGACAACCAGGTGCGGGAATTGTCCGGCGGGATGAAACGCCGGGTGCTGATCGCCAAGGCCTTGGCCCATGATCCGCGCGTGCTGTTTCTGGACGAACCCACAGCCGGGGTCGATGTCGAGTTGCGCAAAGACATGTGGGACATCGTGGCCAAGCTCAAGGCAGACGGCGTGACCATCATCCTGACCACCCATTACATCGAAGAGGCCGAAGCCATTGCCGACCGTGTGGGCGTGATTGCAAATGGTGAATTGATGCTGGTGGAGGAGAAAGACACGCTGATGGCGCGGATGGGACAGAAACAGCTTGATGTGCTGTTGACCGATCCGATTTCGGAGATACCAAAGGCGTTGCAATCAGATGCGCTTGAGCTGTCAGAGGATGGCACAACCTTGATCTACACCTACGACACCAGATCCGAACGCACGGGCATCACCAAACTGCTGGCCGATGTCGCGGCGGCGGGTCTTGTTCTGCGCGATGTACAAACCCGGCAATCCAGCCTTGAAGATATCTTTGTGGGTCTGGTCAAGGAGGATGCGGCATGAACTGGACTGCGATCAAATCCATTTACGTCTTTGAGATGTATCGCTTTTTCCGCACAATCGCGCAAAGCTTCCTCGCGCCGGTGATCTCTACCTCGCTGTATTTTGTCGTGTTTGGCGGGGCCATCGGCAGCCGCATTCAAGAGGTGGACGGGATCACCTATGCAGCCTTTATCGTGCCGGGTCTGATCATGCTGACAGTGATCACACAGTCTATTTCAAACGCCTCTTTCGGGATATACTTCCCCAAGTTCCTGGGTACGTTTTCCGAAATTCTGTCCGCCCCGATCAGCTTTATCGAGATTGTTCTTGGCTATGTTGGCGCGGCCGCGACCAAGGCGCTGATCATTGGCACGATCATCCTTGTCACCGCGTTCTTCTTTGTGGATTTCACCATCCAGAACCCATTGGCGATGATCGCGTTTCTGGTGCTGACCAGTGTGAGCTTTTCGCTGTTTGGTTTTATCCTCGGTGTCTGGGCAGGTAACTTTGAACAGTTGCAGATTGTGCCATTGCTGGTGATCACGCCGTTGATCTTTCTGGGTGGATCCTTCTATTCGATCTCGATGCTGCCGCCGGTTTGGCAATCGGTCTCGATGTTCAATCCGGTGGTTTACCTGATCTCGGGATTCCGCTGGTCGTTTTACGGCAGTGCGGACGTTCCCATCCTGACTTCTCTGCTGGCGATCGGGTTTTTCACCGGGGTTTGTTTGACCGTGATTTGGTGGATATTCCGCACCGGTTGGCGCATCCGGCAATAAACCTTTTGCCAGCCGCCTTGTTTGCGGCGGCTGGCCGCTCTACATGAGGTGACATGAAACGATGGCTGCCTTTCCTTAAATCTGATCCGACTGTTGCCGTGATCCGCCTCTCTGGCGTGATTGGCACACAGGGCCGTGGTGCATTGAACGATGCAACACTTGGGCCTGTCATTGAAAAAGCTTTTGCCAAGGGCAAGCCTGCCGCAGTTGCGCTTGAGCTGAATTCGCCAGGCGGCAGTCCAGTCCAATCGTCACTGATCGGCGCGCGCATCCGGCGGCTGGCGGCGGAAAAAGACATTCCCGTCATCGCTTTCGTCGAAGATGTCGCGGCCTCTGGCGGATATTGGCTGGCGGCGGCGGCTGATGAGATTTACGCCGATGCCAGTTCCGTTGTCGGCTCCATCGGGGTGATCTCTGCCTCGTTCGGTGTGCATGAGTTTATCAAGGAACACGGGGTTGAGCGGCGCGTTTATACCGCTGGCAAATCCAAATCCATGCTGGACCCTTTCCGCCCTGAAAACCCCGAAGATGTCGCGCGGCTGAAAACGCTGCTTGAGGACATTCACACCAATTTCATTGACCACATCAAAGACCGCCGCGGCGATAAGCTGCCTGAGGATCTTGACCTGTTCACCGGTGAGATCTGGCTGGCGCGGCGGGCACAGGAATTGGGTTTGATTGATGGCATCGGTCATCTGCTCCCCGTTCTGAAAGACCGCTTTGGTGACAAGGTAAAGCTGCGCCGCTATGGCGTTCGGCGCGGTTTGATGTCACGGTTCGGCATGCAGATGGTGCAGGACGCCGTTCACGGCATTGAGGAACGCGCCGCATTTGCGCGGTTTGGACTGTAATTCATGGTTTTCAAAATCGTCCTTCTCTTTCTCGTCTTCATGGGCGTGCTGGCGTGGTTTGGCAAAATGCACTGGATTGGTGGCAAGCGGTTCTCGCAGACCAAATGCCGGTCTTGCGGGCGTTATCGCATCGGCAAAGGCGCCTGTAGCTGCGGAGGGAAAAGCTGATGGTGATGCCATGGCTGCTGTCCGGTTTGGGTCTGCTGATCCTTCTGCTTGCAGGCGATGCGCTTGTTAAAGGCGCGGTGAACCTGTCACTGCGTTTGGGCGTCCCCGCCTTGATCGTCAGCTTGACGATTGTGGCCTTTGGCACCTCTGCGCCCGAATTGCTGATCTCCATCAAGGCCGTTCTGGATAATGCCCCCGGTATCGCGCTGGGCAATGTGGTGGGATCGAACACTGCTAATATCCTGCTGGTCCTGGGTATTCCTGCGCTTTTGGCGACGATGCACACGTCCGAATGCCGGACACGTAAGACCTACAATTTTATGATCGCCGCTTCGATCCTGTTTATCGCATTGGCGTTTCGCGGGGTTTTTGACTGGTTGGCCGGTTTGGTGCTGCTTGGGGGGCTGGCCTATGTGCTGGTCGATGCGTTCCGCGATGCCAAGGCGCACCGCAATGCCTGCAAGGGAGAGCCGGACGAGGAAGAAGAGCCTGAAGGCGCAGATCCGGATATGCCGGGCTGGCAAATTGCGGTTTTTCTGGTGCTTGGCCTGATTGGCCTGCCGGTCGGAGCCGGGCTGTTGGTGGACAATGCCACCGTGATTGCGCAGGCCTACGGCGTGAGCGATACGGTCATTGGCCTCACGCTGGTTGCCATCGGTACATCCCTGCCGGAGCTTGCCACAACTGTGATGGCGGCCCTGCGCCGTCAGGCAGATGTGGCGCTGGGCAACGTCATCGGATCGAACATGTTCAACCTGCTGGCCATTATCGGGATTGCCTCGCTGGTCGGGCCGATCTCGGTTGATCCTGAGTTCCTGCGATTTGATCTCTGGGTGATGCTGGGCGCGTCGTTGCTGTTGATCCCCTTTGTCTATCTGAAAATGGATATCACCCGGATCTGGGGAATTATTCTAAGCGCCCTATATGCCCTCTACCTGATTGTTGTATTGATCTGAGGAGGCCGCCATGAAAGGCGCATTGGTAACAGGGGCGGGGCATCGTTTGGGCCGCGCTATGGCGCTGGAACTTGCCGGGCAAGGCTTTGATGTCGCCGTGCATTTTTCCAGTTCTGCCGATGGTGCCAATGAAACCGTTCGCATGATCGAGGCAGCAGGCGGGCGGGCCGTGGCGCTGCAGGCCGATTTGCTGGAGGAGGAGCAGACGCAATCGCTGTTTCCACAGGCGCTTGAGGCTCTGGGGGGACCCATCACTTGCCTGATCAACAATGCCTCGATCTTTGAGTATGACACCGTGCAATCTGCCACGCGCGAGAGCTGGAACCGACATCTGGACAGCAACCTGCGGGCACCTTTTGTCCTGACACAGGCCATGGTTGCGCAGGGGCTCGCCCCGAAAACAGATGAGAATGGAGAGCCGCAGGCAACCGGCCTGATCGTCAATATGGTGGATCAACGGGTGCGCAAGCTGACCCCTGAATTCATGACCTATACGCTGGCCAAGATGGGCCTCTGGGCGATGACTCAGACCACGGCGCAGGCGCTTGCCCCTGCGATCCGGGTCAATGCCATCGGGCCGGGACCAACCTTGCAAGGCAGCCGCCAAAGCGACGCGCATTTCGCGGCGCAGCGGCGCAATACGGTTTTGCAGCGCGGCGCGGATGCCCAGGGAATCACGTCGGCGCTGAGCTACTTCTTGAACGCGCCTGCGGTCACCGGTCAGCTGCTTTGTGTGGATGGCGGGCAGCATCTGGGCTGGAAAACGCCGGATGTTCTTGGGGTCGAGTGACCGCAGCGGCGGCAAAGTTCTGCACCGGACACGCAAAGATTGCAGTTTTGTTGCGAAAATCAAGCGATTTCAATAATTTGGACGAGTGGTCAAAAAAATAATCAATAAAAACAGTGCTTTATTATAGTGCCTATTTTTTAGGCAAATCAACGAACCCTGCCGAAAACAAAGAGAAAACCACGTTGATCAGAAGTTATCATCAGACTTATCCACAAGTTCCGTGGGTATGTTCACACTTGTTAACTGTGGCTCCGTGTTGCAGCAAAGGCTAAGAATCAGGCGGAACCAATGAACAGCGAATCGGACATTCCAAAAACTGGAAATGAGGTCATTCAGGGGTATCTGAAGACCATCGACGCATCGCCCGGCGTTTACCGCATGCTCGATAGCGAAAGCCGTGTTCTTTATGTTGGCAAAGCCCGAAATCTGCGGGCGCGGGTCAGCAGTTATGCCCGGCCCACTGGCCATTCGGGGCGCATTTCGCGGATGATCGCCAATACCGCCTCGATGATGTTTCTGACCACCAAGACAGAAACCGAAGCGCTGCTGCTTGAGCAGAACCTGATCAAACAGCTTAAACCGAAATTCAACGTGCTGTTGCGCGATGACAAAAGCTTCCCCAATATTCTGGTAACAGCGGATCACGACTATCCGCAGATCAAAAAGCATCGCGGTGCGAAAAAGGAGAAGGGCAGTTATTATGGTCCCTTTGCCAGCGCCGGCGCGGTCAATCGTACCCTGAACCAGTTGCAGCGGGTATTCTTGCTGCGCGATTGTTCCAACGCGATGTTTGAAAGCCGGACACGCCCCTGCCTGCAACATCAGATCAAGCGGTGTTCGGCCCCGTGCGTGGGTAAGATCAGCCCAGAGGAATACCGCCAGACGGTGCGGGATGCAGAAAGGTTTCTGTCCGGCAAGACCACCGATATTCAGGCGCGGCTGGCTTCAGAGATGTCCGCGGCCTCCGAGGCAATGGAGTTTGAACGGGCGGCCGCGCTCCGGGACCGGATCAAAGCGTTGACGCAGGTGCAGACTGCGCAGGGCATCAACCCCAAAGGTGTGTCTGAGGCTGATATCATTGCGCTGCATATGGACAGCGGACAGGCCTGTGTTCAGGTGTTTTTCATTCGCGCCAATCAAAACTGGGGCAACCGTGATTATTATCCGCGCGTTGGCGCTGATGTCGATGCAGCTGAGGTGTTGGAAGCATTCATTGGTCAGTTTTACGACACCCGCGAGCCACCGCGCCAATTGATCCTCAGCAACGAAATTGAGAATCCCGATCTCATGGCGGATGCCCTTACAGGTAAGCTTGGCCGCAAGGTTGAGTTGCTCGTTCCCAAACGCGGGGAAAAGGCAGAGCTGGTCGATGGTGCATTGCGCAACGCGCGAGAATCGCTGGCCCGCAAGATGGCGGAGACAGCGACGCAAACGAAACTCTTGCAAGGATTGATGGATGCCTTTGATCTGCCCGAGCCGCCACAGCGGATTGAGGTCTATGATAACTCGCACATCCAAGGGACCAATGCGGTCGGCGGCATGATCGTGGCGGGGCCGGACGGCTTCATGAAAAACCAATACCGCAAATTCAACATTCGCGGTGATGAACTGACCCCCGGTGATGATTTTGGCATGATGAAAGAGGTTCTGACCCGCCGGTTCAAGCGGCTGATCAAGGAAGATCCCGATCGCAGTCAGGGCATGTGGCCGGATCTGCTTTTGATTGATGGCGGGGCAGGTCAGGTTAGTGCGGTTGCCTCCATCATGCGCGAATACGGGGTTGAGGATATTCCGATGGTGGGCGTGGCCAAAGGTGTAGACCGCGATGCTGGCAAGGAAGAATTCCACCGTGTCGGCAAACGCCCGATGGCCCTGCGCCATAATGATCCGGTGTTGTACTTTGTGCAGCGGATGCGGGATGAAGCGCACCGTTTCGCTATTGGCACGCACCGCGCCAAACGGGCCAAGGCCGTTGGCGCGACACCGCTTGATGATGTGCCCGGCGTGGGTGCGGCCCGCAAACGGGCGCTGCTTGCGCATTTTGGCTCTGCCAAGGCGGTTGGCCGCGCAGCGTTAAGCGATCTCAAGGCCGTTGATGGTGTTTCTGACGCTTTGGCCGAAACGATTTACGCCTATTTCCATGAACGCGGGTAGCGGCGCGGGGCCATTGGCTGCCTTTGCGGCAATCTTGATGCTTTTACGTCCCGAAAGGTCACTGTAGGGTGCCGACATGAAGTGGAATCTGCCCAATATCCTGACTGTCTTGCGTCTGGTCGCTGCGCCCGGCGTCGCGGTGATGTTTTTGTATTTCACCCGGCCCTATGCGGATTGGTTCGCGCTGATCCTGTTCCTGTCTGCGGCGATCACAGATTGGTTTGACGGCTATCTGGCGCGGGCGTGGAAACAGGAAACCAAACTGGGCGCAATGCTTGACCCGATCGCGGACAAAGCGATGGTGGTCATCGCGCTGATGGTGATCATTGCATTCTCAAGCTGGTCGCCCTGGCTGATCCTGCCCTCCACCGTGATCTTGTTTAGGGAGGTGTTTGTCTCGGGCCTGCGCGAATTCCTTGGCGATGTGGCGGGGACGCTGAAGGTCACGCAGTTGGCCAAATGGAAGACGACCTTTCAGATGACCGCGATCACCGTGCTCTTTGCCCAAGGGGTGTTTGAGCATTACCTCGGCATGTCCGTATTTGGCATGGATGAAGCCATGATAGATGCGGTGCTGAACGGTGAAGAAGAGGATGTACTCGGCCTGCGCTGGAAGCTGGAAGGTATGGAGTGGGCCGGATGGCTTGGTCTTTGGCTGCTGTGGATCGCTGCGGCGCTGACGGCGATCACTGGATTTGACTATCTGCGCAAGGCGCTGCCGCATCTTCGGGAGGGGCAATAATGGACGTTTTGTATTTCGCATGGGTCCGCGAACGCATTGGCCTGCCGCGCGAAAAGATCGAAACCGAGGCCCGGACGGTTGCGGATCTCGTCGCCGAACTGCGGGCTCGTGAAGACCGATATGATCTGGCGTTCTCTGATCTGACCGCGCTGCGCGTTGCGGTCGATCAGACCTTGGCAGATTTTGACGCCCCGCTGGATGGTGTGCGCGAAGTGGCCTTTTTCCCGCCGATGACAGGCGGCTGACGGATGCGTATCTCGGTTCAGGAAGCGCCGTTTGATCTGGGCAAGGAAAGCACGGACTTTGCGCAGGGCCGCTCCGATATGGGCGCGATTGTGACCTTTACCGGTGTTGTGCGTGACCTGCCGGATGATCCGCTCAAGGTCATGGAAATCGAACATTACCCCGGAATGACCGAAAGCGCCCTGCGCGAGATGGCCCAGACGGCTGTTGAACGGTTTTCGCTGGGGGATGTTCTGGTGATCCACCGCTACGGGCCGCTGTACCCCGGTGAAATGATCATGATGGTTGCAACCGCCGCGCGGCATCGCAAGGATGCATTTGAGGCGGCGGAGTTCTTGATGGATTACCTCAAATCGCGCGCCCCGTTCTGGAAGCGTGAAGTCACCGCGCAGGGGGCTGATTGGGTTGCGTCAAAGGATGAAGACGAGGACGCACTTGGTCGTTGGTAAGGCGCAAGTACCTGAAATATATATGGTAAATCTCTGTTGATGTGGATCAAGGTGATGCGGCCTTTCTTGCGGCATACTTATGACAACAGATCAAAAGGGAGATGAGATATGTTTAGCAATATCGTAGTCGGTTTTGACGGGTCCGAGCCGTCGAAAAATGCATTGAAAGTGGCCTGCGACCTCGCACAGAAATACGGCTCAGCAGTGCATCTGTCGCATACGCCGGTACATGAAACGGTTGCTTTCGCACTGGGTGCTGTAGCGGGCTATCATGTGGCGACGACCATGCCCAAACCCGAAGAGATCAAAGAAGCCTCTGACAAAGTGTTCGCGCAGGCGCAAGCCGTTGCTGACGCGGCGGGTGGTCCCAAGCTGACGCCACATGTGGGCGGCGGTGATCCGGCCCATGATATGCTGGATTGCGCCAATGCGGTTGGCGCAGACCTGATTGTGACTGGGCGCCGCGGCTTGGGCAATTTGACCGCTCTGATGATGGGCAGCACATCGGCCCATGTGGCACATCATGCGAAATGTGCCTGTTTGACGGTCGCTTGACCCCGCCAACCGTTAGTCTTGCAGTTGCCAAATAGAAAACAACCAAAAGTTGTTGATTTTTGCGATCATGCACGGCACATGTGCGGCCATGACATTAAGAAACACTCAAATTTCCTATCGGGATGCGCCGGAAATCCCGGCGTTTTCTGATGAGGGGCCAGTCTGTGTCATGGACGCAAACTGTGCCCTTTGCGCACGTGGTGCTATGTGGATTGCGCACAATGATCATCAAGGCGCATTTCGCATTATCCCTCTGCAATCGGATCTGGGCGCTGCATTGATGCGGCATTATGGCCTCGACCCGGAAGATTCAAATTCTTGGCTTTTTCTGGAAGACGGGCGCGCCTATTCCTCGTTGGAAGCGCTGGCGCGTGTTGGACGGCGACTCGGTGGTATTTGGCGCAGCTTAAGCGTTGTTCTGATTCTGCCCCGTCCAGTGCGGAACCTCCTTTACCGATTTGTAGCGCGCAACCGGTATCGCTGGTTCGGAACGGCGAACCTGTGTTTTGTTCCTGACCCGGAAGTGCAGAAAAGACTGATCAAGTGAAACTGCCCTGATCGGATGGCTGTGGTGCGCGTCAGCGGTGCTGCGCTCAGGCGCCCTTCTGGCGATCAATATAGGCGCGCATTTCTTCTGCTTCGTGCCGGGCATCGCGCAATCCGTCCATTGCGGCCCGCAATTCGGCCTCTGTCTGTGACAGTTGGTTGGTCAGTTCTGCCTCACGTTGCTGCAGATACGTGATCGCCTGATCGCGGGTCTCTTCGGCTTCGTGCAGTTCCTGGCTCATCCGGTCTAGCTGTTCGACATCACCGGCGGCCACGCGGGTGAAGCGGTGCAAAAGCCAATTGGCAAACCAGCCCAGACAAAACGCAACAAAAAGAATAATCGCGGTGGCGAGGACAAATTCAGTTCTGCTCATCGGATGTGCCTTCTGCGTCGGATGCTTCCGGTGTATCGCCCGATTCCGCGACACTTTCCAGCGTTGTTTCTTCGGGAATGGCGACGGTATCGGGGCGGATCAGCTTGAATTCAATGCGCCGGTTCTCTTCACGGCCCGCCTCCGTCTTGTTGTCGGCGATGGGAGTGGCCTCACCATAGCCCTTGGCGGTGAAAGAGCCGGTCAAAACACGGCGCGCGCGCAATTCGTTCAGGACCGATTCCGCCCGGCTTTGGCTCAGGGCGAGGTTCATGCTTTCGCGGCCCTGGCTGTCCGTGTGTCCTTGGATTTCCAATGGCAGATCGCCGCAGCGTTTCAGAATTTCTGCGATATCATCCATCGTGCCAAGGGCGGAGGCGTCAATGGTCGCGCTGCCAGGCTCAAAGTTGATCTTGCCAACCTTCAGCACTTCGCCAATCTCGGCCTCGCACTCATCCGGAGTGGGCAGGCCCAGCACCGGGTCCAGTTTTTCCTGATAGGTCACGTCAATCTTGTAATCCGCCCCTTCGCCAAGTTTGTCCGACAAGAGCGAGGCAATCTCGGTGCTTGCATCCGGGTTGCCGGTATTGCCCGTCACCGAAAGGCTATCCGGCGTGACCGTCACTGCGCCGTTGTTAAGCGCGGCAAGCGCCTCAAGGCCGGTCAAGACGCGCGGCGTCCAATCGCCAGGCAGGTTTTCGGCGATCCGGGCGGCTGTGTAAACTTTGTCAGAGCCGAACCGCGCCTTGGCATAGCTGTCGGCCAGTTCACGCAGGGTTTGATCGCTGACCCGGCCGCGCAGTTGTACTTGGCCCTCAGGGCTGAGAGTCGCGGTGAATTCGGGCGGGCCGGCATTGGGGTCTTCCAATTTGGGCAGCTTGGCCCGCAAGGCAAATACCTCTGGCAGGCTGGTTTCAAGCTCTCCGACCACGCGGTCGAATTGGGCCTGATCGGAGCCGGGCAAGGCAACAAGTGTGATGTCAGCGTCGGCAAATGTGACTGAGCCGCCCTCAAGCCGCTGCACGGCGTCGATGGCCTGCGTAACGGCCTTGGCCCAATTGGGGCTCGGCACGCCAAGGCCAACGGTGCAACGGGCGGTGCCGCTGACACCAGCGCGGGTGCCTGCCGCCAGAATGCGGATCCGGGCCTCTTCGGTGTCGGCAGAACAGGCATCAAAACGGGCGCCGTTTTCGTCAATGCCAAAGCGCAGGGCAAAAGGCGTGATCACCGGGCGCGGCGCGGCGATGTCCAAGACCAGGGTCAAACTTGGCGGCGCGGCACGGCGCAGCTTGGCCTCGATTGCGGCTTTGGCCTCCGGGCTGTCGGAGATGGCGGTGATCGACACATGGCCTGCCTCTACTGACGCCTTGGCGCGGGGCAATTGGGCAATGGCGTTGATCGCAAAGGCCAATGCCTCTTCCCAACCGGGCGGGGCAGGGTAATCAGCCGCCTCAAGCAGATCGGTGACTTCGGCGTCCCCGGCCACTTTTGTAAACCGCTTGACCGTGGCGGCGCGGTCCGTGCTTGTGGGCACCAGGCCGATGATGGAAATACCGCTGTCGTTGCGCAGGACTTCGGCAGAAAAGCGCGGAGGCGCGATGGCGGCTTGCGCTTCGACCTCCATCTCGTCGATGACGCGTGCTGCATCGACTATAGATCCCGCGGTGGTCAGCGCGTGAAAGCGGATCGCCTCTGTTGGGGCAATACCCGAAAGCGTGACTTGCAGCCCGTCCGCCTGCACTTCAGCCCAGGTCATTGAATTGGCATCCAGCGCATCGCGCACGCCAATTTCGGAGGATTCCTCGATCAGTTTTACGGAAAAGTTGGCGGCAACCAGCGAAACAACCGCCGCGGCGGTAAACGTCAGGCTGATGATCAAAAGAGCGGACAGGCGCATGCGTCAACTTCTGTACAGTTCAAGGTCAGCCTTTGATACGCCCGCAGGCGCGGGGGTGCAATCACGCCAGCAGGCTTGCGGCAAAAAACACAAGCGGGATCATGCCGGTATCGCGGTTGACGCGAAAAAGCTGCAGCATTTTTGCGGGATCATGGATGTCGAGCCCGCGCAATTGCCACGCCATATGCCATCCCATCGCCCAAGGTCCGGCAAGGGCAATAACCATCGCCAGAACGGAGGCATTGGGCAAAGCGGCAAAAACCACGGCCAGTCCCATCAGGCCGACAGTGGCCATCAAGAACCTGCGCAACCATTGTGACGTGTTCTCGCCAAACAGGCGGGCGGTGGATTTGACGCCGATCAGCGCGTCATCTTCGGTGTCCTGGTGGGCATAGATCGTATCGTAGAACAGCGTCCAGGCGATGCCAGCGGCATAAAGCAACAGGGCAGGTGATCCGAGGCTTCCGGTGTGGGCGGTCCAGACCAGCAATGCGCCCCAGTTGAAGGCAATACCCAGAAACACCTGCGGCCACCATGTAAAGCGCTTGGCAAAGGGGTAGACCACCACAGGGATCAGGGACAAAACGCCAAGCGAGATGGCCGCGTGGTTGAAGGTAAAGAGGATCATTGCGGCCAGAATGATCTGCGCAAACATCCAGACCAATGCTTGCCGCGCAGTGACACGCCCCGACGGAATGGGCCGCGACCGCGTGCGGGCAACCTGCG
Organism: Sulfitobacter mediterraneus; assembly: GCF_016801775.1. Classification (NCBI taxonomy): domain Bacteria; kingdom Pseudomonadati; phylum Pseudomonadota; class Alphaproteobacteria; order Rhodobacterales; family Roseobacteraceae; genus Sulfitobacter; species Sulfitobacter mediterraneus. The sequence goes on along the minus strand of NZ_CP069004.1, from coordinate 2,046,765 downwards.
CGTCAAATTTCCGGTCGGTGATGTCATTCCACGTGCAGCCCGCGCCACGCATCAGCCAAGCGCCCAGTCCGCAGCCGACAAAGATCCACAGATCCTCCCAGCGGGGGGATTGATCAAACAGGATCGCCAGGGTCAGCCCCCACCAGCACGGCAACAACAAGAGCCATGTGCCGATGGGCCGATCTGCGCGGCTGAGCTGCAGATAGGGGCGGGCCGCGGAGGGCGCATATTTGTCCACCCAGTTATCCGCGGCGGCGTCTGCCACAGTTTGATCGTCCGGTGCATCTGGCGAAGGCGGGTGGTCTTGCATATATCTTGGCCCATGAGTGCAAAAATCAGACTTTATGTAGATCACCCACTGGGGCCGGGGCAATCGGTTCCTTTGGACAAAGCGCAGGCGCATTACCTTTTTGGGGTGATGCGGCTTGCTGTTGGGGCGCAGGTCTTGTTGTTCAATGGCCGTGACGGCGAATGGCGGGCGGATGTGATGGAGGCGGGCAAGCGGGGCGGCGTGATGGCCTGTGACGCGCAGACGCGGGATTTGCAGATGCCGCCCGATTTGTGGCTGATGTTTGCCCCGATCAAAAAGGCCCGCACCGATTTCATCGTGGAAAAGGCCGCCGAAATGGGCGCGGCGCGGATCTTGCCGGTGATGACGGAATTCACCAATGCCGGACGGGTGCAGCGCGACCGGCTGCAAGCCCATGCGGTTGAGGCTGCAGAGCAATGTGGCGGCACATTTGTGCCAGAGGTTGCCGAGGCTGTGAAGTTTGACAGGTTGCTGGACGGCTGGGGCCCCGAGCGACGGATCATGTTTTGTGATGAGGCGCTGGCAACCACTGGCGGCGCGGTTGGGCTGGCGGAAGGTGATACAGGTCCATGGGCGATCCTGATCGGCCCCGAAGGCGGGTTTTCAGAACGGGAACGTGGACGTCTACAACGGCTAGAGGCGGCCCATGCGGTGCGGCTTGGCCCGCGGATCTTGCGTGCGGATACCGCGGCGGTGGCGGCGATGACGCTTTGGCAGCAGTCGATGGGGGATTGGATGTGAGAGCGCAGCATTCTTTACAGGCGCTGGGAGTTTCACACCCCCAGACCCCCGCGAAGGTTTTTTAGCCAAATGAAGATGGGCGGTTTGCGATGAGTTTTTTCAGACCAGAAGCGCGGGCACAACTTTGGCGGTGGCGCGAAGTGATCGCGGCGGCTGGGATTTTCCTGATCGGTATCTGGATGGTGGCAGGGCCGGGGCTGTTGCTGGCGATACCCGGCTATGCATTGATCCTTGGCGGTGTTGCATTGGCTTGGCTGGGCATTCAACGCGGGCGGTTTCGCGGCGCAGATGGCGGCGCGGGCGCGGTGCAGGTGGACGAAGGGCAGGTGAGCTATTTTGGCCCATTGACTGGCGGCACCGTGGCTCTGCGCGAGATGGACAGCCTGACCCTTGATGGGGCGATGTTTCCGGCCCATTGGCGACTGACCCAGCGGGGCCAGCCAGCCTTGCTGATCCCGGTGAATGCAGCGGGAGCCGAGGCGCTTTTTGATGCATTTGCGACGCTGCCGGGGCTGCGGACCGAACGGATGCTGAGCATGCTCAACGCAAATTCCCATCAAGCGGTTGTGATCTGGCGGCGCGGTCCGCCGGGGCAAAACCCACAGCTGCTGCATTGACACCCCTCGCAATTCCCCGCATCCCTGCGGAAGCACAGAGCCAATATCGGAGCCTTCAATATGTCCATTCCTCAATCCGGCGGTGGCCCGATCGAACATCGCGACCAGCTTGCACAATATCTGGCGGATGGGTGTAAACCCAAAGAAGATTGGCGGATCGGCACTGAGCACGAGAAGTTTGGCTATTGCAAAGACACGCTTTTGCCACTGCCATATGAGGGAGAGCGGTCCATTCGCGTGATGCTCGAAGGGCTGCGAGACAGGCACAATTGGGCACCCGTCGAAGAGGGTGGCAAGTTGATCGGGCTTGAGAAAGACGGCGCCAATATCTCGCTTGAGCCGGGCGGCCAGTTGGAATTGTCCGGTGCGCCGGTCGAGACCATTCACGAAACTTGTGACGAGGTGAACACTCATTTGCGGCAGGTCAAGGATGTGGCCGATGAGATCGGCGTTGGCTGGATTGGTCTGGGCGCGGCCCCGGTATGGACCCATGAACAGATGGATCTGATGCCCAAGGGCCGCTACAAGTTGATGAACGACTATATGACCAAGGTTGGCACCATGGGCCGGGTGATGATGCGCCGGACCTGTACGGTGCAGGTCAACCTTGATTTCGGGTCCGAGGCCGACATGGTCAAAAAGATGCGCGTGGCGCTGGCCTTGCAGCCGGTGGCGACCGCCCTGTTTGCCAATTCACCCTTCTTTGAGGGCAAGCCCAATGGCCACAAATCCTGGCGCAGCCGGGTTTGGCGGGATCTGGACGCCGCCCGCACGGGCATGTTGCCATTTGTGTTTGAAGATGGCTTCGGCTTTGAACGCTGGGTGGATTACGCGCTCGATGTGCCGATGTATTTCGTCTATCGCGATGGTCAGTATATCGACGCGCTTGGCATGTCTTTCCGCGATTTCATGGAAGGCAAATTGCCTGCCTTGCCGGGCGAAACACCAACGCTCAGCGATTGGGCCGATCATCTGACAACCGCCTTTCCGGAAGCGCGGATGAAGAAATTTATCGAGATGCGCGGGGCCGATGGTGGCCCTTGGCGGCGGCTTTGCGCATTGCCGGCATTCTGGGTTGGTTTGATGTATGATCAAAACGCGCTGGATGCGGCGTGGGATCTGGTCAAGGGGTGGACGCCGGAACAGCGCGATGCCCTGCGCATTGCCGCTTCGGTGGATGGTTTGCAAGCCGAAGTGGAAGGCATCAAAATGCATAACATCGCCCATGAGGCGGTGATGCTGTCGGATATGGGGCTGCGCGCGCGCCGCCGTACCGGTGCAGGTGGTCTGGTTCCGGATGAGACCCATTTTCTCAATGCGTTGAAGGAAAGCATCGAAAGCGGCAAGGTGCCTGCGGATGAGTTGCTGGCCGATTACAACGGCAAATGGGGTGGCGATCTGGACCGGATTTATGCCGAGTACAGCTACTAGTCGTTTGATCGCAGGGAGTGATGGGGCGTGAAACCCTGTCTTTGCCTGCCTCGGGTTGTGCTTGCGATAGCGGACACAACTGTCCTAGCCTGAAGGCATAACTGCTTTAGGGAGAGTGAAATGCGTGATTTTTTCATCAAGTCATTGGAAGTTGTCATCAACGTGATTGTGGTCATTGCGGCCATCGGAATAATTGTTGCGGCGGGCATTGCTTTTGTCAGTGGTGATGCTGCGGCGGCGCAATATGGAGTTGGGGGTGTTGCCGCTGGACTCATGATCCTGATCGGCGGCGGAATCTACCTGACGATTATGGCGGGGTTCATGTATCTGGGCATTGGTATTTACCAAAACACCAAACGCACCGCAGAACTGCTTGAGCAACGGGCGACGTAACTGGCGGAAATGGCGCAGATTTAGCCAACCCGCGTTGTGAGAACCTTGATTGCGATTGCGCCAAAGGCCAGTGCAAAGAACCCTTCAAACCCGCGTTTGGCGCGGGTGTATGCGGCGGTCATTGGCGCGGAGGAAAAGATCAGCGCATAGAGGTGGAACATCAGCAGGCTTTGCACGCCGACCGCTGCGATCACGATGATCAAGGCGCTGGGCGTAGTGCCGGGCGGGATACCGATGGCGTAAAGCGCCCCAAAGAACAATACCGCTTTGGGATTGGTCAGGTGCAGGGCCAGCCCCTTGGCATAGGCACGGCGCGGGGTGGTCTTGGGCAGCGGTCTGGTTGTGATCTTGTTGCCCATCCAGGCGGCGCGGGCGGATTTCACCGCCAGCCACATCAGGTAGGCCGCGCCGACATAGCGCACGACCTCAAACACCCAGACATTGGCGGACATCACCGCACCAAGGCCAAAGGCCGCGGCGATGGACCACATGAACGATCCGGTGGTCACGCCCGAGGCCAACGCCAGTCCGGACTGGCGTCCCGATGACATGGATGTACCTGCAATGGCCAAAGTGGCCGGGCCGGGGCTGCCTGCGGCAATGAAGGCGGCAAAGAGGATCACGGGAAGGTTTACGTCGGTCATGTCGGATCTTTCAGGTCAGGGCGGTAGCCGCGCAAGAACGAGATGACCTTTTCAGCGGGCATTTCGCAAGGGTAAAGCCGGGGACCATCCTTGAGTGTGTAGAAGTTCAAGCTGATATAGTCCGGTCCGCCCAATTCCTGCGCCACCAGCTTTTGTGATTTTCCGGTCGCGAACTTGCTGCGGGTGACCAGATAGCGGCGCCCTCCGTAACGTCCGGTATTCGCGCCCATGGGAATGGCGTCGAGGCAGGCCGCGACGTCATCCGGGGGTGTCACCCCTTTTGGCCGATCTTGGGTTCCTCACCGGACCTGATACGTTTGATATTGGCCCGGTGTCGCCAGTAAATCAGCAGGGTCAGGGCCACGCCCAACAGGACCATATGGCCAAAGTTGAGCAAGACCATCAGGAAGGTCGATGCTGCCGCCGCAGCCAAAGCGCCCATGGATGAGATCCGTGTACTGAACGCGCCGATCAGCCAAGCGATGCAACAGCCGACTCCGACAGGCCAAGCGAGCGCCAGCAGCAGGCCCAGCAGGGTCGCCACACCTTTACCACCCTTGAACCGCAGCCATATCGGATAGCAATGGCCGAGCATTGCAGCAATGGCAGCAATCTGCGCGGCGTCCTCGCCGACCATCGCGCGGGCCAGCAGGACGGCCACCGCGCCTTTGCCACCGTCAAACAGCAGGGTCAACGCCGCGGCGGTCTTGTTCCCGGTGCGCAAGACATTGGTCGCGCCGATGTTGCCAGACCCGATCTCGCGCAGGTTTCCCAGGTTCATCAAACGGGCGAGGATCATGCCAAACGGTATGGACCCGATCAGATAACCCAGCAGTGCCCAAAGGGTCAGAACAACAGGAGAAGAGATGATCTCTGGCATTATTGAGCCTCAAATACGCAATTGCCTGCAACAAAGGTTTTCAGCACCTTACCCTGCATCCGCATTCCGTCAAATGGCGTGTTCAGGGACTTGGAACGCAGTGTGCTGCGGTCCATGACAAAAGGTGCATCGGGGTTGAACAGAACCAGATCGGCAGGGGCACCGGCCTGCAGCCGCCCCGAGGGAAGGCCAAGTCGCTTCGCCGGGTTCAGTGACATAGCGCGCCATAGCGTCGGCAGATCCATGACGTCCGCATGGACCAAACGCATGGCGGCGGGCAAAAAAGTCTCTAACCCCACCGCGCCGGAAGCGGCCTCTTCGAAGGGCAAGCGCTTGGATTCTTCGTCCTGCGGGGTGTGCATCGAACAGATGATATCGATCAATCCGCTGGCGACAGCTTCGGCGACCGCAAGGCGGTCGTCTTCGTCGCGCAAGGGAGGTTTCAGTTTGAAGAAGGTTCGATAATCCGCCACGTCCAGCGCATTGAGCGTCAGATGGTGGATGCCTACGCCCGCCGTGATGTCCAGCCCGTTGGCCTTGGCCCGTTCCAGCGCGGGCAGGGCGCGGGCGGTGGTGATCTGGTCCGCGTGATATTTTGCCCCGGTCATTTCGATCAGGGCGATGTCGCGGTCCAGCCCCATTCGCTCTGCCATAGGCGAGACAGCAGGCAAGCCGCGCAGCGAGGCAAATTTGCCCGAGGTGGCGGCGGCGCCCTTGCTCAGGATTGGCTCTTGCGGGTGGGCAATCACCAATGCGCCAAGGCTGCGGGCATAGGTCAAAGCGCGACCAAAGACTTTGGTGTCTGTGACCACGTGATCACAATCGGTAAAGGCGGCGGCACCCGCATCCATCAAGAACCCGATTTCCGTCATCTCCCGGCCCTGCCGCCCCTTGGTCAGGGCAGCCATCGGAACGACATTGACGGGCGCGGCCTCATTGGCGCGGCGGGTGACAAATTCCAGAACTTCGGGGCTGTCGATCGCCGGTTCGGTGTCAGGGCGGGTGATCATGGTGGTCACGCCCCCTGCCGCCGCGGCCAAGCCGGCAGAGCGGTAGCTTTCCTTGTGGCGCTCACCCGGCTCGCAGACTTTGACACCCAGATCGACGATACCGGGGGCAAGGCAATGGCCGCCACAGTCGATGACGTCCGCCCCCTTCGGGACCGTATCTTCGCCAATTTGCAGTATTTTTCCCTCTGAAATCGTCAAACCGCCGGTGATGATCTGTCCGGCGTCTGGGTCAATCAGCTTGGCATTGGTGAAATGCATGGTCATGGCGGGCCTTCGTGCAGTGGAGTTGCGCCCTCTTGCCTGAAAAACGGGTTCAAACCAAGGGGGATGTGGCGAACAATTCTCAAAGCGCGGCTTGGGCCGCCTTGATCGTCGCCACAAGCTCGGCGGGCTGGGCCAGATCGCGGATTACAACCGACTGGCCGTTTTGCAAAGTCACGACAACACGCGACAGCCATTGTCTGCGCAAGAACTTGATATCGCTTAGCGTGACCTGCCCATGGCCTTCGGGGCCGTCGTAGATCAACGCCGCACTCGTCAATTTCCAGATCTCATGACGACGCTTGCGCCACGCGGCCAAATCTTCGATGGCAAAGACACCGACGAAACCGGCCGTCGCAAGCAATGACCAGCCTGAGCCAAATTGCAGGAACTCCTTATAAGGGGCGCCGGGAAGGGCCAGCGCAAAAATTGCAGGCAGTTGCAGGCCAAGCGCGGTCAGTGCGGTGACAATTGCGATACGGCGCAGGCTGGCTTTGGGTGCGGGCCGCCATTGCGCAATGGGCTCTACCCGATCCACAGCATCATACCGACCACGCCAAAGGCCACCAACAACGCGATCATCGCGATGCGGCCGGACATTTTGGGATCGGGTTTGGGTTCTTGCATGACATAGGTTTAGCGGAATGCAGATGGCTGCGCCAGTGGCGCGGCCCGCGTTAAAGCAGCCACCACAGGATCAAAGCGCCCAGAACGATTAGCCCGGCCACCACCATCGCGCCGGCGCCGCGCCCGTCCGCAGGATTTGGCGGTGTGGTCTGCGCGTGACCGGTATAAGGCGCGGCGGCTTCGCTGGTCAGTGGGCTTTCGGGCGGGGCAGATTTTGTGCGGCCGTAGGTGCCGATCAGTGTCAGTTGCAATGCAGGTTTCAACACGGCCGCTTCCCCGCGAAATGCGGTGGAATAGACCAACATCACCCATCCCTCCAGCGCGGCCAGTTTTGCCGCGTCGCGGTCCAGTGCTTCGGATTGCACGTCAACACCCTCGCGCAGATAGCCCAGCAACCCGAGCTGGTCGAGATCAGAGATACGGATGACCTCAACACCTTTGGGGTCTACCTCAGCACCCAGCATTGTCGACAGCGATCCGGGGTTCTCAAGCGTTTCCGCCGCACCATCTGGCAGCGAGACCGAGAACACCCTGACCTGCCCGTGTTCGTTGCGGGGGATATCAATCGTCCTCATGTCGCTGCTCCTTTGGTGTGTCCGGGTTCACGGACACAACGCCTAGGCCGCCCGTGCGTTCCGAATGTTTTGTGCCAGCAGGTCCATTGCGGCCATACGAACGGCCACGCCCATCTCGACCTGGTCCTGAATCACGCTTCGGTTGATGTCATCTGCGAGGGTGCCGTCAATCTCGACACCGCGGTTCATTGGGCCAGGGTGCATCACGATCGCATCGGGTTTGGCATGGGCCAGTTTCTCTGCGTCCAGCCCGTAGCGGTGGTAATACTCGCGCTCTGAAGGGATGAACCCGCCATCCATGCGTTCTTTCTGAAGGCGTAGCATCATCACCACATCTACGTCCTTCAATCCCTCGGCCATGTCGTCAAACACTTCGACGCCAAATTCGCCGATTTGGGCGGGCATCAAGGTGGGTGGGCCGATCAGGCGGATGCGGTTTTCCATCTTGCCCAGTAACATGATGTTGGAGCGTGCCACGCGGCTGTGGGCAATATCGCCGCAAATCGCGATGGACAGACGGTGCAGGCGGCCCTTTGCGCGGCGGATGGTCAGCGCATCCAGCAAGGCCTGGGTCGGGTGTTCGTGGCGCCCGTCACCGGCGTTCAGCACGGCGCAGTTCACCTTTTGCGCCAGAAGGTCCACCGCGCCCGATTGCGGGTGGCGTACCACCAGAAGGTCGGGATGCATCGCATTCAAGGTCAGAGCCGTATCAATCAGTGTCTCACCCTTTTTGATCGATGAGGCCTGCATCGCCATATTCATCACATCCGCGCCAAGACGTTTGCCCGCGATCTCGAAACTGGCCTGGGTGCGGGTCGAGTTTTCAAAGAACATGTTGATCTGGGTCATGCCCGCCAGCACGTCATTGTGCTTGTCCGCCTGCCGGTTCAGATCGGCGTAAAAATCGGCGCGGTCCAAAATGGCAGTGATATCCGGCGGCGACAGCGGCTCAATGCCAAGCAGATGACGGTGGGGGAAGGACATGGGCAGACCCTTTTGCAGCGTTGCGGCCTTATAGGCGGGCATTGCCCTGCGCGGCAAGGTGATTGCGGCGGTGGGCACCGGTGCCGGCGCAAATTGCCGCATGTCGAACAGGGGTTTTGGTTCCCCTGGCCAGAGGCGTAAGTTGGGGCCATGGAATCAGTGAACTTTCATCACGATCTGGCCTTGCTGGATTGGCAGGTCGAACTGGGCGCGACCGATGCGATCTGTGACGTGCCGGTCAACCGCTATGAAGTGCCCGCCGCGATTGAAAAGCCCAAGCCAGCGGCCGCAGCGATGAAACCGGGTATTGCCGCTCCCGTCGAAGTGGATGCCGTTGCTGAGGCCGAAAGGACCGCGCAGGCCGCGCAGACCCTGCCAGAGCTGCAAGACGCATTGGCACGGTTCGAGCTTTGTGAGCTTAGGAAAGGCGCACGTAATCTCGTGTTTTCCGACGGCATCGCCGGGGCGGCTGTGATGATCGTGGGCGAGGCGCCGGGCCGGGATGAAGACCGTGCTGGCAAGCCGTTTGTGGGCCGCGCCGGTCAATTGCTGGACCGGATGTTTGGCGCGATTGACATGGGACGGGCCAATGCGGATGCGCCGATCTATATCACCAATGTTCTGCCTTGGCGGCCGCCGCAAAACCGCGACCCCAAGCCCGAAGAGATCGCTATGATGCGCCCGTTCTTGATGCGGCATATCGCGCTGGCCAAGCCTAAGGTGCTGGTCGCAGTGGGCAATCATGCCTGTCAGGCGCTGCTGAACAAACGCGGGATCACCCGTTTGCGCGGCCAATGGGCTGAGGTGGCGGGCCTACCCGTTATCCCGATGTTCCACCCGGCCTACCTGCTGCGTAATACAGATGCCAAGCGCGAGGCTTGGGCAGATTTGCTTAGCCTGAAGGGGCGGTTGAAAGGATGATTGACCTGCTGACCCTGGCCGCATTTGTGCCTGCCTCTCTGGCGCTGAACCTGACGCCGGGGGCGGATATGATGTTTTGTCTCGGGCAGGGGTTGCGCTCTGGGCCAAGGGCGGCGGTGGCGGCGAGCGCGGGGATCTCGGCGGGATCCATGGTGCATGTTTTGCTGGCGGGCCTGGGCCTTGGTGCGGTGATCGCCGCGTTGCCCTGGGCCTTTGACGCGATCCGCTGGGCTGGTGTGACCTATCTGCTGTTCCTGGCGGTGCAATCCCTGCGCAGCCATGCTGGAGCCAAACAAAAGGCGGCGGCGCTGCGTCCTGCGCGAGCCTTTGCAACGGGTTTTATCGTGAACCTGACCAACCCAAAGCTGATCTTCTTTGTTCTGGCGTTCTTGCCACAGTTTGTGAAACCCGAGGCGGGCAGCGTCTTGCTGCAATTCCTTATCTTCGGGTCGATCATCGGGCTGTTCGGCTTTTTCATCAACGCCGCTGTGGGCGTTTTTGCGGGCGGTGTCGGGCGGCGCGTGGCCTCGGGCAGTCGCGCGTTGAGCTGGATCACCAGCGGTATTTTTGTAGCGCTGGCGGCGCGATTGGCCCTGATGGAGCGAACATGAGCAGAATTGACGAAACCATGGAATTTGTTCCGGTCCGCATCGCGGTGCTGACCGTGTCGGACACACGCGCCCTTGCCGATGACAAGTCAGGCGATGTTCTGGCCGCGCGGATCGAGGCAGCCGGGCATATCCTGAAAGAGCGCAACATCGTGCGCGACGAACGAAAACTGATCGCAGATCAGCTGCGGACATGGTGCGCCGACGGCGATATCGACGTGGTGATCAGCACCGGCGGCACCGGATTGACGGGCCGCGATGTGACCGTTGAGGCCCACCGGGATGTTTACGAAAAAGAGATCGAAGCCTTCGGGACGGTCTTTACCATTGTGTCGATGCAAAAGATCGGCACCTCCGCCGTGCAAAGCCGCGCCACGGGCGGCGTGTCCAATGGGACTTATCTTTTTGCGCTGCCGGGATCACCGGGGGCCTGCAAGGATGCATGGGACGAGATCTTGTGCAAACAGCTCGATTATCGGCACCGGCCCTGCAATTTTGTAGAAATCATGCCACGTTTGGATGAACACAAGCGACGGAAATAGCGCTGGACCCCGTATCATCTTGTGACTTGGCATTTGTGGGCATGCCACTAGGTTAGTTGGGCGGTGCATGTCCGCAGGTGATGGGATAAAGATGCGGTTTCTAAGACAAAGCATGATCGGTTTGTTTCTGGCGGCGCTGACGTTTGGCCTGCTGGCTTATGCCGTGTCTTTGGTGGGCGGTGCCCTGCGCGAACGCCTCGCCGACGAGGCGAAAGCCCCCCCCGCGCGAGAGCGGGTGTTTGCGGTCAACGTTCAAACGGCGCGGGCGCAGACGGTTGTGCCGGTTTTGCAAAGCTTTGGCGAAGTGCAAAGCCGCCGGTTGCTGGAACTTCGCGCCGCGGGCAGTGGCCGGGTGATCGGCTTGGCTGACGGCTTTGAGGACGGCGGCACAGTTGTGGCCGGGCAAGAGCTGGTGCAGCTCGACCCGGCAGATGCGCAATCTGCGGTGGACCGGGCGTCCAATGATCTTGCCGATGCCGAAGCGGCTGTACGTGACGCGGACCGCAACCTTGCATTGGCACGCGATGAACTGGCTGCAGCGGAAGATCAGGCCGCTTTGCGCGAACGCGCCCTTGTCCGGCAACAGGATCTGGCAGAGCGGGGCGTTGGCACCACAGCGGCCACCGAAACAGCCGAGCTGGCGGTCTCAGCCGCGCAGCAGGCGGTGCTGTCGCGGCGGCAGGCGCTGGCGCAGGGACAAACCCGTGTGGATCAGGCCGCAACAGGATTGGCACGCTCGCGCATCGCGCTGGCCGAGGCGCGGCGGCGGCTTGAAGATACCACTTTGACCGCGCCCTTTGATGGCACATTGTCTTCGACCAATGTCGTGGTGGGGCGCTTGGTCTCTGCAAACGAGCGGTTGGCAGAGCTGATTGATCCCGATGACCTTGAGGTGTCTTTCCGGTTGTCGACCGCGCAATTCGCGCGATTGCTGGATGATCAGGGCGGGTTGATCAAGGCAGATGTGGACGTGATTTTGGATGTGGCAGGTGTGGATTTGACGGCAAAAGGCCGTATCAGCCGCGCCGCTGCGGCGGCGGGCGAGGGATCGACGGGGCGTTTGATCTTTGCTGCGCTGGGCAGTGCGCCGGGGTTCAAACCCGGTGATTTTGTGACCGTGCAAGTGCGCGAACCGGCGTTGCCCGATGTGGTCCGCCTGCCAGCCTCAGCGGTGGACGCAGGCGGCGAGGTTCTGGTGCTGGACGACGAAGACCGGCTGGAGGCCGTGAAGGTCACGGTGCTGCGCAATCAGGGTGATGATGTGCTGGTACGCGGCCCGATCCTGGGGCGTGAAGTGGTCGAGGCGCGCTCGCCCCTGCTGGGCGCGGGGATCGCGGTGAAACCATTGCGTCGCGGCGAGGATGGCGCGGCCACTGCGCCGCCGGACCAACCGGAAATGCTGGAACTGACCGAGGAACGCCGCGCCCGTCTTGTGGCCTTTGTCGAGGGCAACAAGCGGATGCCAAAAGAGGCCAAGGCACGGGTGTTGGCACAATTGTCAAAACCGCAGGTGCCGGCCCGCATGGTGGCCCGGATTGAAAGCCGCATGGGGGGCTAGCTATGGCACGGCCCATCGGATCTGCCGCAGGGGGTATCCTGTCCTATTTCACCCGCCACGCCACGGCGGCGAACCTGTTGCTGGTGGTGCTCTTGGTGGCCGGATTTGCCGCCGCGCCCAACATGCGCGCACAGTTTTTTCCTGATGTGATCATCGACAATGTCTCCGTGACCACCCTATGGAGCGGGGCCGGGGCCGAGGATGTGGACGAGGCCATCGTGCAGGTGTTGGAGCCTGCTTTGCTGGGTGTTGAGGGTGTCGAAAGTTCCAACAGCACCTCGCGCGAAGGGCGCGCTGTTGTGACACTGGATTTTGAGCCGGGCTGGGACATGGCCCGCGCCGCGGCGGATGTGCAGACGGCGGTCGATGCCATAACCACGCTGCCCGACGATGCCGAAGATCCCTCCGTGCGGCGCGGCGCCTGGCGCGACAGGGTCACGGATGTGGTGATTACCGGCCCGATTGCGCCTGCGCAGCTTGGACGATTTGCGGATGAATTTGTGACGCGTCTCTTTGCGGCGGGCGTCACGCGGACAACCATCCAAGGCGTCGCTGCGCCAGAGACTTTGGTCGAGGTGCCCTCGGCCAAGTTGATCGCCTTTGACATTTCCATGGCCGACATTGCCAGCGCCATCGCCGCCGAGGTCGATGCCGATCCGGCGGGCGATGTGAGCGGGGCCAACGCGAGGGTCCGGACAGGGACGGCCAAACGCAGCGCGGGCGAAATAGCCGGCATTGTTCTGCGCTCCAATCCTGACGGGTCAAAGCTGACCATCGGGGATGTCGCGCTGGTGCGTACCCAAGGCGTGGACCGCGAACGCAGCTTTTTCGTGGGGGCCGATCCGGCGATGTCGATCCGCGTCGACCGATCTGACCGGGGCGATGCCATCGCGATACAGGAGCGGGTAGAGCAGGTCGCCGCCGAATTGCAGGCCGGTTTGCCTGCCTCTGTGACGGTGGAGCTGATCCGCACCCGCGCCGAAGCGATTACCGGGCGCTTGGATCTTCTGATCGACAACGGGCTGATGGGGCTGGGGCTGGTCGTTGGGTTGCTGTTCTTGTTCCTCAATGCCCGCACCGCGTTCTGGGTCGCGGCAGGCATCCCTGTTGCGATGGGGGCGGCGATTGCGCTGATGTATGCGGCGGGTCTGACGCTCAACATGATCTCCCTTTTTGGGCTGATCATCACGCTGGGCATTGTTGTGGATGATGCGATTGTGGTCGGCGAACACGCCGATCACCGGTACCGCACCCTTGGCGAGGGGGCGATGCAGGCGGCGGAGAACGCCGCGCAGCGCATGGCAATGCCGGTGTTTGCGGCGACACTGACCACGATTATTGCCTTTTTTGGTCTGGTGGCTGTGGGAGGGCGATTTGGCGATCTGATCCGCGATATTCCTTTCACGGTGATTGCGGTTCTGGCGGCGTCACTGGTCGAATGTTTCTTGATCCTGCCCAACCATATGGCCCATGCCATGCGGGCGGCCGCCAAAGAGCATTGGTATGATCTGCCCAGCCGTATCACCAACATCGGCTTTGTCTGGTTGCGTGAAAACCTGTTCCGCCCGTTCATGGCCGGGGTGATCCGGGGGCGCTATGTTGTGCTGGCCGGGGTGACTGCGATCCTGGCCTCTCAGGTGGCGCTGTTCATCAATGGCGATGTGCAATGGCGGTTCTTCAACGCACCTGAGCGCGGGTCCGTCACCGGCAACTTTGCCATGGCTGAGGGGGCAACCCGCTCCGATACGCTTGAAATGATGCGCGAGATGCAGCGGGCAACGGAGGCTTTGGGGGCGGAATATGAGGAACGCTACGGGGTCAACCCGTTGGATTATGTCATCGCGCAAACGGGGGGCAATTCGGGCTATGGGCTGGCGGGCGCAGACAGCAAGGACAACGACCTGCTGGGTGGCATTTCGATTGAGTTGATTGATGCCGATCTGCGCCCCTATTCCAGCTTTGCTTTTGTTGGAGAGCTTCAGGACCGCGTGGTGCAGCATCCACTGGCCGAAACGGTCAGTTTTCGGGGGTGGCGGTCCGGCCCCGGAGGCGATGCGCTGGACGTGCAGTTTTACGGGGCCGACACGGATACGCTCAAGGCGGCATCAGAAGCGTTGCAAGCGGCGCTGCGGCAATATCCGGAAGTCAGCGCGGTTCAGGACAATCTGGCCTATGACAAAGAGGAGTTGATCCTCGATCTGACGGCGCAGGGACAGGCGCTTGGCTTTACCATCGACACGCTGGGCCGGGCCTTGCGCAACCGTTTGGGCGGCATTGAGGCGGCGACCTATCCCGATGGGCCGCGTTCCGCTGCGATCCGCGTAGAATTGCCCAAAGGCGAGCTGACCGCCGATTTTCTGGACCGCACGCAGATGCGGACACCGGCAGGGCAATACGTGCCGCTGGCCGATATCGTCAGTGTGGAGCGGCGCACGGGGTTCAGCACGGTGCGGCGTGAGAACGGCATTCGGCTGATCTCCGTGACCGGAGATATTTCCGAAGACGATCCGGCCCGCGCCAGCGAAATTGGCGAGGCTTTGCAAAATGACATCCTGCCGCGCATTGCCTCCGAATTGCAGGTCGAGTTCCGGTTGGCCGGTCTGAACGAACAGGAAGACGAATTCCTGAGCGATGCCTTGACCGGATTGATCCTGTGTTTGACGGGCATCTTCCTAGTACTGGCGTGGATCTTTGGCTCATGGACCCGGCCCCTGGTTGTGATGGCGATCATTCCGTTCGGGCTGGTTGGTACGATTTATGGTCATGCCTTGTGGGAGGTGCCGCTGAGCATGTTCACGGTTGTTGGGCTGCTTGGCATGACGGGAATTATCATCAACGATTCTATCGTGTTGGTCACAACGATTGACGAATACGCCACTACGCGCGGGCTGATACCGTCGATCATTGATGGCGCAGCGGATCGGTTGCGGCCAGTGATGTTGACGACAATGACCACGGTTCTGGGGATGGCGCCGCTGCTTTATGAGCAAAGCCAGCAGGCGCAGTTCCTCAAACCCACGGTGATCACACTGGTCTACGGTCTGGGCTTTGGCATGTTGCTGGTCTTGCTGGTGGTGCCTGCGCTAGTGGCTGCACAGCATGATGTGGCCCGCCAGATCGCGGCGATGCGCCGGGGCACAGCGGCACCGGTGCGCAGCTTGCGCTGGGGATTGTTGGCCTTGTGGGCTGTTGTGGTCGCTTGGGGCGCGGTGACGTTGGGCTGGGCCGCGTGGCAGGGCGCGCTCCATCCGCAGGTGTTGGCCCTGTTGCCCATGCTGGCCGGGCTCAAAGCGATGAGCGCCGCACTGGCGGCGTTTGTTGCCGGGGCTTTGGTGGTGGCACTGGCAGGCTATATCGCAGGGATTGCGGTCTACGCCATCGGAGGGCGCAAACAGGCCGCTTAGCCTAACGCGGGGCGCAGCCTTTGATCTCAACCGCGTGCTTCTTGCCCAGCACGGTGATCACCATATCGGATCGGTTGATCGCCACGGCACTGCCACTGACCGAAGCCAGTTCCGCCTGAACCGTCAGCGTTTTGCCGGACCGGCTTGCGCGGGTTTCGCTCATCCATAGGTCGGGGTTCGGGGTTTCGAACACCACGACTTCTTTGCCGCCCGCGTGGGGCAGGGTCAGCTTGGCGGTGATCTGCAATCCATCTGACGTGGGGCGCAGTGTGCAGGTGGCGGATTTAACGCCTGCCTCCTTGGCCGAATAGGGCCGCGACGCCAATGCGGCGGCGATCACTGGCGTTGGCTTGGCAGACGTGCTGTCCAAGGTCGCGCTCAAGGTCAGTTGTTGCGGCACACAGATATCGCTGCAAACCCCGATGTCGAGTGTTGCACGCAGGTTGATCGGCTGGCCTGCCCGGCGCGGTGCGATGGCTAAGGGCAGAACCAATTCTCGGGCGTATCCGATGGTGCGCATCCCGCTTTGGCTAAACACCTCGGGCGTGGGCCAGATCACCCGCACAGCCTTGAGATTGCCGGATTTGGACCAGTTGAACTGCGGGGGGATACCCGCATCGCCGGGGGTACGCCAGTAGGTTTTCCACCCCGGCAACAGCGTAAGGCGCAACGCTGCCACGCGGCTGCCGTCGGCCTGCTGCCATCCGGTCAGGATGTCGCCTGTGACCGGAACCTCAAATGCGTCCTGCGCCAAGGCGGGCAGGGGCGAAGACAGGGCCATCGCGCTACAAAGCGCAAGCGAGGTGAATAGACGTTTGATCATACCCCTACATGGGACAATCCGGCGTCACAGCCAAGTCACGTTTGCATCAGCCATGTTTCGCGTCTTTGTGCCGCGCCCCTTGCCCCGCTGGCGGCGAGGGTGCATCCTGAACGGGAATTTTGGGGATAATGTTGATGGCCGATCAGGCGCTGGATCTCACTGGAAAGTTGCTTGTCGCGATGCCGGGCATGGGCGATCCGCGGTTTGACCACTCGGTGATTTACCTTGTGTCCCATTCGGACGAAGGGGCGATGGGTCTGATCGTGAACAAGCCTGCACCGGGTGTATCGCTTGCCGATGTGCTGGATCAGCTGGAAAGCGCCCCGCCCATGGATGGCCCTTTGCACGGGGTGCATTTTGGCGGCCCGGTCGAGACAGGGCGCGGTTTTGTATTGCATTCGGATGACTATTGTTCTGCCATTCATACACTGAGGGTTGCGCCGGGTTTCGCCCTCACTGCGACCCTGGATATTCTGGAGGACATCGCGCGGGGCGACGGGCCGGAAAGCAGCCTGTTGATGCTGGGGTATTCCGGCTGGGGTCCGGGGCAGCTTGAGGGCGAGATTGCGCAGAACGGCTGGCTGACCTGCGATGTGCCGCCGGATTTGGTATTTGGAATGGCGGACGCGAAAAAATGGGCGGCGGCGCTGGAAAGCATTGGCATTGATCCATTGGGCCTCTCGGCCACGGCCGGTCACGCCTAAAGGCTGGATCAGCGCGGCGCAGCTGCCCGTTGCAATCTGTCATTTATCGCGCGGCCCAGCCCCTGCATCGGCACAGGTGCCACTGCGATGGGGCGGCGGGTGCTGTTGAGCTGGTGCAGATGGCCAAAAAGGTTTGCCGCAGCTTCGGACAGATCACCGGAGGCTGACAGGTTCAGATCGCACTGCATCGGTCCGAAGCCCAGCAAAACCTCATCGCCTCGCGCCTTGCCTGCGTTCAGGCGCACAGCAGCATCAGGCGCATAATGCGAGGCCAGTTGGCCCGGCGCGATGATCTCGGACCCTTGTGCCGTTTGCACGGGCCGACCCAGCGCAGCCTCAATCGCCTCCTGCGGCAAGCCACCTGCACGCAGGACCACCGGATCAGGGCCGGTGAGACCGACAATTGTGCTTTCCAGTCCAACGGAACAGGGACCATCGTCCAGAACCGCCGCAATCCGTCCATTGAGACCGGCCATCACGTGATCGGCGGTTGTGGCGCTGATCCGGCCTGATGGATTGGCAGAGGGGGCGGCAACCGGCCCGCCAAATTCGGCCAGCAGACGCCGCGCGGCGGGGTGCATCGGCACCCGCAGGGCGACGCTGTTCAGACCGGCTGTCACCAGCGGCGACAGATTTTGTTGATCACGCAATGGCAACACCATCGTCAGCGGGCCGGGCCAAAAGGCCGTCGCGAGTATTTCGGCGGCATCTGGCCAATCTACATAGTTCCGCGCCATCCCAGCATCCGACAGATGCACGATCAGTGGATTGAAACTGGGCCGGCCTTTGGCCTCGTAAATCCCGGCAACAGCCTGTCCGTTCGTGGCATCCGCGCCAAGGCCATAAACCGTCTCTGTCGGGAAGGCGACCAAACCCCCTTGGCGCAGCAAAGCGGCGGCATGGGAGATGCCATCATCTGTGGCGGAGAGGATTATTGTGTCCATGGCCATCTCTGTGCGTGACGCCGCGTTCAGGTTGCGGGACTGCGGTTGCCGTTTCATGCTGATCTCAATACCAGCAGCCCTTAGCAGGGCAGGATCGTGTTTGCCAAGCGCCTGCGCGCCCTAACAGGAGTATTGCCCATGCCATATCGCGCCGCTGTAGATGACTTTGACTTCCTTCTGGGGCAGGTGATCGATTTCGCCGCGCTCAGCGAAACGCAGCTCTTTGCCGATGCCACGCAGGATTTGTCCAAAGCGATCTTGGCGGAGGCTGGCAAGATGTGTGACGCGGTCTTGGCCCCGCTGCAAAGGGCCGGCGATCTGCATCCCGCGCGGTTGGAAAACGGCGTTGTGCGCACCTCGCCGGGCTATGCCGAAGGATTCAAGGCGATTGCCGAGGGGGGCTGGATCGGGATGTCAGCGGACCCGGACTATGGCGGGATGGGGCTGCCGATGAGCCTAACCTACGCGGTCAATGAAATGATGAGCGGCGCGTGCCTTTCGCTGCAGTTGGCTCCCTTGATGTGTCAGGGCCAGATTGAGGCGTTGGAACATCATGCCTCGGACGCGATCAAGGCGTTGTATCTGCCCAAGCTGATCAGCGGCGAATGGACGGGCACGATGAACCTGACCGAACCGCAGGCGGGATCGGACGTCGGTGCATTGTCGTCCAAAGCGATCAGCAATGGCGATGGAACCTATGCGATCACCGGACAAAAGATCTACATCTCATGGGGCGACAACGATTTTGCCGCCAATGTCTGCCATCTGGTTCTGGCGCGTTTGCCCGATGCCCCGTCCGGCACCAAGGGGATCAGCCTGTTTCTGGTGCCGAAGTTTCTGCCAGATGAAAACGGCGATCCGGGTTCGCGCAACACGCTCTCGGTGGTCAGTTTGGAGCACAAGCTGGGACTGCACGGATCCCCCACTGCAGTGATGCAATATGACGGGGCGACGGGGTGGATGGTCGGGCCGGAGCATGGCGGCATGGCTGCGATGTTTACAATGATGAACAACGCGCGGCTTGGCGTCGGCGGGCAGGGGATTGGCGTTGCAGAGGCGGCCTGCCAGCAAGCCTTGGCCTATGCGATGGAGCGCAAACAGGGGCGGACGGGCGCAGGTGGCGCTGGCACAATTGCGGACCATGCAGACGTGCGCCGGATGTTAATGGCGATGAAGGCCGATACTTTTGCGGCGCGGGCGATTGCGCTGTCTTGCGCCCATGCGATTGATATGGGCCGCGCCACCGGCGCTGCGGACTGGACCGCGCGGGCGGCGTTCTTGACCCCGATTGCCAAGGCGTTCGGATCTGATGTCGGGATCGAGGTTGCGCAGACCGGATTGCAGGTGCATGGCGGCATGGGCGTGATCGAAGAGACAGGCGCGGCACAATACAGCCGTGATGTGCGTGTGACGGCGATCTATGAAGGCACCAACGGCATTCAGGCGATGGATTTGGTTGGGCGCAAAATGCTGGACGGCGGCGAGGCCGCAAACCGGCTTTTGGACGAGATCGAAGCCGAGATTGAAGGCGCACGGGTGCATTTCCCAAATATGGCCGATGCGGTCTGGCAGTCGTGCGAAACCCTGCGCGAGGCGACCGACTGGATGGTGGCGCAGACGGATATGAACGCACGATTTGCCGGGGCGGTGCCTTACCTGCGATCTTTTGCACGGGTTCTGGGCGGGCATTTGCATCTGCTGTCTGCCAAGGCGGACATCGGCGGGCCACGGGAAAAACTGGCGCGTTTTTATATTCAACGGCTATTGCCGGAACATCAGGGCCTTTTGGCGCATGCACAGGCAGGCGACAAAGACTTATTTGCCCTCACAACAGAAGAGTTGATTGCGTAATGGCCGATTTTGCACCCGAAGGTATCCGCTATCCTTGGGACACACCGCCCGCCCATGGAACCGAGGCGATCGAGGTCGCGCCGGGGGTATTGTGGCTGCGGATGCCATTGCCGATGAAGCTGGACCATGTGAACGTTTATGCGCTGGACGAAGGTGACAGTTGGACCATCATTGACACCGGATTTTCATCGAAAAAGTCCAAGGCGATCTGGCAGGAAGCCATGGATGGCCCACTGGGAGGTAAGCCGGTCTCGCGGGTTGTGGTGACCCACCATCACCCCGATCACGTGGGTCTAGCGGGATGGTTTCAGACCGAATTTGGTGCCGAATTGGTGACGACGCGCACCGCATGGCTGACGGCGCGGATGCTGACGCTGGATGAACAAGAGGTGGCTCCCGCCGAAACGCTCAGCTTTTATCGCCAGTCCGGCATGGACAACGAGATTTTTGAAAAACGCAGGACGGACCGACCGTTCAACTTTGCCGATATCGTCGCGCCCTTGCCGCTGGGCTATACCCGGATCAAACAGGACGACACGATCACCATGGGCGGGCGCCTTTGGGATGTGCATATGGGCAACGGCCACGCCCCTGAACACGCCACATTCTGGAGCCGCGATGACAACCTGGTGATTGCGGGCGATCAGATCCTGCCGTCCATAAGCCCCAATGTCGGCGTTTACCCGACTGAGCCGATGGCGGACCCTATCGGCGAATGGCTTGAAGCCTGCGAACGGCTGGCGCCGATGGCGCGGCCTGATCATCTGGTCCTGGGCGGGCATAAGTTGCCGTTCACGGGATTGCCCAAACGCATGTCGCAGCTGATTGAGAATCACCATGGCGCGCTCGATCGGCTATTGGCCTTCATCGAAACGCCCAAAGCGGCCTCTGAATGTTTCCCGCCGCTGTTCAAAAGATCGATAGGAGAGGCGGAATATGGCCTGGCTTTGGTTGAGTCCGTCGCGCATTTGAGCCACCTTTACCAAACCGGTCTCGCAAAACGCGACAAACGCGAGGCGGACGGTGCATGGGTGTATCAACGCAAGGAATAGCAATTGCCAATGGATGATGAGATCAGGACCGCCGCCGAAGCCTTCGAGGCAGATGCCATGCCGCGTGTGCATGAGGTGCATTCCGATCCCAATAGCCGCAATGCTTGCGATCAGGAAATCCCGCAAAGCGTCAAAGACAAGCCGGTCACGCAGAAATCCCCTGCGCAATGGGCTTATGAGCGTGTGGTGCTGTATCTCAAGAATTTTGAGGAACAGCTCGACAACGAACACGAGGTCGCCATGGGCTTTACCGGCACCGAGGCCGGTGTTCTGCGGATCGAGGGCATGGGCTATTTTGACCCCGATATCGTGACATTCTACGGGACAGACCAAACCGGGGGGCGGACCCAGCTGATCCAGCATGTGAGCCAGCTTAACGTCGTACTGCGGGCATTGCCGAAACGGGTGGAAAATGCCGCCCCGAACCGGATCGGATTTCGATTGGTCGAGGATCTGGAAAATTCCGGTGATGATCCGGCATAGCGGGGCAAGGGCATGGATGTGACGATCTGATGCTTTGACCGCGTGACAGCGCCGTGCAATTAGGATAGCAAACCCGCAAACCAATTTACCGAGGACCGCAAAAATGGCCGAACACGAACATGGCAGCATGAACTACGAAGCGCAGGAAAAAACCTTTGCCGGCTTCATGTCATTTACAACCAAATCCGTGATTGTGATCTTGGTTCTGCTGGTGTTGATGGCGATCTTTATCCGCTAAGACCACCACCAAGACACAAGGGTGTTTCTGTGACACGTTATTTTGCCGGTCTGGCACTGGTCGCCTTGTTGGCGGGATGTGCTGCAGACAACAGCCCCGACAGCCCGATCGAAGCCGTGCAAGCGGCGGCTTATCAGGCGCCCGGGCCAAAGACCTTGACCATTTTTACCATGGTCAACAATCGCACGGGCAGTGGCGGGCACACCGCCCTGATGGTCAATGGATCCCAGCGGGTGATTTTTGATCCGGCTGGATCATTCCGTGATCCGCGCGTGACCGAACGCGGAGATGTGCTTTATGGTGTGACGCCAGGTTGGCTACAGGCCTATAAATCCGCCCACGCGCGCAGCACCTATCACGTGGTCAGTCAGGAATTTGTCGTCACGCCCGAACAGGCGGAAAAAGCGCTGCGGTTGGTGCAGGCCAATGGCGCGGTGCCAGGGGCCTTCTGCGCCAATGCGACAACCGCGATTCTGAGCCAGATCGAAGGGTTCGAGGGCGTGAAACAGACGTTTTATCCGGTCAAACTGATGGAACAGATCGAAAGCTTCCCTGGAGTTCGAACCACGCGTCTTTATGAGAATGACGAGGGTGATGTGATCGATGCGGTGAAGGCTGGTCAATTGGCCCAATAACCGGCGTTACCCGAGGAAATACAGCAAACCATATAGCGTGAATGCGCCCGACAGGATCGCCGCAATCACGTTTTTGCTGAGCAATCCAACCAACAGCGTGACACAAGCCGCCGCGAGGCGGGCGGGCTCTGTCTCGCCGCCTGTGGCTTGCGGCCAGATCACCTGCGGCGCGACGAGGGCGGGCAAAATGGCAACAGCGGTATAACGCAAGTGCCGCAGCAACCAATCTGGCATGGCCCGTGATCCGACAAATCCTGTAAAGACAAAGCGCAGAAAAAAGCTGCCGATGCCGAGGGCGATGATCACGATCCAGAGGGTGGTTTTGTCGATCATTCTGCCCGCCCCCGTTTGCGTTCCTGCCACAGCTCGGCTTGCGCACCGGCCATCATCCCGACAATACCAGCCACCATGAGGCCCAATGAATAGGGGATGCCAGCGGCCAACAGGCTGACTGCCACGGCCACCAATGCGGCAACCACATGGGCCAACGTGCGGAACATCGGCGCGATCATTGCAAGAAAGGTGATCGGGATTGCAAAATCCAGCGCCCAGCCATCAGGAAACCATGCGCCAAGATAGGCACCGATGAAGGTAAACCCGTACCACAGGGGCACAATCGGTGTAACCACGCCAAAGAAATATACCATCCGCAACGCGATGGACATATCGGGGCGGCGTTCATATTCGGCGACCGAGACAACATAGGATTGATCCACGGTTAAATACGCGGCCAGCGCACGCTGCCACAGCGGGGCCGCGCCGATGTAGGGGGTCAGTGCCGCAGAATACATCGCCATCCTCAGGTTTACAGCCAGCGATGAGATGATCACCACAAGTGTAGGCGCCTGTTCCTGCATCAGTTGCAGGGCCGTAAATTGCGCCGCCCCTGCAATAACGACAATGGAAAAGGTCAGCGTTTCGACCACGCTGAGGCCCGCCTCTGTCGCCACAAGGCCAAACAGAGAGGCAAACGGAATGATCACCAGAATGAACGGAGAGCTGTCAAAGATCCCCTTCAAATAGGTCGATTTTGCGGTGGTGGTGGCCATGGGAAATCCCTAACTTACCGGCCATGACTAGCGCCATTGGTGGGGGGATACAATTGGCACAAGACCCGGATGTGACCGAATACCTGATTGCGCCTGATCCAGCGGCGGCGCGGCTGACCCGGCCCGTGACGGGCATGGATCACGATGGCAATGAAACCACCATTCGCGTTGTCGAGGAGCGCCCGCTTACGATCTATCTCAACAGTCAGGAAATCGTCACGGCGATGACGATCGGGGATTATCCCGAATATCTGGCGCTAGGGTTTCTGCGCAATCAACACATGCTGCGCCCGGACGAAGAGATCACCCGCGTTGACTATGACGAAGAGCTCGAAACCGTGGTTGTGCGCACGGCGCGGGCCACAGATTACGAAGGCAAGATGCGCCGCAAAACACGCACCAGCGGCTGTGCGGTGGGCACGGTTTTTGGGGACATGATGGAGGGGCTGGATAAGGTTGTGCTGGCCGACACGCCGGTACGTAGTTCATGGCTCTATGCCCTGTCGGCCAAGATCAACCGCACGCCGTCGCTGTATCTTGAAGCAGGTGCGATCCATGGCACTGTGCTGTGTCATGAGGATAAGCCTTTGGTTTATATGGAGGATGTGGGCCGCCACAATGCGGTGGACAAGATTGCGGGATGGATGATGTCCGAAGGGATCGGGGCAGAGGACAAGATCCTGTATACCACCGGGCGACTGACCTCTGAAATGGTGATCAAGACCGCGATGATGGGCATTCCGGTGCTGGTATCACGGTCGGGCTTTACCGCATGGGGCGTCGAAATCGCACAGCAGATCGGGCTGACATTGATTGGCCGCATGAAGGGCAAACGCTTTGTCTGCCTCAGTGGCGAGGCGCGTCTGATCCGCGATGCGGACCCCGCGCAGGTGGCAGAAGAGCCGCGCAAGTCTGGCCGCAAGGGGGGCAAGGGATGAAGCAACCATTGGGCGTGATCCTCGCGGGGGGACAGGCCACGCGCATGGGTGGCGGCGACAAGGGATTGCTGGCGCTGGGCGGGCAAACCCTGCTGTCGCGGGTGATGGACCGGCTTGAACCGCAAGTGGCCGGGATGGCTTTGAACGCGAATGGCGATGCCGCGCGGTTTTCAGGGTTTGATTTGCCGGTGTTGCCAGACAGCATTTCAGGGTTCGTCGGTCCGTTGGCCGGCGTGCTGGCCGGGCTGGATTGGGCCGCGGAGCAGGGGGCAGATGCCATTGTGACCGCCGCCGCAGACACACCGTTTTTCCCTTGCGATCTGGTGCCACAGCTTTTGTTGCGCGGCGAGGGTATGACGCATCCCATGGTCCTGGCCGCGACACCGGCTGCCAAGCGCGGACAGGCGCGACATCCGACGTTTGGCCTGTGGCCCGTGGCGCTGCGTGATGATCTGCGGGCAGCCCTGCAAGGCGGGTTGCGCAAGGTTGTCATGTGGACAGACCAACATGGCGGGCGCGAGGCGTTGTTCCCGGAAGAGGCTGCGTTCTTTAACGTGAACACACCCGAAGATCTGGCGCGGGCGGAGGAGATGTTGTGAAATTATTTGGCGTTGTCGGTTGGAAAAACGCAGGCAAGACCGGTCTGATGGAACGTCTGGTGACAGAGATCACCGGGCGCGGCATCACCGTCTCGACCGTCAAACATGCGCACCACAGTTTCGATGTCGATCATCCGGGCAAAGACAGTTTCCGCCATCGCACGGCAGGCGCGTCAGAGGTGCTGCTCGCCTCAGGCAACCGCTTTGCCTTGATGCATGAATTGCGCGGCGCAAAGGAGCCAATTTTGGCCGAGCTGCTGACCCGCCTCAGCCCGGTCGATCTGGTATTGATCGAAGGATACAAACGCGATGATCACCCCAAGGTTGAGGCGCATCGGGCTGTGACGGGCAATCCCTTGATCGCGCCCGAAGATCCAACCGTGCGGGCGGTGGCGGCGGATGTGTCGCTTGATCTGGATCGGCCGGTGTTTGATTTGAATGATACGGTGGCGATCGCTGATTTCATACTGTCCGAGGTCGGGCTTTGACCCCGTTTGACACGGTTGTGATGGTCGATTGGTCGGCTGGAAACGACCGTGGGCCGCGTCCGGTGAAGGACGCGATTTGGATCGGGGTGCAGCGGGGGGCAGCGGCTGAGGAGCCTGTCTACCAGCGTAATCGGCAAGAGGCGGAGCAGTGGTTGGCGGCGTTTCTGACGGCTGAACGTGAAGAGAGACGGCGCGTTTTGGTCGGCTTTGATTTCCCGTTCGGCTATCCGGCTGGCTTTGCCGAGGCGCTGTGCGGGTCATCTGATCCGCTGGACTTGTGGGATTGGTTCGAGGCCCGGATTGAGGATGATCCAAAGGGCAACAACCGCTTTGATCTGGCAGCCGAGATCAATCTTGGTCTTGGGTTGGGGCAGGGGCCGTTTTGGTTCAACACGCTGTCTCGTGATATTGACGGGCTGCCGCGCAACAAGGATGGCTATGCCAATCCGTTCCCGGAAAAGCGGCGCTGTGAGGATCGGGCCAAGGGTGCGTTTACCTGTTGGCAAATGGGCGGTGCCGGTGCGGTAGGGGGGCAGGTGATGATGGGTCTGCCTGTACTGGCGCGGTTGCGCCGCCAGTTCGAGGTTGCGGTCTGGCCTTATCAGCCGCTGACCGCGCCCATTGCATTCGTCGAGATTTGGCCGTCGCTGACTGCCGGGACTGCGGCAGAGGGCATGATCAAAGACGCATGGCAGGTTCAGCAGATTGCTGGGCAGGTGGCGCAATTGCCCGCAGACCGGCTGGCCACGCTGCTTGATGTTGATGCGCCGGAGGAAGGGTGGATATTCGGTTTGGGACATGAAGATGAATTGCGCGGCGATGTGCCGCCGCCTTTGCGCAACGATTGTTTTGCATTGCCGCCTGGCGTGCACTGGACGCCCGTAAGCGAGGCGCATGATCTGCTTAAGGCGCGGCTTTCGGCGGTCACTCGGACCGAGACCGTGCCGCTCGGCGCGGCGGCGGGCCGGATCGCGGCGCAGGCGGTCTTCGCCGCACGGGCCAATCCGCCGCTGCCCAATACGGCGGTGGATGGGTACGGGTTTGCCGGTGGACGCGGGGCTGGCACACATGGGTTGCCATTGGTGGAGGGGCGTGCGGCGGCAGGTGACGCGCCCGGCGCTGTGCCGGAGGGGCTGGCGATCCGGGTTCTGACAGGTGCGGCGCTGCCCGAAGGGGTGGATACGGTGATCTTGCAAGAAGATGTGGGTTTGGCGGATGGGTCGGTCCGTTTTTCCGGCCCTATAAAGGCCGGAGCCAACACCCGAAAGGCTGGCGAAGACGTGATCGCGGGACAGGAAATTCTGCCTGTTGGGCGCAAGATCACACCAGCGGATCTGGCCCTTTTGGCGGCGACCGGTGTTTCCGAGGTGGCCGTGCGAAAGCCGCTGAAGGTGGGGGTAATCTCAACAGGGGATGAGCTGGTTGAGCCGGGTGCCTCTGCGCGCGACGGGCAGATCTATGATGCCAATCGTCCGATGTTGCTGGCGTTGGCAGAACAGTTTGGCCATGTGCCTGTGGACTTGGGCCGGGTGCCGGATGACCGCGAACTCTTGCGGGCGCGGCTGGACAATGCGGCGGCGGAGGTTGATGTCATCCTGACCAGCGGCGGCGCCTCTGCGGGGGATGAAGACCACGTGTCGGCCTTGTTGGAGCAGGCAGGCGCCATGGCGCTGTGGCGCATGGCGATCAAGCCGGGGCGGCCCTTGGCGCTGGGTCTGTGGCAGGGCGTTCCGGTCTTTGGCCTGCCCGGCAATCCCGTGGCGGCATTGGTTTGCGCGTTGATCTTTGCGCGGCCAGCGATGTCGGTTTTGGCCGGGGCAGGTTGGGCAGAACCGCAGGGGTTTGAAGTGCCCGCTGCCTTCGCCAAAGCGAAAAAGGCAGGACGCCGGGAATATCTCCGCGCAAGAATACGGGGTGGCCGGGCAGAGGTGTTTGCATCCGAAGGGTCGGGCCGGATCAGCGGGCTCAGTTGGGCCGAAGGGCTGGTGGAACTGCCGGAACCTGCCGGTGAGATCAAGCCGGGTGATATGGTCCGCTATGTGCCGTTTGGCAGCTATGGCCTTGCGGGGTGATGCGGTTTTGCATCGTGCCTGGATAGTGGCTCGCCTGGCCCTTGGGGATTTGCGGCGGGGCTGTCATACTCAGGACATCAAAATGGAGCTTTGATGTCCTGATAATTGCGGGCTGCAATGCGCAGCCCTTGTGCAGACAACCGTTGATTTGACCGCCTTGGCGGAAGGGTTCTTTGCGCAATCACCATATTCAATCAAGACAACGAACAGTGCCTAATTGGGCTGTTCGATCAAAGAAAGCATGCTCTGACAATGATCAGAAAATTCAAAACCGAAGACACCGAAGCGATCATCGACATCTGGCTTCGCGCCAGTTATCTGGCCCATCCGTTTCTCAGCGAAGCGTTTTTGCAAAGCGAGGCAGACAACGTCAGGAACATCTATCTGGTTCATGCCGAAACATGGGTGGCCGAAGTGAACGGCAATATCGCCGGTTTCATCGCCTTGCTGGATGATGAGGTTGGCGGGTTCTTTGTAGACCCAGACTATCACGGGCGCGGCTTGGGCCGGGCCTTGATGGACCACGCCGTCGCACTGCGCGGCGGTGCGGTGACGCTGGGTGTGTTCAAGGACAATCCTATCGGGCGGCGTTTTTACAAGGCCTATGGATTTACCGGGGATCAAGAGAGTATTCACGAACCCACAGGTCAGATGGAAATCCGTTTGACCTACCAAAAATCCGAATAGCAGATTGGGGCGGAGAGGAAACTTTCCGCCCCTTTTGACCTAGTCAAACGTACCGGCGCAGCGGCCGAGCAACATGAACGCGCGGGCCGTGCGCGTGTCAGCCAGCGCAGAGATTTCACCATCACTGGCACGTTCTTCGAATTCTGCAAAGGTCTTGTCAAAGCGGCGCAAAAAGTGGTGCGCGGCGTCGCGGAAGATCGGATCCTGTTTCATCCGCGCATTGGTGAGGGCCAGCGACGAGCGGTCCCTGATCCCACCCAGGGCGGCGATGGGGCGCCCGCGTGCGCCTTGCGCAAACTGCCGCCAGATCTCGGGGCGGGCGCGGTCGGGGCGCAGGTCGTCCATGTAGATGCCGTCCTGGGACATCAGGGTCAGCACATCCTGGGCCGCTTGGACCAATTGTGCGGCGGACCGGTCCTTGAGTGCGCGGCGCAGAGCGGCGAAGCCAACCTCATCCTCGGCGGTTTCAGGAAAATTCAAGGCGCGAATGAAATCATCATTGGACAGCATCGGCGCGAGGTCTGCCGCCTGTGTGCCAAGGGCCAGTGTAGGCTGATCATCCACTGGTGCCGCGGCCACCTGCGGGACTTTGCGGGCCTGCTCTTCGCGGCGCGATTGAAAGGTGGCCAGCGCGGTTTCGGTTTTGCGGGCCGTGGTTGCGATCTCATCCAGTTTGCGGGCCACAGAAGACGATCCAGATTGCATCCCATGCCCTTGTTGTTGGGCGATATAGGCTTGGCGAATGCCGTCTATAGCGGTCTGCAACCGTTGGCTTTCCTCGCGCATCACACGGCTGGCCCGCGCGGCGGTGGCGGCGACCCAGATCATCGCCACGGGCATGAAGACCGCCAGCATCGTCATCAGAAAACGCAGGCCATCCGCATCGCTGCTACCACCGGCCTGCGGATCTTGCGGCAAAACGACAAAAAACACCACGGCGCCCAGCAGCCACAGCGCGCTGAGTGCAATCGCCACCACCTCAATACCGGTCACGGTTTGCGGTTTGGGTTTGTCATAGATGCCAAGCGGTGTCGGGCGGGCCGGGGCCGCGCTGTCAGCCGCTGCTTCGATTTCGGGTCGTTCAGCCATGCCGGTTTTCCCGTTCAGGCAAAGACGATTTTGAGAACCTCATAGGATTTCTCGCCCCCCGGTGTGCGCACTTCGACCGAATCTCCTTCTTCCTTGCCGATCAAGGCGCGGGCAATGGGCGATTTGATGTTCAGCAGCCCATCCTCGATCTTGGCCTCATATTCGCCAACGATCTGATAGGTCTTTTCCTCATCGGTGTCCTCGTCCACCAGGGTGACCCGTGCGCCAAACTTGATTGCGCCGGACAATTTGGCCGGGTCAATCACATCGGCCAGCGAAATCACGCCTTCCAGTTCTTTGATGCGGCCTTCGATGAAGGATTGTTTTTCCTTGGCCGAATGATACTCGGCATTTTCGGACAGGTCCCCATGTTCACGGGCCTCGGCAATCGCCTTGATTATCGCAGGGCGTTCCTCTGTCTTGAGCTGCTTGAGCTCTGTTTCCAGCGCGGTATGGCCCGCGCGGGTCATGGGAATCTTTTCCATGGGTGGTCTGTCCACGTAATGAGGGCCGCACCCGCAAATCAAACGGGGGCGGCCGTTTTCGAAAATAGCTGCCCATTACCTGACCCAAATTGCCGTTGGATTGCAAGGGGGATGGGTTCGTCAATTGGCAGGGATCAGCCGTCAATCGTATTGGACAACTTCGTATTCGATATCGTCATCGTCGTGGAAGTAAAACCGCCGGCCGGGTTCGTAATCGGCGTGATTGCCGGTTTTGAAACCATGGGCAATCACGGCCGCTTCGGTGGCGTCGATATCATCCACGACAACAGCGATGTGGTTGAGACCGCCGACCTGTGTGTAGGTGTTGGTCTTGGCGTCCATAGGCGCGCGGGGGGTATAGAGCGCAAGGTATTGGTCCTCGGTGCCGACGTGAATGGAAAGGCCGCCGCCAAGGGAATCGCCTTGCCAGCGGATTTTCCACCCGAACAAAGCCTCCATCCAGGCGGCGGTTTTGTGGGGATCGGCCACGGTGAAATTGGTGTGTTCCAAAAGTGCAGGCATGTTTTGTCCTCTTCGGTTTTGCTTGACTGCCTGTTGTTGTAATTTCTAAACCTAACTTTAGATCAAGCATTTTTTTCGGAGGGCGATATGTCGATAAATGACGGGCTTTCGATCGGGGCATTGGCAGGGCGGACCGGGCTGGCCGTGTCGGCGATCCGATATTACGAGGCGCAGGGTCTGATAAAGCCCTGGCGCAACGCGGGAGGACAGCGGCGATTTGAACGGGCGGATCTGCGCAAACTCAGTTTCATCATGATCGCCCAGCAGTTTGGTTTCACCCTGCCGCAGATCAGAGCGGAGCTGGACCAATTGCCGGGCAAACGGCCACCCACGAAGGCCGACTGGGCGCGGATCAGCGAAAGCTTTCGCGATGCATTGGATCAGCGGATCGAGACCCTGACAAAGCTGCGCGAGAATCTGGACGGTTGCATTGGATGCGGATGTCTAAGCCTGGATGTCTGTGCCATGTACAATCCGGTGGATCGCGCCGCCGAAAAAGGGCCCGGCCCGCGTTATTTGATGGGGGATAGCCCCGAAACGTAATGCGGCGACAACCATTCGGGGGCGGGCAAGCAGGTCGTTTTTGGCCTTTCTTTGGGGTCATTTCTACATCGGCGACGAACAAATCGTGCAAACATGCTGCAAATGCAGCAATTAACGTATCGTCCCGATTGCAATGACGCTTGGCGTAGTTTAGCCAACTTCAAACCGATTTTGCCCTGAGGGAGGCCTTTGCCATGGCTGAAATTGAACGCGAAGCAATGGAATACGATGTTGTGATCGTTGGTGCGGGACCTGCGGGCCTGTCTGCAGCGATCCGGCTGAAGCAGTTGGACCCGGATTGCAACGTTGTTGTGCTGGAAAAAGGCTCTGAAGTGGGCGCGCATATTCTGTCGGGTGCGGTTCTTGATCCTTGCGGTCTGGATGCTTTGATCCCCGATTGGAAGGAAAAAGGCGCCCCTATCACCGTTCCGGTGAAAGAGGACAACTTCTATATGTTGGGCGAAGCAGGCCAGATCCGTGTGCCAAACTTCCCAATGCCGCCGCTGATGAACAACCACGGCAATTACATCGTTTCTATGGGCAACGTCTGCCGCTGGATGGCGGAACAGGCCGAAGAAATGGGTGTCGAAATTTTCCCTGGCATGGCTTGTTCCGAATTGGTCTTTGGCGACAATGGCGAAGTCAAAGGTGTGGTTGCCGGTGTCTTTGGCCTTGAGGCCGACGGCACCATCGGCCCGGACACAGAGCCGGGTATGGAATTGCACGGCAAATATGTTTTCCTGTCCGAAGGGGTGCGCGGCAGCCTCTCCAAGCAAGTGATCGAGAAATACGGTCTGTCAGACGGTGTTGAGCCGCAGAAATACGGCCTTGGCATGAAAGAGATCTGGGAAATTGACCCGGCGAAGCACCGCGAAGGCACGGTGACGCATACGATGGGTTGGCCTCTCAACAGCAACGCAGGTGGCGGATCTTTCATCTATCACCTTGATAACAATCAGGTCTATGTCGGTTTTGTTGTCCACCTTGGCTACAAGAACCCACATGTTTTTCCTTACATGGAGTTCCAGCGCTTCAAGCATCACCCAATGGTGGCCGAACTGCTCAAGGGCGGCAAACGCGTGGCCTATGGCGCTCGTGCCATAACCGAAGGCGGCTATCAGTCGATGCCAAAAATGGTAGCGCCGGGTGTTGCCCTGTTGGGCTGTTCGGTTGGTATGGTCAACGTGCCCCGGATCAAGGGCAACCATAACGCGATGCTGTCTGGCAAGGCCGCGGCCGAGGCCGCATATGCGGCGATTCAGGCCGGGCGTTCGGGTGATGAGCTGAATGACTACGAAGCCGATGTACGCGGCGGCCCAATTGGCGCGGATTTGAAAAAGGTACGCAACGTCAAACCGTTGTGGTCCAAGTACGGCCTGATGGCATCGCTGGCGGTTGGCGGTTTTGACATGTGGTGCAACACCTTCGGCTTCTCACTTCTTGGCACGCTCAAACACGGCAAATCCGATGCCGAGGCAACGGAGCATGCGGACAAACACAAGGTCATTGACTATCCCAAGCCCGATGGCACGATCAGCTTTGATCGCCTGACCAATGTTGCGTTCTCCTTTACCAACCACGAGGAAAGCCAACCGGCCCACCTGAAGCTGAAAGATGCCTCTGTGCCGGTCGAGGTGAACCTTGCCAAATTTGCTGGTCCTTCGGCCCGCTATTGCCCGGCAGGTGTTTACGAGTTCATCGAAGAGCCAGGCAGCGCGCCCAAGTTCCAGATCAACTTCCAGAACTGTGTGCATTGCAAAACCTGCGATATCAAAGACCCAAGCCAGAACATCACCTGGACAACGCCGCAGGGTGGCGATGGGCCGAATTACCCCAACATGTGATCAACCGATGATCGCAAGCGGATCAAGGGCGGGGGCAACCCCGCCTTTTTTATATATTGCGGGGTTCCGCCGACACGCCCTCACAACGCCTTGAGCCGCCTTCGTCACCATTGCGCTTGGCCGCTGGTCTGATAGCCTTTGAAAAAACGCATGAGGACGATCAGTGATGCTGCGCAAAGCTTTGGGAATGGCCGCCGTATTGGCGCTGACGGGGATGGCGGGTGCGCCGGTGCAGGCGCAATCTGTCGCTGGCCCCTATCTGGCGGGCCGCCATGCCGCCGTGAACAGCGATTATGCCGAGGCCGCCCGGTATTATGCACAAGCGCTTGCGCGGGATTCGCAAAACGTTGAATTGATGGAAAGCGCCGCGCTGTCCTATCTGTCGCTGGGCGAGGTGGAACGCGCCCTGCCGCTGGCCCGTGTGCTTGAGGCCAAGAAACAACGCAGCCAGGTCGCACGGATGCTACTGACTGCGGGTCATGCGCAAACTGAGGATTACAAAGCGATCCTGGCCAGCGAAGATGATAGCAGCGGCATTGGCCCTTGGGTCGATGGGTTGGTCAAGGCGTGGGCGCTGATGGGTACCGGCGATGTGCGTGCAGCGATGGCCGCCTTTGACAAGCTCAGCAAAGAGGCGGGCATGCAAGGTTTTGTGATGTACCACAAGGCTTTGGCCCTTGCGAGTGTGGGTGATTTTGAAGGCGCGGAAATGATATTTGGCGATCAGGTTGCTGGCGCTGCCGGTCAGACCCGCCGGGGCGTGATGGCCCATGCGGAAATTCTGGCGCAGCTTGACCGCCATGGCGACGCCCTGCAAGTGATCGAAGCCAGCTTTGGTGGCAGCACGGACCCTGAATTGGATGTGCTGATTGCCGCGCTCAAAGCCAAAGAGACCGTGCCATTTACCCATGTACGCGATGCAAAATCTGGAATTGCCGAGGTATTCTTTACTTTTGCAGCGGTCCTGAAAAGTGAGGCCGCAGGGGACTATTACGTGCTGTTGTACACACGGCTGGCCCGTTATCTGCGCCCCGATCACGTGGATGCGCTTTTGCTGACGGCCAGCCTGCTGGAAGGGCTGGGTCAGCATGATCTGGCGATCAAGGAATACAAGGACGTGCCCGCCGACAGCCCGACCTATCACGCGGCTGAACTGGGCCGCGCGGATGCTTTGCGCCGGTCTGGTAAAGCGGATCAAGCCATTGAGGTTTTGGAACAATTGGCCCGCAGCCATGGAGACTTGGCGGTTGTGCACTCCACATTGGGGGATGTTCTGCGCGCGCAGGATGATTTCAAGGGTGCCATTGCGGCCTATGATCGCGCGATTGAACGGGTGTCAGACACCGCTCGTCTGCGCTGGGTGCTGCTGTATTCGCGCGGCATTGCCTATGAAAGGCTGGGCGATGAGGTCGCGTCAGAGGCCGATTTTCGGGCCGCGCTGGCGATCAACCCCGAACAGCCTCAGGTGTTGAACTATCTTGGCTATTCGATGGTAGAACAGCAGCGCAATCTGGATGAGGCGCTCGATATGATCGAACGGGCCGTCGCGGCCAGTCCGGACAGTGGCTATATCGTCGATTCGCTGGGCTGGGTGTTCTACCGGCTTGGCCGCTATGACGAGGCGGTTGAGCAGATGGAACGCGCGGTCGAGCTGATCCCGATTGATCCGGTGGTGAATGACCATTTGGGTGATGTCTATTGGGCCGTGGGCCGCTTCCGCGAGGCGGAGTTTCAGTGGAGCCGGGCTTTGTCTTTCATTGACGAAGACGACACTGACACAGAGGCCGATCCGAAACGCATCCGCCGCAAGCTGGAGGTTGGGCTAGACGTCGTTTTGGAAGAGGAAGGTGCACCTCCCCTTAAGGTCGCCAATGACATCTGAGGCATTTGCGCCGGCCAAGATCAATCTCGCGCTGCATGTGACGGGCCAACGGGATGACGGGTATCATCTGCTTGATTCCATTGTGATGTTTGCGGATGTCGGTGATCGGCTCTGGTTTTCTAAAGCTGAAGACATGGCGATTTCCGTAACTGGTCCCTTTGCCGAAGGGGTGCCTGTGGACAGGCGCAATCTGGTTTGGCGGGCGGCAGAACTGGCCGGGTTTTCCGGTGCAATCCAGCTTGAGAAGAATCTACCACATGGAGCCGGCATCGGGGGCGGCTCATCTGATGCTGCGGCGGTGCTGCGTCACTGCGGTTATGCCGGCGACGGCGCAGTGCTTGGCGCGGATGTTCCGGTTTGCAAAGCTGCCAAGGCGCAGCGCATGCAGGGTATTGGCGAGGTTTTGACACCGCTTTCTGGCCGGCCTGTGTTGCATGCTGTTCTGGTTAATCCGGGAGTGGAGATTTCGACGCCCGAGGTGTTCAAGGCGCTGAACCAAAAAGAAAATTCCGAAATGTCAGGTGATCCCATGGGTCTTTCAACGGCGGAGGATGTGATCGCGTTCTTGAAAGGTCAGCGCAATGATCTTGAAGACCCGGCGCAATCCGTGGCACCCGCGATCACGTCAGTTCTAGACACACTCAATGGCATGCCGCACTGCCGTTTGGCACGGATGTCGGGGTCCGGGGCGACGTGTTTTGCATTGATGGACACGGCGAAACACACCGCAGAAGCGGCGCAGACCATCGCGACTGAGCATGCCGACTGGTGGGTGCGGCCTTGCGTGCTTAGCTGATGCGGCTGACCACGTAGTCGGCCAGATCGACCAACATATCTTTGACATCGTGATCGGGCAGGGGGGAAAGCGCCGCCTTGGCCTTGTTGGCCCAATCCAGCGCATCGGCCTGCGTTGCGGTCAATGTGTCATGTTTGGCCAGCAGGGAAAGGGCGTGATCCAGATCACCGTCTTCCTGCTTGCCCTTTTCGATGGTCCGCTCCCAAAAGGCGCGTTCCTCGGCGTCGGCTTTGGCCACGGCTTTGATCACCGGCAGTGTCAGCTTGCGCTCGCGGAAATCGTCGCCGATGTTCTTGCCGGTCGCGTTTGGCTCACCGCGATAGTCGAGCAGGTCATCGACAATCTGAAACGCAATGCCAAGGGCATCACCGTAGTCAAACAGTGCCTGTACGCGGGCCGCATCGGCCCCGGCAATCACCCCGCCCACTTCCATCGCGGCAGAGAACAAAGCGGCGGTTTTGCCGCGCACCACTTGCAGGTAAATGTCTTCGCCCGTTGCAAGGTTCTGTGCGGCGGTCAGTTGCAACACTTCGCCCTCGGCAATCGTGGCGGCAGCGTTTGACAGGATCCGCATCACTGGCATGGAGCCGGGTTCGGTCATCAACTGAAAACTGCGGGCGAAGAGATAGTCCCCCACCAGAACCGACGATTGGTTGTCCCAGAGCAGGTTCGCCGTGGGCCTCCCGCGCCGCTGTGCGCTTTCGTCAACCACGTCATCGTGCAGCAGGGTCGCGGTGTGAATAAACTCAACCGTGGCGGCCAGATGCACATGATAGGGCCCGTCATAGCCACACATGCGCGCCGAGGCGAGGGTCATCATCGGGCGCAGACGTTTGCCGCCGGCCTCAACCAAATGCGCGGTCACTTCGGGGATGCGCGGCGCGTGTTCCGAGGCCATCCGTTCACGGATCAAATCCCCAACAGCGGCCATATCTTCGGCCAGATAGGCCGCAAGACGGTCATGGGGTTTCAATGCGTTGCCATTTTTCATGAATATGATCCCACCCAAGGCTCGACAATTCGGTCTGCCTGTCCCACATCTTTGGTATGAAGGAACTTTTGCGCAGCACAGACATGACGGTCATCGCCTTTGCCACGGCCCTTCTTCAGGGCGAGGATATAGACTGCTTTGAAATGGACGTAAACATGAGCGTGCTGGAAGGTGGCATCGGTATCTTTCCACGCCGCTTGATGGTGCATCCCGATGATCATGAGGATGCAGTTCTGGTTTTGCGGGACAATGACATCCCGCTGGGTTTGTGACGGGGTTTTCCGACAACGCATTGACCCGTGATGCGTTTCTGGGAGGGCTGCTGCATCTCTATCAGCCGCGCCATGGATATCGTGCAGGCGTTGATCCGGTGCTTCTGGCGGCCAGTGTGCCGGCGGATGGCGGGCAGCGCGTTCTAGAGCTTGGCTGCGGCGTTGGCGCGGCGATTCTCTGCCTTGGGGCGCGGGTGCCGGATTTGCAATTGACCGGGATTGAGCGGGAGCCAGCCTTTGCAGAGTTGGCCTTGCGCAACGGCGGTGATGCGCTTGAGGTTGTAACGGCAGACCTGCGCGAGATGCCCTTGCACCTGCGGCAGCGGCAATTTGACCATGTGCTGGCCAATCCACCCTATTTTGATCGCGCGGCCTCTGTTGCCTCAGATGATCCGGCGCGGGAAAGCGCCCATGGCGAGGACACGCCGCTGGCACAATGGGTGAAAGTTGCCGCCAAGCGGCTGGCCCCCAAAGGGCAAGCGCATTTCATTCACCGGATTGAGCGGTTGCCGGATCTGTTGCGGGCCATGCCGCATGACCTTGGATCTGTTGAAGTTTTACCGTTGGCCGCCCGCGCCGGACGTGACCCGGACAGGGTGATTGTACGGGCTCGCAAAAACGGTCGTGCGGCGTTTCGTCTCCATACGGCAATGGTCATGCATCTAGGCGCACGACATGATCCGAACGCAAAGCGCTATACCCCTGAAATAGATGATGTTTTGCGAAATGGCGCGGCGCTGCGTTTCTGAGCATGATTAAGCAAATTTTTACCGATGTAACAGATTTGCTGCAGGGCGGCGTGACATGTTTGCAGGAGTGTGGTCCACTCGAGACCTAAACATTCATCAAGGAGGAATACATGGCCCTTAACGCACATCTGGAGACCCTGAAGCGGAAACACCAGGCGATGAGCGATGCTGTCGAAAACGCCCAACGCGCCCCCGGAGTTGATGATCTGGAAGTTGCGACGATGAAAAAGGAAAAGCTGCGACTGAAAGAGGAAATTGCGCGGCTATCGAGTTGACGATTTTGTAATTTATTGACGAAGGCTGGCGCGAGCTGCGATTGCCGCGCCGCCTGTGATCAGGGCCGCCGCCCAGAGCAAGGTAAAGCTGGGCGCGGCCACTCCTGCGATCACGAGAACCAGGGTAGACAGCAAGGGCGCGGCGTATGAGCTGGTGCCGAGCAATTGAATATCACCCTGCTTCACCCCGATATCCCAGACAAAGAATGCAAGACCAACGGGACCAAGCCCCAAGCCCGCGATGGCAGCCCACCCAAGTGTGGTTTGCGGCAACACCGTTTCCTCGAACAACAGATGCATGGGCAAGGACAGGGCCGCACTGGCCAGGCAAAACACCGCTACAGAAGCGGTGGGCGCTGTGCCAACCTTGCGTGACAAAACCGAATAGCCGGACCATGTCAGCGCGCACAGCACAGCCAGCGCATAGCCGGGCGCATATTCGGCGGAGAACCCCGCGCCGCCGCCCGTGATGATCAGCGCCGCGCCGGCAAAACCCAGACATGCGCCGATGATATGCCCGTTTTTCAAGACTTCACCGGGCAGGAGGCCGGAAAAGATCACGATCAAGAGCGGCCAGAGATAAGCGATCAAACCGGCCTCAGCCGCAGGTGCGAGGCGCAGCGCCGAAAAGTACAGGGCGTGGTAGCCAAAAAGCCCAAGTGTGCCAAAGATATAGACACGCAATGGTACCTTACGCAGGCGGGGCAATGCACCCGTCGCTGCCGTCCAGATCAGGCCCAGCGTACCGCCGATGGCGAAACACAGCGTATTGAGCAAAAATGGCGGCGTCGGCGCAGAGCCCACGGTGAACAGCGCCAGCAGGGCCCATAGAAGAACGGCGACAAAACCGATTGCGGTGGCCTGAGGGCGGGTCATGGGTTTGGCTGCTCCAGCGGGGTCATTGCATCCGCGATATGTTCGGTTTTTTCGATCTCTTGCAATATCCAGTTTTGAAAGGCGTGCACCTGAGGCCGGGTTTCCGCGCCCAAGGGGCAGATGAACCGAAACCGCCCGCCGGTGGGCAGGACAAAGGGATAGGGCGCAACAAGCCGCCCGTCCGCCAGATCCTTGATCACCAAGGCCCGGCGTCCCAGCGCCACGCCAACCCCGGCGAGGGCGGCGTCGATGGCATGATCGGCTTGGGAAAACTGAGGTCCGAAATTGGGTGTCATGGGAACGCCCATTGCATCAAACCAGCTTTGCCAGTTCACCACGGGGCGCACAAAATCAATGGACTTGTCTACGATGAGCACCGCGTCAGTCAGGCTTTGTGGTGTGGGGTAACGCTTAGCGAGTTCTGGCGTCATCACCGGAACAACCCATTCCGCCGCCAATGGGAGGGAGTAAAGCCCTTCATCGGGCCCCTGGCCAAACCGGATTGCGACGTCCACATCGTCACGGGCAAAATCCATCATTCTGAGCGAGGCAGAAAACCGAAGCTCGATCTCGGGATGTTTTTGGGCAAATTCATAAAGCCGCGGCGCCAGCCATTTGGCGGTAAAGGCCGGGCCTGCTGTCACGGTGAGCGTTTGGTGATCCTGTGTGCGCAGGGCGGCCCGCCACCCTGCCGTCAGGGTTTCAAAGGCGGCTTGGGCCTCC
Organism: Sulfitobacter mediterraneus; assembly: GCF_016801775.1. NCBI lineage: Bacteria > Pseudomonadati > Pseudomonadota > Alphaproteobacteria > Rhodobacterales > Roseobacteraceae > Sulfitobacter > Sulfitobacter mediterraneus. Next base: position 2,007,649 of record NZ_CP069004.1, on the reverse strand, counting down.
GGGGCCAATGCCCGGCCCGCATCTGTGAGTTCAACCGCGCGATTGAGGCGGCGAAAGACAGGCGCGCCCAGATGATCCTCAAGGGACTTGATCTGAAAGCTCAGCGCGGCAGGGGTCACATTCAGCTCATCCGCCGCGCGGGCAAAGGACATGTGCCTTGCAGCCGCGTCAAAGGCACGCAAGGCGGTGAGAGGGGGCAGGGTATTCGACATGTTCACACAAGTAATACTTAACTGAGGCTTTGGAAAGTCTCGTTTGTCAGCGGTGAACGGAAGGTACATCTTAGGGTCAGTTCAAATGTACTCAAGTTTCCCTTCTGAAAGGATCCAGATCATGATCGAAGCGACCACAAACCCCGCCGCCCGCAGCATCATGCAGAATGCCCATGCCGAACGCGCCGCCGCCGTTCAGGGCGTCTGGGCCTGGCTGATGGGTAGATCTTCCCGCTGAGCGACTGCAGCGCTCTTACGGGATAGAAAAAGGCCGGCTCTGGATGAGCCGGCCTTTTTGTTGTCAGATCCGCCGTGGCGGTGGTGTCTTAGTTAGACAAAGAACTGTGCACCATTGGCAGAGATCGTGGAGCCGTTGATAAAGCCCGCGTCGTCAGCCACGAGGAATTTCACCGCGCGGGCGATCTCTTCTGGTTCGCCCAGACGTCCGGCTGGGATCTGCGCGATGATGCTTTCACGAACTTTCTCGGGCACGGCCATAACCATGTCTGTACCGATATAACCGGGGCAGATGGCATTTGCCGTGATGTTTGCACGTGCGCCTTCCTGGGCCAGCGATTTCACGATGCCCAGATCACCGGCTTTGGTCGCAGCATAGTTCACTTGGGCGAACTGGCCCTTCTGACCGTTGATGGAAGAAATCACAACGATACGGCCAAACTTGCGCTCGCGCATGCCGGGCCAGATCGGATGAACCGTGTTGAACACGCCGGTCAGGTTGGTGTCGATCACCTGATGCCACTGCTCGGGTGTCATTTTGTGGAATGGCGCGTCGCGGGTGATGCCTGCGTTGGCCACGACCACTTCGATCGGGCCGAGGTCCGCTTCGACCTGTTCGATGCCCGCTTTGGAGCTGTCGTAATCGGCAACGTTCCATTTGTAGGTCTTGATGCCGGTCTCTTCGGTGAAGGCGGCGGCGGCTTCATCGTTGCCTGCGTAGGTCGCGGCGACGGAATAACCGGCTGCTTTGAGTTCTTTGGAAATGGCGGCGCCGATGCCACGGCTGCCTCCGGTAACAAGTGCGACGCGGGACATAGTGATCCTTTCCCTTGAGTAACGTTATTTCTAATTCGAGCTTGGGTGCGCAATATTCTTGCGCACCCAGGTCTGTTTAGGGGCGTTCAAGGCACATAGCAACACCCATACCGCCGCCGATGCAAAGTGTCGCAAGGCCTTTCTTGGCGCCGCGCCGCTTCATTTCGAACAGCAGTGTGTTGAGAATACGTGCGCCGGATGCGCCAATGGGGTGACCGATGGCAATCGCGCCGCCGTTCACATTGACGATGGATGGATCCCAGCCCATATCCTTGTTCACGGCGCAGGCCTGTGCGGCAAAGGCTTCGTTGGCTTCAACCAGATCCAGATCCTCGGCCTTCCAGCCCGCCTTTTCCAGCGCCTTGCGGGAAGCGTAGATTGGACCAACACCCATGATGGATGGGTCCAGACCGGCAGTGGCGTAGGATGCGATGCGGGCCAATGGCTCAATGCCGCGCTTTTCTGCGTCATCCGCGCTCATCAACAGGGCGCCTGCGGCACCGTCGTTGAGGCCTGATGCGTTGGCCGCAGTGACCGAACCGTCGCGGGTGAACGCAGGGCGCAGTTTCTGCATGGCTTCCATAGTGGCGCCGTGACGGATGTATTCATCGCTGTCCACAACGATGTCGCCCTTGCGGGTCTTGACGGTGAAAGCCGTGATTTCATCGGCGAATTTGCCGGCTTTCTGGGCGGCTTCGGCCTTGTTTTGCGAGGCGACGGCGAATTCGTCCTGCTGTTCGCGGCTGATCTGCCATTTTTCAGCAACGTTTTCGGCGGTTTGACCCATGTGATAGCCGTTGAACGCATCCCAAAGACCGTCGCGGATCATGGTGTCGATGAATTGCAGATCGCCCATTTTCTGGCCCGCACGCAGATTTTGCGCATGGGGAGAGAGGGTCATGTTTTCCTGACCGCCTGCCGCTACGATGGAGGCATCGCCGAGCTGGATGTGCTGTGCGGCCAATGCCACGGCACGCAGGCCGGACCCGCAAACCTGGTTGATGCTCCAGGCGGCGGCTTCTTGTGGCAGGCCAGCATTGATATGCGCCTGACGGGCAGGGTTCTGGCCTTGGGCGGCGGTCAGCACCTGGCCCAGAATAGTTTCGGAAACCTCGGAGGCATCCACACCGGCACGGGCTACGATTTCCTTGAGAACGGCAGCGCCCAGATCATGTGCGGGCGTCGTGGCGAAAGAGCCACCGAAGCTGCCCACCGGGGTGCGTGCCGCGGATGCGATGACGACGTTGGTCATATAGTTAATTCCTCTACCATTGGCCGAGGATACAATAACGCCTGCCGAAAAGTGACAGGGCGCTCCCCAAACCTTCTGGGGGTCTCTTACCCTATTTGCTGCATCGCGGCAACTGAACCGATCATATGGGGGCGGTTGGCCCTTTCCCGGTTTTGAGCCATTTGGGCCGGGTTATGGGAGCGCTAAAAAGGTAGCCTTGTAAACAGTCTATGCCCATTTCCGTTAACGTAGCGGCATCTTCTGCGTTTTCGACAAATTCAGCGATGGTCAGCATGTCAAAATGTCGCGCTATGGAAATCAGTGCCGCGGTGATGGCGCGGTTGTCCGGGTTTTGAGAGATTCCCTGGATGAATTGACCGTCCAGTTTCAGGATATCAAAGTAGAAATCCTTGAAGTAGCGGATCGCGGTAAAGCCTGCGCCAAAGTCGTCCATGGCAAAACAAACACCATGCGGTTGCAGCTCATCCATGAAATCCGCGACAAGTTCCGGCACCAGCATGGCCGAACTTTCCGTGATCTCAAGGATCAGCCGCTCGCCCAGCGTTTCATCTTGCCGCAAGGCCCGGCGCAATACCTGATTCCATGATTTATAGCCGATCGACCGTGCCGACATATTGATCGACAGCCGCAGCCCCGGATTTTGGCGCAAGGCACTCAGGCCCATGCGCAGGGCCTGCACATCAATCTCGCGGCCCAACTCCGTATCCTCGACCGCAGGCATGAATTCGCGTGCCGGTATCACCCGCCCGGTTTCATCGATGATCCGCATCAATCCTTCATAAAAGGCGACCTTGCTGTGGTTGCTGGCCCGCATAATCGGCTGGTAGGCCAGCAGCGTCTGTTTGTGCAGCAGCGCATCACGAACCATGGCAACAGTGTTTCTGTCCCGTTGGGCAAGGGCAAAATTCAGCGGGCTTTCCACCCCCGGTGTGATATCGCTGAAACGACGTTTGTGCCGGCTGCCCACGATGATGTACTTTCCTCTGACCCGTGCCGACAGTGCAGGGCAAATGATAACGCGGCCTTAACAGGCAAATTTTCGAAAAATCGAGGGAAAGGCAGGATTGATGGAACGCTGTGGCTGGGCCGGACTGGAAAAGATTTACGTTGATTACCACGACACGGAATGGGGCGTGCCGGAGTATGACAGTCGCGCGCTTTGGGAAAAGCTCATTCTGGACGGGTTTCAAGCAGGGCTGAGCTGGATCACGATCCTGAAAAAACGCGAAAATTTTCGCGCTGCCTTTGAGGGGTTTGATCCGCATGTGATTGCCGGTTGGGGCGAGGCGGAGGTGACCCGCCTGCTGGCCGATCCCGGCATCATCCGGCACCGCGGCAAGATTGAGGCCACGATCAACAATGCCCGCGCGTGGATCGAATTGGAGGAGAAGAGCGGCTTCGATACCTTCATGTGGCGATACGTGGACGGCACCCCCCTGCAGACCCGTTTTGCCACGCAGGCCGATGTGCCGCCACAGACCCCGCTTTCGGTGCAGGTGTCAAAAGATCTCAAGAAAGCCGGATTCAAATTCTGTGGCCCGACGATTGTCTATGCCTGGATGGAGGCTTGCGGTCTGGTGAATGATCACATCGTGACATGCCACCGGCATGATGAATGTGCAGCAATGGCGCAGTAGGGGCGGTTGGCGGCTATGTGGAACTTGCCGAGCAACAAGAGCCGCCGCGCCCGAATCGAGGGGCGGAAAGCAAAGCGCCCGCCCCGTGGGGGCGGTTCGGGCGCTGCCAAATCGAAGATTTGGCATTTTGCACGCTATCTTGAAGGGCACGTAAGGCCTCATAGCTGACCTTGATCTGTCAATTTATCGTCGTGCGGCCAGCTTTCTAGGCTAGACGAACTAGAAGCGGCTAACCTGAAAACCTCTTCCTTTCCTCAGCCAATCCCATTCCCGTGTTGACTCTGTCCCGATCCCCCGTATAAGCGCGGCTTCATTGGTGTTGGTGGCCCCCGCGAGGGGATGCCTGTCGGGTCTTGGACCAAAGGACAACGCCCTTTAACATTTAAAGGAGAACAGCCGTGACCAAACGCACCGCTGCCAAGCACAAACTTGACCGCCGCATGGGCGAAAACATCTGGGGCCGTCCGAAATCCCCCGTGAACCGCCGCGAATATGGCCCCGGCCAGCACGGTCAGCGCCGCAAAGGCAAACTTTCCGACTTCGGTATCCAGCTGCGCGCCAAGCAGAAGCTCAAGGGCTACTACGGCGACCTGACCGAAAAGCAATTCCGCCGCATCTACGGTGAAGCTGAGCGTGTAAAAGGCGACACAGGTGAAAACCTCATCGGTCTGCTGGAACGCCGCCTGGACGCGGTTGTGTACCGCGCCAAATTCGTTGCGACCGTATTTGCTGCACGCCAGTTCGTGAACCACGGCCATGTCCGTGTGAACGGCAAGAAAGTGAACATTCCTTCCTACCGTGTAAAAGAAGGTGACGTTATCGAAGTGCGTGACCGTTCCAAGCAGATGGTTGCACTGCTCGAAGCCACCCAGCTGGCTGAGCGTGACGTGCCTGACTATATCGAGGCAGACCATTCGAAGATGACCGCGACATTCGTGCGCACGCCTGCGCTGGGCGATGTGCCGTATCCGGTCATGATGGAACCAAACCTCGTCGTGGAATTCTACGCGAAGAACTAATCTTCGCCTTTCATTCCAAGCCAATTCAGGGCCGCGACGGGAAACCGCCGCGGCCTTTCTCGTTTTGGCTGGCCGCAGCTTCCCATGGCCGCTACAACCCTCGCGATGGGGGAAGGAAGACAGCAGATGACCAAGATCACACCGCAACCCGGCATCATGGAGATCGCACTTTACCAAGGTGGGGCAAGCCAATTGCCCGGCCACAGTGATGTGCTTAAACTCAGCTCCAATGAGAACCCGCTTGGCCCGCCGCCTTCCGCGATGAAGGCCGTGTCAGAGGCCGCCGCGCAACTGCATCGCTATCCCTCCACGGATCATGCCGAACTGCGCGCCGCGATTGCGGATCTTTGGTCGCTTGATCCGGAGCGGATCCTTTGCGGTGTGGGTTCGGACGAGGTGTTGCAGATTGTCATTCAGGCCTACGCAGGTGTGGGTGATGAGATCATTTTTACCGAACACGGGTTCTCCATGTATCCGATCCTGACTCACATGGCAGGCGCTACACCTGTTTGCGTGCCTGAGAAGAGCCGCGTTGTGGATGTGGATACGGTATTGGCAGCCGTCACGGATAAGACCCGTCTGGTTCTGATCACCAACCCCGGCAACCCTACCGGCACTGTTTTGCCCGAAGGAGAGCTGGAGCGGCTGGCGGATGCCTTGCCTGCGGATGTGATCCTGGTAATCGACGGGGCCTATACCGAATACGCCGAAGGCTTTGATGGCGGGGCTGCTTTGGCTCAATCGCGTTCAAACGTCTTAATGACACGCACTTTTTCCAAAGTCTACGGACTGGGCGGTTTGCGCATCGGTTGGGGCTATGGTCCACAAGAGATGATCGATGTGATGCGCCGCGTTCGCCAGCCCTTCAACCTGTCTGGCGTTCAACTGGCTGCGGCTGAGGCGGCTGCAAAAGACCGTGATTGGCTGCGCACCTGCGTAGATTTGAACGCAGAACAACGGGCGCGACTGACGGGCGCCGTGCGGCAATTGGGACTGGCCTGCGATGACAGTTCCGCCAATTTCGTGCTGGTCCGTTGCCGGGACGCAGCGGAGGCGGATGCGGCTGATCAGGCCCTGAAGGCCGCCGGCATTCTGATCCGCCGCGTGCCTGCATATGGCTTTCCCGAAGGTCTGCGGATCACCGTCGGCGATGCCCAACAAACAGATCGTGTTATCACGGCTTTGACCAACTGGAGAACTGCAGGGTGAGTGCGCAAGTATATGAAAAGGTTGCCTTGATCGGGCTTGGGCTTATCGCCTCTTCGATGTTTTGGGCGATGAAACGTGGCGGTGTTGCAGGGTCCGTTTCAGGCTACGCCCGGTCCGCCGAGACCCGTGATGTTGCCCGCGAGATTGGCCTGTGTGACACCGTGTGCGACAGCCTGTCCGAGGTTGTGAAAGACGCGGATCTGGTTGTGCTTTGTGTGCCGGTCGGGGTGATGGGCGCGGTTGCCGCAGAGATTGCGCCAATGCTGAAACCCGGTGCCACGGTCACGGATGTGGGGTCCGTCAAAGCGGACGTGATCGCCCAGGTTGGCCCTGAGTTGCCTGACAACGTGCATTTCATTCCCGCACACCCATTGGCTGGCACCGAACATTCCGGCCCTCGGTCAGGGTTTGCGGAACTTTTCGACAACCGATGGTGCCTTTTGGTGCCGGTAGAAGGCACCAACCCCCAAGCCACGGCAGATTTGCGCCGGTTTTGGGAGGGGCTTGGCTCCAACGTTGATGAAATGGATGCCGAACACCATGATCTGGTTTTGGCGGTCACCTCTCATGCGCCGCACCTTATTGCTTATACGATGGTAGGGGTCGCCGATGACCTGAGACGTGTGACTGACAGCGAAGTAATAAAATATTCAGCAGCTGGGTTTAGGGATTTTACCCGGATCGCAGCGAGCGACCCGACGATGTGGAGGGATGTGTTTTTGACCAACAAAGATGCAACCCTCGAAATCCTCGGGCGCTTTACCGAAGAGCTTTTTGCGCTGCAACGGGCGATCCGTCAGGGTGATGGTGATCACCTGTTTGACTATTTCACCCGCACCCGTGCCATCCGGCGCGGGATCATTGAGGCGGGGCAGGATACGGATGCGCCGGACTTTGGGCGCGGTGCTAGGGGAAAATAATGCGTCTATTTGTGCTGGCTTTGGTGATGATCGGACAGGCCTGTTGGGCCGAAGGACCGGAAAATTCCAAAAGGCCGGTGCAACGCGGCGGAAATGTTTATCCGGCGGCTATGGCTGGGGCTGGTGTGGCTGCGCCGGTTGCAAGTCATGAAAAGTTGATGCTGGGCAATGGGTTGTCTTTGTCACTGCGGCCATTGTTTCGCCCCGCGCGGGTGGAGAAAAACGCCCGCCAGAAAAAACGAATTCTGAGGAAGGGCGCTGTGTGCGGAGATTTGGCCATCCAAGGTGAAGAGATCGGCCGGGTCAAAGCGCGGCTGAAAGGTTGCGGTGTTGAGCGGGCAGTGCGCGTAAGGTCGGTTTCCGGCGTGAGCCTGAGCCAGACATCCGTGATGGATTGCCGGACGGCTGACGCGTTGAAAAAATGGCTGGATCGCACGGCCAAGCCTGCGTTGTCCCGCACGGGCGGCGGTTTGACCGGCCTCAAGGTGGCGGCGCATTACGCTTGCCGAACCCGCAACAATAAGAAAGGCGCAAAGATATCGGAGCATGGCAAAGGCCGGGCGATTGATATATCCGCCTTCCGGTTGCGCAACGGGTCGGAGATCACCGTTTTGCACGGCTGGAACAACCGTGGAACCAAAAAGGCATTGCGCAAAATGCACCGCGGCGCGTGCGGCCCATTCAAGACCGTTCTTGGCCCGCAAGCGGATCGTTATCATCGCGATCATTTCCATTTCGACACGGCGATCTCCCGCGGCGGCAACTACTGCCGCTGATCAGCGCAGCACAATGCGCGGGGCCGGGCCCAGACGAATTGAGCCCAGAAACATCTCGCCACCCGCGAACCGCAGACCTAGATCAAGGCGGGTCGGATCACCGCCCAGATTGGCCAAGGCGCCCAGCATTGTTTGGGCTCGCGGGCGTATGCTTGCGGGCAGGACGCCAGCTGCCACGGCCAGATCCAAAAGCTCTCCCCAATTTTCGACCAAGAGGTTCGCGGTGCCATCGGGGGTGCCCATGCTGTCCACGGTCAGATCGCCATCCGCAACCAAGCGGACCGGCCCCCAGGTTGCATTGGCGTCTCGCAAGATGATGCGGCGCGGTTGGGGCCGGATGTCCTCGATTGCGCGGCGGTCCCATGGGCGGTCAAAGGTCACTGTCAGGTTTGCGGCGAAGTTTTCGAAAGACAGCGGCCAATCAGCGGGCACTGCCAATTGAACCCGCAGGGGGTCGCCCGGACGGAGATTGTCGATTTGCAAGTCAAACTGATATTCCTCATCGATAACATCATCTTGCGTGATTTTCATGGCCCAGCTGTCACCGGCCAGAATGTTGCCCGGTCGGGTGTTCCATCGCCATGCACCGCCGTGGGTCTGCATGCTGTCCAACTCCAATGATACTCCCGGATGCAAATGCAGCCGCGCGATGCCATCTTGCAGCCGGAACAGATGTTTGCTGTCAGCGATGTGCAGTTCAATCGGGGTGCTTGGCACAGACAGGGTGACATATCCCGGCCAATAGGCGGGCGCGGAAACCGTGGTGCCGTCCAACCGAAGCGCCAGCCCCGTTTCAGGATCCGCGAGAGATAGATCCATGATTTGGGTCTGAAGCTCAAAAGGAAAACCGGTGGTAGTGATGGGCGCCGCTTCCGCTTGCCATCCTTCTGCACGGCGGGCCGCCATCCAGCCATCTAAACCCCGATCAATTACGGAGGCGGCCATCCACCACCAACCGCTCCAAACCACTGCCAAAAGGATCAGCAATCGGATCAATATGCGCATGCTGAAACCCCTTTAACTCTACCGCTATATGCGGTTTACCCAAGGCAAATAGAAAGGACCAGCGCGATGGCAATGTGGGTATTCGGATATGGCAGTCTGCTTTGGAACCCCGGTTTCGATGTCGCCGAAAGTGTGATCGGCACCTTGCCGGGCTATGCGCGATCATTCTGCATGCGCTCCATCCATCATCGCGGCACCGAGGAAAACCCCGGCTTGGTTCTTGCGCTTGATGAACATCCAGACACCGCATGCGAAGGGATTGCGCTGCGGGTTGTGCCGGGGCAGGAGGCCGAGACACTGGCCTATTTGCGGGAACGTGAATTGATTTCCTCAGCTTACGTGGAAAAGACGCTGACCGTACATCTCAATGACAATCGCGATATTGAGGCGTTGGTCTATGTGATCGACGAGGCGCATGTGCAATATTGCGGTGGTCTGCCGCTCGAAGAACAAGCGCAAATCATCGCCAAAGCGGTGGGTGGGCGCGGGCCAAACACCGAATATCTCTACAATACCGCCGATCATCTGGCCGAGGTTGGCCTGCATGATCCGGCGCTCGAATGGCTCAATGCGCGGGTCAAAACACTGGCAACATAATTCCTTGGCATCCGGCGCAATTTTCGGTGTAAACTGCAACTAAAGCAGGCAAAAGGGTCAGGAGCAGGGCCGCATGTCGCAGCCAGAACGCGAACAACGACCGCAGTTTTCCCAACCCTTGCGTCAGATTGCTCTGATGCTGGTTGTGTTGATCTTGACGGGTGCTGGTGCCACGCTGGCGCTGCCTTCGGTATATCCGATTTTTGCCGCCAATCCTTATCTCAACGGCGTGATCATCTTTGTCTTTTTGATCGGCGTGCTGGCCTGTTTTTATCAGGTGGTGCAACTGATGGGATCGGTCCGCTGGATTGAGAATTTCGCGTCTGACTCCCCCGACCCCGACACCGTCGCGCCGCAGCTTTTGGCTCCTCTGGCTTCGCTCTTGCGGACGCGGGGGGCACGGATGCAGGTCAGTGCAACATCAACCAGATCCATTCTTGACTCAGTTGCCACCCGAATAGACGAGGCGCGTGAAATTACGCGCTATATCGTCAACATGCTGATTTTTTTGGGTCTTCTGGGTACTTTCTATGGCCTCGCGACCACAGTTCCGGCTGTTGTTGACACCATTCGCAGCCTCGCCCCAGCCGAGGGTGACGGCGGCGTCGATGTTTTCACGCGGTTGATGACCGGGCTTGAGGCGCAGCTTGGCGGTATGGGCGTGGCCTTTGGATCGTCCCTTTTGGGATTGGCCGGATCGCTGGTTGTTGGCCTGTTGGAGCTGTTCGCAGGGCATGGCCAGAACCGATTCTATCAAGAGCTGGAAGATTGGCTGAGTTCCATCACCCGCGTCGGTTTCTCCTCTGGCGAAGAAGCCGGAGGCGAACAACACGTCATGGCCGGGGTTGTCGATCACATGGCCGAACAGATGGAGCAGTTGCAGCAATTGTTTGCCCGCTCTGACGCCAGCCGTGCCCAGGTTGATGAAAAGATGGGTAAACTGGCCGATGCCGTTGATCGGATGACCACCCGGATCGAAGGGACCGATCCAGCCAGCGCTGCCCTCGAACGAGTGGCCGCAGGACAAGAACGCCTGATCGCCACGCTTGAGGCGCAAGGATCAGGCGAGGGGATCGATGCCGAAAGCCGGATGCGGTTGCGGTCCATCGACGTACAGATGCTGCGTATTCTCGAAGAGATCTCCGCAGGCCGGCAAGAAACCATGGCCGAGTTGCGCCACGATATTTCACTGCTGGCCAAGGCCTTGTCTTCGCCGCGTCGCAACACTGAACCGCGCAGGCAACGCCCCAATGACCAACCCGGCGGCGGGACGCGCTAGCCATGGCATTGTCCCGCAGGACAGGTGCGCGTTTTCAGGGGTCGATCTGGCCGGGATTTGTGGATGCAATGACTGGCCTTTTGCTGGTCCTGATGTTTGTTTTGACAATTTTCATGATCGTGCAATTCGTTCTGACCGAACGGATCACAGGACAAGAAACCGAGCTGGACGCGCTGTCTGGCGAAGTGGCTGCCTTGGCGCAGGCTTTGGGGCTTGAGGAACGGTCCAATGCGCAGCTCGAGGCCCGTCTTGGTGCGCTTAATGCGTCATTGCGTGACGCGCAGGGCGAGCTGACCGAGCAATCGGCGTTGATCGCGGCCTTGACGTCCGAGCGGGATCAGCAGGCAGAAAACCTGCGGGCTGCGCAAAGCCAGATCACAGGTTTTGAGGCGCAGGTTGCCGCGCTTTTGGCGGAGCGCGACGGGGCATTGACGCAGATCGGCGCATTGGAGACACGCCAGTCCGAGTTGCTGGACCGGCAGCAGAGCTTGCTTGATGAACAAGAGGCCCTCAATCTGGCATTGGCGGCCAGCCGAAGTGAAATCGATGCTCAAGAAGAAGCTGCGCGATTGGCTGCTGCCCGGCGTGAGGCACTTGATGCATTGGTTGCCGATTTGCAGGCGCGCAACGCCGAGGCGCAAGAGCAAGTGACAGCGCTGCAGGGGCAAATCGCAGAAACCACCAAGGCTCTGTCAGAGGAAGAGGCGGCAAAACTGGCCGAAGCTGCAGCCGCAGAGGCGCTGAGGGCAAAGTTGCAGGATGCGGATGCCGAGCTGACGGCAATGACGCTGGCGCTGGAGGCCAAGCGAAAGGAAGCCGAAGAAACCCTGACGTTGCTGGCGGCAGCGCGGGCGTCGCAGTCTGAACTGGATGACCAGTTGATCAAAGCTCTGATCAGCCTCCAAGCTGCGGAAACTGCGGCAAAGGTTGGTGAGGATGCGCAGGCCGAGGTAGGGCGGCTTCAGGGAGAATTGACCGTTTTGCGGGCCGAACTGGACCGGGCCCGCGCGGCCGGGGCTGACACGGAGCTGACGTTGACGGCGCAAGGCGATGCGCTGCGGGCGGATCTGGCGGCGGCACAGGGGCAGATTGCGCAACTGGAACAAGACCTTGAAACCAGCCGTGCCCGTTTGAGCGCAGACCGTGACGCGCTGCGTGAGGAGTTGGCGCAGGCGCGGGTCGATATCGCAGTGTTGGAGCAGGCCTTGCAGGACAATCAGACGGTTTTGGAAACCGACCGCGCAACGCTCCGCGCGCAATTGGCAGAGGCACTGGCGGCGAAGATTGCGGCGCAGGCATTGGCCGAGGACAACAGCACCGATGCACAGAAACAGGCGGCATTGGTCAGCGCCGCGCAGGCGGCCTTGGCCGAAGAAAAACAGATCAGCAGTGAGGCGCAGCGCCAAACCGAACTTTTGAACCAACAGGTCGCGGCCTTGCGCACGCAACTTGGCGATCTGCGTGCCTTGCTGGATGACGCTGAACTACGGGATGCGGCAAAGACCCTGCAATTGGAATCGCTAGGCTCAGATTTGAACACCGCGCTGGCCCGTGTGGCCGCCGAAGAAAGCCGCCGCGCAGCCCTTGAGGCCGCGGAACGGGCGCGACTTGAAGCAAAAGCCAAGGATCTGGAACAGTACCGTTCAGAGTTCTTTGGGCGTCTGCGCGACGTGCTTGGCAATCAGGATGGTGTGCGAATCGAAGGGGACCGGTTTGTGTTTTCTTCCGAGGTTTTGTTCCCACCCGGCGGCGCGGTTTTGTCTGATGACGGGCAGGCCGAGATCGCCAAAGTGGCGCGAATTCTGCAATCGGTTGCGGATGACATCCCGCCCGAAATTGATTGGGTGATCCGCGTGGACGGGCACACCGATAACGTCCCGCTGTCGGGGCTAGGTGAATTTGCAGACAATTGGGAGTTGAGCCAGGCGCGGGCTTTGTCGGTGGTGAAATACATGATCTCTGCTTTGGGTATCGCGCCGGACCGGTTGGCCGCCAACGGGTTTGGTCAGTATCAGCCGGTTGCGGCTGGCGACAGCGAAGAGGCACGGGCGCAGAATCGCAGGATTGAACTGAAGTTCACCGAAAAGTAACGGATCAGTCCTGAATGGTGGTGGTCCAGGTCTGGCTGTCGATCACAGCACCATCCCGGATGAGGGCGGCACGTCCTGCATAATCGCCTGATGGCCAAGGGGTGCGGCGGCGTTTCTGCCCAATGGCGCGGAAGGCTTGGGCTTTTGCTTTGTCGAAGCTGTGGCGCTTGGACAGACGCAAGCCATTTGGGCCAGTGATGGAGATGTCCAGAATATCGCCTTTTCGAAAGCCAAACCCAAAGGAGAAAGCAACGACATTTTCCGATTTTCTGGATAATTCGCTGCTGGCCGTGCCCGCCTTGACCTGAGAATAATCGGGCACCTGATCGGTAAACCCAGACAAGAGCAAGCCGCCCGCGCGATAGGGTGGCGGATCCCGCCAGAGGGTGTGGGATGGCGCAGTGGCGCAGGAAGTTTCCCCGTTTGGCACAAATGGATCAATCTGATTGCCATCCTTGCGCACCGATAAATGCAGATGTGGAAAGGCCGCCCTACCGGACATTCCAACCTCTCCAAGAGGGGTGCCAACGGCGACCCGATCCCCCTTTGCAATGGCCAGAGATCCGCGTTTGAGGTGGCAATATTGGGTTTCCCAACCATCCGCATGGCGCAGCACCACGCCATTCCCGCATTCGCGGCCTTTGACCTCTTTGGCGTTGGCCTGCGAATAGACCTGATCTGCCATGCCATCGCGCAGCCCGACCACCACACCGGGCGCCGCTGCCAAGACAGGCACGCCCCGTTTCATCATGGCGAGGTGAGGCAGGGCAAAGTCGGTGCCTTTGTGGCCATCATAACTGAGCCCGGAACAGCGGTAATCCTGCGCCGTTTCGCTTGGATCATGGTCTACATATTGCTGAATATAGCAGGTCTGTCCGAGATCGCAGTCAATCGGCAGTTCCAAAAGAAACCCCTCCGCCAGTGCAGGACCGGCGAAGGGGGTTAGCAGGGCCAACAGGCCCCGCAAAATCATTCCGCAGTCAGCAGCGGTGGTTTGTCGCCAGAGATCCGCGGCTTTTCAAGGCCGAGAATGGTCAGGTCCAGTTCACCTTTTTTGACGCCGACCTTCACAACACCGCCCTTGGCGAGCGAGCCAAACAGCAGCTCTTCCGCCAAAGGTTTTTTGATGTGTTCCTGAATCACGCGGCCCAAGGGACGGGCGCCCATTTTGTCATCATAGCCTTTATCGGCCAGCCATTCGGCGGCTTTCTTGCTGAGCTCGATGGTCACGTTGCGGTCCATCAATTGCGCTTCGAGTTGCAGCACAAATTTCTCGACCACGCGCAGGATCACTTCCTTCGGCAAGGCGCCAAAGCTGATCACGGCATCCAGACGGTTGCGGAATTCCGGTGTGAAGGTCCGCTCGATCGCAGCGGTGTCCTCACCTGTACGGCGATCCCGGCCAAAGCCGACGGCCTCTTTCGCCTGTTCTGCAGCACCGGCGTTGGAGGTCATGATCAGCACCACATTGCGGAAATCAACGGTGCGTCCGTTGTGATCCGTCAGGCGGCCATTATCCATCACCTGCAACAGGATGTTGTAGACATCAGGGTGGGCTTTTTCCATCTCGTCGAGCAGCAGGACACAATGCGGATGCTGGTCAACGCCATCGGTCAACAGCCCGCCTTGGTCAAAGCCGACATAACCGGGAGGCGCACCAATCAGGCGCGAAACGGCGTGTTTTTCCATGTATTCGGACATGTCAAAGCGCAGCAATTCCACACCAAGGGTATCGGCCAATTGCTTGGCAACCTCGGTCTTCCCGACGCCTGTCGGACCGGCGAACAGGTAGTTGCCGATGGGTTTTTCCGGCTCCCGCAGGCCCGCGCGCGCCAATTTGATGGCGGAGGAAAGCGCCTCAATCGCGGTATCCTGACCAAAGACCACCCGCTTGAGCGAGGTTTCGAGGTCTTTGAGCACAATCACATCATCCTTGGAGACATTCTTGGGCGGGATGCGGGCGATCTTGGCGACGACGGCCTCTACCTCTTTGGTGCCGATGGTCTTGCGGCGTTTGGAGGCAACAACCAGATGTTGCGCCGCGCCAGCCTCGTCAATGACGTCAATGGCGCTGTCGGGCAGCTTGCGGTCGTTGATGTAGCGATGCGCCAGTTCAACGGAGGTTTTGATCGCATCCGAGGTATATTTGACCGAATGGTGATCCTCGAAATACGGTTTCAGCCCGCGCAGGATTTTCACCGCATCTTCGACGGAAGGCTCATTCACATCAATTTTCTGGAACCGGCGCGACAGGGCGCGGTCCTTTTCAAAGTGCTGGCGGAACTCCTTGTAGGTGGTGGAGCCCATGGTGCGCAGCTTGCCACCTTGCAAGGCAGGTTTCAGCAAGTTTGAGGCATCCATTGCCCCGCCAGAGGTTGCGCCAGCGCCAATCACGGTGTGAATCTCGTCGATGAACAGAACAGCGTCCTTATGTTCTTCCAACTCGGTCACAACCGCCTTGAGCCGTTCCTCAAAATCACCGCGGTAACGGGTGCCAGCCAGCAATGCGCCCATGTCGAGCGAATAGATGGTGGTGTTTTCCAGAACTTCCGGGGTTTCGCCAGCGACGATCTTGCGGGCCAGCCCCTCGGCAATGGCGGTTTTACCAACACCGGGATCACCCACCAGCAGTGGGTTGTTCTTGCGGCGGCGGCACAGCACTTGAATGCAGCGTTCGACCTCGTCAGAGCGGCCAATCAGCGGATCCACGTCACCGTCACGGGATTTGGCATTCAGATCCACGCAATATTTGGCCAGCGCCGATTCTTTTTTCTCACCCTCGGTGACGCCCTGCGGCTCTTCCTCGTGCTCGGGGGCACCGGACAGGGGGCGGGCCTCGCCATAGGCGGGGTCTTTTGCAACACCGTGGGCGATGTAGTTGACCGCGTCATAGCGGGTCATTTCCTGTTCCTGCAGGAAATAGGCGGCATTGCTTTCGCGTTCGGCAAAGATCGCGACCAGCACATTGGCGCCGGTCACTTCGGTCCGGCCCGAGGATTGCACATGGATCGCGGCGCGTTGGATCACCCGCTGGAACGCGGCGGTGGGCACCGCCTCGGAGCCGTCCACATCGGTGACAAGGTTGCTGAGATCCTCATCGACAAATTCGTTCAGGGTGTCGCGCAATTCGTCTGTGTCGACGGAACAGGCTTTCATCACCTGCGCGGCATCGGGTTCATCAATCAGTGCCAACAGCAGATGTTCCAGCGTGGCAAATTCATGGCGGCGGGCATTGGCCAGCGCAAGGGCTGCGTGGATTGCCTGCTCAAGTGTAGTCGAGAATGAAGGCACGGGCGTGCTCCTTTTCGATCGGGGCCGGCGGAGTTCTGTGGGATAACAGACCCCGGTCCGACCATGGCCTCATAGTATTAGAGTTTGGTTGATCGTGGCCGGTCTTCAAGCGTTTTCTTGAAAAAGACGCTCACTTTTGCCGTGATCGGTGCGTTTTGGCCATTTAAGCCGGGTTTAAAAACTGTCTTTGCGCTTGCGAATTTCCGTAAAAACAGCGGCATCCGTGGCATCTTGCATCCCCAGGGTTGCGCGGATGCCAGGATCGGCGGGGCGCAAAAAGGGATTGGTTTCAAGCTCGGTTGAAAGTTTCGAGGGAACAGTCGGCAACCCCTTTTCTCGGGCCGCCTGAATGTCGTTTGACCTAGATATAAGGGCTGCGTTGTCGGGATCAACCGTGAGCGCAAATTTCGCGTTTGAGGCGGTATATTCATGGCCCGAGCAGATAACCGTCTCGGCGGGCAGGGCCATCAGCTTTTGCATGCTGGCCCACATCTGGTCTGGCGTGCCTTCAAACAAGCGGCCGCAGCCTAGCGCCATAAGACTGTCGGCGGTAAAGGCAACACCGGCCTTGGGGACATATAGGGCGATATGACCGATGGTATGACCGGACACATCCAGCACCTCTGCCTGCAATGCCCCCAGCGATACCGTATCACCTTCGGACACAGCCAGATCGAGTTTGGGCAAGCGGTGCGTATCGGCCTTGGCGCCAACCACCTTGGCCGGATGAACCGCCAGCAGATCGGGCAGGCCGTCAATATGATCCCAATGGTGATGGGTTAGCCAGACCTGCGTTGCGGACCAGCCGCGGCCTTCCAGCTCTTTCAGGATCGGGCCTGCTTCCGGCACGTCGATCACCGCAACTTCGCCGCTGTCATGATCGCGCAACAGATAGGCGTAATTGTCGGACAGGCAGGGGATCGTGATCAGATCATAGGGCATGGTGTCTTACCTCGGTGGTGCGTACTATGACGACAGAGTGTCACTCACCAAGGCGGGCTGCAATGCATCTTGATGTACAAGATTTGCGGAATTTCTATTATCGCAGTGCGCTGGGACGTGCGGCACAGAAAAGCATGCGCAGCCGGTTGTTGGAATTCTGGCCTGAGGCCAAGGGGCAGACGGTGGTCGGCTTTGGCTTTGCTGCACCCTTGTTGCGGCCCTATCTGAAAGACGCCCGGCGGGTGATCACTCTGATGCCCGGGCCGCAGGGGGTGATGCCCTGGCCGGCGGGCATGCCGAACACTTCCGTTTTGACCGAAGAAACGCTTTGGCCGATAGAGACCGGTCATGTGGACAAGCTGGTGCTGCTGCATGGGCTTGAGACCAGCGAACGCCCCAGTGATCTGCTTGAGGAATGCTGGCGGGTGCTGGGGCCGGGGGGCAGGGCGCTGTTTATCGTACCGAACCGGGCCGGTCTTTGGGCGCGGCGGGACCGGACCCCGTTCGGTTATGGGCGGCCCTATTCGCCCGGCCAGCTTGAGACCCAACTGCGCAAGCATCAGTTCTTGCCAGAGCGGCACATGGGTGCCTTGTTCCAGTTTCCCTCCCAGCAACGTGTCTGGATGAAATCGGCCGGATTGTTTGAGAAAGTCGGGCGGCATATGCCAACGATGATGGCAGGCGGCGCGTTTATGGTCGAAGCGACCAAACTGGTATACCCGCCCAAAGGCAAGGTGGAACGGCGCACGGCGCGGCGGGCAATTGAAGTGCTTGAAGGCATGGCCGAACCCACAGCCAAGCCAATATAGACCCGCCCCGACATTGATCTGGCGCAAAGAAAACCCCGCTGGGGCATGCCAAGGTTCAGCCCAACACTGAATCAAAGGGGATAGCGATGTTACAGATCAGCCAGCGCAAAGTGGCGCAAATCATTCTTTATGGTCATGAGATCGAACGCGGCGAAGCGGAGCTGCGCGGCTTTCTCGAAACCCTCAATGACGAAGAACTGCACAGCCTTGTTGCCGTGATGTGGATCGGACGGGGCAGCTTTGAGCCCGATGATCTGGCCGAGGCAATGGCCACCGCCGAACGCGAGGCCAGCATTCCGACACCCGACTACCTTTTGGGCTCTCCGCACTTTTGCGACCACCTCGAAAGCGGGATGGAGGCTCTGGGCCTGTCGGTTGCGGACGCGGAAGAAGATTTGCTGTAACCAAAGCGAGAAATGCGCGGCATGTCCGAGAAGGCCCGGATGCGCCGTAAACAGACAAACAGACCCTGGGCGGCGGGTGTAAGAATCGCGCAACCTCGTTATTTTTAAGCAACATTGAGGGATTTACAGGTGGACAAAGCGCCGCATGTGCCGCTGACCCCATAAAATAAAGCGATAGGGACTCTTCGTCGGGGCGTGATACAGTGTTGCGGGGCGGAACCCTGTCTGCTACATCGCCCCTGATTTAGACGTCTTGAACCGTTTCAAGCCGCGCCAACACTCCGGTGACGCGACTTCCTTCGCATACCGGAACTGACTGTATGAGAGGATGGACGTGTCCGAAACAGCATCAATTTCCACCGGCATCGCGCAACGCTATGCCGCTGCCGTTTACGATCTGGCGAAAGAGACCAAGAAGGTCAAAGCCATCGAGACCGACCTTGAAGGTCTGTCCGCGGCGCTGACAGAGAGCGAAGATTTCCGCAATCTGATCCATTCCCCGATCTACAGCCGCGATGAACAGGCAAATGCCGTTTCCGCGCTGGCCAAGAAAATGAAACTGTCGCCGATGATGGGCAACACGCTGGCGCTGATGGCGCAAAAGCGCCGCCTGTTTGTTTTGCCGCAGTTGGTCAAGACACTGCGCGATCTGATCGCTGCCGACAAAGGCGAGATCACCGCCGAAGTTACATCGGCCAAGGCGCTGACCAAGACACAATCAGACAAACTTGCCAAATCGCTTAAGGCGACGACCGGCAAAACCGTAACGCTCCAAACGACCGTGGATGAAACCCTCATCGGCGGTATTGTCGTCAAAGTGGGCTCCAAGATGATCGACACCTCGATCCGCTCGAAGCTCAATTCCCTACAGAATGCAATGAAAGAGGTCGGATAAATGGGTATCCAAGCTGCAGAGATTTCTGCGATCCTGAAAGACCAGATCAAGAATTTCGGTCAAGAAGCAGAAGTGGCCGAAGTTGGCCGCGTGCTGTCCGTCGGTGACGGTATTGCCCGTGTTTACGGTCTGGACAATGTTCAGGCTGGTGAGATGGTTGAATTCCCCGGCGGTATTCAGGGTATGGCCCTGAACCTCGAAGCGGACAACGTTGGTGTTGTTATCTTCGGTTCCGACCGTGACATCAAAGAAGGCGACACCGTCAAGCGCACGAACTCCATTGTGGACGTGCCAACAGGTGACGCACTTCTTGGCCGTGTTGTTGACGGTTTGGGCAACCCAATTGACGGCAAAGGCCCGATCAATTCCAAGACCCGCGGTCTTGCCGATGTGAAAGCGCCCGGCATTATCCCGCGTAAGTCGGTGCATGAGCCAATGGCGACTGGTCTCAAATCCGTTGACGCGATGATCCCGATTGGCCGTGGCCAGCGCGAATTGATCATCGGCGACCGTCAGACCGGTAAAACAGCCGTGGCGCTGGACGCCATGCTGAACCAGGCACAGGTGAATGCCGCCGCCGGTGACGACGAGAGCAAGAAAATGTACTGCGTGTACGTTGCGATTGGTCAAAAGCGTTCCACCGTGGCGCAGCTGGTCAAAAAGCTCGAAGAAGCTGGCGCGATGGAATATTGCATCGTTGTCGCTGCCACCGCGTCGGAGCCTGCACCTATGCAGTTCCTTGCGCCTTATGCCGCCACCGCAATGGCAGAGCACTTCCGCGACAATGGCCGCCACGCTTTGATCATCTACGATGATTTGTCCAAGCAGGCTGTGTCCTATCGCCAGATGTCCCTGCTTCTGCGTCGCCCACCAGGGCGTGAAGCCTATCCTGGTGACGTTTTCTATCTCCACTCCCGCCTGCTGGAACGTTCGGCCAAGCTGAACGAAGACAACGGCGCCGGTTCCTTGACGGCTCTGCCGATCATCGAAACCCAAGGTGGTGACGTTTCCGCGTTTATTCCAACCAACGTGATTTCGATCACCGACGGTCAGATCTTCCTGGAAACAGAACTGTTCTACCAAGGTATCCGTCCTGCTGTGAACACCGGTCTGTCGGTTTCGCGGGTTGGCTCTTCGGCCCAGACCAAAGCGATGTCTTCAGTTGCCGGTCCGGTGAAACTGTCCTTGGCTCAGTACCGCGAAATGGCGGCCTTTGCCCAGTTCGGCTCCGATCTGGATGCCGCCACTCAGCAGCTGTTGAACCGTGGTGCCCGCTTGACCGAGCTGATGAAACAGCCGCAGTACGCCCCACTGTCCAACGCCGAGATCGTTTGCGTGATCTACGCCGGTACACACGGCTACCTCGACAAGCTCGACGTGGCGCAAGTGGGCCGCTGGGAACAGGGTCTGCTGGCGCATCTGCGCGGCAAGCACGCCGACCTGCTCAAGGACATCACCGACAACGATCGTAAGGTGAAAGATGAGCTGGAAGACAAAATCAAAGCTGCGCTCGACTCTTACGCCGCTGACTTCGCTTAAGGAGAGATAAGCCAATGGCAAATCTCAAGGACCTTAAAAACAGGATCTCGACGGTCAAATCGACCCGCAAGATCACCAAGGCCATGCAAATGGTTGCCGCGGCGAAACTTCGCCGCGCGCAGGAAGCTGCCGAAGCCTCACGCCCCTATGCCGAACGGTTCAACGCCGTGATGGCGGGGCTTGCGGCCTCCGTTGGCGGATCTGACAGTGCCCCCAAACTGCTAAGCGGTACAGGGTCAGATCAGGTTCAGCTTTTGGTCGTCATGACGTCCGAACGCGGGCTGTGCGGTGGTTTCAACACCAACATCGTCAAATTGGCCAAAGCCAAGGCACAAAAAGTGCTGGCAGCGGGCAAACAGCTGAAGATTCTGACCGTTGGCAAAAAAGGCCGCGATCAGCTGAAGCGTGAATTTGGCACCTATATGATCGGTCACGTGGACATGTCCGAGGTGAAGCGTCTGGGTTATGCCGATGCGCAAAACATCGCCAAAGACGTCCTGGCGCGGTTTGATGCTGGCGAATTCGACGTGGCGACGCTGTTCTATGCGAAGTTCGTCAATGTGGTCAGCCAAATCCCGACAGCCCAACAGATCATCCCGGCGGAATTCGAAGATGCCGGCGAAGATGCGGGCGCCTCGACGCTGTTTGACTACGAGCCTTCTGAAGAGGCGATCCTTGCGGATCTGCTGCCACGCGGTGTTGCCACTGCGATCTTCTCCGGCTTGTTGGAAAACGCAGCATCGGAGCAGGGCGCGCGGATGTCCGCGATGGACAACGCCACTCGCAATGCGGGCGACATGATCGACAGTTTGACGATCCAGTACAACCGCTCGCGTCAGGCCGTCATCACGAACGAGCTGATCGAAATCATTTCCGGCGCGGAAGCGCTGTAAGCAATATCGGAGAAACGACATGGCAAAAGCAGTCGGCAAAATTACTCAGGTCATCGGCGCCGTCGTTGACGTGCAGTTCGAAGATAATCTTCCTGAGATCCTGAACGCCCTTCACACAGAGAACCAAGGCAAGAACCTTGTTCTCGAAGTGGCGCAGCACCTTGGCGAAAACACCGTTCGCGCCATCGCGATGGACGCCACAGAAGGCCTCGTTCGCGGCGCCTCTGTAACCGACACAGGCGCACCGATTCAGGTGCCCGTTGGCAAAGGCACATTGGGCCGTATCCTGAACGTGACCGGTGATCCGGTTGACGAAAAGGGCCCGGTTGACGCAACAGACAGCCGCGCCATTCACGGCGATGCGCCTGCGTTCGAAGCGCAGTCCACCGAAACCGAGATCCTGACAACAGGCATCAAAGTGATCGACCTGCTGGCCCCCTACACCAAGGGCGGTAAAATTGGTCTGTTCGGCGGTGCCGGCGTTGGCAAAACCGTTTTGATCATGGAACTGATCAACAACATCGCGAAGGTGCACTCCGGTGTGTCCGTGTTCGCCGGTGTGGGTGAGCGGACCCGTGAAGGGAACGACCTTTACCACGAAATGATTGAATCCGGCGTTATCGTTCCTGATAACCTGCCAGAGTCCAAAATTGCTCTGGTCTATGGCCAGATGAACGAGCCTCCAGGCGCACGTATGCGTGTGGCCCTGTCCGGTCTGACATTGGCCGAACAGTTCCGCGACGAATCCGGTTCAGACGTTCTGTTCTTTGTGGACAACATCTTCCGCTTTACACAGGCCGGTTCCGAAGTGTCCGCCCTTCTGGGCCGTATTCCCTCTGCTGTGGGTTACCAGCCAACGCTGGCCACCGACATGGGTGCGATGCAGGAACGTATTTCCTCGACAAAGAACGGTTCGATCACATCGGTTCAGGCCGTATACGTACCTGCGGATGACCTTACTGACCCTGCGCCAGCGACATCCTTTGCCCACCTCGACGCGACTACCGTTCTGGACCGTGCAATCTCGGAAAAGGGTATTTACCCTGCTGTGGATCCGCTTGGCTCCACCTCCCGTCTGCTCGATCCGCTGATCATCGGCGAAGAGCACTACAAGGTTGCCACAGACGTGCAGCAGGTTCTGCAGCGCTACAAATCCTTGCAGGACATCATCGCGATCCTCGGCATGGACGAACTCAGCGAAGAAGACAAACTTGCCGTGGCCCGTGCCCGTAAGATCGAACGCTTCCTGAGCCAGCCTTTCGACGTTGCGAAAGTGTTTACCGGTTCCGACGGTGTTCAGGTGCCTCTGGAAGACACAATCGCGTCCTTCAAAGCGGTTGTGGCCGGTGAATATGACCACCTGCCAGAGGGCGCCTTCTACATGGTTGGCGGCATCGACGAAGTGAAGGCGAAAGCCGAGAAAATGGCAGCAGACGCCGCCTAATCAGGAGCCTTACTCATGGCAGACACGATGCAATTCGATTTGGTGTCGCCCGAGCGGCGGCTGGCCTCGATGGAGGTCACTTCGGTACAGATTCCCGGTGCGGATGGCGATATGACGGCGATGGAGGGGCATGCCCCCACCATCACCACGCTGCGCCCCGGCGTTCTGACAGTAGACGGCCCGGATGGGACACAAGCCTATGTTGTGACCGGCGGTTTCGCCGAAATCAGCAGCCGTGGTGTGTCGGTTCTGGCCGAGCGTGCCGTGGTTAAGGGTGACATGACCCAAGACCAGCTCGATGAGATGGTTGAAGAGGCCAAGACCACCTATGCCAAAGCCAAAGAGGCTTTTGCAAATGAACCCGGCCCCGTGGATGACGCAGCCAAGCTGTTGTCGGATATGGTCGCAATGGGCGATGAGATCGGTCTTTCGGCTAAACAGCCAAACCTCTGATCTGGTTACAATAGTATTAAAGAGGCCTCGCGAAAGCGGGGCCTTTTTGCTTTGCTGCACCCGCAAAATCCGCCAGTATGCACGCACAACTGGAATGCCGGGCACCGTCTGAATTATGAAAAAACTACGCAGTCATCTTATTGGCGTGGACAGCGGAGATGTTGTCCTGTTTTCCGACTATGAAAACGGCGGCGACATGTGGACAGGCGAGGGCCAGCGCGAGCGACGCAAACAAATCGTCTTTTCCGAAGCGTTCAAATCTCCCCCCAGTGTTCAGGTGTCGCTGTCGTTGTGGGACGTGGATGCTGCGACGGTCATGCGCGCCGATATCGCCGCAGATGCGGTGACAGAGACCGGTTTTGACATGGTGTTCCGCACGTGGGGCGACACCCGTGTGGCACGGGTGCGCATGGCGTGGTCGGCCATTGGGGAACTCTCTGAAGACGACGATTGGGACGTTAGCTGATCAGGCGATCAGTTGCCCGCGTACATGCCATCATAGATCGGGCCCAGCGTGTCCTGCTCAAACAGCGACGAAACGGATGTGCCGTTCCAGATATTCAGGATTGCCTGGGCAAAGACCGGTGCCGTTGGCACGATGCGGATGTTGGCGGCATTCTTGACCTCGGCAGTGGGTTGAATGCTGTCGGTGATGACCAGCGATTTCATAACAGAGTTTGTCACCCGTTCCACGGCGGGGCCGGACATTACGCCGTGGCTGATGTAGGAATGCACTTCCTTGGCCCCATTTTCGAGCAGCACTTCGGCGGCTTTGCACAATGTACCAGCGGTGTCACAGATGTCATCCACGATCAGACAGATCTTGCCTTTCACATCACCGATGACGGTCATCTCGGCGATTTCGCCGGGTTTTTCGCGGCGTTTGTCGACGATAGCCAGCGGGGAATTGATCCGCTTTGCCAGTTCCCTTGCGCGGGCCACGCCGCCCACGTCAGGGGAGACGATCATCAACTCGTCCATGCGCTCTTTGAATGTGTGTTTGATATCGAGGGCGAACACCGGTGAGGCATAGAGGTTGTCCACTGGAATATCGAAAAAGCCCTGAATCTGTGCGGCGTGCAGGTCCATCGTCAGAACCCGTTCAATCCCGGTACCAACCAGCATGTTTGCCACCATCTTGGCGGTGATCGGTGTCCGCGCCTTGGTGCGGCGATCCTGACGGGCATAGCCGAAGTATGGCAGTACCGCTGTAACCCGCGCCGCAGATGACCGGCGCAGCGCGTCGGCCATGATCAGCAGTTCCATAAGGTTGTCGTTGGCCGGGTTCGAGGTTGGCTGAATAATGAACATATCCTCGCCGCGCACGTTTTCGAACACCTCGACAAAAATTTCACCGTCGTTGAACCGCTCGACCCGCGCATCGACCAAACCTACGTTGACCCCCCGGTGCAGCGACATGCGCCGCGCGATTGCCTTTGCCAGTGGCATATTGGCGTTGCCTGAAATCAGTTTGGGTTCTGAGCGGGTGGGCATTGGGGCAGTCTCCGAGTGGGGCGTAGATGACAGATTCGTGACGTTGACACCACCTAGCATGGCCTTACGGTGCCGCAAAGCAGCTCAACCCAGAAGGAGAGCCAAATGATCCAGATCGACTATTTTTTTGCCACTCTGTCCCCTTATTGCTACCTCGCGGGCACCCGCCTTGAAGAGGTTGCCGCCAAACATGGGGCGACCATCAATTACAAGCCGTTTGATATCGTTTCGGCCTTTGGCCGGACGGGGGGGACACCGCCCAAAGACCGGCACATCAGCCGGATCGAATATCGCGCGCAGGAACTGGTCCGGCAGGCGAAGAAGCTGGATATGCCGTTCAATCTCAAACCTGCACATTGGCCGACCAATGGGGCACCCGCCGCCTATGCCTTTATCGCTGCCCAGAATGCAGGCGGTGGTGATTTGGGCCAATTGGCGCATTTGATCACCCGCGCCGTTTGGGCCGAGGAAAAAGACATCGCTCAAGACGACGTCATACGCGCCTGTCTGCAAGAGGCCGGATTTGATCCTGCATTGGCGGACAGCGGCATGTTGGTCGGGGCCGAAACCTATGCCCGCAACCTAGAAGAGGCAGTGGAGCGCGGGGTCTTTGGCGCGCCGTTCTATTTCGTGGGTGATCAACGGTTCTGGGGACAGGACCGCATCGCGGATCTTGATGCCCATCTGGCAGGCGATCTGTGACAGCCCAAGCGGGGTTTATCCCCCATGTGAGCACGCTTGGATCCGGCCCGCGCCGGGTTCTTGCCTTGCATTGCACGTTGGCTTTTGGCGGGGCGTGGGGCGGTATGGTCAAGCAGCTTGGCGAAGACCTGACCTTTGTCGCACCCGACATGCCCAGCCATGGCCGCAGCGTTGATTGGGATCAGCGCAGCAGTTTTGCAGATACCGTGCTGGCGGCGTCTTTGTCGGTGATGGATGATGCCCCGATGGATGTGATCGGTCACTCCTTTGGCGCGGCTACGGCCCTGCGCATGGCGGTACAGCATCCCGCAAGGGTCCGAAGTATCACTTTGATCGAGCCGGTGTTTTTTGCCGTAGCGATAGCCGACGCGCCAGAAACCATGGGAGATCACGACGGGCGGGCACAACCTTTCGTGGACGCCATGCAAGCGGGTGACCCCGCGCTTGCTGCCCGTTTGTTCAACCGAATGTGGAGCGAGGCAGGCACGTGGGATCGCTTGCCAAACCGCACCCGCGCCGCCATGACCCGTGCCATCCACGTGGTACCGGACACCGATGCGTTTCTCTATGACGACCTCTGCGGACTGCTGGAACCGGGGCAGCTTGATGCGCTGTCGGTGCCAACCTTGCTGATCCGCGGCGAACAGGCATTGCCTGCCATTGCAGCGGTGAATGACGGGCTGTGCAAACGCATCCCCGGCGCGGTTCAGTCGACTATTGCCGGGGCAGGTCACATGGCCCCGATCAGCCATCCGGCAGAAACGGCAGAAGCATTTGCCAGCTTGCTCGAACGGGCCTGATTGGCGATTAGAACTGGCTCAGAAACTGGTCGATTTGCTCTTTGCTGATGGACCAGTCGCAGACCATCCGCGCGGCAAGCAAGCTGTCCTCTGGTCCATCAAGCGGCCCGTCCCATAGGTAATATTTGGCCCCGGCCTCATGCAGCTTGCGGTGAATGGCGCGTGGGAAACGCGGGAACAGCATATTGGCCTGCGGCGCGTGCAAAAACTCTGCCCCGGCCTTGCGCAACCCTTCAGCCAAATAGGCCGCATTGGCATTGGCCTGCTGCGCGGTCTCGCGCCACAGATCACCCTGCAGGTATCCAGCCATTTGCGCGGACAGGAACCGGTGCTTTGAAAACAGATGCGCCCCGCGCTTGCGGCGCAGTTCAAATTCCCAGGCCTTAGCCGGATCGAAGAACACAACCGCCTCAACACCCATGCAGCCGTTCTTGGTGCCGCCAAAGCTGACAACATCCACACCCAACTTCCATGTCATCTCGGCGGCAGTGCAGTTCAGCGCCTCGGTCGCATTGGCGAACCGTGCGCCATCCATATGCACCGGCAATTCATGCGTCTTGGCCACATCTGTCAACGCCCGTAGTTCTTCCAGGCTGTGTACTGATCCGCGTTCGGTCACTTGGGTGATCGACACCGGGCCAGGCTGGGCGGAATGTACATCGCCCGCCGTGCGGGCCGTGATTGCCGCTTGCAAGCTCTCAGGCGTCATCTTGTCGTCGGTCGGAATCACCGTCAGCTTGGCTGCACCTGCGTAGAACTCCGGCGCGTTGCACTCGTCTTCGTGAATATGGGCAACTTCGGAGCAGAAAATAGTTTGCCAAGGCTGGCAATAACAAGCGAGCGCCAGCGCATTGGCCGCTGTGCCCGTTGCCACGAGATAAACCGCCGCCTCTGGCGCTTCAAACACCCGGCGGATCTCGGTGCGAACCTCATCCATGATCGGATCTTTACCATAGGGCATTGCGTAATCAGTGTTGGCCGCGATCACCCGCTCCATCACCTTGGGATGCACTGGGCCTGCATTGTCAGAGGCAAAAAACATCAGGTCGGTTCCTCGATAATATGGTCTTCCCATTCCTCGAACGGGGTGTCGAATTCTGAAACGGTCCCACCCTGCACGCTGATCCCGGCGTCGTGTACCGATTGGGCGGTGCCGCTGATCAAAGGATGCCAAGCGGGCAGGGGCTTGCCCTGCCACAGCAACCGATAGGCGCAGGTCTGCGGCATCCAATAGGCGTGGCTGTCCATGTTGTCCGGGCGCAGCACGATGCAATCGGGCACAAACTGATGGCGGTTTTCGTAATGCACACAGCGGCAGGTCGCATCATCCAGCAGGCGGCAAGCCACACGGGTCAGCGCCACTTCGCCGCTGTCCTCATCTTCCAGCTTGTTCAGGCAACATTTCCCGCAGCCATCGCAAAGCGCTTCCCATTCTGTCGGGTTCATCTCGGACAGCGGTTTCTTTTCCCAAAACCTCGGGGTCAGGCCCTTGCGCACGATGGGATCGCTCATAGGGCGTCCAGAATGCTGCGGGCTTTGGCACAATCGGCATCCATCTGGGTGATCAGGGCATCAAGGCTGTCAAAGTTCTCTTCACCGCGCAGATGTTCGACCAAGGCGATGGACAACGGCGTGCCGTAAAGATCGCCTTTGAAGTCAAAGATATAGGTTTCCAGATTGGCGGTGTTCTCTCCAAACATCGGCCGCACGCCGATGCTTGCCGCGCCTTGATAGCTGCCCTTGTGTGGACCTTCCAAAACATCGACGAGCACCGCGTAAACGCCAAAAGCAGGCGGGTGGATGTCATCAATGGACATATTCGCCGTGGGAAAGCCCAACTCGCGCCCGCGCTGTTCACCAGTGATCACCGGCCCGTCCACGCGGTGCCAATGGCCCAACATCGCGGCCGCCTCGCGCGGCTTGCCATCGCTGAGCGCCTTGCGGATCGCGGTGGAGGATACGGTCTGTGCTCCGGTTTCCAAAAGCGGGGCAATCGTCACGCCAAAGCCGAAAGTCTCGCCAAAGGTGACAAGGTCCTTCGCGCTGCCCGCGCGGCCTTTGCCAAAACAAAAATCGGCCCCAACCACCACGTGGGCAATGCCCAGCCCATCCTTAAGCACATCGCGGGCAAATTCTTCGGGCGTGAGGGAGGCCAGTTGCGTGCCAAAGTTCAGCTCGTAAAGCAGATCAATGCCAACCTTCTCCAACCGATGCGCCCGCGCATCGCGGCTCATCAGGCGAAAGGGCGGCGCGTCGGGGGCAAAAAATTCCCTCGGGTGCGGCTCAAAGGTGATCACGCCCAGCGGTGCATCGGGGGCGGCGTTGCGGGCCAGATCGATCACGGACATATGTCCCTGATGTACGCCGTCAAAATTGCCAATCGCGGCGGTGGCACCGCGGTCGCTTTGTTCTACAAACTGATGGTCTCGGATGATCTTCATAGATCATTGCCTAGCGGCCACGGCCCGCAGTGGCAAGCACTGGACCAGCTTCATTTGGTCCAAAAACTTCCGGGGGAATCGCGGCTTGCCGCGATGGGGGTTGGCCCCCTTGCCGGATCAGTCGAACTTGCGCGACGGTGCCAGTACCGTGGCTTCGCCGATCAACACCTTCTTGCCATCCACAGCACAATGGCAATCCATTTTCACCCGGCGTTTGGCGAACTCAATGTCGGTGACCTTGACCTCGGCATAGACCATATCACCGGGGCGCACAGGGCCAAGAAATTTGAGCGATTGACCCAGATACACGGTGCCATGACCGGGCAGTTGTTCTCCGATCACCGCAGAGATCAATCCGGCGGTCAGCATCCCGTGTGCGATCCGGCCTTCAAAGATCGTGTCCTGGGCATAGTCATCATCCAGATGCACCGGGTTCCGGTCCGTCGAGATCTGCGCAAACATTTCGATATCAGCGTCGGTCACGACCTTACGCAGATAGCGGCTCATGCCGATTTCGATGTCTTCGATACAGATCGTGCCGCGCGGAAGGTTGTCCAACATACCCCATCCTCTGAGTAATAAAATGCCGTTCGGAGCATCTCCGATGCAACTTAATTACTTTGCAGGCGCAGAAAATCAAGGGGAAAATGACTAGCGCAGGAACCCGATTGAATAGGTCGGAGAGGATTTTTCTTTTTCCAGATAGTCATTTAGCGCATCTGGGTCAGGTTGTCGCAGAGTTTTTGTTTCCGCTGCGGCAAGGCCGCCTGTGATGAACAGAGAATCAATATCTTCGCCAATCGCACCGCGAATGTCGGTCAGGATGCCATCGCCGATGGCCAAAATCCGGTCGTCTGACACAACTTTGCCCAGTGCAGACAGCCGCCGCCGCGCCAGATCATAGATCGGCGGATGCGGTTTTCCGAAATACAGGCTCTCGCCGCCCATCTCCGCATAGAGCTTGGCCAGCGCCCCGGCGCACCATTCGCGTTGGTGGCCACGATCCACCACGATATCAGGATTGGCGCAAAGCAGTTTCAAACCCATCTGTTTGGCCATCAGGAACTGTGGGCGCATCACATCGGGGTCCGCATGCGGATCTTCCGGGCCGGTGCACACAATACCTTCAGCCTCAGCCAGCGGCACCTGTTCGATCGTCATCGGATTGTCGAGCAGGTGCAGCGGCTGGAAGAACTTTTCCTCACCCGGTTGGCCAATGAACCAGACCTTTTGCCCGACGACCCCCTGAAACATGGCGGAGCGGGCGGAATCGCCTGAGGTTGCAATTGTGTCCCATGCGTCATCCGGCACACCGAAATGCACCAGCTGTTTCTCGACGCCGGCGCGGGGGCGGGGAGAATTGGTGACCAACACGACCTTGCCGCCAGCCTTGCGATAGGTCTGAAGAGCCGCGACCGCATCGGGCAATGCTTTGACCCCGTCGTGCACACAACCCCACAGATCCACAAACAGCGCATCATATTGCGCGGAAATCTCGGCGAGGGTGTCAACTATGCGTGTCATCAGAAGGCTCCAACTGGTTATGCAGCAGACTTAGGGGATAATGCCGCGTGATGGAACCAGCGATGCGGTGGCGGAGTGGCCCCCGATTCGCCCTTTGAGCACAATTGCGCCTTAATTTTGCCGCGGGTTTTGGCGGGGATGTTTCGGATTCTGGGGATAATTCAGGGGATAACTGACCATTGATGCCGCCAGATATTCAATCCTCACCAGAATGTGGCCGAATTGTGGAATTTGTTTGAAACGGCCGGGATTCCCCTCAATGCTTGGACTCTGCAATACTTGGGGGAAGACATGGACGTGTTCCATAATCCGACAATTTCATCGACGCTGCTTGGGGTCAGCGCCTATCAAAAGGCCAGCGGCCGGTACGTAGAACGCAAGCCCGTGGCGGCGGCCAATCAGGCTGCAAAACCTGCGCCTGCCAAACGCCCAGCGGTGTCTCGGCAAAGCACGAAGGAAAAGAAGATTTCGGTGCTGAAGTCGCTGCAAACCCAGTCCAACTCAGGAATGGTGAAGATGCGCGATGTTGCGTCGGCGCTGGACGATCTGCTCAAGACGTCCTGAACCGCGACAAACAGTTTACTTGTGAAGCGAGAATGGCCGCCCCGAGGCGGCCATTTCTTTTTCGAACATTACAACTGCGTTACAGTTTCAGGTTTGGGATAATCTGCTTTTTCCGGCTCATGATGCCGGGCAGGACAACGGTGTCACCCTCAACAGACGCGCCAAAGCTGTTCTCGGCAATGTGCTTGACCATGTCATTTGGCACCAGCAGGGTGGCCTCTTCCTTGAGAATGTCGACGATGAACAGCAACACCTGCGCGGCGCCGTCTTCTTCCGCGATGCCGGGCATTGCGGCCATCAGGGCGTCTTTGCGGGCCAGCAACGGGGCAGGGGAGGTGGTTTCCAGAACCGAAACCCGAAGGCCAGTGCCATCCAGATCAAATTCCTTGCTGTCCATGCGCAGCAATTCTGGCTCCGAAAAGGCAGAGACATCGGATTTGGCCGCGAACATCTCGGCGGCAAAGGCGCTGATGTCGACGCCCAGATCCTCGGCCAGCGCATGGGCGATGGCGGTGTCTTCCTGAGTCGTGGTCGGGCTGCGGAATTCCAGCGTGTCAGACAGAATGCACGACAGCATCGCGCCCTTGATCCCGCGCGGTGCCTGCGCCAGGTCATCGCCAATCATTTTGTACATGATGGTGGCGGTGCAGGCGAGCGGCTGAATGTTGATCTCGATCGGGCCGCGTGTTTCCAGACCTGCCACCAGACGGTGGTGATCAATGATCCCGCGAATGTCGGCCTCGTTGATATTGTCAGGCAATTCGCCGGGGTTGTTGGTGTCGACAATTACAACAGGGGTGTCAGCGGCCAGTTCGGTCATGATCTCCGGCTTGTCCAGATCCCAATGGTCCAGCACGAAGAGCGCCTCGGTGTTCGGCTCGCCCAAAAGGACGGGCTTTGCCTCAACACCTTTGATCTGGTTGAGATACCATGCCCAGATGATCGGGCTGCCGGTGCTGTCGGTATCGGGGTTCTTGTGGCCAAAAACAAGCGTGGTCATGGGCTATCCTTGCGTCGCAATCTAACGGTTTCGCCGCCTTATATGGGGCGTTTGGTCCGTTGTCACGGCTTTTGCCGCGGTGCGGCGTCAAGCCCCAGTTCGGCGCGTTTTTTCTTGGTGAGGGCGTCGATGGCCATCTCATAGGACGCAAAAATGTGTTCGCGCAGGCTGTCGTCTGACAAGCCCGGTTCGCCATAATGCTGAATCCACTTCAACCCCCTTGAAGCCATGTAGGGAGCGGGCCGTAATCCGGGGCTGTCCGAGAGAATCTCAAAGCCCATTTCGGTGGCTTTGAAGGTCACGGTATTGCCACCATCCCCCATCCCAACGACGGCAAAAAGCTTGCCGCCCACCTTGTAAACGTCGGATTTGCCCCATTGGACCACATGGGTGGCTTGCGGAAGTCCGGCGCAGAAAGTCTTCAGTTCATCACGTGTCATGGCGGCAGATTAGCGGGTTGGAGGGGGTGTGAAAATGGGGCAATCTGAGGCTATGAGCAATCCGCGCGAAACTGACCTGTATCCCCCGATCAAAACCTTTCTTGAGGATCAGGGTTATGTGGTGAAATCCGAGGTTGGCGCGGCTGATGTGGTAGCCTTGCGCGGCGGTGAGCCTCCGGTCGTGGTTGAACTGAAACTTGGGTTTTCCTTGGCGTTGTTTCATCAATGTATCGCCCGGATGAAAGTGACCGATGACGTCTATCTTGCGGTGGCGCGGCAGAGCGGCAAGCGGTTTGCAAAGGCGGTAAAGGACAATACCGCCCTTGCGCGGCGGCTAGGGCTTGGCCTGATCACGGTGCGCCTGTCGGATGGACTTGTTGAGGTTCATTGCGATCCCGGGCCTTATGCACCGCGTAAAAACAAGAAACGTGAGGTCCAACTGCTGCGCGAATTTGCACGGCGGCAGGGCGATCCGAACGACGGCGGCCAAACCCGAGCAGGATTGGTGACGGCTTACCGGCAAGATGCGCTCAAGATCGCGATGTATCTGTTTGAGGTCGGCGCAAGCAAAGGCGCGGATGTGGCCAAGGAAACCAAGGTTTCGGTGGCGACACGGATGATGCGGGACAATCACTATGGATGGTTCGAGAAGGTCGAAAAAGGGATCTACGGGCTGACCCCGGCCGGGGCGGAGGCCGTTGGCACATCGGGCAATGTGCTTGGCTCAGACTGATCCGGGACGGCTGATCCGAGTTGTTCTGAAATTTTGCATGCAATTTTTCCAATCTCATTGGTTGACAGCTTTGTCGCTCATCCTTAGCTATGCGCCGTTAGCACTCGAACTGGATGAGTGATAACGGCCCGCTCTCAAACGGAGCAGCGGGTCTGGGAGAGTAACTTTGAGCCTTAAGGAGCTGCAAAGATGGCATTGAAACCGCTTCACGACCGCGTGCTGGTAAAGCGCACAGAAAGCGAAGAAAAAACTGCTGGCGGATTGATCATCCCTGATAGCGCAAAAGAAAAACCTTCCGAGGGCGAAGTTGTCGCGACAGGTGAAGGCGCCCGTAAAGACAGCGGCGAACTGATCGAGATGGCTGTAAAAGCCGGCGATCGCATCCTGTTCGGCAAATGGTCCGGTACAGAAGTCACCGTCGATGGTGAAGAAATGCTGATGATGAAAGAAAGCGACATCATGGGGATCCTGTCCTAATCGGACTGGCCCGGTGTCGGACGATCTGTTCGACCCACATGATTGCACAACATCAAACCCGTAGGCCGGACAGGATTGTCCGTCAAAACGGAAGATAGATATTAGGAGACGACAAATGGCTGCTAAGGACGTCAAATTTGACACCGATGCCCGCAACAAAATGCTCCGGGGTGTGAACATCCTGGCTGACGCGGTGAAAGTCACGCTGGGCCCCAAAGGCCGCAACGTGGTTCTGGACAAATCTTTCGGCGCACCACGCATCACCAAAGACGGTGTATCCGTGGCGAAAGAGATCGAACTGGAAGACAAGTTCGAGAACATGGGCGCACAGATGGTGAAAGAAGTTGCTTCTCGCACCAACGACGAAGCCGGTGACGGTACAACAACCGCAACTGTTCTGGCTCAGGCTATCGTGCGCGAAGGTATGAAATCTGTTGCCGCTGGCATGAACCCAATGGACCTCAAGCGCGGCATTGATCTTGCAACTTCCAAAGTTGTTGAAGCAATCAAAGCGGCGGCACGTCCCGTGTCCGACAGCGACGAAGTTGCCCAGGTTGGCACCATCTCCGCCAACGGCGAAGCGGAAATCGGTCGACAGATCGCAGACGCGATGCAGAAAGTCGGCAACGAGGGTGTGATCACCGTCGAAGAAAACAAAGGTCTGGAAACAGAGACGGACGTTGTCGAAGGCATGCAGTTCGACCGCGGCTACCTGTCCCCATACTTTGTCACCAATGCTGACAAGATGACTGTTGAGCTGGAGGATGCGATCATCCTGCTGCACGAAAAGAAACTGTCGTCCCTGCAGCCAATGGTTCCACTGCTGGAGCAGGTGATCCAGTCTCAGAAGCCTCTGCTGATCATCGCTGAAGATGTTGAAGGCGAAGCCCTGGCAACCCTGGTTGTGAACAAACTGCGCGGCGGTCTGAAGATCGCAGCTGTGAAAGCGCCCGGTTTTGGCGATCGCCGCAAAGCGATGCTGCAAGACCTTGCGATCCTCACAGGCGGTCAGGTGATCTCCGAAGATCTGGGTATGAAGCTTGAGTCCGTGACCATGGACATGTTGGGTTCTGCCAAGAAAGTGTCGATCACCAAAGACGAGACAACCGTTGTGGACGGTTCCGGCGACAAAGCCGAGATCGAAGCACGTGTGGCTCAGATCCGCGGCCAGATCGAAGAAACGTCTTCCGACTACGACCGTGAAAAACTGCAAGAACGTGTTGCCAAACTGGCAGGCGGTGTTGCCGTTATCCGCGTGGGCGGCATGACCGAAGTTGAAGTGAAAGAGCGCAAAGACCGCGTTGACGATGCACTGAACGCGACACGTGCCGCTGTTCAAGAAGGTATCGTTGTGGGTGGTGGTGTTGCTCTGGTTCAGGCCGGCAAGAAACTCGACGGTCTCGAAGGTGCAAACAACGATCAGAACGTTGGCATCAACATCGTGCGCAAGGCCATCGAAGCTCCACTGCGTCAGATCGCTGAAAACTCCGGCGTTGATGGTGCGGTTGTCGCGGGCAAGATCCGTGAAAGCTCCGACCTGACATTCGGCTTCAACGCTCAGACCGAAGAATACGGCGACATGTTCAAGTTCGGCGTCATCGACCCGGCCAAAGTTGTCCGTACCGCGCTGCAAGATGCGGCCTCTGTTGCAGGTCTGTTGATCACAACCGAAGCTATGGTTGCTGATCGTCCGGCCAAAGACGGCGCCGGCGCCGGCGGCGGCATGCCCGACATGGGCGGCATGGGCGGCATGGGCGGCATGATGTAAGCCAGCCTATCGTGCTGAAAATTTGGGGCGTGCCGGTGACGGCGCGCCCTTTTTCTTTTCGGTCCTGGCTGTTTCAACCGCCGTCAGACGGGCAGCTCGACAATGCGTGAGTAGGTGCCCAACATATTGAGCGCTGTGGCCAATGTTTCCGATGGATTTTCTTTCACCACATAACCGGCGACATTGTGATCATAGGCGGATTGGACGTCTTGCGGTGTGTCTGATGTGGTAAAGACAAAGACCACAACCCGCGAAAGATCTGGGTCCGACCGCAGCGCATCGAGAAGCTCAAGCCCGCCCATGCGCGGCATGTTCAGGTCCAGTGTGACGATATAGGGCGGCAGGCCAGCGTGCTCCTTCAACTCTCTTTTCAAGAATTCCAAGGCATGTTGGCCATCCGTGCAGATATGGGTTTCATTCGAAATCTTTAACTTTCGCATGGCTCTTTGCATTGCCATGACGCTGATTTCATCGTCATCCACGATTAAGAACCGTGCTTCTTGCAACTTCTTGTTTCGCATATTCGCACCTTTTCATTCTGGTCAGGCTGCTTTGCCCAGCCGGGTTTGGTCGCAACGTGCCGGAGGAGGGTGGAGCGGCAACGTTACGCAGATTGTTGTGCCCCGTCTTAAATCGGGGTTCGATTGAAGGGTGATCGCACCTTTTTCACGTTTGATAAGTTTGCGCACAACCGCCAGGCCAAGCCCGCTGCCTTCAACTTCGTCGCGCGGCTTTAAGGTTTGAAACAACTCGAATACTTTTTCGTGGTAAAGCGGGGATATGCCCGGCCCATCGTCTTGAATTTCGAAACGGTATTGGTCCGCGATGATCTCAGCCTGGAACGTGATACGGCCATTCGGCCTGTCGTGGTGTTTGATGACATTGATGAGCAGGTTGGTGCAAATATTGCGCAGAACATCGCCCTTGGCACCGAAGGGCATCGGCAATTTTCCAAAAACCACCTCAAAGTTCTGGTCGGGATCAAGGTTTTTCAGGATGCGGATCACGGTTTGGCGAAAATCCACAAGTTCGAATGCGTCAGAGACATGTTCGGCTTGAACATAGGCCAGAAGATCATTCAGGTGACCGTTCAGGCGGAGCGTCCGTTTCTCCAGCAAAGACAGATAGGCGCGGCTTTCGGAAGACAGTTGGTTCTCTTCGTCTTCCGAGACCCAGGTGCACAAATCCTGAATGGCCCTGACCGGAGTGCGCAAATCATGCGCGGTGATATAGGCAAATTTCTCCAGTTCTTCATTGGAATAGTGCAGATCTTCGGCGTTCTTTTTGAAGGTCAAAAGCGCATTGGCCATTTCACCAAGCTCGTCCGGGCCGGAGACCGGAATCGGGTGGTTCAGATCACCCGAAGCTATAGCCCGAACCGACTGGTTGAGCCGATGAATTCGTCGATTGAACTGCCGCTCAATAATGCTGTGGTTGGCGGTGAAAGTGACCGTCAATCCGACGGCCACCGCAATGACCAAGGTCAGGGTGATCCTGGATATGGCTTGCTGTAATGCCTGCGAAGCCGCCTCTACAACATCGCGAGAACGGATCACCAGCCCAGAGGTCAATTGCATCGCGCTGGCCGTCAGGTCTTGCTGGGTCTCCCTGTGCTTTCTCTGCGCTTCATCCAAAGTGGCCAGAGCCTTCTTCTGGGTGAAGATACCGTCCTTTTCGCGCAGCACATCACGCATCCCGGCAATATGCCGCGACAAGGCAAGACGGTCTGGTCCTTCGGGCAATTCGGCGAGGTACAAAATGGCTCTTTGTAATCCCAATTGGGCCTGTGCCAGTGCGCGCGCGTGTTCTTGGTGCACGTTGCTGTCGTTTGACACATGCGCCAACCCCACCACTCTGTCGAGTTCAAAGCTCAGGCTGGTGACTGTCAGGGATGGCAGAAAAAGACCTTCAAAGGCATCGGCAACCATGGCTGGACTGATTTGACCGGAAAGCGACATGGATTGGAGAAAGTCATTGGTTTGGCTGGACAAATTCAATGTGAACTTCTCGAGTAAATCCTGTGATTGCGTGTGCAAATCGTTCAGAATTTTGTGTTGGCTATTCAATGTTTGCCGGACTTTGAGGTAGGATATGCGGTCCTCCAGAATTGAGAGGGCACTTGCCTCAGCCAGCCGAAGGTTCTCTGTTAGCTCTGAAATTGCGACTTGCGATTGCCCAAGCGCAATCAATTGTCCCAAATTTTTATGCATATCCTGCACCGATTGGGCGATGTCGTCCCTGATATGGTCGGTCGCCTCGTTCGCTTGAATACGGTCAATTCGGCTCACCAATGCGGCCAGTTGTACCAAGCCGGCCTGAATGCCCTCTGACCGGTCAAGGATCGGGAGGGCCGCCTGATCAAGCTGGTTGTACGACTGCATGATCGCGCGGGCCTGCTGCATGGAGGCAAGCCAGACAACCGCTGTGACTGTCGCAAGGATCAGCAGCGCAATGCGAAGCCGCACAGTGATGCGCGACAGATGATTTGGTCCCGGTAAACCGAGCCATTGGAGAGGCAACATGCCTCTTGCATAGGTCATGCCCATTAAGGCGTTCTTAACGCCCGGCAGATAGGCCTTGGTCGATCCAGATAGTCTAGAACCGGACTGTACCATGATTTGCAAAACTGATCCGCCACCTGCGCTCAGCCGGCGAGATGCCCTTGAGCTTTGCGCGGGCGGGCTGATGTCTATTGCAGGTGGATTGCGCGCCGTGCCGGCAAATGCGGGCAATGCTGAACAGAGTGTTGATGCCT
Source organism: Sulfitobacter mediterraneus (assembly GCF_016801775.1). Taxonomy (NCBI): domain Bacteria; kingdom Pseudomonadati; phylum Pseudomonadota; class Alphaproteobacteria; order Rhodobacterales; family Roseobacteraceae; genus Sulfitobacter; species Sulfitobacter mediterraneus. The sequence continues at coordinate 1,969,232 of NZ_CP069004.1, read as the reverse complement.
ACGTCGTGCAGGTTCTGCGGGATAGGTTTTCCGCTCAATCACAATCACTTAGGTTGCTGTTGCCAAATGGATCCGGCGCAAATCTAGGGCCGGTGATTGCGGCATTCACGGCACAAACCGGCGTGAATATAGAACCGATTGAAGTGCCGCTGGATGAGGTCGTGAATACGCTGATCCTCGACAACGTGCTGGATCAACGTCGGTTTGATATCGCATTGCCTGCAACTTTTGCCCTGCCGGATCTTGTTTCGGCAGGCACTCTGCTGCCTCTGGATGAATATGTGGCCGCTCATGAGCCGGCGGGGTTCCGCAACGGGATTCTGTATCCAACCGGAGATACATTTGACGGTGAAACCTATGGATTTCAAACAGATGGCGATGCCTATCTGATGTTCTACCATGCCGAAATGATCTCAAGTACGGAGAACCAGGAACGTTTTGCTGAGCGCTTTGGCCACCGGCTTGAAATTCCGCGTACGTGGGAAGAATTGGACCGGCAGATGGCGTTCTTTCATGCGCCGGAGGACGGTGTCTTTGGAGGATTGTTGTTTCGCGTTCCACAATTTCTGGCATGGGAATGGTGGGGGCGGTTTCATTCCAAGGGGGTATGGCCAATGGCGCCGGACCTCACACCTCAGATCCACGGCGAGGCCGGCGTCACAGCCCTTGAAGAGATGATCCGCGCCACCGATAGCCTTGCTCCAGGTCATGAAAACATCGGTCTGTTCGAGAATTGGGAGCGGTACGCAAAAGGTGATATCTACGCAAATATTGGTTGGGGCGGGACACAGAAATATCTCAACCAACCCAAGTCCGGGATGCGGGGGCGCATGGTGTTTGGCCCGACACCGGGTGGGCAAATTGGCCAAGGCCCGTTGGCTGTTCCCTATTTCAATTGGGGCTGGAATTTTGTGGTGAGCGCCACATCCGATTACCCGGAACTTGCCTATTTGTTCTCTCTGTTTGCAGCCAGCCCCCGCATGTCAACATTGGCGGTTGGCCAGACCGGGGGATTCTTTGACCCCTTCCGGGCAGAACATTATCAGGATGCAAAGATCATCGACGCCTATTCGGCGCCCTTTCTCAAAGTTCATAGAGAGGCCATGGGCAATGCCATTCCTGATTTATACCTCAAAGGGCACTCGGAGTATTTTTCGGCATTGGCAAAGGGCTTGGACGCGGCAGTTACAGGTGCACTAAAGCCCGAAGTTGCATTGCAGGGCGTTGCACAGAAATGGGAGTTGATTTCGGGGAAGGCGGGGCATGCGCAACAGGTTTTGCGATGGCGAGACCTGCGTGAGAAATACCCGCCGCATGTCAAAGCTGCGTTGAGGGATTTATGACCTCAAAGGGCGACCGTTAAGCAAAAAGAAAGGTGGGCTGTGTAACCCTCCATCAGACCGACTTATTGAGGACATTATGCAAAGCGAACAGATGCCTGCCCAGCCTGAGGGTAACGACGGCTCTCAGGAATCGGGTCAAAATTCGCAGGATATCGAAGACTTTATCTATCTGATCAGTCACGACGTTCGAAGCTCGGTTCGGGCATTGCTTGAGCTTCCAAATTGGATTTCCGAAGATCTGGAAGAAGCCGGTTTTCCTGTTCAAGGGCAAGTTGCGGCTTCGATTGAGCTGATGAACCGGCACACCAGCCGCCTTGATCGTATGCTGGTGGATCTGCTCACCTATTCGCGGATAGGACGCATGCAGAGCGTTCAAACCTTGTCCCTTGATGATGCGCTTGATCAAGTTTTGGAAGAAATTGACCTTCCCACCGGCTTTGTCGTGACCCGTGATTTGAAAGCATTGGAGGTCACGATGGGAAACCGCGATATTCTAACGCTGTTGTCTGCACTTATCTCCAATGCCTTTCGGCACCATGACAAGACTTGGGGAAAGATACACGTGGCGGCGCGGATGGATGGAGCGGATGTTGTGCTGAGCGTTTCGGATGATGGCCCAGGTATAGACGAAGAGTTTCGCGAGCGGGTCTTTGGTGCGATGATCACGCTGCGGCCCCGCGATGAGGTGGAGGGCAGCGGCATGGGGCTGGCCAATGTACGCAAGATCGCAAATCTTTATAAAGGCAGCGCATCGGTGGTGCCGTCTGTCTATGGCAGAGGATGTTCCATTGAGGTGCGCATTTCCTGAGGTCGGGCGACCGACAATCCGACTAAACTTCGATCGAAGTATACTGACCGCTGAACGCGCAATTAAGGTTTGGTCAACACTGCCGCGCCAATCTTTCTCGTACACGACCAAGTGAGAGTGAGAAAAATGCTTCAGTCCGGACCAACAGAACTGCAACCTTCACCACATATATTGATGCCCGGCGACATTCGGGCGCTGCTGCTGGATGACAGCAATTTTGATCGTGCGCGCATTCGGCGGCTGAGCCAACGAACGGGTCTCTCCATACAGATTGACGAAGTCGATAGCATTGACGCCATGGACCAGGCGGTGATCAACGAAAACTACGATCTGATCTTGATCGACTACCGGCTTCCTGTTGGGGATGGATTGGTCGCGCTGGATCATATTTTGCAAAATGATCAAAATCGCGATGCCGGAAAAATCATGATCACCGGTAACGGTGCCGTAGATACGGCCGTACAGGCGATGCGCGGTGGGTGTCATGATTATCTGAACAAAGATGATATGGACGAGGATGTTTTGCACGGCGCGATTATCAATGCATTGACCGTCGCGCGGCAGCGTCGCTTGCAAACCAGCGAGCTTGAGCTCCAACAAAGTATGATCAAGAATGCGCTGTTGGATGCCATGAAGGACCAGGAGCTGCGCGACAATGTGGTCACAATGTTCAAACAGGAATTCGACAGCATGACCGCCCTGCGCAAGGCCCGCCTTTCTGATTTGACCCCCGCCGAAATTGATGCGCTGGTATCTGGTTTTTCGGACGAGGATGACTTTATTTTTCACTAACGCGGCATCATTGAACTTTCTCGCTTGGCGGCACAGGAAGCGGCCGCTAAGCCAAAGGTATGCGGCTTTTCTTGCTCATCACTTTGACGATGATTGCCTTCGCGGCAAACTCTGTCCTCACCCGGCTGGCAATCGCGGGCGGGCATATGGATCCATCCGGTTTTGCCCTGATCCGGGTTCTGTCTGGCGCGGTGGTTCTGGGCATGTTGATGACCTTGCGCGGAGGCTCCTTGCGTTTGTTGCGCAAGAGGCGGCTTCCCGGTGCGTTTAGTCTGGCGGCCTATATGGTTGGCTTTTCGCTGGCTTATCTGACACTCGATGCCGGGCTTGGTGCGTTGATTCTGTTTGGTGTCGTTCAAATCGCGATGTTTGTTCACGCGGCTATCACTGTCAAACGGCCAAGCCTGCGGCAGATCGGCGGTGCCAGTTTGGCCTTTGCTGGATTGCTTGTCGCGCTTTGGCCAGGGGCGGGCAGCAACACCGATCTCGTTGGCGCGACGTTGATGGTGATGGCCGGTTTGGGCTGGGCGGCCTATTCGATCATTGGTCGCGGCGCGGTTGATCCATTGGCCGCAACGACGGCCAACTTCTTGCTTTGCTTTCCGATTTTGATTGTCCTTCTGGTCGGGCCTGCCTTGTCGATGACGATCACCGGCGCAGCGCTTGCCATCCTTTGTGGCGCGCTGACGTCAGGGTTGGGCTATGCCCTGTGGTATCGTGTCTTGCCGCAAATAGAGGGCGCGACGGCAGCGGTGGTACAATTGAGCGTGCCGATCCTTGCCATCCTCGGTGGAGCGCTCTTGTTAAATGAAACTGTGGGGCTGCTCTTGATGATTGCGACGGCTTTGGTCGTTGGGGGGATCGGCTGGGCCGTTACCGCACCAAAGGTTCCAGCGGATCATAGGTGATGGCCTGCGCCGGATCGAAGGCAACTGCGCGGAGGCTGTCCGGCTTGTGATGCACCTCGCTCAACTCCGTCTCTGTCAGCCAGCGCCGCACTGTGACGATCTTGTCCGTGTCCTCCCAGTTGGGTTTGATCTCGGCTGATCCGATCACGCTGCACCGAAAATAGATGTCTACCTGATGAAAGCTGCCGCCCGGATCGTGAAATTCATTCACCAGGCAAGGTTCGCCGACCTCGATTTGCAGGCCGGTTTCCTCAAATACCTCTCGGCGCAAGTTATCTGGCAGGGATGATCCCGGCTCGACCCCGCCGCCGGGGGGGCACATCAACGCGCTTTGCCCGTTTGCATAGGCGTTGACCATGAGCAGCCTGCCTTCATGGAGCAAGATGGCGCGAACGGCCACCCGTGGGGCATTGGGCATGGTGGTTCTTTTCGTCAGATTAACTCTGGCCAGCATTTCACATGGCGGGGATTCAGTCTATCTCAGTTCTATGTTTGCACGATTTGTGATCTCTTTTGCGTTTCTCTGGCTGACCGCGCTGCCGGCATTGGCCCAGCAGCGCTGTGCGGTCTTGCTGCACGGATTGGCGCGTACGGAGACCTCATTTGCCTTGATGGAAGCCGCGCTAGAGGCCGAAGGATACCGCATTGTCCGCCCCGGCTATCCGTCAACAGAGGCGTCCATTCAGGATCTGATCAAGCCGACCTTGCCGGATGCAATCGCCGAGTGCGGCACCGAAAAGGTTGATTTTGTGACCCATTCCATGGGCGGCATTCTGGTTCGGCAATGGGCGGCGGAGGCCGGCGCAGAGCTGATCGGCCGAGTGGTGATGCTGGCACCGCCCAATCAAGGCAGTGAAGTCGTTGACGAATTGGATGATTACAATGTCTTCGGCTGGGTCAACGGTCCGGCGGGGGGGCAGATGGGCACGGGGGCGGAGTCCCTGCCGCGCAATTTGCCCCCGGTGGATTATCCGGTGGGCGTTATCGCGGGATCACAATCGTTGAACCCCTATTTTTCATCGCTGTTGCCGGGGGCGGATGATGGCAAGGTTTCGGTTGCATCGACGATGGTGGACGGTATGACGGACCACATCGTTTTGCCGGTGACCCATACCTTTATGATGAACAATCCACGGGTGATCGCGCAGACCATGACCTTTCTCAAGACCGGGTCGTTTGACCGGTCAATGACATGGCTCGACGGTGTTTTGGATTCAATTGGCTGCTCTGACGGGGTGTGCCTGCCCGGAGTGGACCTGCCCGATGCAAAACCTTGATCTGACCGGTGCGGAGGTCTTGTTGCCGGGTGGACTGCAGGTTCAGACGGTCTCTTTTGCGCAGGGCTTCATGCAGGCAGAGCGGGCCGGACGTGCGGTCGATCTGACCGGATTTCTGGTCCTTCCCGGTATTATTGATCTGCATGGCGATGCGTTTGAACGCCACCTTGCGCCTCGCCGCGGCGCGATGAAACAGATGAACGAAGGGTTGATTGCTGCCGAAGCTGAACTCGCGGCCAATGGGATTACAACCGCGGTTCTTGCGCAATTCGTCAGCTGGGAAGGCGGGCTGCGCGGGGTGGATTTTGCCGATCAGGTGTTCGGCGCGATCCGGTCAACTGCGCCGGATGTTGTGACAGACCTGCGGGCGCAATTGCGGTTTGAGACCCATATGCTGGACCTCTATGCAGAGCTGCCGGAGCGCATTCGGCAGTGGGGCTTGTCCTATGTGGTGTTCAACGATCATCTGCCGCATGACCGTCTTGCGGCTGGCAAGACGCCCAAGCGGATGGTCGGGCAGGCGCTCAAGGCGGGACGCAATCCGGATGTTCATCTGGCCATGATGAAAGACATGCATGCCCGCCGGGATGAAGTACCTGCGGCGTTGGACGCACTTTGCGCCAGTTTGGCACGCGCAGGTATTCAGATGGGCAGCCACGATGACCAGACAAGCGAGGATCGCGCGATCTGGCGCGAGCGGGGCGTGCGGGTGTCGGAATTTCCTGAAACCCATGCCGCTGCGGAGGCCGCGCATGCGGCGGGTGATGCGGTGGTGATGGGCGCGCCCAACGTCGTGCGCGGCGGGTCGCACAATGGCAATCTCTCGGCGATCGATTTGATAGCGATGGGCATGTGCGATGCGCTTGCGTCCGACTATCATTACCCATCGCCGCGCCGTGCAGCACTGATGTTGGCGGATACGGGGCTGTGCGATTTGGCCGCTGCCTGGCATCTGGTGTCGGCAGGTCCGGCCAAGGTGTTGGGCTTGGCGGATCGGGGTAGTCTGACACCGGGAATGCGGGCCGATATGGTGATCCTGCACAAGGACAGCCGCCGCGTGGCGGCGACCCTCGCGGGTGGGCGGTTTTCCTATCTATCGGGCGAAATTGCCACGCGGTTTATCGGCTGATCATCCGCGCTGGATGCGGTTTACATGTCCCATCTTGCGGCCCGGTTTGGTCTCCGACTTGCCATAGAGATGTAGGGCGCAATCACGCTCTTTCATCAGTTCCGGTACGCGGTCCATGTCATCGCCGATCAGGTTTTCCATCACCACATCGGCATGACGCGACCCATCACCCAGCGGCCAGCCGGTGATGGCGCGAATATGCTGTTCGAACTGGTCGACGGTGCAGCCATTCTGCGTCCAATGACCTGAATTGTGCACGCGCGGGGCGATCTCATTGACCACAAGCCCCTGCGCCGTAACAAACAGCTCGACGCCCAAGACACCTACATAATTCAATGCATTGAGAATGTTGGCGGCCATCAGCACGGCATCCATCCGCTGGGATGCGCTGAGCTTGGCTGGCACAGTTGTGCTGTGCAAAATACCGTCACGATGGACGTTCTCACCGGGATCAAAGCAGGCCACATCGCCCTCAGGGCTGCGGGCGGCGATCACAGATACTTCGTGACTGAACTCGACAAACCCTTCTAGAACAGCAGGCGCGCCTTGCATGTCCGCGAAGGCTTGATCGGTGTCTTCTGCGCTGCGCAGCCGCGCCTGACCTTTGCCGTCATACCCAAAACGCCGTGTCTTCAGGATCGAAGGGGTGCCAATTGATGCGACAGCGGTCTTCATCGCAGCGGCGTCAGGCACATCGGCAAAGGGCGCAACTGTCAGGCCCAGACCTTGCAGAAATTCTTTCTCGGTCAGGCGGTCCTGTGAAATCCGCAGGGCTTCGCGCCCCGGACGGATGGCGACCTGTGCCTCAATCACGTCCAATGCGGCGGTGGGCACGTTTTCAAACTCAAACGTCACCACGTCACAGGATTTGGCAAATCGGAGCAATGCATCATGATCGTCATAGCTCGCAGTGGTCACCGCATTGGCGACATGACCTGCAGGCGGGTTTGCGCCCGGCTCAAAGATATGGGTTTTGAATCCAAGTCGCGCTGCCGCGACAGACAGCATCCGGCCCAATTGCCCGCCGCCCAGAATGCCGATTGTGCTGCCAATGGGGAGAGGTTTAGTCATCGCTTGGAGCCTCCGGTATTGACGCGCTCAGCGCCTCGCGCCATTCATCCAGCCGCTTTGCGACTTCCGCGTCTTGCAACGCCAGAATGCCGGCGGCCATCAATCCGGCGTTGGCTGCGCCCGCCGCACCAATGGCCATCGTGGCCACGGGAAACCCCTTGGGCATCTGCAAAATGGAATAGAGGGAATCCACACCCGAAAGCGCCTTGGTTTGCACCGGCACGCCAATGACTGGCACACGGGTTTTTGAGGCCATCATCCCTGGCAAATGGGCCGCGCCGCCTGCGCCGGCGATGATCACCTGCAAGCCGCGGTCCACCGCCGTTTTGCCATAGTCCCAAAGCCGGTCGGGGGTGCGATGCGCAGAAACGATCCGCGTTTCATATGCGATGCCCAATTCATCAAGCAGCGTTGCCGCCTCGCGCATGGTGGCCCAGTCCGACTGAGATCCCATGATAATACCGACAGGGGGGGTGGTCATGAAACTGGGCCTTTGATTAGAAATTTGAAGAAGCGGCACTATAGCCAAGCGGCCCGCCGTGGCAATGCAACACCGGCGCTTTAGGCAATGATATCAGGGGTCAGACGGTCTTCGATCTGGGCAATCAGATCCTTTAGCCGCAGTTTGCGCTTTTTCAGCCGCTGAAGGGTCAGTTGATCGCCGGTTTTGCGATCCACAAGCGCATGAATGGCCTCGTCCAGATCCCGGTGCTCGCGCCGGAACACTTCCAGTTCCACGCGCAGCACATCGTCGTTTTTCATCGACAGATCTTGGGGGTCGGTCATGGGCAGGTGATTCCGTTTGGCGTCGGTCCGTTGAATATAGGGGTTAGCCATGATCGCGCATAGCCCTTGCGCCCTGCCAAATGCGCCCCCATATTCTTTTTAACGGGTTGCCGCATCAGGGGCCTGGTATTTGACTGTCGCTTGAGATCGTAAGGACGTGTCGCATGACAAAAATGACGCTTGGCTCTTATCCCCATATGTTGGGGTTTGAACAGCTGGAACGGGTGCTGGAACGCACTGCCAAAGGTGGCAACGAAGGCTATCCCCCGTTCAACATCGAACAGACATCTGATTTTAGCTATCGCATCACTCTGGCCGTGGCCGGGTTTGCCGATAATGATCTGTCGATCACCGTGGAGGATCGCCAATTGGTGATCCGTGGCCGTCAGACCGACGATTCCGCCGGACGAGTTTTTTTACACCGCGGCATTGCGGCTCGGCAATTCCAACGCTCCTTCGTTCTGGCGGACGGTGTCGAGGTTGGAGAGGCACTGATGGAGAACGGTTTGCTGCACGTGGACTTGACCCGCGCCAAACCTGAGACAGTTGTACAGACAATCGCGATTAAGAAAGGGTAGCCGAATGGAAAATATGAACGCCCAGCCAAACAAGGACCGGACCGTTTACGTCAAAACAATTGCGGTCACGGATCTGCCACGTGAGGTACGTGCGCAGGCCGAAGGGCTAGAGCAGCTTTACGCGGTCCATGACGCACAGGGGCAGCAGCTGGCGCTTGTTGGCAATCGCAAGCTGGCCTTTCATCTGGCCCGTGAACACGACTATGCGCCGGTGATGGTGCATTGATCGTTTGATCCGACCTTAGAAACGAAAAAGGCCGCAGTGATAACTGCGGCCTTTTTTGTGATCTGTTGCCTGATCAGAGGCTCATCGCGTTGATCAAACCCATGCTTTCAAGCTTCAACAACACCTGATGGGCGCAGTTGTCGACCTCAACATTTTCGGTTTCCAGTCGCAGTTCCGGGCTTTCAGGGACGTCATAAGGGTCTGAGATCCCGGTGAATTCCTTGATCTTGCCTTCGCGGGCCAGCTTGTAGAGCCCCTTGCGGTCGCGGCGTTCGCACTCCTCGATTGAGGTGGCCACATGCACCTCGACGAAGGCGCCAAAGTTCTCGACGTCTTCGCGCACGGCGCGGCGGGTGGTGGCATAGGGCGCGATCGGCGCACAGATGGCGATGCCGCCGTTCTTGGTGATCTCAGATGCGACATAGCCGATGCGGCGGATGTTGAGATCGCGGTGTTCCTTGCTGAACCCCAGTTCGGAGCTGAGGTTTTTGCGCACGATATCGCCGTCCAACAAGGTCACGGGGCGCCCGCCCATTTCCATCAGCTTGACCATCAAAGCGTTTGCGACGGTGGATTTGCCAGAGCCGGAGAAACCGGTAAAAAACACGGTAAAGCCTTGCTGGCTGCGGGGCGGCCGGGTGCGGCGCAGCTCTTTGACTACCTCGGGGAAAGAGAACCATTCTGGGATCTCAAGACCCTCTTGCAGGCGGCGGCGCAACTCCGTGCCCGAAATATTCAGGATCGTCACGTCGTCCTTGTCTAGGATTTCGTCGGCAGGTTCGTATTGGGCGCGTTCCTGCACATATACCATGTGCTTAAAGTCGACCATTTCGATGCCCATTTCCTCTTGATGCTCGCGGAACAGATCCTGTGCATCGTAGGGGCCATAAAAATCTTCGCCCTTGGCATTTTTGCCGGGGCCAGCGTGATCGCGGCCCACGATGAAATGTGTGCAGCCGTGGTTCTTGCGGATCAACCCGTGCCAGACGGCCTCACGCGGGCCAGCCATACGCATGGCGAGGTTCAGCAAAGACATGTTGGTGGTCGCGGCGGGGTACTTGTCCAGCACCGCCTCATAACAGCGCACGCGGGTAAAGTGATCCACATCGCCCGGTTTGGTCATGCCAACCACCGGATGGATCAGCAGGTTCGCCTGTGCCTCACGGGCCGCGCGGAACGTCAGTTCCTGATGGGCGCGGTGTAGGGGGTTGCGGGTTTGGAAGGCCACAATCTTGCGCCAGCCCAGCTTGCGGAAATAAGCGCGCAATTCGTTTGGCGTGTCGCGGCGGGCACGGAAATCATAGTGTACCGGTTGCTGGATGCCGGTGACCGGACCGCCAAGATAGACGCTGCCGGCTTGATTGTGCAGGTAGTTCACGGCTGGATGGGTGTCGTCATCCGCGCCGAAAACCTTCTCGGCCTCGCGCGATTTGTCGGGCGTCCAGCGGTCGGTCACGGTCATGGTGCCAAGGATAACGCCCTCTTGGTCGCGCAGGGCGATATCTTGCCCCACTTCGATCGAGGCGGCGAAGTCTTCGGAGACGTCCAGCGTGATCGGCATTGGCCAGAGGCTGCCGTCGGCCAGCCGCATGTTTTCAACAACACCGTTGTAGTCTTCTTCGGAAAGGAACCCTTTGAGCGGGTTGAACCCGCCATTCATCAACAGTTCAAGATCACAAATCTGGCGCGGAGACAGATCGTGGCTGGTCAGTTCCGCCGCCTCAAGTTTCATCTTCTGCGCGGAATCGTAGGATACAAAAAGCTCCGGTATCGGGGCCAGATTGCTCAACATTGTCATGGTTTTCTCGTTTTGCCTCAGGTCGCAGCGCGACTTTCCCGCGCGGTATGCCCCTTCAATAAGACAAATGTCTAGCAAAGCTCGAAAAAACAGCTTTCAAAAAGGAAAAAGTTCGCGGTTTGGCGCAAAAACCACGCCAAACCGTCTAAATTGGCGTTAAACGCCCTCTTTTACTTCTGCACCGTGACCCAGCGGCAGGGAGGTGTCTTTGCCTTCGTCATCACCGACTTCGGCAAGGAAACGCTCCGCTTCAAGCGCGGCCATACACCCCATGCCCGCACTGGTCACCGCTTGGCGGTACTTGTGGTCTGTCAGATCACCCGCAGCGAACACGCCGGGGATCGACGTTTCTGTGCTATCAGGCTTGGTCACGACATAGCCGCCCATGTGGGTCTCCAGCGTATCTTTGACCAATTCGTTGGCAGGCGCGTGACCGATGGCAACAAAAACACCCTTGGCCGGAATGTCCGTGATCTCGCCGGTTTTGGTGTGTTTGACCTTGACGCCTTCGACGCCCAGCGGATTGTCGGTGCCGTAAACTTCTTCCAATTCATGGAACCAGAGAGGCTCAATCTTGGGGTTTTTCATCAAGCGGTTGATCAGGATCTTTTCCGCCCGCAGCTCATCACGGCGGTGGATCAACGTGACCTTGGAGGCAAAGTTGGTGAGGAACAATGCCTCTTCCACGGCGGTGTTGCCGCCGCCGATGACGACGATCTCCTGACCGCGATAGAAAAAGCCATCACATGTGGCACAGGCAGATACGCCAAAGCCTTTGAACTTTTCTTCGCTCTCAAGGCCAAGCCATTTGGCACGGGCGCCGGTGGCAAGGATGACCGCGTCTGCCACATAGGTGGTGCCGCTGTCGCCTGTCGCATGGAAGGGGCGGCTGGACAGATCCAGATCGGTGATAATATCGCCGATGATTTCGGTGCCCATCGCCTTTGCGTGGTCTTGCATGCGGACCATCAGATCCGGCCCTTGCACCTCGGTATCGCCGGGCCAGTTTTCGACCTCTGTTGTGGTGGTCAACTGGCCGCCAGGTTCGATGCCCTGCACCAAGATAGGCTCCAGCATGGCGCGGCTGGCATAAACGCCTGCGGTATATCCCGCTGGGCCTGAGCCGATGATCAGAACTTTGGTTTTGCGTGTCTCGGCCATATGGCACCCCCGAAGATCAATTGCAGCCCGCCCGATATAGCCATGGCGGCGGCCTGCTTAAACCCCTGAAGATTCCGGATAGGGAGCCAAGGCCGCTTTACCTGCGACAGAAATCCGATTATCAGCCGCAAACCCAAGCTGTTAGCGCCAAAGATCAATGGGTGCATCTTGGTGCTCAAGTCGGGGTGTTCAGACATCGCAGAAAGAATCTTGCGTGAATGCGAAACAATATTGCGTGCGCCACTGGCGCTGCTATAAGAATCGCAATCTTGAAAGGGGCAAACATGGCAGGCACACGGCTTGATCCGATTGATCGGAAAATTCTGGCTGAATTGCAGGCGGACGGTCGGATGACCAACGTTGAATTGGCCAAACGGGTTGGTATTTCCGCGCCGCCCTGTCTGCGCCGGGTGCGTACCCTCGAGGAACAGGGGTACATCAAGGGTTACCATGCCGATGTTGACGCCCGCGAGTTGGGCTTTGAGGTGCAGGTGTTTGCGATGGTGGGGCTGGCCAGCCAGGCCGAAGTTGATCTGAGTGCCTTCGAAGCAAAATGCCGCGAATGGCCGCTGGTGCGTGAATGCCACATGCTCAACGGCGAGGTGGATTTCATCCTCAAATGCGTGGCGCCGGACCTGTCCAGCTTTCAAAGCTTTCTCACCGGTGACTTGTTGACCACACCCAATGTGGCCAGTGTCAAAACCAGCCTGGTGATCCGGGGCGCCAAGGATGACCCTGGCGTTCCCTTTGATGTTTTGGAACAGCGGCTCGAAACTCAGGCCTGAAGCGCCTGAACGGTTCCGGTGTCCAAACCCGCTTCGGGTGCGCGGGGATGTGCCAGAGGCCCAAAATCGGCCAAGGTGTCGATCTGCGGAAACATTTCCAGGAATCGGTCCCGTAAGGAGGATGACGTTGCCCGCATCGCATGGGCACCGGGGTGAAATGTCTCCATCTCCAGCCCGCCTGCATTGATCGCCGCATGGCGGGTCAGGCAAATGTGGAACAGGCGCACCGGCGTCGGTGGCACCACTTCAATCACATTCACACCATCCACAAATTCCCGCACCGGGGTCAGCAGCCTGGTTTCGCCAGCCTCGCCGCGCAGGTGATGCGGCGTCTTGAGAATACGCGCGCCCGGTCCCACAGTCAGGAAAGACGAGGGGCGCGCCGGGCCGAAACTGTCCGCCATGATGCGCATCAATGGCATCCGGCGGCCTGCGTCGGCAGGGACAAAGCTGCTGGATCCGATCCAGATCACGGGTGCCGGCTCGCCCGAGGAGGTGTTGACCATATCGCCCGGTTGCAGGTCTTCCACGGCGATGCCGCCGATTTCGGTCTGGATGACAGTGCCACGGGCAAAGGCGGTGAAGGCGGATTCAAACAAGGATAGGGCAGGCGCACGATCTTGGCCGATGAACAGCGATCCGTCTTTGCGCAGCGCGGCAATTTCAAAACTGCGCATGGGCACGGGCGATGTGCCGCGCCCGCCACGCTGTGCCGGTGGGTATTGGGCAAAGCCCGGCTGTGACAGTCCTGCGGATGTCGCACCGGTGCTGCGGTATGCGTTCAATGTCATGCGAAAACCTTTCTCAGGTTGGTCACATCCGTGTCGGCCCCCACCGACAACCACGGAAATAACAGGTGTCATCTCATGTCGTCATTGCAGCGAAAATCGCAGCCCAAGCCCGTGATTGTCAAAAAACCGGGGACATTGACGCCTCTTTCTTTCCCAATTTTGAGGGGGGTTGCCTTACTGTTTCCTTAATTGTGGATGGATTTGCCACATTTGCAGACAAAAACGCCCCGCATGCGAATCAACACATGCGGGGCGTTCTGAACGAGGGAACGTTCAAATCCCGGTAACCGGGAGGGAGATCTCTGCGTTAGGCGCTTTTGCGCTGCGGCGCTGCGGCGTTGCGCTTGGCGATGAATGCAGCGCGGCGTGCACCGCGGGCCCAGGGCATCACTGTATCGTTCTTGGCTGCGGCTTCGACGACACCTTTGATGAAGCGTTTGTTGGTTTTCATGGCTCTGGTCCTCTTGTGCATTCTGTTCTGGGCGTTTGCCCTTGCTTGAGGATGAATATGGCGGGTCAATCGGGCCGGTTTTTGGCAATTTGAGAAAAAGTTGAAAAAACTCCGGCGCAATTCCTGCCGCTTTATGGTCAGCTTGCCCCAATTGGCAGGCGCCCTTGTTTTTATGGACCATGCGGCCGTTCAATCATCAATCCGGTCGAAAATTTCGGATTGTTTCCAGATTGGGATCAGGCAATTGGGCAGGTCTGGGGCAGATTTCGCCCCAATCCTGCCCAGATCAGAGAGTGATGCAGGCAATCAGACGCCCATAATCGGCTTCTTTGGCGTGGGTCGTGCGCCTGTAGGAATAAAACCGGTCAGGATCACTATAGGTACAATGCCGCGTCCATTCGGCATGGCCCACACCAGCAGCCCGCAGGCGGTTCAGCCCAAATCCGGGCAAATCAAACTGCATCCGATCTGCCTCACCCTGGGCGAAATAGCGGGCATAGTCGGGATCTTCGGCCAGAAAATCCTCAAAGAACTCCGGCCCCACCTCATAGGCGCGTTGGCTGATGGAGGGGCCGATGACGGCTGTGATGTTGCCAGCCGTTGCACCAAGTTTGACCATCGCATCCACGGTCGCTTGTAACACGCCGTCCAGCGTCCCGCGCCAGCCCGCGTGGGCGGCACCGATGACACCGGCATCTGGGTCGGCAAATAGAACGGGTTGGCAATCGGCGGTCAGGATCGACAGGGCAAGTCCGGGTGTATCGGTCACCAAGGCATCGGCCCGTGGTTTGTCTTTGGTGGCGGTGGTGACAGTGACAACGTCGGCAGAGTGCACCTGATGCACCCCCAAGAGGCAATCTGGCGCCACACCCATGGCATCTGCCACGCGGGCGCGGTTAATGGTGACGATCTCGGACTGGTCAGAACTGCCCTGACCGCAATTCAATCCGGCAAACACGCCAGAAGACGCACCGCCCTTGCGGGTGAAGAACCCGTGGCGCAGGGGGGCAAGGCTGTCAGTTGTCAGAATCTCGAGTGTCATGGATCCAATCCCGGAGGCGGTGTGCCGCCCTTGGGAAAGAGCGCCATCACTTTAAACAGGTTTCCCATTTCTGCGGGATGCGTCAACCGGCGATGTGCGGCAATATGGTTTTCGAGTGCCGATCCGCTGAGCGCGCGGGCCAGTTGCTGCGCTCTTTGGGTGATGCCAAGACGTTCGAGAAACACCCCTTGAGCGGTGACGCGGCTATAGGCGCAACCGGACGCGGCCATGGCCAGCGCTTCGAAATCGACATGGGCGGTCAGGTCTGCAAGGCCAGGAGAGGAGAGCGGATCAACGGATTCGTGATTCTGAACGGCCTGAAGCGTGTCACCCAGACTGCGCCAGTCGCCATAGTCAACGATCAGCGCTGCGCCGCCTCTGGCGGCGATGCGGCTGGCAATCTGTTCTGCAATGGGTCCGGCTGCTGGGCAGGTCTCAATTAGATCACCGTCTTTGGTATCATCGAGGCGGAAACTCAGGCCAGGGCACGGTTGGGCAGGGCCAAGGCCCATGGTCAGCGTGCCGCCCTCTGTGCCGATGTTACGCTCGCGCCAGTTGGGCCCGGCGCGTTGAAACTGCCGGATCGGCAGGGCGTCGAAGAATTCATTGGCGATGAGGAACAGCGGTTGTTCGGGCAGGTCTGCTATACTGTCCAGCCAGCGCACGGGATGCGGGTTGAGGGTTTCTTGCTGCACGGATTGCAATGCGGGGGAGGCCTCGATCAAGATGACCTCAGCCGCATCCAGAAAGCCCGGCACCTGTCTTGCAGCCCGCAGCAGGTCGGCCATTAATGTGCCGCGGCCCGGTCCAAGCTCGGCCAGGGTAAAGGGATTGGGTGCACCTTGTTCCAGCCAGGCCTGCGCCAAGGCAAGGCCGATCAATTCGCCAAACATCTGGCTGATTTCTGGTGCCGTGACAAAATCACCGCTTTGTCCAAATGGCGTTTGGCTGGTGTAATAACCCAGCGTCGGGTGCAGCAAGCAGGTGGACATATAATCGTCCAGACGCATCGGTCCTTCGGCCGCGATCCGCGCGAGGATATGGTCCTTGAGGGTCATGGGCGGGCGCGGAAGATCAAGAACAGGCCGACAGCGATCATCGGCAGGCTCAGGATCTGGCCCATGGTCAGGCCAAATTCGCCAAGCTGCCATGCAAGGCCCAATGGGTTGCCATCCGAGACAAATTGCGCATCCGGCTGGCGGACAAATTCGACCGCAAATCGTGCCGCGCCGTATCCGGCAAGGAATGTCCCGCAAATCACGCCGCCACGCTTCAGCGCGCCGCGCCGCCATGCCAGCCAGAGGATCACGCCCCCAAGGATCAACCCTTCGAGCAGCGCCTCATAAAGCTGCGAGGGGTGCCGGGCGCAGATGCCAGCCACCTCCGGGCAAAACTGCGCAGCTTCGGTCGGGAAGGCCACGCCCCAAGGCAGATCGGTTGGACGCCCCCAAAGCTCAGCGTTGATGAAATTCGCAATCCGCCCCAGCAAAAGGCCGGGGGCAAGGCCGAGGCAGATCATATCGGCGGTTGGCAGTTTGGGGATGGCGTGGCGCTGGGTATAGGCAAAGGCGGCGATGATCACGCCAAGTGCACCGCCATGAAACGACATACCGCCCTGCCAGACCTGTAGGATCTGGCCGGGATTGGCGAGATAATGCGCGGGTTGATAAAATAGGACATATCCCAAGCGCCCGCCCAGAATGACCCCCAGAATGACCCAGAACAACATATCTTCGACCTGCTGCGCGGTCATTGGGGGGGTATTGCTGCGCCAAAGCTCTGGCTTGCGGATCGTGCGCACGACAAGCCGCCAGCCGATGACGATCCCTGCGATATAGGCCAGCGCATACCACCGCAGGGCAAAAGACATACCAAAAAGAGACACAGTGAAGATCTCGGGGGCGATATCGGGAAAGGGGATCATAGCGGTCATGGCGCTGATTGAGCGTGATGGGCCGAGGAAGTCAACCTTGCGAGCGGCGCACCGAGACCCCATATAAGGATCAACACAAAGCGCCGGAGACCAGACATGCAAACCCGTAACAAGATTTTTGACGATATCAGCCAGATGATGACCAACGCCATGGGCGTGGCACAGGGCGCAAAGGACGAAGCGGAAACCGCCATGAAAGGCATGATGGACCGCTGGCTGGCGGACCGCGATTTTGTGACGCGCGAAGAGTTTGACGCGGTGCGGGCGATGGCCCAGAAGGCGCGCGAAGAGAACGAGGCGCTCAAGGCGCGTCTGGACGCGCTTGAGGCCAAGTAAACGCAACCCAAAGGCGGCGCTGCCGCGCCATTCTGTATATTGCAGATTGAGAATGATCACCCGGACCGCCCCCGTGGCGTCCGGGTGTTTTGTTGTTCTTGAGTTTTTCTTGCCAAATGAAGAGATGCACCGCGTTATTTTGGTGTTCGGGCCGACTTACACACAAGATATTGGAGTTATCCCCTACGAATTGTGGTTATCCCCAGAAAAGGGGTTGCCAGATGCGCCCGCTGCCCGCACCATATCTAGTATAGGCGCTGGGTCGCCCCACGCCTTTTAGTGCAGGCTTCCATGTTTGGTGGTGAATACGCCGCCCGACCCGGATAAAAAAAGAGGTGGCGAAATGGCCCTGTCCGAGCAGTACCTTGAAGAAGATATTCACCCCATTGATATTGTTGAGCATTTGGCGGCTCATCATGATTGGGATTTTGATCGAATTGCGGATGATCAGATTGCGATGGCTGTGGAGGGGCAGTGGCGCACCTATTCCATCACCCTTGCCTGGTCGTCCTATGATGAGACTTTGCGCTTGATCTGTACCTTCGAGATGGAGCCGCCCGCCGAGAAATTGCCAAAGCTTTATGAGCTTCTCAACAATGTGAACGATCAATGTTGGGCTGGTGCCTTTACCTATTGGGCAGAACAGAAGTTGATGGTCTATCGCTATGGTTTGGTGCTGGCGGGGGGAAATGTTGCCTCGGCCGAGCAGATTGACACAATGATCGGTGCCGCCGTGATGAGCGCGGAGCGGTATTACCCGGCGCTGCAGCTTCTGGTCTGGGGGGACCGGACGCCGGAAGAAGCCATTCAGGTTGCCATTGCAGAGGCCTACGGGCGGGCGTAACACTTTGCCCCGGAACAACCGGGGGACATATCATGAAAGACAGCCGAATTGCATCGGGCGGCTTGGTGTTGCTGGGATGCGGCAAGATGGGATCCGCGATGTTGGCCGGGTGGCTGGCCCGCGGCTTGCCGGCCACGTCGGTTTGGGTCAAGGATCCCTATCCATCTGAATGGTTGCAGGCGCAAGGCGTGCATCTGAACCAACCTTTGCCAGAGACGCCAGCGGTGGTGCTGGTGGCGGTCAAACCGCAGATGATGGCCGAGGCCTTGCCGACCTTGAGGCCAATGGGCAACGGCGAGACTGTTTTTGTCAGTGTCGCGGCGGGAACCACGATCTCCTTTTTTGAAAATGTACTTGGCGCAGACACGCCTGTTGTGCGGGCAATGCCCAATACGCCGGCAGCAATCTCTCAGGGGATCACGGCAATTGTCGCCAATGACGCCGCCGGCGCAGCCGCGCTGGATGAGGCGGAGGCGCTTTTGTCCGCGGTGGGTGCGGTTGTCCGGTTGGAGCAGGAGGCGCAGATTGACGCGGTCACCGGGGTCAGCGGATCTGGCCCAGCTTACGTGTTCCATATGATAGAGACCATGGCGGCGGCGGGTGAGGCGCAAGGGTTGCCAGCCGATCTATCAATGCAATTGGCCAAGGCAACCGTGGCCGGGGCAGGTGCCTTGGCGATGGCGGCAGAGGAAAGCCCAACGCAGTTGCGGGTCAATGTGACCAGTCCAAATGGCACCACGCAGGCCGCGCTTGAGGTGTTGATGGATGAAAAAGACGGCTTTCCTGCCTTGCTGCAGCGGGCGGTGAAGGCGGCAACAGACAGATCGAAGGAACTGGCAGGTGGCTGAGATATCATTTGATGATTTCATGAAGGTGGATGTTCGGGTTGGCACGGTGACGCGGGCCGAACCCTTTCCGGAGGCGCGAAAGCCTGCGATCAAGATGTGGATCGATTTCGGACCAGAGATTGGTGAGCGCAAGACATCCGCGCAGATCACCGTGCATTACACGCCTGAGAACCTGGTCGGGCGGCAGGTGATGGGCGTGGTCAATTTCCCGCCCCGGCAAATCGGGCCGTTCATGTCAGAGGTTCTGGTTTTGGGAACGCCGGATGCAGACGGCGCGATCGTGCTTTTGCAACCCGGCCAAGAGGTGCCGAACGGAGGGCGGATGCATTGAATAAGGTTTTGGTAACGCGGCCCCTGCCGGAGGCCGTCACATCGCAACTGACCGCTGTGGAACTGACAGTGCGCGATGAGACATTGCCGTTGACCGCGCAGGAATTGCGGGCCGCATTATCCGAGTATGACGCGGTCTTGCCGACCTTGGGCGATGCATTCTCGGCCGAGGTCTTTGCAGATGTGCCTGCGCCGCGCTGCCGTTTGCTGGCGAATTTCGGTGTTGGCTATAACCACATTGATGCAGCGGCGGCCAAGGCGGCGGGGATCACTGTCACCAACACACCCGGCGCAGTTACCGATGCCACTGCGGATATTGCAATGACGCTGATGCTCATGTCAGCTCGGCGTGCCGGCGAAGGGGAACGGTTTGTGCGTTCCGGCACTTGGCCGGGGTGGCATCCGACGCAGATGCTGGGCCTGCATCTGACGGGCAAGACTGTCGGTATCGTGGGTATGGGCCGGATCGGACAGGCGATTGCGCGGCGCTGCCATTTTGGGTTTGGCATGGATGTGGCCTATTTCAGCCGCAGCGAGAAGACGCTGGCCTATCCGGCGCAACAATATTCCGACCTCAAAGAGATGGCCGGAAAAGTTGATATCATGGTGGCCGCTGTACCGGGCAGTCCGCAGACCCATCATTTGATTGATGCTGCGGTGTTGGATGCGATGCAACCCCATGGCCATCTGATCAACATCTCGCGGGGAGATGTTGTTGAAGAGGCCGCTTTGATCACAGCCTTGCAAGACCGGCGGATCGGTGGTGCCGGGCTGGATGTTTACGAATTCGAGCCGAAAGTGCCTGCGGCGCTGCGGGAACTGGAGAATGTCGTGCTGTTGCCGCATCTGGGCACCTCCGCACTGGAGGTGCGGGTCGAAATGGGGCTGATGGCGGTTGAGAATATTCAGGCGTTTTTGGCCGGAAAGACACCGCCAAACGCAGTGTAGAAAAGGCGCTGCACCGGTAAGAGGATGCAGCGCCTGTAGATCTCGGGTCTAGTTGACCGTCCGCCATTTGGGCAGGCGAATGCAGGCCACGGTCTGGGTTGGTTCGGCCCGGACCTCAAATTCACCGCCGTGCAGTTCAACCAGTTTGCGGGTCAGGGGCAGGCCAAGACCAAGGCCGCCGCCGGTGCCGCGTTTTTCGATGTCGCCGCCCACGATGAAGGGTTTGTAAAGCTCGGCCAGCTCGACGTGATCGTCGATGCTGCCATTGTCGGCAACACAAATTTCGACGTTTCCGGCTGGGTCATGACCGCAGGATATCGCAATCTCGTCGCCGCCATGCAGAACGGAATTGAGCATCAGTGAGGTCAGGCAGATCTTGATGTGTTCTTGATCCACAAGAATTTCACCGTGCATATCCGTTGTCGGGTTGATGATGGTCTTGCCAACTTCGGCTACGCTGAATTGATGGTTTTGCCGCAGATCATCCAGCAGATCGGCCATATTGGTTGATTGCTCGTTCAGTTGTAGTTCACCAGTGTTGATGTTGCTGAACTTCAGAATGGAATCGATCAGCGTCGACAGATGTTCGCTGGATTTGATCGAACTGTTGGCCAGCTTTTTGCTGACCTGGTCTTCAAGGCGGGACTCAAGGATGCGCATCGCACCGTGAACGATGGTCAGGGGCGTGCGCAGCTCATGACCAACAAGTGTGAGAAAAGCCGACTGGCCTTGATCACTAGGCACGGCAGCAGGTTCTGCAGGGGCTTTTTCCAATGCGGCCACAACCGCGCGGCCCATGTCCTTGAGCACAGCCATATCGCGTTCACTGGGGGCCTCATGCGGGACCACATCCAAGGCGCAAAGGCTGCCGAAGCGATAACCGGACGACAAGATCAGCGGCACACCGGCATAAAACCGGGCTTGAGGGCCGCCTTCGGCAACCATCGGGTGATCGGCAAACTTGGGATCTTTGCTGAGATCGGGGATAATCATCGGCTGTTCGGTCATGATCGTATGGGTGCAGAACGATTGATTCTTTGGCATTTCGCCCAGTTCAATGCCGATCACCGATTTGTACCACTGTGTGTCTTGTTCCACGACAGAGATATGTGCGATGGGACAGCCAAACAGCTTGGCCGTTGCATCGCACAGTGCATCGAACAACGCTTCGTTTTCGCGGGTCAGACCCGGCACATGCTGCACGGCAGCGACACGGGCTTCTTCATTGAAGGGAATTGGGTGGGTTCTCATATCCGGCCTCAATATGTTTTGAGTTCAAATCAATATTTTTGCCTGAGCTAAGGGAAGATCAGGTCAAAAATTGGGCAGGACTTCGGTAAATATTGGCAGGGGTGTGTGAAATCAGCCTTCGACCGCCTCACGCCAGTGTCGGCGGCACAGGGAAACATAGGTCTCATTCCCGCCGATCTGGACTTGTGCGCCGTCTTTCAAGACGGTGCCATCCGCCGCCGTCCGGACAACCATGGTCGCTTTTTTCCCGCAATGGCAGATGGTGCGGACTTCGCGCATTTCATCGCTCAGCGCCAGCAGGGTGGCCGATCCGGGAAACAGCTCTCCGCGGAAATCCACACGAAGGCCGAAACACATGATCGGGACCCGCAGATCGTCCACAGCGCGGGCCAGTTGCCACACCTGTTCGGGCTGCAGAAACTGTGCCTCATCAATGAACACACAGGCGCAGGGCCCGGCGTCGATCCGATTTTCAATCTTGGCAAAGAGATCTTCGCCGGGGGCAAAGGTATCGGCCTTTTCGCCAATGCCGATCCGCGAGGCGATGCGCCCTTCGCCGGCGCGATTGTCAAACTGGGCGGTCAAAAGATAGGGCACCATGCCCCGTTCGACATAGTTATGGGCCGCCTGAAGCAGTACCGTCGATTTGCCCGCGTTCATGGTGGAATAGTGAAAGTACAGTTTTGCCATGGCCGTGTTGGTACGCCATCGGGCGGGCGGGCTTCAAGCGTTCGGCGGCCGAAAACCGACCGGCGGGCGCAATTTCCGGTGAGGCCAAAAGAAGCAGACGCCGTTTTATAAATGACAAGTCGGGGTGGTTTGAGTAAGGGGTCTACCAACGGGCCGGTTTTCTGCGACAATAAGAAACGGGCAAGCGAGCGGCGGGGAGGCTGAGACATGGCCGGTATGGGCAGTTATCTGAAGAAACACACCGAAGCATTGGTGAAAGATGTTGGCATCGAGCCCGCGTGCGAAGTGACCGGTAAATCCAAGGCAACCTTGGGACGTTACTATTCAGACAACCCTGAACATTCTGATCGTTTCATGCCCATTGATGCCGTGGCGCAGCTGGAAGAGGCCGCTGGCTATCCTCATGTCACGGTCGCCTTGGCCGAGCTGCGCGGCGTTGCCTTGAACTTCGAAGGGCGGCGGGCCAATTCCGAACGCTCGGGCAATGTGAATTCAGATGTGATCGCGCTCAGCCAACGGTTTGCGCTTTTGATGGCAGAGTATCAGCAGTCCATAGAAGACGGGCAGATCTCTGTGAACGAAGCCAAGCGATTGCTGAAAGAAACCACCCTGTTGCAGCAGGTGCTGGTGGACATGAAGCTGAACCTCGAAGACGAAAGCGGCTGATAGCAGGGGCGGGGCAGGCGTTAGCCGTGCCGTTGGACCACCACGGAGCCAACGGAATAGCCTGCGCCAAACGAACAGATCAGCCCGGTATCGCCGTCTTTCATATCGTTGGAATGTTTGGAAAACGCGATGATCGACCCCGCCGATGAGGTGTTGGCGTATTCTTGCAGGATGTTGGGCTGCTCGCCTGGCTCCGGCGTGCGTCCCAGAACCTTGCGACCGATAAAATCATTCATGGATTTGTTGGCCTGATGCAGCCACAGCCGTTTGAGATCCTTCGCATCCACACCCTCTTCGGCCATGTGACCGGCGATATGTTCCGCCACCAGCGGCAACACCTCTTTGAACACCTTCCGGCCATTCTGCATGAACTGCATATCGCGGCGGTCCTTGACCCCGTCGGGGCGCGAGCGGCGCAAAAAGCCATTGTTGTTCCGGATATTATTGGAAAAATCAGTGGCACAGCGGGTCGATTTGATCTCGAAATAGGGGCCGGTTGCTGCTTCTTCGCGTTCGATCAGGGTGGCGGTGGCGACATCGCCAAAGATGAAATGGCAATCGCGGTCGCGCCATTCCAGATGCGCCGAACAGATCTCAGGATTGACCACCAGCGCCGACCGGATGGAGCCGGAGCGCACCATATCCGCCGCCGCCTGAATGCCGAATGTTGCAGATGAACAGGCGACGTTCATATCAAATGCAAAGCCCTCGATGCCCAGCAGATCCTGTATTTCGATTGCCACCGCCGGATAGGCCCGTTCAAGGTTGGAGGCGGCGCAAATCACCGCATCCACATCGGCAGCGGTTTTGCCCGCCTGGGCCAATGCTTTAGTTGCGGCATCAAGGGCCATCTCTGCCATCAGGCTGGGTTCATCATCGCTGCGCTGGCGCAGCAGGGGATGCATCACCTCAGGATCGAGAACGCCGGTTTTATCAATCACATAACGCTGCTCAATGCCGCTGGCCTTAAAAATGAACTCTTCGGAGGAATGCTCCTTTGCATCCAGATCACCGGCCGCAATCGCATCCGCGTTTCGCGTATTATAGAGATCGACATAGGCGTTGAACGCTTCGACCAATTCGGCATTGGTGATGATCTGGTCCGGGGTGAAAACACCGGTGCCGGTGATGGCAGGTTTGAACATGAAAAGGCCCTCTTGCGTTGGGTCAGGGTACACATGCCGGGGCCAGCGGGGCAAGGGCGAAGGGGGTTCTGGGGTATTTGTGAGAGCGCGGGTCAGAAAGTTTTAAGGCTTTGCAGCGATGTTACCGCGGATGAAGCTGCAAAGGGCGATGACATTGGGTTTCTGGGTGCGGCTTTTCCTTGCCGTGTTTCTTTGTGCCGGACCTGCATTGGCGCAGGATGCCGGATCACTGCGGATGGATTTGATGGCGCAGCAGGGTCAAAGGGCGCTGCGGATCGCGAAATCCGCCTGTTTGGTCATGTCGGGATCACAATCAGAGCTGCACGCAGATGCGGCCACTGAAACCGCGCTGGAATTTGATGCCACCATGGTGCAGCTCATCGACGGGGACGCCGGGACCGGACTGGCACCTGAGAAAGACGATGCACGGCGTCAGAGGCTGGAGGAAATATCGCGTCTTTCCAAAGGATTGACACGTTCTTCTTTGCAGATTGCAGCAGGGGATTTTCACACGATCCCTGTCTCTTTGTTGCTGGTGCGCAATCAACGGGTGGCGGATCAGATGTTTGAGGTTTTGTCGGAAGCGGCCTCAAGCTATGCCCCGGCTGAACAACCGACGGAAGTCCGCAATGCGATCGGGCTTTTGCAGGCCCAACATGCCTTGATCGAAGAATTGCTTCGCGATGTTTGCTATGCACGGCTGTCGCTTGGACCCGAAGATCACGGGGCGCAAATGATTGCAAAAATGCGCAGGTTTGAGGCGGCGAATGCGGCCTTGATCACAGGTGATGCCGAGCGCGGCCTGTCAAAAGCGCCTAACATCAGCATCAAGATTGCCCTTGGCCAAGTGGACAGCAAATGGATCAGCCTTCACGCCCTGCTCAACGATGCCGCGATGGGCAAGGAACAGGACGTGCGCGATGTACAGCTTGCATCTGTGTTGGGCGAAACCCTCACCCACCGCATGACCAAACTGATCAAGATGTATCGAAAGCTGTGAGGGTTACCCCTGCAAGGATTTCACCCCAATCTCGTCTTCGGCCTGCGCCTTGATCGCCAGAGCGGCCGCATGTGAACCGGCCGCCGTGGTGAAATAGGGGATCTTGTCAAAGAGCGCGATGGAGCGAATGGATTTGCTGTCCTCGACGGCTTGGGCACCTTCGGTGGTGTTCATCACCAGATGCACGTCGCCATCTTTCATCATGTCCGTGATGTCAGGGCGGCCCTCATAGACCTTGTTGACCACATCACAGGACAATCCCTGACCATTGAGCCATTCGGCGGTGCCGCGGGTGGCGATCAGGGTAAAGCCCTGATCCAAAAGCACTTTGGCCGCTTCAAGCATATCCGGTGTTTTGTCCATGTCCTTGATCGACAGGAAAGCACAACCGTTGCGTGGCAGTGGGTTGCCCGCGCCCATCTGCGCCTTGAGGAAGGCGCGGGGGAAGTCGCGATCCCAGCCCATCACTTCACCGGTTGAGCGCATTTCCGGCCCAAGCAGGGTATCAACGCCGGGGAAACGGGCGAATGGCATCACGGCCTCTTTCACCGAGAACCACGGCATGTTTGGATCGGCCAATGTCATCGGATCACCAAGCGGCAGGACATCGTCATAAGAGGCCTGCTCTGGATAGGCGGGACGCTTAGGGAAGTTTGACAGAGGCTCACCCGCCATAATCCGGGCGGCGATGGAAGCAATGGCACTGTCCGTCGCCTTGGCCACAAATGGCACGGTGCGCGAGGCGCGCGGGTTCACTTCGATCAGGTAGATCTCGCCGTCTTTGAGGGCGAACTGAATATTCATCAGACCAACCACATTCAACGCCAAGGCCAGGGCGCGGGTCTGTTTCTCGACCTCTTCGATCACGTCACGGGACAGCGAATAGGGCGGCAAGGAACAGGCACTGTCACCCGAATGCACACCCGCCTCTTCGATATGCTGCATGATACCGGCGACATGCACGTCTTTGCCATCGCAAAGGGCGTCAACGTCCAGTTCCACCGCGCCGGACAGATAGCTGTCGAGCAAAACAGGGCTGTCACCAGAGACAACAACTGCGGTCGAGATGTAGCGTTCCAACGACGCCTGATCACGCACGATTTCCATGGCGCGCCCCCCCAGAACATAGGAGGGACGGATCACCAGCGGGAAGCCGATGTCAGAGGCAATTTCCATCGCTTCGCTGTCGGAATGCGCGATGCCATTGTGCGGCTGCTTCAGGCCAAGGCTTTGCACAAGCTGCTGGAAACGTTCACGATCCTCGGCCAGGTCAATTGCGTCCGGCGTGGTGCCAAGGATCGGGATACCGGCCTCTTGCAAGGCGTTGGCCAGTTTCAGCGGGGTCTGGCCACCAAACTGAACGATCACACCGTGCAGGATGCCGTTTTCCTGCTCAACCCGCAGGATCTCCATGACATGTTCAAAGGTCAGCGGTTCAAAATACAACCGGTCCGAGGTGTCATAGTCGGTCGAGACCGTCTCGGGGTTGCAGTTGACCATGATGGTCTCGTAACCCGCATCGGTCAGCGCATAGCAGGCGTGACAGCAGCAATAATCAAACTCGATCCCCTGACCGATCCGGTTGGGGCCGCCGCCAAGGATCACGACCTTTTTGCGTTCCGATGGGCGCGCCTCGCATTCCACGTCGCCCATCATTGGAGCCTCGTAGGTGGAGTACATGTAAGGCGTCTGCGCCTCAAATTCCGCGGCGCAGGTGTCGATGCGTTTGAACACCGCTTTGACGCCTGCGTTCAGGCGTGCGTTGCGGACTGCGGTTTCGGATTGCCCGGTCAAATGGGCCAGCCGTGCATCGGTGAAGCCCATCATCTTGAGGTGGCGCATCGCGGTTTCATCCGTGGGCAGGCCGTCGGTTTTGACTTGTGTCTCCGCGTCGATGATTTCGCGGATGCGGGCGAGGAACCAAGGGTCAAACATGGTCACGCCGTGAATTTCGTCATCGGACATGCCGTGGCGCATGGCTTGGGCAATGGTGCGCAGACGGTCCGGAGTTTGTTTGCTGATCGCTTTGACCAAGGCCGCCTGGTCAGGCGCGCCGGGAATGTCGATCTCATCAAAGCCGGTGAGGCCCGATTCCATCGAAGCCAGCGCCTTTTGCATGCTCTCGTGGATGGTGCGGCCGATGGACATCGCCTCGCCCACGGATTTCATCGCCGTGGTCAGGTTCGGCTCGGAACCGGGGAATTTCTCAAAGGCGAATTTCGGGATCTTGGTGACCACATAGTCAATGGTCGGTTCAAAGCTGGCTGGCGTCACGCCGGTGATGTCGTTGTCGAGCTCATCGAGGGTAAAGCCAACAGCCAGCTTTGCCGCGATCTTGGCAATCGGGAAACCCGTCGCCTTGGACGCAAGCGCCGAGGAACGCGACACGCGCGGGTTCATTTCGATCACAACCATGCGGCCATCGGCGGGGTTCACCGCCCATTGCACGTTGGAGCCGCCGGTTTCCACGCCGATCTCGCGCAGAACCGCGATCGAGTGGTTGCGCATGATCTGGTATTCTTTGTCCGTCAGGGTCAGTGCCGGTGCCACGGTTATGGAATCGCCGGTGTGCACGCCCATCGGGTCCACGTTTTCGATGGAACAGACGATAATCGCATTGTCGGCGGTGTCGCGCACCACCTCCATTTCGAACTCTTTCCAACCGAGCAGTGATTCGTCGATCAGGATCTGCCCCATAGGAGAGGCGTCCATGCCGGAGCGGCAGAAGAATTCGTAGTCTTCGCGGTTGTAGGCGACGCCGCCGCCGGTGCCGCCCATGGTAAAGGCGGGGCGGATAATGGCCGGTAGACCGATCTCTTCGAGGTCTTCAAGCGCCAGCGCCACACCCGCAGCAAGATCTTTCTTGCCGTCCGCGCCGATGGGCGCAGTGCAGATCGTGGCGCGGGGATTTTCGATGCCCAGACGGTCCATTGCTTCGCGGAAGAGTTTGCGATCTTCTGCCATTTCAATGGCTTCGCGTTTGGCTCCGATCATCTCAACACCGAATTTTTCCAGCACACCCATCTCTTCGAGGGCGAGGGAAGTGTTCAGCCCGGTCTGGCCGCCCATTGTCGGGAGCAAGGCATCGGGGCGTTCTTTTTCAATGATCTTGGCGACAATCTCGGGCGTGATCGGTTCAATATAGGTCGCATCGGCCAGCCCCGGATCGGTCATGATCGTGGCCGGGTTGGAGTTCACAAGAATGACACGGTATCCCTCTTCCTTGAGGGCTTTGCAGGCCTGTGCGCCGGAGTAGTCAAACTCGCAGGCCTGGCCAATAACAATGGGGCCTGCACCAATGATCATGATCGACTGGATGTCGGTTCTCTTTGGCATGGCTATGGCCCCCGGATGTTTGCAAATTGTCCTGCGTTATAGGGATGGCAACGCCGGTTGCAAGGGTGGAATGGGGGCCAGCCCCCATACCCCCGGAATATTTTTGGCCAAAAAGGGGGAGGGTCTGCCTGTGTCGGGTTCAGGCGTCCAGAAAAATCCGGGCGGCGGCCTCGAATTCGCGGGGTTTTTCGGCATGCAGCCAGTGCCCTGCGCCGGGCAGTTTGGCAAAGCGGGCGGAGGGGAAAAGCGCCTTGATCGTGGGCCGGTGTTCGGGGCGCACATAATCCGAGGCGCCGCCGGACAGGAACAATGTGGGGCCTTCAAATACGCCGGTGATATCCGATGGCCAGCCGATGATCTTGGGCATTTCGGCCTCAAGCACATCGAGGTTGAGGCGCCATGCCTTGCCCGGCACGTCCAGCGATTGCGTGAAGAAGCTTTGTAGTGCGCGATCGACACCTTGATCGGCCAATTGTGCTTCAGCGTCCGAGCGGCGGGTGACGGCGGAGAGGTCAACGTTTCGCATGGCGTCGATATACATTTGCTGTGTGTGGCCATAGGCGGTTGGCGCGATATCTGCGACAATCAACCGGCGCAAAAGCTCTGGATGGGTCAATGCGAGCACCATCGCCGCCTTGCCGCCCATGGAATGCCCGCAGACATCGACAGGGATGTTCAAATGGGTGATCAGATCGGCCAGATCCTGTGCCATGTCCGGATAGCTTTGGCTGGACATGCGCGGGCTGGTGCCGTGGTTGCGCATATCCACGGTGATCACCCTGCGGCGGTCGGACAGGCGCTTTGCGATCACGCCCCAATTGCGGCCTGATCCGTATAGACCATGCACAATGATCAGGGCGGGGGTGTCGGCGGTTGCGGGGTTATCCCCGTATTCGGAATAGCTGAGCATGAGATAGGGGTAGCGCCATTGCAGCCCATGGGCCAGAGCGATTAAAAGGGGGGATGATTTATCAATCGGACATCGCTGTCAAAACCGAAGCCCTTCGCGATTTGCTGCGAGAGAAATTTGGCGTCAAGGCACGCGATTTGCGGCGTGCTTTGGCGCGCACGGGGCGACGATTGCCGCAGGCATTGCACAGGCAGGCCGAGGTTCTGATCCGGGCGGAGCATGAGGCGAGTCATCCCAAGCTTGCATTGCAATGGGATCCGGCGCGGATTGATCAGGCCTTTGAGGCCGTGGCGGCGCATCTGCGCCAGATCGACGTGAAAGAGCGGCGCAAATCATACCTTTTGCGGATGGCCGGACTGATTGTGTTTTATCTGCTGGTTATCGTGAGTGCCTTTGTCTTTTGGATGTGGTGGCGCGGCTACGTTTGAGGCGGGTCATCCTCTGGTGGGCGCAGCGCGTCGCGCAGCACCAGCGTGACAGTGACAAAACTGACGTAAAGCAGCAAATACCATGACCCCATCTTGGCAAAGCGCACCATTTCACCGGCGTTTTGGCCCGCATAAAGCCATGTGCGTGTGGCTGTGCCGATGTTTTCAGCCACCCAGAGAAAGAAGCTGGTGAGGAAGGCGGCCAGAGGCAGCGGCATCCAATAGCGCCGTGCACCGATGTGAAACCAGATCCGTGTGCGGGCAAACAGCACAACCGTGGCGGCAAACAGCGCGATGCGGATATCCGGCAGATAGTGATGGGCAAAGAAATTGGTGTAGATCGCCACCGCCAACAGAACCGTTGTCCAATAGGGCGGATAGGGCGCGAAGCGCATGTTAAACAGGCGGATCACCCGTGCCATATAGGAGCCTACCGCCGCATACATGAAGCCTGAAAAAAGCGGCACACCCCAGATCTTGCTGATCGCATCGCCGGGATAGGCCCAACTGCCCGCGTTGACCTTGAAGATCTCCATCAGGGTGCCGGTCAGGTGGAACAGGGCGATCACACGGGCCTCCCGCCAGCTTTCCATACCGGTTGCGAGGAACAGGGCTTGCAGCGCGAGGGCGTAGATCAACAGGGCATCAAAGCGTGCGATGGGCCAATGGGGCTGCCAGATGCGATCACTGATGATCAATCCGGCCAGCAGCAGGGCACCGGGAAAAGCGGCCCAGCCCTGTTTCAGCACAAACATTACGAATTCAGCCAGCGCCATCGGCAGGCGGGCGCGCATCCAGTCGCCCAGATTGCGTTCAAGGCGTTTCGTGCGGTTCGAAGGTGTCGCTTTCATCAGTAAGTGCAGCCGCGTTCAGGCGCTGTATTGGGCGTCAGTAACATGTTCCATCCAATCCACTGCGCTGCCATCCAGTTCCTCTTGCAGGGCGATATGGGTCATCGCGCAATCGGGCGCGGCTCCGTGCCAATGCTTTTCACCCGGTTCAAACCAGACCACATCGCCGGGACGCAGCGGCTTGACCGGTTCGCCTTCCTTTTGGGCCAGTCCGGCGCCAGAGGTCACGATCAGGGTTTGGCCCAACGGATGGGTGTGCCATGCCGTACGGGCGCCTGGCTCAAACGTGACGGTCACGCCGCGCAGGCGGGACGGGGCAGGGGTGCTGACCAAGGGGTCCATGCGAACGGTGCCTGTGAAATAGTCGGGGCTGCCTGCGCCGGAGGGGCGCGAACCTGCGGGATGGATGATCATGGGGTCTCTCCTGAATATGAAAGGGCGGCTTGCATCATGTGGCGGAGCCGGGCCTCATAGGCGGCGGTGCTTGGGGCGGGGTAATCCGGCAGCTTGATGGTTTTCTCGACCACGCTGATCCCCAGAAGCACCGCCATGAAAAGCGCGGTGCGGGCGGGGCATCCGATAATGGCCAGCAGGGGGGCGTAGAAATTGTCATGGGTCAGGCGGCGCACCTTTTCGCCGACCTCGTCGTCATGGGCGTTGGACAAGATCATCCGCACAACCGATGGCATTTCGCCGCCCCTTGGGGCGGTGACAAAAAGCTGTGCCATCAGAGCCATCAGTTGATCTGTGGACTTGGCCCGTGCGCTTGGGTCGTCAAATGCACCGGCCAAGGTGGAGTCGAAGAGACCCATCTTGCCGCCGAAATAGCGCGAGATCAGCGCCACATCGACGTCCGCAGCCTTGGCGATTTGGCGCAGAGATACCGAAGTATAGCCCTGCGCCCAAAGCAGGCGACGTCCGTGGAGGAGCAGTTTCTCGCGGGTATTCAAGGCTTTGGTCATAAAGGCAGCTTAAACTCCGGTTTTAGGTTGTCAACAAGTGTTGACATATCGAACAGAGAGCTTAGGTAGAGCGTCAACAACTGTTGACCCAACCCGAAGGACACTCTCATGAGCAACACCGCATTAATCACTGGCGCCTCGTCTGGCATCGGCATGGAATTTGCCCGCTATCACGCATCCAAGGGCGGTGATGTCATCATCACGGCGCGGCGGGAAGGCACGCTGAACACGCTCAAGGCTGAGCTTGAGCAGAAACATGGGATCGAAGTGCATGTCTTTGCATTGGATCTTGGTGCGCAGGGCGGAGCAGAAGCGCTTTATCAGAAGATAAAGGCGGCGGGACTCAAGGTCGATATCCTGATCAACAACGCCGGGTTCGGCGGGCAGGGCATGCATATCGACCGGCCCCTGGAGGACGAGTTGGGAATGATCGACCTGAATGTCAAAGCCCTGGTCGCGCTGACCCATCTGGCGGCGGCGGATATGGTGGCGCAGGGCGGCGGCAAGATCTTGCAAGTGGGGTCAACAGCCGGATTCATGCCGGGGCCCAATCAGGCAGTCTATTTCGCGACTAAGGCCTTTGTGAAATCCTTCTCAGAGGCGATTGACCAAGAGCTGCGCCCGCGCGGTGTGACCTCAACCGTGCTGGCACCCGGCTATGTCGAAACGGAGTTTGCGCAGACGGCCAACCTTGAAGGGACCAAGCTGGTCTCTGGCGGTGGCAAGACCCCTGCGAGCGTTGCCAAACATGGTTATGACGCGATGATGCGCGGCGATCTGGTGACGGTGAATGAACGTGGGCTGGGCTTTTTGGTGAACTGGGTGATCCCGTTCCTGCCGCGCCGTCAGGTGCTCAAGATGGTCCAGAACATGCAGGCCAAATGACCGGCACATGGGTCGCTAGGCCATAATTATTCTACTCCGGCGGGCCTATGGCCAGCCGGTACTCACTTTTGCCCGGCGTGCAAAGATTTACAAAGGCACGTCGTCGTATTTGCGCGCATGTGAGGCGGTGACCTCTTTCATGGTGTCTTGCGTGGCCTTGGTCATCATCTCGAACATGCGGGACGCCTCGGCGGTATAGTCCTGAACGGCCTTGGTGTAGAATTCGGACTGAAGCTGAAACAATTCCTGCGGAGTGGTGCAGCCCATCATCGCTTTTTGCAGTTCGACGTCCTGTTCAAACCGCTCAGAGACAAACCGGCTGCTTTCATCCATGACCTTTTTCCATGCGGACATTCCGACGGGATTGACCGCCGCCATTGCGGCTGCCATTGGCATTGCGGAAAAATCTGCTGTTTCGGCCTTTTTCGATGTCTTTCCCATTCTTGCGTCTCCCTTTCTGGGTGTCATGTGTCAGCGGGAATCTGCCGCTGATCCAACCCCCAAAGTCTAGCAGATTTCGTGTTTTGCTGCCTTGATGCAGGTCAATGAGGGCTGCCTCGTGCCAGATCTAGATGCGGATCGCAGGCTTTCAAACAAAAACGCCCCCGCATGTCAGCGGGGGCGTTTGCCGTTCTCAAAAAAAAGAAAAGGTTCAGAGGTTCGGGTAAAGCGGGAAGCGGGCGCAAAGCTCGGCAACCTCGCCGCGCACCTTCGCTTCAACCTCTGCGTTGCCGTCTTCGCCGTTGGCGGCCAGGCCATCGACCACTTCGATGATCCAATCCGCGATCTGGCGGAACTCTGCCTCGCCAAAGCCGCGGGTTGTCCCGGCGGGGGAGCCAAGGCGGATGCCCGAAGTCACGGTTGGTTTTTCAGGGTCAAACGGCACACCGTTCTTGTTGCAGGTGATATGGGCGCGGCCCAATGCCTTGTCGACGATGTTGCCGGTCACGCCCTTGGGGCGCAGATCAACCAACACCACATGGGTGTCGGTGCCGTGGGTCACAGTGTCCAGCCCGCCTTTGATCAGCTGATCGGAAAGCGCCTGCGCATTGGTGATGACCTGTTTGATATAGTCCTTGAACTCAGGACGCAGCGCCTCACCAAAGGCGACGGCCTTGGCCGCGATCACATGCATCAACGGGCCACCCTGAATACCGGGGAAGATGGCGGAGTTGAACTTTTTCGCCAGTGCCTCGTCATTGGTCAGGATCATGCCGCCGCGTGGACCGCGCAGGGTTTTGTGGGTTGTGGTGGTGGCCACATGGGCGTGCGGGAAGGGCGATGGATGTTCGCCCGCGGCCACGAGACCGGCAAAATGCGCCATGTCAACGTGCAGATAAGCGCCAACCATATCGGCAATCTCCCGCATGCGGGCAAAATCGATCTGGCGCGGAATGGCGGAACCGCCCGCGATGATCATCTTGGGCTGGTGCTCTTTGGCCAATGCCTCAACCTGATCATAATCCAGCAGGTTGTCTTGCTTGCGCACGCCATATTGGATGGCGTTGAACCATTTGCCTGACTGGTTCGGCTTGGCACCATGCGTCAGGTGACCACCTGCATCCAAGGACATGCCAAGGATCGTATCGCCGGGCTGCAACAGCGCTTGGAACACACCTTGGTTCGCCTGCGAGCCGGAGTTGGGCTGCACGTTGGCAAATGCGCAGTCAAACAGTTTGCAGGCCCGTTCAATGGCAAGGTTTTCGGCCACATCGACATGCTGGCACCCACCATAATAGCGGCGGCCCGGATAGCCTTCGGCGTATTTGTTGGTCATGATAGACCCCTGCGCCTCAAGCACAGCGGCAGACACGATATTTTCAGATGCGATCAGCTCGATCTCATCGCGCTGGCGGCCCAGCTCATCGGTGATGGAGCCAAAGATTTCGGGGTCTGATTCAGACAGGGTAGCGGTGAAAAAGCCGGACATGATGCTGTTCCTTTGGGCTGCGAAATTTCGTGTTTCGTATCGGAAACACCGGCGGCTTGGAAGTGGGGAAAGCGACGCAACGCCAGATATGTGCGGCAATGCTGGTAGCCTGAGGAATAATGTGATTGTTTTGGAGCGAATTGCGCCCAATCGGAAACTTTGCCCCATGTCCATGAGAATCGCTTTTGCGGCCAGCCGCGCCAGTGTCGCCCAGACAGCGCGTGCAGCGTTGATCGGGCGCTATGGCAATGTGCCCCCCGAAGAGGCAGAGGTGATCGTGGCGCTGGGCGGCGATGGTTTCATGCTGCAAACATTGCATAACACTCAGGATTTGCCCGCGCCGGTTTACGGGATGAATCGCGGCACCATCGGGTTCTTGATGAACGAATACCGCGAATCCGATCTGGTTGAACGCCTCCGCGCGGCCGAAACGGCCGTGATCAATCCCTTGGTGATGCGTGCCACAGACAGCGCAGGAGAGGTGCATGAGGCACTGGCGATCAACGAGGTGTCCCTGCTGCGTGCTGGTCCGCAAGCGGCCAAGTTGCAGATCACTGTTGATGGTCGCTTGCGGCTTCAGGAACTGGTGTGCGACGGTGCCCTGGTTGCCACGCCAGCCGGATCCACGGCCTATAACTATTCCGCTCATGGTCCGATCCTGCCCATTGGCGCCGAGATACTGGCCCTGACGGCCATGGCCGCCTTTCGCCCCCGCCGGTGGCGCGGGGCGCTGCTGCCCAAGACGGCGCATGTTCGCTTTGATGTGCTTGAGCCGGAAAAGCGCCCCGTGATGGCGGATGCGGATGGCAAGTCACACCGTGATGTGGTCTCGGTCGAGGTCCGTTCAGAGCCGGAAGTGGCGCATACGATCCTTTTTGATCCCGGCCATGGCCTGGAAGAGCGGTTGATCAGCGAACAGTTCAACTGAACTTTTTCCCGATTTTATGGAACGGCTGGTGGGGTGTGTCCGTTGGTTTCTCGAAGGCGCCTGAGCGCTGCAACTCGAGAAAAGGAGACCAGACATGAATTGGGACCAGATCAAAGGCAAATGGAAGCAGATTTCCGGTGACGTGCAGGCCCATTGGGGCAAACTGACCAACGATGAAGTGGATGAGGCGGCGGGGAACCGTGACAAGCTGGTCGGCAAGATTCAGGAACGTTACGGCATCGCCAAGGAAGAGGCGGAGCGTCAGGTAGACGACTTTTTCGCAAAAGCTTGATTGAAAATATCGAACGGGACTGGGGCGGCCTTATCAGGCCGCCCTTTTTCGTTACTTGGCGTAGCCGATGGTCTGCAATGCGGCCTTGATTTCATCCAGAATGGCCGGATCATCAATCGTGGCAGGCAATTTGAACTCTTGCCCGTCGGCAATCTTGACCATCGTCGCCCGCAAGATCTTGCCCGAGCGTGTCTTGGGCAGACGGTCTACCACCAACGCCTGTTTGAACGCGGCCACCGGGCCAATCTGATCGCGGATGCGTTTGACACATTCCTTCGTGATCTCTTCATGCGGGCGGTTCACACCATTGGACAGGCACAAAAGGCCAACGGGTGATTGCCCCTTAAGCGCATCACTGACCCCGACGACCGCACATTCTGCCACATCGGGATGGCCCGCCAGAACTTCCTCCATTGCGCCGGTCGACAAACGGTGACCGGCCACGTTGATCACATCATCGGTCCGCGCCATGATGTAGAGGTATCCGTCCTCATCCATCATGCCCGCATCGCCGGTTTCGTAATAGCCGGGAAAGGTCGTCAGGTAGGATTTGCGGAACCGGTCCTCGGCATTCCAAAGGGTTGGCAATGTGCCGGGGGGCAGGGGCAATTTGATCGCAATCGCGCCCAGTTCACCAGGTTTTTGCGGGTGGCCGGCCTCGTCCAGAATTTCGACCTGATATCCCGGCATCGGCACAGTGGGAGAGCCGATCTTGACCGGCAATGCCTCCAGCCCGGCAGGGTTGCCCGCGATGGTATAGCCTGTCTCGGTCTGCCACCAATGGTCATAAACCGGGATGTCCAAAATCTCTTGCGCCCATTCGATGGTATCTGGATCAGCTCTTTCACCCGCCAGATACAGCGCGCGCAAACCGCTTAGATCATATTTCTTGCGATATTCCCCCTTGGGGTCTTCGCGTTTCACGGCGCGGATGGCCGTGGGCGCGGTAAAGAAGCTGCGCACGTTATGCTCTTCTATGATCCGCCAGAAGGTGCCTGCGTCCGGTGTGCCAATGGGCTTGCCCTCAAACACCACGGTGGTGTTGCCATGGATCAAGGGGCCATAACAGATGTAGCTGTGACCCACGACCCAGCCCACATCTGAGGCAGCCCAGAACACATCGCCAGGATCGACATTGTAGATGTTTTTCATGGTCCAGTTCAGCGCCACCAGATGCCCGCCCGTGTGGCGTACGACACCTTTGGGCGCACCGGTGGTGCCAGAAGTATAAAGAATATAGGCAGGGTGATTGCCCTCAACCGGCACACAATCGGCAGGGGTGACGCCCTGCTGGCAATCATGCCAATCCAGATCACGGCCCGGCGTCAGCGCGCACAAATGCTGCGGGCGCTGCAAAACAATACAGACATCCGGTTTGTGATCGGCCATTTCAATCGCACCATCGAGGAGCGGTTTGTATTCCACGACACGGCCCGGCTCCAAGCCGCAGGAGGCGGCAATAATCGCCTTGGGGGCACAATCATCTATGCGCACGGCCAGTTCATTGGCGGCAAATCCGCCAAAGACCACAGAGTGTACTGCACCAATGCGTGCACATGCCAACATCGCCTCAAGCGCCTCTGGCACCATGGGCATATAAATGATTACCCGGTCGCCCTTGACCACACCCTGCGCGGACAATGCGCCGGCCAACGACGCAACGCGGGTTTGCAGTTCTGCATAGGTGATCTTGGCCTGCGTTCCGGTGATCGGGCTGTCATGAATGATTGCCACCTGATCGCCGCGCCCGCCTTCGACATGGCGATCAACGGCGTTGTAACAACCATTGACCTTGGCATCCGCGAACCATTCAAACAGGTCATTGCCCCGTTCAAAAAGCGCCTGCTTGGGGGCCTCAACCCAATCAATCGCCTCGGCTGCCTTCAGCCAAAACGCCTCCGGATCATCCTGCCAGGCGGCATAAGTTTCGCGGTATCCCATGGTGTCCTCCCCCGTAATCCCTCGCCCTTGTGGTTACGCAGCGTCACTGCAGCGGGCAAGAGGCGCAAAAGTCGCAGCGCAAGATTTGAAAAGAAATTTTCTAGATCCACGTCAATGTTGTAACGCCGCTATCCTCTTCATTTGGCCAGAAAAACTCACCCCAATCCTCCCCGAAGGGAGAATTGTGTAAATCAGAGGAGGGGCCTGTCTGCCGCCTTTGGGTCACTGATCAGCCGTAATGCGCAACAGGTGTGCCCGCAATTGCCCCCACGTTCAGCAGCCCGCGGGCCGTGATCGAGGGTGAAACGATATGCGCCCGGTTTCCCATGCCCATCAGGATCGGTCCGACCTCTAGACCGCCGCCTTTCATCTTGAGAATGTTGCGCACGCCCGATGCCGCATCCGCATGGGCGAAGACCAGAACATTGGCTGCCCCATCAAGCCGGTTGCCGGGCAAAAGCCGCTCGCGCAGTTCGGGGTCCAGCGCGGTGTCGATGTTCATCTCGCCCTCGTAGGCAAAGTCATCGCCCCCTGCATCCAACAGACGAATGGCCGCCCGCAGTCGTTTGCCGCTGCCTTCGCCTTGATTGCCAAATTGGCTTTGCGAACAGAAGGCGACCTTGGGCTCCAGACCAAAGCGGCGCACATGCCGCGCCGCGCCGCGTGCGATCTCGGCAATCTGTTCGGGGGTGGGGTGCAGATGCACCTGCGTGTCGGCGATAAAGAGCGGCCCGTCTTCGAGGATCATCATCGACAAAGCGCCATGCGGCCGCAGACCGTCCCGACCCAGCACCTGTTCGACGTAATTCATATGCCAACGGAACTCACCAAAGGTGCCGCAGATCAGGCTGTCGGCCTCGCCGCGATGCACCATCACCGCACCGATCGCGGTGGTGTTGGTGCGCATGACCGCGCGGGCAATGTCGGGCGATACGCCGCGCCGGGCCATCAGCTGATGATAGGTTTCCCAATAGTCGCGGTAGCGCGGATCGTTTTCGGGGTTTACCAGATCCACGTTGTCGCCAAGTTTGAGGGTCAGGCCCGCCTTCTCGATCCGCCGTTCGATCACCTCGGGGCGGCCAATCAGGATCGGGCGTTCGACGGTTTCCTCAATGATCGCCTGCGCGGCGCGCAGCACCCGTTCATCTTCGCCTTCTGCAAAGACCAGGCGGCGCGGCGAGGTGCGGGCCGCCTCAAATACGGGCCGCATCAGCAATGCGGATTTGAACACAGATCCGTCCAGGCGGTGTTTATATGCCTCAAGATCGTCAATGGGCCGCGCCGCCACGCCGGTTTCCATCGCAGCCTTGGCGACGGCAGATGACACCACTCCGATCAGGCGCGGGTCAAAGGGTTTGGGGATCAGATAATCCGCCCCGAAGGTCAGTTGCTCGCCTTGGTAGGCTGCGGCGGCCTCGGCGGAGGTCGTTGCACGTGCGAGGGCGGCAATGCCGTCAATACAGGCCAGCTGCATCTCGTCATTGATGGTGGTGGCCCCGACATCCAATGCGCCCCGGAATATGAAGGGAAAACACAGTACATTGTTGACCTGATTTGGAAAATCGGACCTGCCTGTGGCAATGATCGCATCCGGTGCCACGGCCCGCGCCAGATCCGGCAGGATTTCGGGCGTGGGATTGGCGAGGGCAAAAATGATCGGCCGCTTGGTCATCTTGCCGACCATTTCAGGGGACAATACGCCCGGCCCGGACAGGCCAAGGAACATGTCTGCGTCATGGATCACATCATCCAGCGTGCGCAGGTCCGTGGCTTGGGCATATTCGGCCTTGATCGGGTTCATATCGACCTCACGGCCCTCGTAAACCAACCCGTGAATGTCACAAAGCCAGACGTTCTCGCGCTTAACGCCAAGTTTGAGCAGCATATTCAGACAGGCAATGCCCGCCGCGCCGCCGCCGGTTGAGACAATCTTGATATCCTCAAATTTCTTACCCGCCACATGCAGGGCGTTCTTGGCTGCTGCGCCGACAACGATGGCTGTGCCGTGCTGATCGTCGTGGAAAACCGGGATATTCATCCGCTCGCGGCAGATCCGTTCAACGGTAAAGCAATCGGGCGCTTTGATGTCTTCGAGATTGATCGCGCCAAAGGTGGGGCCAAGCGCACAGACAATATCCGCCAGCTTTTCCGGATCGCTTTCGTCCACTTCGATGTCAAAGCAGTCGATGCTGGCAAACTTCTTGAACAGGACTGCCTTGCCTTCCATCACCGGTTTGGAGGCCAG
This sequence comes from Sulfitobacter mediterraneus, assembly GCF_016801775.1. Taxonomy (NCBI): domain Bacteria; kingdom Pseudomonadati; phylum Pseudomonadota; class Alphaproteobacteria; order Rhodobacterales; family Roseobacteraceae; genus Sulfitobacter; species Sulfitobacter mediterraneus. Next base: position 1,929,587 of record NZ_CP069004.1, on the reverse strand, counting down.
TGCGCCAATATTGCCAAGCCCCAGAACCGCGGTGCCGTTTGTCACCACTGCCACCAGATTGGCACGGGATGTATAGAGCGCAGCCGTTGCGGGATCTTCCTTGATTTCAAGGCAGGCTTCGGCCACGCCAGGGGAATAGGCTCGCGCCAGATCACGCCCGTTGGCCAATGGTTTGGTCGCCCGGATCTCAAGCTTGCCCGGCTTGGGAAAGGCATGATAATCAAGCGCGGCCTGACGGAGATTTGGCTTGTCGGACATGAAAAGGCTCCCTGAGAAAAATATGGTTTAGCGTTAAACTACTTTTTCGATCCAGCCAATACGACATTTCTGCGCACCGATCCGGTTTCACACTTTCTAACAGATCGTAACGGCAAGCGGGTGGATAATCTGCGCAAATCCATCGTAACCTTATCGGAAGTGAATGAGTGACCCGAAAAAGAGAGCGCAATGTCCCAAGAATTAAGAGCCGCCGCCGTGCAGGTCCGCGAAAATGCGCATGCCCCCTATTCCAACTTCAAGGTAGGGGCGGCGATCCGTGCAGTGTCCGGTGCGGTCTATGTTGGCTGCAACGTCGAAAACGTGGCCTATCCCGAAGGCACCTGCGCCGAGGCGGGCGCGATTGCCGCGATGGTGGCTGCGGGCGAGACCGAGCTGACCGAAGCCTATGTGGTGGCAGGCAGTGAATTGCCGGTGACGCCCTGCGGCGGATGCCGTCAGAAGCTGGCCGAGTTTGGCGCCGGCGCAGTGCCCGTCACCATGGCGACAACTGCAGGCCTCGAAGAACATACAACTCTGGCAGATCTGTTGCCCGGTGCCTTTGCCGCCGCGCATATGGAGGGCTGAATGACCAACGCCCGAACGATATTGGCCAAACTGCGTCATCAAGAACCGCTGGATGCGTCCGAATTGGGTTGGGCCGCCGCCGCCCTTGCCAGCGGCGAGATGAGCGCCGCCCAAGCAGGCGCATTTGCCATGGGGATTTGCCGCAATGGTCTGGATGACGCGGGCCGCGTGGCGCTGACGCTGGCGATGCGCGATTCCGGGCAAGTGCTGAAATGGGATCTGAACGGGCCCGTGCTGGACAAACATTCCACCGGCGGTGTCGGGGATTGTGTGTCCTTGATTCTTGCGCCCGCCTTGGCGGCTTGCGGGGCTTTTGTGCCGATGATTTCTGGGCGCGGCCTTGGCCATACAGGCGGCACGCTGGACAAGCTGGAGGCCATACCGGGCGTGACGACGCAAGTCGAGGAGGCACGCTTGCACGACATCGTGCGTCAGGTCGGCTGTGCCATCGTCGGGGCCACGGGCAACATCGCGCCCGCGGACAAGCGGCTTTATGCGGTGCGTGATGTGACTTCTACGGTGGATTCGCTGGATCTGATCACCGCGTCGATCCTCAGCAAAAAACTGGCCGCCAGTCTTGAGGGGCTGGTGCTGGACGTGAAAGTCGGAAGCGGTGCTTTTATGAAAGAGCTTCCGGAAGCGCAGGCTTTGGCAAAGGCGCTGACCGCAACGGCCAATGCTGCCGGTTGCCGCACAACGGCGGTGATCAGCGACATGAACCAACCTTTGGTGCCGAGCCTTGGCAATGCGCTTGAGGTGGCAGAGGTGATGCGCGTGTTGCGCGGAGATGAGCAGGGTCCGATCATCGATGTGGCGGCGGCGCTTGGCGGTGTGTTGTTGGCCAATGGTGGATTGGTGCCGGATGTGCAGGCAGGCGCGGATGCGATTGTGACTGCCATCCGCTCGGGTGCCGCGGCTGAGGTGTTTGGCAAAATGCTGGCCGCCTTGGGCGGGCCGGTCAGCTTTGTCGAAAACTGGCAGCGATTTCTGCCCGAGGCCACGGTGATCCGCGCGGTCAAGGCCACCAGTGCGGGCTATGTCACAGCAATCGACGGTGAGGCGCTTGGCCTTGCTGTGGTGGAACTGGGCGGCGGGCGCAAAATTGAAAGCGACGAGGTGAACCCGGCGGTTGGCCTGTCAGAAGTGGTGCGGCTGGGCGAAAGGGTGACACGCGGGCAAACCTTGGCCGTCGTACATGCCAGCCGGTCGGATCTGGCGGATCAGGCGGTCGCGGCGGTGCGGGCCGCGATGACCCTGTCGGACAAGCGGGCAGACCTGCCTGATCTGATCATCGAAAGGGTAGGATAATGGCGCGTGCATTTTTGGTGGTGATGGACAGTGTCGGCATTGGCGGCGCGCCGGATGCGGACCAGTTTTTCAACGGGGATCAGCCTGATACCGGAGCCAATACGCTGGGCCATATTGCGCAGGCCTGTGCGGCGGGCAAGGCCGAAGAGGGGCGCAGCGGGCCGTTAAAACTGCCGGTGCTTTCGGCGCTTGGCCTTGGTGCGGCGGTTAAACTGGCCAGCGGTCTGGATCTGCCGGACCTGCATGCAGAGATCAAAGGCGGCTGGGGCGCGGCCACCGAAGTATCGCGCGGCAAGGATACGCCGTCAGGGCATTGGGAACTGGCCGGATTGCCCGTGCCGTGGGATTGGCATTACTTCCCGGACGAGACGCCAGCCTTTCCCGATCATGTTACTGCGCATTTGGCGAAGATGGCCGGAACCGAGGGGATCTTGGGCAATTGCCATGCCTCTGGCACGGCAGTCATTGCTGATCTGGGAGCGGAGCACTGCGAAACAGGTTGGCCAATCTGCTACACTTCTGCCGATTCCGTTTTGCAGATCGCCGCGCATGAGGACCATTTTGGGCTCGACCGCCTGTTGGATCTTTGCCGCGCCGTTGCGCCGATGTTGCATGAGATGAAAGTCGGCCGTGTGATCGCGCGGCCCTTCGTCGGCGATGCCGCCAGCGGGTTTGAACGCACTGCCAACCGCCGTGATTTTGCGATTATGCCCCCCAAGCCGGTGTTGACCAATTGGGTGCAAGACGCGGGCGGTAAAGTCTATGCCATTGGCAAGATTGGCGATATTTTCTCAATGCAGGGGATTGATGAGGTCCGCAAAGGACGTGACGCGGCGCTGATGGGACATTTGGGTGATTTGGTGGATGAGGCGGAAGACGGATCATTTACCTTTGCCAATTTTGTGGAATTCGACAGTGAATATGGTCACCGCCGCGATGTGTCCGGCTATGCCCGTGCGCTGGAGTGGTTTGACCGTGAGATCGGGCAGATCATGGCGCGGCTGCGGCCGGGTGATCTTATGGTCCTGACCGCCGATCACGGCAATGACCCGACGTGGATCGGCACCGATCACACCCGGGAACGGGTGCCCGTGCTGGTGACAGGCGGGGCGCAGGGGCCACTGGGGCAGATCGGCTTTGCCGATGTGGCGCATGTGGTGGCGGACCATTTGGGGGTCGCTCCACAGACGTAAACGTTGATTTGGGGGCCAGCCCCCACCGGCAAAGCCGGTTCCCCCGGAGTACTTTTGGCCAAAAAGGGAGGGGGGCTGCGCTTGCGGCGGCGGGCGTTTCGGGCCAAAAGACATGTAAACCAAAGGAGCTGCCCCATGTCCCATGCCGCCGACCATCTGACTGTTGTTGATCACCCGCTGGTGCAGCACAAATTGACCATCATGCGCGACAAGGAAACGCCGACAGCGGTGTTCCGTCAGTTGCTGCGCGAGATCAGCCAGCTGTTGGCTTATGAGGTCACGCGCGGCCTGCCGATGACGACCAAAGAGATCGAAACCCCGATGCAGACCATGAGTGCGCCAACTCTGGACGGAAAAAAGCTGGCGCTGATTTCGATCCTGCGGGCGGGCAATGGCCTGTTGGATGGGGTGCTTGAGTTGATCCCCTCGGCGCGGGTTGGGTTTGTCGGGCTGTACCGTGATGAGGAAACGCTCAAGCCGGTACAGTATTATTTCAAGGTGCCTGAGGCGCTGGATGACCGGTTGGTGATTGCCGTTGATCCGATGCTGGCGACGGGAAATTCATCGGTGGCAGCGATTGATCTGCTCAAGAAATCCGGCGCAACCAACATTCGGTTTCTGTGTCTTTTGGCAGCGCCTGAAGGTGTGGCGCGGATGCGTGAGGCCCATCCGGATGTGCCGATCGTGACGGCGGCCTTGGATGAGCGCCTCAATGAGGTTGGCTATATCGTGCCAGGCCTCGGGGACGCGGGCGACCGGATGTTCGGGACCAAATAATCCGGGCCATGCTTTCACGCGTTGCGTGTATTTCTGACCCTAGACTTGGGCGGTCTGCTGGTGCATTCTGACAACATCTTGTGTGTGGGGACACGTTATGAAGATCATCAGATTGATTGCAGCTTCAGCTTTGGCCGGTGGACTTGGCTTGGGCCTTGCTCAGGCCCAGACAGCAGAACGGCAACCGACAGAGTTTCCGCCTGATAGCTTCAAGGGCAAACAATATGTCGACAGTGAGGGGTGCGTTTTTATCCGCGCGGGCATTGACGGCAATGTGTCCTGGGTGCCGCGTGTCACGCGGGATCGCAAAATCGTTTGCGGCTTTGCACCCAGCCTGCCATCGCAGGTGGCCAGCGCCGAAGTGGTCCCGGAAGAAACCGAAGTGGCAGCTGCAGCGCCGGAGACATCGCCATCCCCAGTGGTGAAACCTGAGCGCCCTGCGAAGGCCAAAGCCAAGCCGCGCCGGAAGGCGCCGGTTGTGCGCCGCCAGACCGCGCCCAAGCCGGTTCCTGTGGCATCGGTTGATGTGTTTCCCAAGCCGCCTGTCAACCTGCGGACCGCAGCCTCGGGACGGGTTGAGATCACCCCGCAAACCCGCATCGCGCCCGTTCATGTGGTGGCAAACCGCGTGAACACCCGAAATGTCACAATCCCGCGTGGCTATCGCCGGGTTTGGGATGATGACCGTCTGAACCCCCACCGCGCCGAACAGAATCTTGACGGGCGCAACGACATGCTGCTGGTCTGGACCCAGACCGTGCCGCGCCGTTTGATTGATCAGCGCAGCGGGCGCGATATGACGGCCAGCGTGCCACTCGTTTATCCTTATGTCGATTTGGCCCGGCAACGGCAGGGCTTGGGCGAAGTGACCATCGTCGAGAAGGACGGGCAGCGGATGAAACGGATCATTCGCAATCAAAGGCCGGTTGCGGTTGTGCGCCCGCCGGTTCTGTCGTCGCGGTCTGCGCCCAAGGTGCCATTGGCCAGGCCGGAGGTCCGCGTTGCACCCAAAGTGACAGACAACGCGACCCGCTATATTCAGATTGGTCTTTTCACGACGCCGGCCAAGGCAAAGGCGGCGGCACAACGGATTGCGCGGATGGGGATGCCGGCCCGTATCGGCAAAAAACGGCAGGGCGGAAAGCTCTACAGCATGGTGCAAGCGGGACCGTTTGCGGGACAAGCTGCTGCGCAAGTGGCACAAAAGAAGGTGATCGGTGCCGGCTACGACGGGCGCGTTCTGCGGGACTGACCCTGGTATCCAGATTTGAGTTTTGGCCAGTCGGTGATGATCCGGCTGGCCATTTCTTTTGCCCAAAGCGTGTTGAGCTGCGCATTGGGGTGGAAGCCGTCCGAGGCCATCAGCCCTGGATCAGCCGGAAGATCAAACGGCACATAGGTCAGGTCGGCGGTTTTGGCGGCATGGCGCTGCATCGTGGTCTCGAAGGCTTGGGCGTGGCGGCCAAGGGTCCAGCGCAGGGGCTGTGGCAGCAATGGAAACGCGCCCATCGGAGGTACGCCGGACAGATATATTCGGCGCGGATCATGGCGTGCCCTGAGGTCGTCAAATAGCGCCATTTGTTGACGCAGCCATGTCCGGCGAGGCAGCAGCCGGGTCACATCGTTCACGCCCAATGCGGTGACCATGATATCGGCGGGATCGGCGGCTGTGTTTTGCAGGCGCTTTCGCGTGCTTTTTGTGGTTGCGCCGGACAAGGCGTCCAGATGCCATGAAACGGTGAACTGGCCCGCAAGCGCAGCGGCCAGTTGCCCGCTGAGTGCCTCTGTTTGGGTTTGCACGCCAACACCAGCGGCGGAGCTGTCACCGACGATCCGCAGGCGCAGAGGCGGGCCACTGCCCAACACACCCGATCTGGGTCCAGCAGCCTCGGGCAACCGCTGGGCAATGCGTCTGACTTTTAGGGCTTGGGCAATCAACAGCGGGGACAGGGCCAAGCGGGCCATGGTGTCCAACACGGCGTTAACCCCCGCAGATGTTTTGCAGGCGCAGCCAGTTGGCGTCAGACATCAAAGGTTCGGTGAGCTTTCCATTCATCGGATCGCCTTCGATCAGGTGCAGAACCGTCTCGCCGGTGATGTCGCGGGCATAGGCGTAGGGAGTGCTGCGCAGCTCTGCCGCGCCAAAACGGGCCAGCTGCGCGGCGACATCCGGCGCATCGGGGGGCGTTGTGGTCAGATGCTCAGCATAGGCTGCGAGGGCGGCAGGGGCGACATCCCCGGTGGTCAACAGGCGGAAATTCTCGCGGATGCCGACGACCTCAAGCAGATCGCGCAACGGGTCTTTGGCGGCGCGGCGGGTCATTTCCGTCAGGATATATCCGGCGGCCACGTCCGGCTCTTCCCAGTCCTCGACCACGTCGCGGTCCAGCACGATCACGCCGCCGGGCAGATGCAGGCTGTGTTGTGGCATCTCGGGCAGGATCGCCAGCTTGCCCGCGCCGAGCCGCTTGGAGAGCAGTCCAAGGGCGGCCAGCCCGCTTGCGTCAGTGCAGCGCGTGCCCGAGACACGTTCAATCCGTTTAAGGAGTTCTGCACCAATGGCGGCGCGTTTGACCTGTGGCACCACCCGCAAAGTGTGGTCCTGCATCGCGCCGGGCAACCAAAAGAGCGCCAGCGCAAGCACCACAACCACCGAGACCAGAACCCCAAGCCAGCGCAGACGCCCCGGTTTCGGGCGGCTTTTGTGGATACGGCGGCGCAGTTTTTCAATCCCCGCGACCATTTCGGTCTCGTTTTCCGGCAGTTCAAGTGTCTCGCCCGGATCGCCGTCAGGATGATAGAGCGCCGGCACCTCTTCGGGGTTGGCCCGTTCAACAGCTGCGATAGACCAATGCGCCAGCGGCTGATCTTTCATGTCCGTCAGAGTCAGGGTGGCATCGCCCAAAGACACGATCACTTCGCGCCGCTGGGCGTCGGGGCTGGCACGCCACAGGCCCGTCGCTTCGAGACGGGCGTATTCTCTGAGGGCGGTCATGGGTTTGCTGCACTGCCTTTGTTATCTGTTCAATTTAACACAGAGGTGAAACGGGGCAATGGGGCAATGGGCAGAATGCGCCCAATGCCCATGGTTCTCAGCGCAAGTGACCGGCGATGGTGCGCAACTCGAACTTCTGGATTTTACCGGTTGAGGTTTTTGGTAGCTCTTGAAAGATCACCCTTTTGGGCGCTTTGAAGCCTGCAAGCGTTTGCCGGACAAAGGCGATCAATGCCGCTTCGTCCCCCTCTGCGCCGGGTTTGAGCTCCACAAAGGCACAGGGCACTTCGCCCCATTTCTCATCGGGTTTGGCGACGACAGCTGCAAGATTGACGTCCGGATGCTCCATCAGGACACCTTCAACCTCGACGGACGAGATGTTTTCACCGCCCGAGATGATGATGTCTTTTGCGCGATCGGCGATCTGAATGTAGCCATCCTCATGTTGCACGGCCAAGTCGCCGGAATGGAAATAGCCGCCAGCAAAAGCTTCGGCAGTAGCGTCGGGGTTTTTTAGGTATCCTTTCATCACCGAATTGCCGCGGATCATGATCTCACCCTGGGTGGTGCCATCGCGGGGGATCTGGCGGATCTTGCTGTCGGTGACAGTGATGTGGTCCATCATCGGCATGGCCACACCCTGACGGGCCTTGATCGCGGCGCGGGCGGATTGATCCAGCGTTTCCCAATCCTCACTGCGCCACAGGCATTCGGTGACATGGCCATAGGTTTCGGTGAGGCCGTAAACTTGGGTTACGTTGAATCCCAGCTTTTCAATCTTGGCAAGGGTGGCCGGGGCCGGGGGCGCACCGGCGGTAAAAACCTCCACCTGATGATCAAAGGCGCGGCGTTCGGTGTCGGATGCGTTGACCACCATGTTCAGAACGATGGGCGCCCCGCCAAAATGGGTGACCCCTTCATCCGCGATGGCATTGTAGATCGCCCCTGCGGTTACATCGCGGCAACAGACCAAGGTGCCGCCGATCAGCGGCATCATCCATGTGTGGTTCCAACCGTTGCAGTGAAACAGTGGCACGATCTGCATGAACACCGGATGCAGCACCATCCGCCATGAGATCACCGTGCCCATGGTCATCAGATAGGCGCCGCGGTGGTGGTAAACCACGCCTTTGGGCCGTCCGGTGGTGCCTGAGGTGTAATTGAGTGCGAGGCTTTCCCATTCGTCCTGCGGCATGAGCCAGGCAAATTCCACATTGCCGGTTTTCAGAAAATCCTCGTATTGGGGATGGCGGCCAGAGGGCTTGTGCCGTGAATTGGGATCGACCACCTCGATGATCTTGGGCGGGGTGCCATCCATCAGCGCGGCGGCAGTTTCGGCCAGGTCCATAAATTCACTGTCCACAAGCAGCACCTTGGCGCCGCCGTGATCAAAGATATAGGCGACCGTTCCGGCGTCCAGCCGGGTGTTGATGGTGTTCAGGACCGCACCGCAGGCCGGAACCCCGAAATGGGCCTCGGCCTGTGCGGGCAGGTTGGGAATGAGCGTTGCCACAACATCACCGGGTTTCACCCCGATCCCCACCAGCGCAGAGGCCAGGCAGGTGCACCGTTCGTAGTATTCACCGTAATTCACGCGGTGATCGCCATAAACAACCGCCGTGCGTGCCGGAAACACCTCGGCGGCGCGGCGCAGATGCGACAGCGGCGTCAGGGGCACATAATTGGCGGCGCATTTGTCCAGCCCGGTTTCGTCCTGCATCCAACCCATGACCTGTCTCCCCGAATTCATGTCGCTTTGGGGGTTGAATATTGCTGGCTGTGCGTGACTTTGGAAGGGCTGATTTGCACAAAGGGGCGCAAGTGAACGAACAATCGACAAAGCCCGCGCTGGCCGCGATCTCTGTGCTGGGCGGAATGGCGGCCCTTGGGCTGACCGACAACTTCGTGCCGCATATTTCGGAACGCGGGTCGCTGTGGCAGTTCCATCTTGTGCGCTCGGTGATGGCATTTGTGGTCTTGGGGGCTGTGGTGGCATTCGGCTACGGCAGTTTGCGGGCCAAGCGGCCCATCGCGGTGCTGGGGCGCAGTCTGTTTCAAGCCGGTGCAATGCTGATCTATTTTGGCTGCCTGTCCGTGCTGCCGATTGGCGTGGTAGTGGCGGGCCTGTTTACATCACCGTTGTTTGTTGTGCTGATCTCGATCCTGTTTCAAGGCAAATCCGTGGGCCTGTTCCGTTGGGCGGCGGTGGTGATCGGCTTTGTCGGCGCTTTGATGGTGATCCGCCCCGATCCTTCCGCGCTGGACCCGATCAGTTTCCTGCCCATCGTGGCGGGGTTGCTTTACGCTATTGGCGCAGTGGCCACGCGGGCGTGGTGCGAGGGGGAAAGCACATTGACCCTGACCGCCGGATTCTTCGGAATGCTGGGTGTGTTTGGCCTTATTGGGGTGTTTGTTGTCTCTGGCGAGGCACCGGCAGGGCACGATGGTTTTGTGCTGCGCTCCTGGGGGCCGCTGGACGCGGAGATGCTGTTCTGGTTCGCGGTACAGGCGGTGGGCTCGCTCATCGGGATCGGCTTGATCTTTCGCGGCTATTTGTTGGGTGAGGCCAGTCATGTGGCCGTCTTTGAATACTCGCTGCTGGTCTTTGCCAGCTTTTGGGCATGGGCTCTTTGGGATCAAACCGTGCCGGTGTTGGGGTTGTTTGGCATGGTCTTGATCGCCCTTGCGGGTAGCATCATCGCTCTGCGCAGCACCGCCCCGGTTGGCGCGGGCCGGGTGCCGGAATAGGATGCGGATATGATCATCAGCCGCGGGCGGTCCTATCTCTTTGTGCATATTCCCAAAACCGGCGGCACCTCCATGGCGCTGGCGCTTGAGGGCCGCGCAATGAAGGACGATGTGATGATCGGAGACACGCCCAAGGCGGTCAAACGGCGGCGTCGCCTCAAGAATGTGCAAACCGCCGGGCGGCTTTGGAAACACAGCACATTGGCCGATATTGATGGATTGATCGGTGTGGATAAGATCGCGGATCTCTTCACTTTCACCCTTGTGCGCAACCCGTGGGATCGCACGGTCAGCTATTATCACTGGCTGCGCGAACAGACATTTGATCATGCATCGGTCAGGCTGGCCAAGACGCAGGATTTTGAGGGTTTCGTATCTGATCCACAGACGCAGCAAAGTCTGCGCCAGTGGCCTGCCCGTCGCTATATGACGGATTTCAACGGAACGGAGCAGTGCCGCGCCTACATCCGCCTTGAACATCTGGCCGAGGATGCCGCACCGCTTTGGGCGCATCTGGGGTTTGAACTGGAACTGCCGCAGAGCAATGCATCGGTGCGGGAAACAGATTACCGGCGCTATTATTCCCCGGCGACGTGCGAAATTGTTGCCGAGTGTTGCGCAGAAGATATCGCGCGATTTGGTTATGTCTACGATTAACGGGGCCGGATCAGTCGCCCGTAGAAGCCGCCGCCAGGGTCGGAACCCAGTCTTGCGCCCAATCCCCCAGCGGCTCCAGCCGTTTGAACAGGTCGCGCCCATCTGCCGTCAGGCTGTAGCCATCATCGGCCCTGTCAACCAAACCAACGGCCCGCAATTCCTTGAGGCGGGTGTTCAGCACACTGGGCGAGGCGCTGTCACATCTGGCCTGCAAGTCTCTGAAATTGCGGTTCTTGTCGCTGAGGTTCCATAAGATTCCCATCGCCCAGCGACGGCTGAGCAGGTCAAAGAGCACCATGATGGGTTGACCACTTTTCGATCCGCGCACGGCAGTTCCGGGTTTCGGAAGGCGTATGTCTTTTGTCATTCTGGCCTTGCTACTAAAAATGTAGCAACCTATGCTATTATTTTCGTAGCAAAGGATGCCCCAGCCATGTCACAAAAAGCAAGCCCCTCAGATATCGCGCTTTGGCTCGCGCTCGCCGCGATGTGGAGCTCGTCTTATGGCGTGATCAAACTGGGCGTCGAGACCCTTGACCCGATGACGCTTGTGGCGGGCCGTATGGTGATCGGGGCGGCCGTCATCCTTGCGGTTTTGATGCTGCGGGGGCAACGCCTGTCAACGCGGCCCCGTGATTGGACGTCTTATCTGATCACCGGAATGTTGGGCAGCACGGTGCCGTTCTTACTGATCACCTTTGGCGAGCAAACGGTCGACAGCGCATTGGCGTCCATATTGATGGGGGTGGCACCTGTGGCCACCGTTCTCTTGGCAGCTTTGACCTTTGCCGATGAACGGCTGACAACGCGGGTGACTTTAGGGGTTGGTTTGGCTCTGATCGGGGTTGTGACCTTGGTTGGCCCTGCGGCTCTTTCTGGGCTGGGCGATGACCTGAGCGGTCAACTGGCCATCGTCGGTGCAACGCTTTGTTATGCCGCCGGAACGATCTACGTCAAAGCATATGTGAAAAGGCCAGCAATGGAAATGGCGGCGGGCTCCATGCTGGTCGGGGCCATCGTGGCCTGTGTCATCGCAACGGTTTGGGGGAAAGGCATCACGGGCGTTGATTTGTCGCCGCGATCCATTGGCGCGGTTGTCTATCTGGGGCTTTTCTCAACCGCCGCGGCCAATTTGATCTATTTCCATCTGGTGCCCCGCCTCGGGGCAACACGGATGTCGCAGATCAACTTTGCCGTGCCTGTGGGCGGCAGTCTGATTGGGGTTGGACTATTGGGCGAAACCCTCGCGCCCAGTCAAATGCTTGCCCTTGGGATCATTTCAGGCGCGGTCTATCTTGTGCTGTCTGCGAAACGCCAGCCGTCGGTCAGACCTGCGATCAAGGCATGATCGGGTCAAGCTCGGCATAGTCTGGTAAGGTCCGGTCGATCTGCTTGCCGCCGCGCAACACGATCCGGTTCGATTGCGGGCGGGCCAATATTTCGGTCCAGTTGCGGGCGCGGCAAATCACCAGATCGGCGGGTTGGCCGATGGCAAGGGACGGCGTGCGAAATCCGCAGGCCTGTGCCGGATTGGTAGAAAATGCGCGAGTCCAATCATAGCTCGAATGGTCCAGTTGCGCGATGCGCGTGGCCTCGCGCATCACCTCGATCATGTCCAGATCGCCATAGGCATAAAACGGATCGCGTGTGTTGTCGGAGGCAAAGCTGACATTGATCCCGCGCTGCGCCATTTCATGTACCAAGGTGATCCCCCGCCAACGCGGCGTGCGCCCCGCCCGGCGGTCTTGCAGGTACATGTTGCACATCGGAAGGCTGACAACGTTGAGACCTGCCTTGGCAACCAGATCGAGGGTTTGCTTGGCTTCGGCCTCTTCCTGCATGGCCAGTGAACAGCAATGGCCGACGGTGACCGGGGCATCAAACCTCATCTCCAGAACCGTTTCCGCGATCAGCCGCAGATAGTTGGAGGAGGGATCGGCGGTTTCGTCCACATGCATATCAACGGCCAAGCCGCGCGCCTCGGCGATGGTCAGAAATTCTTGCACGGCGCGGCGCGGGTCCGGCATGGGATATGTGGCACATCCCAATATTCCACCGTATTGCGCCACCAAATCGGCGGTGCGGGCAAAAGCGGGATCCGTGACCGCCTCGGCCAAGCCAACAAGGCAAACCGCCTGCAAGGTGATCCGGTCTGCCCATTCTTGTTGCACCTCCCGAAACACGGGCCAACTGATGACGTCCTGAGGGGCAGCGCTGTCGAGATGGGTGCGGATGGCACTGGTGCCGTGGGCATAGGCGCAGCGCAGGGAAAAATCCATGCGGCGGCGCAGATCATCCGCAGACCAATGGGCCTGCCGGTCCGGTTGCACCGCACCTATCGCCCCGTCAAAACTGCCATCAGGATTGGCGGCGCGGGGCCAGATGTGCCCCTTGTCGAGATGCGTGTGCATGTCGGTGAAGGGCGCAAAGGCCATCGCGCCGCCCATATCTATCACATCGGCCTGTGGATGCAGGCCGCAGAACCGGCCATTCTCAATGCTGATGTCGATGCGGCGCAGATCGCCGGTTTGCCCCAGATAACAGGCTGGAACTGTGAGGTTCTTCAGGGTGAGCGGCCCTTGGGGCAGATCTTTGAAATCCATATGCGGTGTCGCCTCTTGCCCTGCGTTGGTGGAGCGTTGACTTTGCGGCGATGGGCGTTCCTGTCAAGCGCCCACGTTGCGCTGAGACGCAAAACGGGGCGCCGCAGCGCCCCGTTTGTGATGGCAGTTTGCTTGTGCCCAAGCTTACGCGGCTGCGGCGGCCTTCGGGCCAAAGCGGCCATAGAACGTCTGGTTCTTCTCAGCCATTTCGCGCAGCAGATCGGGGCATTTAAAGCGCGGGCCGAACTTCGCTTCCAACTGGTCACAACGTTCTGCCGCATAAGGCGTTCCGATCATGTCCAGCCAGCTCAGCGGGCCGCCTGTGGCGGGGGCAAAGCCCCAACCCAGGATCGCGCCCACGTCGCCCTCGCGGATGTCCATCAGAACACCTTCTTCCAGAGCGCGGACGGCTTCGAGCACCTGAACAAACATCAACCGGTCCTGCACTTCTTGCAGGTCTGGCTGTTCTTCGGCCAAAGGATATTTGTCGTGGACGCCTTTCCAGTACCCAATGCGCTTGCCTTTTTCGTCATAGTCGAAATAGCCCGCATTGGCCTTGCGGCCCAAACGGCCCAGATCTTCCATCCAGACAATCAGATCATCCGCTTCGGAGGCCGGGTATTCATTGCCCATCGCCGCCTTGGTCGCCCGCATGATCTTGGTTGCCAGATCAATGGAGGTCTCATCGCCCAGTTGGATCGGGCCGACGGGGAAGCCGAGCATCTGCGCGGCGTTATCGATCAGCACGGGCGCCACACCTTCGGTGACCATCCGTGTGGCCTCGTTGCCGTAAGGGATGATGCAACGGTTGGCGTAGAAGAACCGCGCGTCGTTGACCACGATCGGGGTCTTGCGGATCTGGCGCACGTAATCCAGCGCCTTGGCCACCGCACGGTCACCGGTGTTGGCGCCTTTGATGATCTCCACCAGCAACATCCGTTCCACGGGGGAGAAGAAGTGAATGCCGATGAATTGGTCCTGACGTGAGGACGCCTTTGCCAGATCAGTGATCGGCAGGGTCGAGGTGTTGGAGGCAAAGATGCAATCCTCGGGGATCACGGCTTCGACCTTTTGGGTCATCTCGGCCTTGACCTTGGGATCTTCAAACACCGCTTCGATGATCAGATCGCAACCCTTCAGCGCATCGAGATCCGGCGTTGCCGTGATCAGGTTCAACAGGGCTTCTTTCTTTTCCGGCGTGGCCTTTTTGCGGGCGATGCCCTTGTCCATATAGGCCTCGGAATAGGCTTTTCCCTTGTCAGCGGCGGCTTGGTCGCGGTCGATCAGAACAACCTCGATCCCGGCCTGTGCGGAGACCAGAGCGATGCCCGCACCCATCATGCCAGCGCCCAGAACACCCAGCTTTTTCACGCGCTGGTCAGAGATACCTTCGGGGCGTACAGCGCCTTTTTCCAAGGCTTCCTTGTTCAGGAACAAAGACCGGATCATCGCAGAGGACGAGGGGTTCATCAGAACATTGGTGAACCAACGCGCCTCGATCTTGAGCGCGGTGTCAAAAGGCACCAAGGCGCCTTCGTATACGGCAGAAAGCAAGGCTTTGGCGGCAGGAAACGCGCCTTTGGTCTTGCCATGAACCATTGCGCTGGCGCCCACGAAGGTCATGAAACCGGCCGGGTGATAGGGGGCACCACCGGGCATTTTGTAGCCCTTGGCATCCCATGGTTTGACCAGATCGGCGTCCTTGGCGTTCAACACCCATTCACGGGCGGCTGCCATTGGATCATCGGCCACTTCGTCGATCAAACCGGCCTTGGCGGCGGCGGCAGGGGCAACCATCTTGCCTTCGAGCAGGAAGGAAGAGGCGGCCATCGCGCCCAGTTTGCGCACCAGACGGGTTGTGCCGCCCGCACCGGGGAAAATCCCGACGAGGATTTCGGGCAAGCCGATGCGTGCCTTGGGGTTGTCCGCGCAGAAAATCCGGTGCGTCGCCAATGGCAGTTCCAGCCCGATGCCAGCGGCGGTGCCGGGCAGGGCCGCGGCTATTGGCTTGCCGCCCTTCAGCGTCTTTGGGTCCATGCCCGCGCGTTCGATCTTGCGCAGCAGATGGTGCATCCGCATGGTGCCTTCGAACAGGCCCTTGGCAGGGTCGTCGCCTGCATCGGCCTTCATCTTGGCCAGCAGGTTGAGGTCCATCCCACCCGCAAAGGAACCGTCCTTGCCAGAGGTGATGATGATGCCTTTTACGGCGTCGTCACCCAGCGCCTGATCAATCAGCGCGTCCAGTTCTGTCAGCCCGTCGATGGACATCACGTTCATGGTCTTGTCCGCGACATCCCATGTGATGACAGCAACGCCTTCGCTGTCGGTGGTCATTGTAAAATCGGTCATATCTTGTCTCCTGATCCGCGCTTACACGCGCTCAATGATGGTCGCGGCGCCCATGCCGGATGCGATGCAAAGGGTGGCGAGACCCACCTCTTTGTCCGCCCGCTCAAGCTCATCCAGCAAGGTGCCGATGATCATCGCGCCAGTGGCGCCCAACGGGTGACCCATGGCGATAGAGCCGCCGTTTACGTTGACCTTGTCATGGTCCACGCCAAAGGCATCCATGAACAGCATCACAACAGAGGCAAAGGCTTCGTTGACCTCGAACAGGTCGATGTCAGAAATGTTCATACCATTGTCCGCAAGGATCTTTTTCGTGGCGGGAACAGGGCCGGTCAACATGATGGTGGGGTCGGTGCCGATCTTGGTGGTGGCCCGGATACGGGCGCGGGGCTTGAGGCCGTATTTCTCGCCAAACTCCTTGTTGCCGATCAATACAGCAGCTGCGCCATCAACGATGCCCGAAGAGTTCCCGGCGTGGTGGATGTGGTTGATCTTTTCCAAATGCGGGTACTTCAGCATCGCCACTTTATCAAAGCCCGGCATGACTTCACCCATGGCCTGAAACGCGGGGTTCAAACTGCCCAGCGACTGCATGTCTGTTTGCGGGCGCATATATTCGTCGTGATCGAGAATGGTCAGCCCGTTCTGGTCCTTGACCTTGATCACGGAATTGGCAAAGCGGCCTTCGTCCCATGCTCTTTTCGCTCGCTGCTGCGATGCGATGGCCAGCTGATCCGCGTCGTCGCGGGTAAAGCCGTATTCGGTGGCAATAATATCGGCCGAGATGCCCTGCGGGACAAAATACTGGTCAATAGCAAGGCTCGGATCGACGGCAATGGCGGCGCCGTCGCTGCCCATGGGTACGCGGCCCATCATTTCCACGCCGCCGGCGATATAGGCCATGCCGGCCCCGCCTTTGACCTGATTGGCCGCGAGGTTCACCGCTTCCATGCCAGAAGCGCAGAACCGGTTGATGGCCAGACCCGGAATGCGTTCATCCAGTTCAGAGCCCAAAACGGCGGTCCGGGCCAGACAGCCGCCCTGTTCCATCACCTGTGTGACATTGCCCCAGATCACATCCTCAACGGCGTGGCCTTCAAGGTTGTTGCGTTCCTTTACGGCGTTCAAGGTCAGTGAGGACAGCCGTGCGGCGGTCACCTCATGCAGGGATCCGTCCTTGCGGCCCTTGCCGCGCGGTGTGCGCAATGCGTCATAAATATAAGCTTCGGTCATGTCTCTCTCCTTCAAGCGCGGTCAGCGGGGCTGCCGGGCATCAAATTGTATGGGGCTTTCCAGCCCGGTTCGTTGGACAGACGCGTGAGCCACGCGTCGATGTTGGGCCAATCCTTGCGGTCAAAACCGAAGGCTTCGGGGTAATACAGATAGCCGCAGCAGCTCAGGTCGGCGTTGGTCACGCCATCGCCGACAATCCATTCGCGGCCCTCGAGGTGATCGTTGAGCACGGCATAGGCCGCCTTGAGGCGACCTTGATTGAAGGCGATCACCTCTGCCGGACGTTTGTCTGCGGGCAGGAAATTCATCAAGAAACGGGTCAGCCCGGCCATGGAGCTGAGCTTGTGATTGTCCCAGAGCACCCAGCGCAGGATCTCGCGCCGCTCTGCGTCGTCCTTGCCGCCGAACTTGCCTGACTTTTCGGACACATAGTCTTGGATAACCCCGGATTGGGTCAACCGCAGATCTCCGTCGATCATCACCGGCGCTTCGCCCATGGAATTTACGGTCGCGCGGTACTCGGGCGTGCGGGTTTCGCCACCGAAGAAATCGACCTTCACCGGTTCCCAGTCCAGACCGGACAATTGCAGCGCCAGTGCCGCCTTATAGGCATTGCCAGATTCGCCAAAGCAGTGGAGTTTGATGGTCATTGTTGATCCTTCCTGAATGTTGCACTGGGGGTTTCACACCCCCAGACCCCCGTGGAGATTTTTCTGGCCAAATGAAGCAGGGCGGGGCGCAGAGCCGTGAGGGGTGCGCGGGCCTGTTCTCATTTTTCTAGAAAAACTCAATCTTTCCTCTCGTCTGGCGCGGTGGGCGGCTACAGCCCACGCGCGATCAATTCCTTCATAATCTCGTTGGTGCCGCCGTAGATGCGCTGCACCCTGGCGTCGGCCCACATTTCGCCCACTGCATATTCCTGCATGAAGCCATAGCCGCCGTGCAATTGCAGACAGGCATCCAGAACTTCGCCCTGTGTATCGGTCAGCCAGTATTTCTGCATCGCGGCCTTTTCGACGGTCAGTTCGCCGCGCAAATGATCGGCGATGCATTCGTCGAGGAAGGCGCGGGAAACCATGGTTTTGGTCTTGCATTCCGCCAGTTGAAAGCGGGTGTTCTGAAACTGTGTCAGCGGCCCGCCAAAGGCTTCGCGTTCCTTGCAATAGGCGATGGTGCGTTCCACTGCGCCTTCCATGGCACCCACTGCGCCGCAGCCGATGATCAACCGTTCTTGTGGCAATTGCTGCATCATCTGGTAGAACCCCTGTCCCTCTTGTTGGCCGAGGATGTTCTCAGGCGGGATTTCGACGTTGTCAAAGAACAGCTCTGACGTGTCCGCCGCATGCAACCCGATTTTGTCGAGGTTGCGGCCACGCTGGAACCCGTCTGCGCCCTCTGTTTCCAGAACCACCAGCGAAACCCCCCTGGAGCCTTCCGAAGGGTCAGTTTTGGCCGCCACGATGATCAGGTTGGCGTGCTGGCCGTTGGTGATGAATGTCTTTTGGCCCGACAGGCAGTAGGCGTTGCCGTCGCGGATGGCCTTGGTCTTGATCCGCTGCACATCCGATCCGGTGGAGGGTTCGGTCATCGCAAGCGCCCCAACCATTTCGCCGGTGGCCATCTTGGGAAGCCAGCGTTTTTTCTGATCTTCGGTGCCATAGGCGAGGATGTAATGGGCCACGATGCCCGAATGGATGCCATTGCCCCAGGACGCCAGATTGGCGCGGGAGCCTTCGATCAGGATGGCGGCCTCATGGCCAAAATCACCGCCCGCGCCGCCGTATTCCTCGGGAATGGATGGGCACAGCAGGCCCAACTCGCCCGCCTGGTTCCAGGTGTCGCGATCCATCTGGCCCTGCTTGCGCCATTTCTCGAAATGGGGGGACCATTCGGAAGTGATGAACTGCGCCGTCATCTCCGCAATCATGCGGTGTTCGTCGGTCATCCATGTCGATGTGGTGGCGGTCATCTGGGTCATTGCACCCCTCCCAAGGTGGCACGGATCAACGTTTGCGGTCGTCCAGTTCAGAGTTGAACAGGCGCAGGCGCGCGATCAGGTTTTCTTCGTTCATGACGCTGTTGAAATTCTCGAACAGAAACGACAGCGCCTCACCCTCGTCCAAACCAGCTTCTGCGCTGAACTTCTTGAGCCTGCGATAGCCTTCCTCGGTCATGGCGACGGGAAAGCGGCGGGTCAGGCGAAAGCGTTTTGGCATTGGGTCTCCGGCATGGAACTGGGTGGGGGTGACCCCACCCAGAAAGGTTCAAAACTGCGCGGCGTCAAGGGCCATCACGGTATCGGCACCGGACTGGATCCGTGTCAGGTGCAGTGCCGTGGCGGGCAGTTGCCGTGCCATGTAATAGCGGCCTGTCGCGAGCTTTGTCTCATAGAACGCGGCGTCACCGGTCCCGCCTGCAAGGGCGGTTTTTGCGGCCAGACCCATGCGAGCCCACATCAGGCCAAGGCAGACGTGGCCGAACATGTGCATAAAGTCGTTGGAGCCTGCCAGCGCATGGTTGGGGTTCTTCATGCCGTTCTGCATGAAATACATGCCCGCGCTCTGCAGATCCTTGCTGGCCGCCTTCAGCGGATCGAGGAAGTCTTTGTCGAACGCCGCGTCCTGACCGGCATGTTCCTTGATGAAGTTCTTCACCAGATCAAAGAAGGCCATCACATGTTTGCCGCCGTCCTGAGCCAATTTACGGCCCACCAGATCCAGCGCCTGCACGCCATTTGCGCCCTCGTAGATCATCGCGATACGGGCATCGCGGGTGAACTGGGACATGCCCCATTCTTCGATATAGCCGTGGCCGCCATAGACCTGCTGGGCCTTCACGGTCATGTCGTAACCTTGATCGGTCAAGAAGCCTTTGATCACCGGCGTCAGCAATGACACCAGCCCGTCGGCGTCTTTGTCGCCCGCGCGGTGGGCGGCGTCGATCATGGTCGCGCCCCAAAGAATGAAGGCGCGTGCGCCCTCGGCAAAGCTCTTCTGGTCCATCAGCGAGCGACGGATGTCGGGGTGTACGATCAGGGGATCGGCAGGCTTGTCAGGGTGCTCCGCGCCGGTCACGGCACGGCCCTGCAGGCGGTCCTTGGCGTATTCGGCAGCATTCTGATATGCCACTTCCGCCGCAGCGAGACCTTGCATGCCAACACCCAGACGCGCTTCGTTCATCATGGTGAACATGGCGCGCATGCCTTTGTGTTCCTCGCCCAGCAGATAACCGGTGGCGCCGTCATAGTTCATCACGCAGGTGGAGTTGCCGTGGATGCCCATCTTTTCCTCGATGGAGCCAACCGCAACGCCATTGCGTTCACCCAAAGAGCCGTCTTCGTTGACGATGAACTTTGGCACGATGAAGAGAGAAACACCTTTGATCCCTTCGGGGCCGCCTTCGATCTTGGCCAGCACCAGATGGATGATGTTGTCGGCCATGTCATGCTCGCCGGACGAGATGAAGATCTTTTGACCCGTGATCTTGTATGACCCGTCTGCCTGTGGCGCGGCCTTGGTGCGCATCAGGCCCAGATCGGTGCCGCAATGCGGCTCCGTCAGGTTCATCGTGCCGGTCCATTCGCAGGAGACCATGTTGGGCAGATAGGTGTCTTTTTGCGCGTCCGTGCCGTGGGCCAGAATGGCCGAGGCGGCGCCATGGGTCAGACCTTGATACATGGTGAAGGCCTGGTTGGCGGCCGAGAACATCTCGCCCACTGCGGTGCCAACAACATAAGGCATGTTCTGCCCGCCATATTGCTCGGGCATGTCCAGGCCGGGCCAGCCGCCTTCCTTGACCTTTTCAAAGGCTTCCTTGAAACCCTTGGGCGTATAGACAACGCCGTTTTCAAGGCGGCAGCCTTCTTTGTCGCCCACCACGTTCAGTGGCGCGAGGACTTCGGAGGTGAGTTTGCCCGCCTCTTCGAGGATCGCGGAGGTGAAATCGGCCTCCAGCTCGTCATAGCCGGGAATGGTCGATCCGGTGATGTTCAAAACGTCGTGCAGGACAAATTGCAGGTCTTTTGTCGGGGCGGTGTAGCTGGGCATGAGTGTCTCCCTAAAGCTCGATTGGTCAGCTGATATTATTGAGGCAGGGGCGGATTACTCCGCCGCCTTGCGATTTTGATTCATGGAGGCGACGATCTTTTCGCCCCATTTGATCTGATCCTTGAGGTCATCGATGGCCTCGTTCAGCTCATCACGTTGCGAGATCATGTCTGCCAGACGGTCGCGGGCAATCTCATAGGTGCGGGCGATCTGGGTCTGCTGCTGGTCGCCCATGTGATAGAGGTCGAGCAGCTGGCGAATTTCCTCAAGGCTAAAGCCAAACCGCTTGCCGCGCAGGATCAGTTTGAGCCGGGCGCGATCGCGTTTTGTGAACAGACGTTTCTGACCCTCGCGGATCGGAAAAAGCAGTTCTTTGGCTTCGTAAAAGCGCAGTGTGCGTGGGGTCACGTCGAATGCATCGCACATCTGACGGATCGTGAGTGTTTCAGTATTCATAGTCGTTTCCTTCGTAAGAAAAGCTACGTTCTGAAGCGCATTTGGGCGTTCGATGTCGTTCTTACAACAGTGATTGACGTTGACGTAAGGTGGACGTCGCGTCACTTTGGTGGTTGCGCAGGTTTTCGCCGGAAATCTCTGTGTTCACGCATTCTTGTGGTGGCCTTTTCAGAGGACGGGGCGGTATCAGGCGCTGCCTGGCCGAATCCCCTTTTGCGCCCCTTAGGCTGACAATTTCTGAATTTGTGCTACTTTATGGGTCGAACGGAGGAGACCATGACGGACGTTCCGCCGCTGAAAGACTTCGTGACAGATTGTGAGACTGCAAATCATCTGGCTGATTTGTGGCGTCTTTCTGTGCGCTTTTTCGAAAGTCGTGGCATTGCGATGGTCAGCTATCATTCCGACACCGAAGTTGAGAACAGAGAACTTGGCACAATTGGCAAGTCGGGCATCCTGCAAAGCGGTTACCCCGAGGAATGGGTGTGCCAGTATATCGACGGCAAGCTGAGCCTGCTGGACCCAATGCCGGAACTTGCAGCCAAGATCGGGCGGCCTTTCTACTGGTCTGAGATCAACGATCTGGCCAATCTGACATATGAACAACAACGCTACATGGCCCTTCGGGCGGCTTCCGATCTGGGCGACGGGATTGCGCTGCAGGTCTACGGGCCGAACGCGCGCAATGCGCTTGTCTGTCTTGGCTTTGGTGACGGAACACCAAAGCTGACTGCAGAGGCGATATTTGAATTGCAATGCGCGGCGCAGATTGCCCATCTGCGCTATTGCGCCATCTCGGGTGAACAGGATCGGGCCAAGGTGGATCTGTCCCCAAGGGAGCTAGAGGTGCTGCGCTGGATTGCCCGCGGAAAAAGCAACTCCGTCATCGCCGAGATTCTGGGCATCTCGCGGCATACGGTCGATACAATGACCCGCCGGATGTTTGACAAGCTGGACGTCAATGACCGCACCACCGCCGCAGTTCGGGGGCTCGGATCAGGTTTGTTGCAATTGCGCCGCAAACAGGTGGTGTAACGCAATTGCGTGACATGACCCGCCCTTGGGCAAGACCTAGCTAGCGCTAAACGCATTTTCCAATGAATTGTGAGCCAGAATGGCTTTTGAGGTAGAAATGACCGAGACCACGCTATGCAAAGCCCGTGCGCGGCCCGCAGAAGAGTTGCAAGAGGCCGTCATGCTGATTGAACGGGCCACCTATGATCTGGCTGAAACCGCACGCGGTGAAACCATCTCCGAGCTGATCGCAATTGCTGCGGATTTGCAGCGTGTCGTTGATGGGCTAATGGCCAAACGCGCAAAAAAGGTTAACTAGGCCGTTCTGTTCGTCCGGCCTGTCTGGTCAGTCCAGCGCAATGGTTTTGGCTGTTTCGTCGCGCAATTTCTGCAACTCGTCGATGGCTTCGTCCAGTTGCACCCGCTGCTCCGCCAGCTCAAGCAATTGACCATCTGCCATTTCGACCCAGGCCCGCATCTGCGCCTCGGTGCCCTCGTGTTCGTAGATCAGCAACCACTGTCGAATGTCCTCAAGCGAAAAGCCGAACTTGCGGCCCCGCATGATCAATTTCATGCGCGCACTTTCGCGCGGTCCATAAAACCGCGCCCGTCCTTCGCGATCCGGTTCCAGCAGTTCAATGTACTCATAGTACCGCAGGGTCCGCGGTGTGACATCAAATTTGGCGCACATTTCTTTGAATGTCAGGCGGTCGTCTGCCATGTTCTGTCTCTCCTCTGGACCAAGCTATGATCATGCCAAGCCAAGCGCAAGCAGCGGGCTTGCCCTTTGTTGGTCACGCGATGATAAAGAGCCAAACCGCAGGCGAGGACCAACCTTCCATGTCAGACAAAATCAAGATGGCACGCCAGTTCATTCAGGCCCTGCCGCATTCCGTGGCGCTGGGCATGCATCTGGATGAACTGGACAATGGCACCGCCGTGATTTCGATGCCTTATTCGGATAAACTGATTGGCGATCCCAAGACCGGGGTTGTGCATGGTGGTGCGGTGTCGGCGCTTATGGACACCAGCTGCGGCGCGGCGGTCATGAGCCATCCCAGCAATCCGGCCGGCACCGCGACGCTTGATCTGCGGATCGAATATCTGCGTGCTGCGACGCCGGGGCAGACAATCACCACCCGCGCCACCTGCTATCACGTCACGCGCTCCGTTGCTTTTGTCCGCGCTGCCGCGTCAGATGATGACAACGAAAATCCGGTCGCCATCGCGACCGGCACCTTTACTGTGGAGGGCAAAAAATGAGCAATCGCCGCCCGCCAGAGCCTGTTCAAGTGGTCAAAAAACGACGTGATGCAGTTTTGCGCACCATGGTCGAAGGGGTGCCCTACATCCAGTTTTTGGGCATTGAGTTTGAACGCCGGGGGGATGAGCTGACGGCCGTGATGCCGTTTGACCAATCCCTGATCGGCAATCCCATTCTGCCGGCCCTGCACGGCGGGGCCACGGCGGCCTTTTTGGAGGTGACCGCGATTATCACCCTCAGCTGGGGATTGATCTGGGAAGATATGGAAAGCGGCGCGTTGGATGTGAACAATCTAGATCATTCCCACCTGCCGCGCCTGCCCAAAACGGTCGATTTTACCGTGGATTATCTGCGGACAGGGCTGCCACGTGATGCCTATGCACGGGCGCGGATCAACCGGTCTGGCCGGCGTTATGCGTCGGTGCATGTCGAGGCATGGCAGGACAACCGCAGCAAACTCTTTGCCCAGGCAACCGGCCACTTTGTGCTGCCCACGCGGCAGGGTTAATGACAGACCCGCTGCAAGATGCCGACCTGAGCGATAGGGAGCTTGGCCCGAAAGAGGCGGTGACTCACCGCCGTGTGTTGCATATTGCGCTGCCGATTGTGCTGTCCAATGCCACGGTGCCGATCCTTGGTGCGGTGGACACCGGTGTCGTGGGGCAGATGGGGCTGGCAGCCCCCATCGGCGCGGTAGGGCTGGGCGCGATCATCCTGTCGGCGCTTTACTGGATCTTCGGCTTTTTGCGCATGGGTACTGTTGGTCTGACCGCGCAGGCCGCAGGGCAGGGCGATCAGGCCGAGGTGGCTGCGCTGCTAAGTCGTGGCTTGATGATTGGTGGGGGGGCGGGTGCGGTTTTGGTGGCCCTGCAACTGCCGCTGTTCTGGGGCGCGTTTCGGCTCGCGCCGGGATCTGCAGAGGTCGAAACGCTGGCCCATCAATATATGGCGGTGCGTATCTGGTCTGCCCCGGCGGCGATATCCCTTTATGCAATCACCGGCTGGCTGATTGCGCAGGAACGCACCCGTGCGGTGCTGGTGCTGCAACTGTGGATGAACGGGCTGAATATCCTGCTGGATCTGTGGTTCGTGCTGGGTCTCGGCTGGGGCGTGAGCGGCGTGGCCTTCGCGACCTTTATCGCCGAATGGAGCGGTGCCGCGCTGGGGCTGTGGTTCTGTCGGGGCGTGTTCCAAAGCGGCGCATGGCGCGATCGGCTGCAGGTCTTTTCCCGCGCCAGATGGGTGCGGATGATGCAGCTGAATGTGGATATTCTGCTGCGGTCGCTGTTGCTTCAGGCGATGTTCGTGACCTTCCTGTTTGTCGGGGCGGGGTTTGGTGATGTCACATTGGCGGCCAATCAGGTGCTCATGCAGTTCTTGATGATCACCTCCTATGCCCTTGATGGATTTGCGTTTTCCGCCGAGGCGATCGTGGGTCAGGCCTTTGGCGCAGGGCGGCGCGGTGTGCTGCGGCGCGGGGCGGTGCTGACCTCTGGCTGGGCGTTTTTCATTTGCTCATTGTTGATGATCGGCTTTTGGATCGCGGGTCCGTGGTTGATCGATCTGATGACCACCGCGCCCGACGTGCGCATGGCCGCGCGGGAATTCCTGCCCTATGTGGTCTTGATGCCGGTGCTGGGCTGCGGGGCGTTCATGCTGGACGGGATCTTTATCGGAGCAACGCGGTCGCGCGACATGCGTGACATGATGCTTGTGTCATTCGTGATCTATGCAGCGGCGGCGTTGATCTTGGTGCCGTGGCTGGGCAATCACGGGCTTTGGGTGTCGATCTTGATTTCTTTCGTGGCGCGGACTGCAACCTTGGCGTGGCGATACCCGAAACTGGAAGCGGCAGTCTAGTCGTTTTCCTAAAGAAAACGGACCGGAAATTTTGAAATTTCCGGTGTGGTGCGGATCAGGCGTCGCGCGCCCATTTCGATTTCTTCGAAGAAATCGGTTCGGAGTTTTTGAAAACTCCGGTCCTTAAAGCAGTGTTTTGACGTTCTCTGGTGGTCGGCCTATGACCGCCCGATCCCCCTTGATCACAATCGGACGTTCGATCAACGCAGGCTGTGCTGCCATGGCGCTGAGTAGTTCCGAGTCGGAGCTTTCCTTTCCAAGGCCCATATCCTTAAAGGCCTTGTCCCCGCTGCGCATCATCTCGATCAGTGGCGGCGTGCCAAGCGCCGCTCGGACAGCTTTGATCTCTGCCTCCGTCGGGGCATCGTCGAGGTATCTGCGGATCGCAACCTCTGCACCCGCCTCTTCGATTAGGGCCAGCGTTTGCCGCGATTTCGAGCAGCGCGGATTGTGCCAAATGGTGATCATAACCAACTTTCCTTTGCAGTGCCGACAGCATCGGCCACGGTGGCAAACCCGTCACGGGCCAGCAGGTCATCGAGACCCGTCGCAATTTCGGATACCATTGAGAGCCCGCCATAAACCAGCGCGGTGTAGAGCTGCACCGCAGATGCGCCTGCGCGGATTTTTGTATAGGCCTGTTCCGCACTGGCGATCCCGCCCACACCCACCAACGGGATGTCCGTGAGCGTGGAAAGCCGCGCCAGAACGCGTGTGGATTTGTCGAACAGCGGCGCACCGGACAGACCGCCGGCCTCGGCTTTGTGCGGACTTTTCAGCCCGTCGCGGTCAAGCGTGGTGTTGGTGGCAATGATCGCGGCAACACCTGCGTTGTTGGCCACATCTGCCACATCCTCGATCTCGGCAGGGGTGAGATCCGGCGCGATCTTCAGGAATACAGGCGTTGCCCCGCGCACGTCCATAACCCCGTCCAGCAAGCCCGCCAAGGCCGCCTTGCCCTGTAGATCGCGCAGCTTTTCCGTATTGGGAGAAGAGACATTCACCGTTGCAAAATCCACGTGGTCCCGTGCAGCGGTCATGACTTTGGCAAAATCGGCAGCGCGATCGGTGCTGGTTTTGTTCGCGCCAAGGTTCAGCCCCACCGGAACGCCCGCGCCGCGCCGGGCAAGGCGGGCGATGATCGCCTCCATGCCGTCGTTGTTGAAGCCAAAGCGGTTGATCGCGGCGCGGTCGTCGGTCAGGCGAAACAGGCGCGGTTTCGGGTTGCCTGGCTGAGGTCGCGGCGTTGCGGCGCCCACCTCGATAAATCCGAAACCGGCGCGGGACAGGGGGGCAATTGCGGTGGCGTTCTTGTCAAACCCTGCGGCGAGACCAACCGGATTGGGCAGCTCCAATCCCGCAAGCGTGGTTTTCAAACGGGGCGACGTCGCCGGGCCAGGTGCAGGGGTCAGCCCCAATTGCAAGGCGCGGATTGCCAGCCCATGTGCGGCCTCGGGATCAATCTTGCGCAGGGCTGCGAGGCCAAGCCGTTCCAGCAGCGCGTTCATGCAAATTCATCCGTCACAGGCAATGCGCCAGCCCGGATCAGCCGGGAAGTTTTGACCGCCGCCTGCCGGTGAACAACAGCCTGTTGATAGTCAGGATCAGAGATCATCGCGAGAAAGGCATGGGCGTTCGGATAGCGGGCAATAAACATCAGATCCCAGGCTTCGTCAGAGGGGCCGATCAACGTGGTCTCGAACTTGCCGCGCCACAGGATACTGCCGCCAACCTTGGCCAGCACAGGCGCGCTTTGCTTGCCATAGTGGCCATAGGCCTGCGCACCGGTCAGGCCATCGCGGGCCAGTTCATGATCGCCAGGATAGTTGGCCAGATCGTTCAGGGCGACCAGATTGACCATTTCGATAGGCGTTTCGCGATTTAGGTTCTTAAACGCATCAAACTGGGCGCGATCAGGATCAATATGCCTGGTCATTCGCTCGCCTCTTCCAGCCCTGCAGGAAACTGATGCACGCCGTCCACCAGAGGCAGGGGCTGCGCCCAAACCACATCGTCCATAGTCATCTTTCGGTACAAATGCGGGAACAGCGCATCACCACGCGACACTTCCCATTGCAAGGCATCACCCGCCGCCTCGACATCAATAGCGATCAGATGCAGATCCTCTGCGCCGGCAAAATGCTTGGCTGCGGTTTCGGCGGCCTGGGTTGCGGTCGAGAAATGAACATAGCCATCGGCCACATCAATGGGTGCGCCCGTGGTTTCTCCATCGCGGCGCAGCGCGGCCCATTCATCGGACCGGAATATCTTGAAAATCAGCATATCATCCTGATGCCTTGGGGCGCGCATGGGGTCAAGTGGATCGCTCTGATCTTGCCGCTTTGACGCAGGGGTATCGCGCCAGGCGTGCATAACATCTTTGACAGCGCAGCGCCCTCGCGCCACCATGCGGGCATAACAAATCCAATAGGGGAAAACCGATGAAACGATTCCTGACTGCCACAGCTGCGCTGGCACTGACCGGCACCATGGCCGCAGCCGATTACAATTTGACGATTTTGCACACCAATGATTTCCACGCCCGGTTTGAGCCGATCAGCAAATACGACGGACCCTGCTCCGCCGAGGACAATGGCGAGGGCAAATGCTTTGGCGGCTCTGGACGTTTGCAGACTGCGATCACGGCAGCGCGTGGCCGGACCAACAACTCGATCCTTGTGGATGGCGGCGACCAGTTTCAAGGCACGTTGTTCTATACCTATTACAAGGGCGCGCTGGCCGCCGAGATGATGAACCAGATGGGCTATGACGCGATGACCGTGGGCAACCACGAGTTTGACGACGGTCCAGAGGTTCTGCGCGGATTTATGGATGCGGTGGAATTTCCGGTTTTGATGTCCAATGCCGATGTCTCGGGGGAGCCGTTGCTGGCGGGCAAACTGGCAAAATCTACAGTGATCGAACGCGGCGGCGAGAAGCTGGGCCTGATCGGCCTGACCCCGCATGACACGCACGAGCTGGCCAGCCCCGGCGAAAACATTGTCTTTACTGATCCGGTGCAAGCGGTGCAGGGCGAGGTGGACAAACTGACCGCTGAAGGCGTGAACAAGATCATCGTGCTCAGCCACTCCGGCTATGTCGTCGATCAAAAAGTCGCGGCTGAAACCACGGGCGTTGACGTGATCGTGGGCGGGCATTCCAATACGCTTCTGTCCAACACCAATGACCGTGCGCAGGGGCCGTATCCGACAATGGTGGGCAACACCGCGATTGTGCAGGCCTATGCTTATGGCAAGTTCCTCGGTGAATTGAACGTCACCTTTGACGACGCGGGCAATCTGACCGAGGCCAAGGGTGAACCGTTGATCATGGATGCGGCCGTGACCGAAGACGAAGGCACAGTTGCCCGCATCGCAGAGGCGGCTGTCCCGCTTGAAGAGATCCGCAACAAGGTTGTGGCCCAGACCGATGAGGCCATTGGCGGCGACCGTGCGGTGTGCCGCGCAATGGAATGCACCATGGGCAACCTGATCGCCGATGCAATGCTGGCGCGGGTCAAGGATCAGGGCATCGACGTGGCGATCCAGAACGGCGGTGGCATCCGTGCCTCCATCGAGGCGGGCGAAGTGACGATGGGCGAGGTGCTGACCGTGTTGCCGTTCCAGAACACCTTGTCCACCTTCCAGGTGACGGGTGCCACATTGGTTGAAGCGCTGGAAAACGGTGTGAGCCAGGTCGAAGAGGGTGCAGGTCGTTTCCCGCAGGTTGCGGGCATGACCTATGCCTTTGACGGCAAAGCCGAAGCGGGCAGCCGTATCAGTGACGTGATGGTCGGCGGTGCGCCGATTGATTTGAACAAGGTCTATGGCGTTGTGTCCAACAACTATGTCCGCAACGGCGGCGACGGCTACAAGATGTTCAAAGACGCCGACAATGCCTATGACTTCGGGCCAGATCTTGCAGATGTTACGGCGGAATATCTGGCTGCGAATGCACCATACAAGCCCTATACGGATGGCCGTATCACTGTGAAGTAAACGCAGACGTCATGTTTGTGAGAAAGGGGCGCGTTCCATTGGGGCGCGTCCCTTTTAATTTAATCCGTAAAGGGGCAAGCGGGGCGCTGTGATTGAGTAGCGGCAATTGCAGGCCTCACCCCAATCAGCCTTTCGTCTTCGCGGCCGCCTCGTCCCGATATTGCGCGGGCGTTTGCTGATACACACGCTGAAACTCCCGATAGAAGTTCGATCGCGTCAGAAACCCGCTTTGGGACATGACCTGCGATACGCTGTCGTTGGTGTCGCGCAGCAGGCGGGCGGCGTGGCCCAAACGGAAACCGTTCACATATTGCGACATGTTCATGCCCTGGCTTTGATTGATCGCCGTTGACAGGCTGCGTTCGGGCACGGACAGGCGGCGGGCAATCCTTTGTAGGGACAGATCGGGGTCCAGATAGATCTGGCTTTTGAGCAGCATCTCGCGGGCCCGCTGTTCGAGGTCTGCCTCATTTCGGGCCGGGCTTTCCGATGCGGGGGCAGGGGCCGATTGTTCAGGCGCCAGAATGCTGGGCATGCGCGTGAGGATCAGCAACAGCAACCCAATCAGCATGAGCGATCCAAGCGACACCATCGCAGTGGCGTGATTGCCGCGGGCGAAAACGAAATTCAGCGCAATCGCGGTGTCCAGTATCAGCAAGATCAAGAGCAAACCCGCCCCCAGCAACATCCAACGCTGCGCCGGGCGGGCAATGTCGAGGCGGGCAAAGATCAGGTGGTCTGGCCCCCTTCGGGACAGGCGGATCAGCAAGGCGATGTAGATCAGATAGCTGAGGCTGATCGCCAGATCGAAGTCGCGGTAGATATTGGCAAAGAGGCCAAGCACCAAAGCCAACAACAGCGCTGCACCCAGATGCCATGATGCCTGCCTGTGCAGGTCTTTGGCGGGCAGCGCCAGTGACAGAAACCCAAGATACAAAAGCGGCCCGACCGACAGCGGCAGCACCCGTTGAAATGTGATGAAATCCTCGATGCCGTAGCCAAAGCGCAGACCAACCAACAGCGATTGCAAGGCAAAACCGGCAAACAGCAGGGCAAAATACACCGCCGCACTGCGCCGGCCCAGGTCAAGCCGCAGCATCAGAGGTGCAATCACCAGAGACAGCAGAGCAGCCAACACCGGCAATGGTAGCGAAATCATCCCTATGGCCCCTCTTTGATGTCCTCGATTGCGTCAGACCTGTCCTAGATCGTGATAGAGGACAGGTTTGCCCCCCTCAACCCATTGTTTTGCTTGGTTCGCTTGGCAATTTGGGATGCATCGACACCCAAAAAGGATCACGTCCATGAAGAACCTGTTTCACATCACCGCCCTCTCATTGTCGCTCTGTGCGGGGGTTGCCCATGCAGATGCCGATCACACCGGACTGGCTGAGCTGACCGTTTCAGACAGCCGCAGCGACCGCCCGCTCAGCGGGTTTTTCTGGTATCCCACTGCGCAG